>JAFYBN010000125.1 GCA_017540175.1 Clostridia bacterium | reverse complement strand
TTTGAAATTGTCCTACGCGGACGGCGGCACGGGGGGACCAGCTCAGGCCGCAGGTCCCCCCGTGCGGGGCCCATTGGCCATTACATCTGTGCTCCTCTCACCTTTTCAGCGGCTCCGACTCGTCAGCGGCAGTTATCAGCCAAAACTCACAGCGACTGCGGCTCTCGAATCGTCAGCTGAAACGTTGCAATTCGCGCTCACGCGAATTGCCGCGATCCAAATTCGCGAATTACTCGGCGCGATGGCTGTCAGCGGAAGTCGACGTGCGTCCTTGCGAATTGGAGTTTTCGGTTGTCTGCTGAACTAGTCAGCGTTTCAGCGCGACGCAAGGTGCTGTCTTCTCTGGTCGTTCAGCGAACGCGGGTTAGGAATCCTGCGGAGCCGCGGTTATGTTCGACGAATCTTTAAGTTTGCTGTCGCGAGAATAGGATGCTGTGCTGTAAAGTGACGCGTTTCTGCGCGGAGTGTTACCTGAAGCTGAAACTGTTCGTAAAGACGAGCGCGTTTGATTACAGGGCGCGTTTGGCAGTCAGCGGATGTCGACATGTATCTTCGCGGATGTTAGTTTGCAGAAATCTGCTGAAAAGCTAACAAGCTCAGCAGAATATAGCTGCCCCATGTGCACGAGGCTGTGCAGCGACACCGCTGCATCTGAACGCGCCCGTGTAATGCGCGTTTATGAGCGCACAAGGCAATTCGCGCGAGTGCGAATTGCCAAGGTTTCGGCTGCAGAGTATTTAGTTCGCGCTGAATCTGTTCAAGTCCAGTCACCTTGACACTTGCTGTTCGCCGACAAGTACCACTGAATAAGGGAGAGGAGTGAAGCTTCACCGTCGGAGCCGCTTCGGTGATGATAGAAGCACAGATGTAATGGCCAAGGGGACCCGCACAGAGGGGCTGCGGCCTGAGCTGCCCCTCCGTGCCGCCGTCCGCGTAGGACAATTTCGAATCCGTAATTCTCAAACGCGAAGCGTTTGTTTACAAAAATATCAGGCGGTTTCAACAGACTCCATCCAAGAACATGCGGTTTCAGCAAACTCCCCGCACCCCGCAGGGTATTTCCCAACGGAGATTCTCTCAAGCCGTCATGTCTTTGTCTTGCATTTCCACAAAATATATGCTATACTTGTCGTGCAAAAACTTTTTTTCAGAAAATTCGAGTTTTCATGTAACGTTTTACCCCTCCAGGCGGTTATAAAGACATGGGAGGTGAAGATTATGACAGATGAAGAACGCCCTGCCGCGCGCGTGTGGGCAGAGGCGAAGGACGCCATGTACCGCGAGGCCTGCCGCATCCTGCGCAACCGCCCGGACGCGGAGGACGCCGTCATGGACGCGATGGAGCGCATCGTAAAAAACGAGAGCAAGTTTTCCGGGCTTGGATGTAACGATTCGGTCGCGCTTGCGGTTATCTATGTCAGAAACACTGCGATCGACCTTTACCGTGAGAATCAAAAACGCCCCCTGCCCGTCGAAGAACTTCCGACGGACCCGCTCTCCCGCCTGAGCCCGGAGGATATCGCCGCGGCGAACGACGGCGCAGGCCGCCTGCTCGCGCTGATCGGGATCATGCCGCCGTCCTATCGGGACGTGCTGCTGCTGCGGGTGCGTTTTGATTACGGCACGGGCGAGATCGCGGCGCTTCTGGGACTTGAGAGAGGAACGGTGCGCACCAGACTGTCTCGGGCAAAATCATGGCTCAAAGAACACGGAAAGGAATGGTACGGAAAAGATGAAGAATTTTGATAACGAGCTTCGGGCGGCGTCTGAGAAGTATATCGAGCCTGCCGCCGCGGAGACGGGAGCGAGCTGTCCCGCGGAGCTTGACGCGCGGGTCGGCGCGCTTCTTGAAGGGAAGAGCGGAGAAGTCAAGCGCAGAAGAAATTCCCGCTGGACGGCGGTGATCGCGGTTGCCGCGGTCGTTGCCCTGCTCGGAGCCGCCGTCGCCGCCGCGCCGATCGTGAGGAGCTTTCTGAACGTGGAATCCCTCAAGACAGCGGAGCGGCTCACGGAGGTGCCCGATGGCTGGGTCGGCGTTTACACGGCGGCCGATCTCGACGCGGTGCGCAATGATCTGACGGGCAGGTATATCCTGATGGAGGACGTGACGTTCGACGCCGCGGATTTTGAAGAAGGCGGCGCGTTTGCGGGGGGCTGGACGCCCATCGGAACGGCGCGCGAACCCTTTACCGGAATGTTCGACGGAAACGGACACGTCATCCGCGGTCTTGTGATCGACGCGGAGAATACCGCGGCGGTCGGTCTCTTCGGGTGCTGCAAAACCAACGTGCGCGGCGAAGTGGAAAAGACAAGACTGCTCATCCTGCCGGGAGGCACTCCCGAAAACGGGCTGGACGTCGACGGCGACGGGATCATCGACGGGCACGCGGAGGAGGTGACCTATTTCGGAGAGGGCTATCTCTACGAGGAATGGAGCAAAAGCGGCATCATCAAGTGTCTCGGAATAGAAGACAGCTCGATCCGCGCCGCGTTCATGACGGCGGGCGGGAATGCGCAGGAGAGCTTCTCCGGCGGGTATTTCGTCGGCGCGGTCGCCGGGTACGCCGAATTCACGCTCGGATGCTATGTGAAGAATACGACCGTGGACGTGACGATCCCGGAGGACGGCGTCCGAAGCGTCTCCGTCGGCGGCGTCTCGGGCGGGACCTATCTGACGGACAGCTGCGTATCCGCCGCGGATATCACGGTGAGCGGGTACAGCGAAAAAGCTGCGGTCGGCGGTGTGACGGGTCTCGCGTCCGCGTGCGTGACCTCGTATTTCGCCGGATCGATCGACTCCGCGTGCGGCGATGCGGGCGTTGCGGCGATCGTCGAGAACGAGGTGCCGAAGATCCTGTCGGAAGACGCGTTCATGGGGATCTATATTCGCCTTTGGCCGCTTGAGAGAGCTTCCGGAACGGTCGAAGCAGGCGTAAACCCCTATATTTATCCGGATCATTACAACGAAACCGTCGACAAACTCACGCAGATTTGGGAGGACTCCGCCGATTGGGAGAAGAAGGGTTTCCCGACTCGCGTCGATGCCTTTTTCGAAGCAGAGAAGGAATTTGCCGGCTCCGGCGGCGACACGTCGATCCATCTGGACGGCGCCGGCTGGCAGGCGGAAAAATTCTGCGCCTTCTACTGCACGACGGACGCCCTCAAGCTGGACGAAGAAGCCGTGCGCAATCTCTATCTCGAGGATACGGAGGACGGTGTCTTCTTGATGCTCGACCCGGGTACAAAGACGCGCGAATACCGCGAGCTGCGGTGGCTGATCGAAGCAGGCTTCCCGGACGGCGATTTTATGGATTTCTGCGCCGCGCATCACGTCAAATACGGCTCGTATTCCTGCTACGATCTGAGAGTTGATCCCGACTGCACCTTCGAGGGCTTCGACTTCGACGGTATCTGGAACACATCGGACGGCGCGCTCCCGACCCTTTCGATCTTCGGGGACTGAGACGACCCGTCAAACGGAATCAAACAAAAACAGCGCGCGGCGAAAAGCCGCGCGCTGTCGCTGTAAATGTACTTTATTTCTTCCCCTCTCCCGCGAGCTTCGAGAGCACGGGGATCAGCATCCCGCCGAGGGAATTGCCGAGCACCACCATGACGATGAAGCACAGACCGGAAAGGGAGTACTCCTGCGCGCAGAAGAAGTAGAACATGTCCGCGATGGAGTGCTCGAATCCCGCGAGAATGAACACCGGGACGCAGAAGAGGATGCCGACGACCGTGTTTTTCTGCTTGTAGACCCACACCGCCGTGTACATGAGGATGCCGCAGAGGATCCCGGCGAAGAGCACGCGCGGATCGTAGGGCGCGCACATCCCGAGCTTTTTGTCGACGAGCGTCCGGGCGGCGTCCTTCAGGGAGGGCACGCCGATCCACACGCACAGCGCGCAGAGCTGAGTCCCGAGGGCGTTGCCGAGCAGGCATCCGAAGAGGGAGACGAAATCCGCCTTTGTGTGCGAAACGACGATCATGCCGACCTTGCCCGTGTAGAGCTGCTGCGCGGTCAGGCAGATCGAAAGGAGCGCGACGGTGAAGAAGACCGCGCCGAGGTACCGGTTGTCGCACGCGAGGAAGACCGCCCCGCCGATCCCGATGAACACGCCCGCGGCGGTCCCTTCGAAAATGCTTTTTCTCATGTCGTCCTCCTTGTGTCAGGCTTCGAGCCACGTGGGGGTGATGCTTCTCGGAACGAGCTCGTCCGGGAAGTGAACGTATGCTTTGTTCAGCACGATGCGGTTCTGCGCCGCCTTGACGTCGATGTCCGCGACGGGGCGGCTTTCATCCATGGCGCGGCACGCGCAGACGGCGGCCGCCTGCCCCGTGAGGATGGCGGGCGGGATCACGCGCACGACGTCCCACGCGTATCCTTCGGCGGATATGCAGCGTCCCGCGGCGATGAGGTTGTCAAAGCCCCTTCTCGTGAGACAGCGGAGCGGGATCTCGTACAGGAGGTCCTTCCGGTCGAAATCGTTGATCGCCGCGACGGAATCCTCAAAATGACAGAAGGCGTGGTGCTCCGAAAGGGTGAAGTCCCCCACGATGCGGCGCACGGTGCGAAACTGCGGCATGCCGGGAATCGAGGCGAACAGCTTGTCCTTCGCGTCCGGGTCGGCGCGGCGGCGCTCGAGGATCAGCTTCTGGTTCTTTAAGAGGTAATCGGTCGTGACGGCGGGGTCCGCTCCATAGAAGAGGGGCATGCCTTCCGGGTGCCCGCCGCCGTAGAGATTTGCCTCGCCGCCGGGGAAGACGCGCAGGGCGCGTCGGATCTCACCGCTCGAGAGCGCGTCGGCGCAGGAGGTGAAGGTGATCTCGCGCGGGAAATAACTGAAGAAGTTCGCGCCGTCCGCGACGGGAACGCCTGCTTTCGCCATGATTTCGGCGTCCCCGGTGGCGTCGATCACGACGCGCGCGGGATGGTAAAACAGCCCGTTCTTGCCGGACACGACGATGCCGCGGCAGAGAGGACCGTCCATCACCGGCATGAGCGCGCCGACGTCGAATAAGATCGTCACCCCCGCCTTGTCGAGTAGCTCCGCAAGCTGCATGGCGAAGAGGTTCGGGTCGAATTCCGAATGGCAGGGATTGGACGCGCCGTATTTCGGTTCGCCGTTCTTCCATTCCTTCGGGAGGGTATTGTACCCGATCGAGATCGCGAGCTTCAGAAATTCCTCCGCCATGCCGCGGCAGATCAGCTTGCCCCTGCGGTTGCACATCGGGACGAAATAGTTCACGAGTCCGAGCGTGGCAAGACCCCCGAGCATGCAGCTCTTTTCGAGCAGGAGCGTTTTTCTGCCCCTTCTTGCCGCTTCCAGAGCCGCGGCGCACCCGGCAACGCCGCCGCCGCAGACGATGACGTCAAATTCATCTTTTTCCGGGACGGAGAGATTCAGGGCGAGCGTTTCCATGAGATGCCTCCGTTGTCAGAATCTGTTTTATTATCGCAATTATAGCAGATATCTATGACTATTTCGTGAACAAAGCCCCGGTTTGCGCCGCAGAATCGGGGTTTTTTTCGGTGAAATTGTCCGCCGGGGGACTCTTGCATCTTGTGGTGAAATGTGGTATAATATCATCAGCGAATTATTCCTTCGGGGCCTCACCCCCGCATCACTTTGAGAAGGAGAGCGTGATTTCATGCCGGATGAACAGGTCAGACGCGCGTACCTTGAGGCGAAACGCGCCCTGTTTGACAGATATTACGAAAAACTGAATGAAAAACAGCGGGAAGCGATCTATCAGGTGAACGGTCCGCTGCTTGTCCTCGCGGGCGCGGGGAGCGGCAAAACCACTGTTCTCGTCAACCGTCTCGCGCATATCATCCGCTACGGCGACGCCGTACACGCACAGCTCGTGCCGACCGGCGCGACGGAGGAAGACGTCGAAGAAATGAAGGCGGCGCTGGAGCTCGACCGGGAGGCGCTCGGGGAATACCTGACCCGCTTTGCCGTAAATCCGCCCGCTCCGTGGCAGGTCATGGCGATCACCTTCACGAACAAGGCTGCGCGGGAGATCAAGTCCCGCATCGCGGCGATCTTCGGCGAGGACAGCGAAGAGGTTTCCGAAATCCGCGCCGGGACCTTCCACTCTGTCTGCGTGCAGATATTGCGGCGGTACTGCGACCAGATCGGCTACGACCGCAGCTTCACCATCTGCGACACGGACGACGCGAAAAAACAGGTCGTGCTGTGCATGAAGCAGCTCGGCATCGACGATAAAATGCTCCCCGTGAAGACCGTCCAGACCGCGATCAGCCGCGCGAAGGACAAGCTGATCGGACCGGAGGAATACCTCTCAAAAGCGGGCGGCGACGTGAAATACCGCCAGATCGCGCAGATTTATGCCCTGTACGCCGAAAAGCTCAAGGCGCAGAACCTGCTCGACTTCGACGACATCATCATGCAGACCGTGCGGCTCATGCGGGAGTGCGACGACGTCCGCGCGCTTCTGCAGAACCGGTTCCGCTATATCCTCGTCGACGAGTATCAGGACACGAACTTCGCCCAGCTCGAACTCACGCTCCTGCTTTCGGCGAAACAGAAGAACATCATGGTGGTCGGCGACGACGACCAGTCGATTTACAAATTCCGCGGCGCGGTCATCGAGAACATCCTCAATTTCGATAAGAATTACGAGAACACCGTCGTCATCCGGCTGGAGGAAAACTACCGCTCGACGAAGACCATTCTCGCGGCGGCGAACGAGGTGATTTCCCACAACGAGGGCCGCCTCGGCAAGACCCTCTGGACGGCGGGAGAGCAGGGAAGCCCCATCGTCATCCGCCATCTCGGCAACCAGAACGACGAGGCGCGCTTCATCGCGGATATCGTTCAGAAGGGCGTCGCACAGGGCGGCTCGTACCGCGATTACGCGGTGCTCTACCGCATGAACAGCCAGTCCCGCTCCATCGAGCAGGCGTTCGCGAAAAGCTCCATCCCCTACCGGATGCTCGGCGGAATGCGCTTCTTCGAGCGGATGGAGGTCAAGGACATCATCGCCTACCTCGCCCTCATCAACAACCCGAACGACGATCTGCGCCTGAGACGCATCATCAACATGCCCCGCCGCGGCATCGGCGAGAAATCCGTGCAGGTCGCGGAGGCGCTCGCCTATGAGGAGGGCTGTCCCCTGCTCGAATTCCTGCGCCGCGCCAAGCGGTACAGCGCGATCTCGTCCGCGACCGCGAACCAGATGGTGAGCTTCGTCTATATGATGGATCACTTCCGCGAAATGTCGGAGACCCTTTCCGTTTCCGATCTGATCGAGCTCGTGGCGGAGGAATCCGGATACAACAAAATGCTCGCGGAAATGCCCGACCGCGCCGAGCGCGACGAGAGAATGAGCAACCTCGGCGAGCTTGTTTCCGCCGCGAAGTCCTATGAGGAGACCGCGGACGAGCCCACCCTCGTCGGATTCCTCGAGGACGTCGCGCTCGTGTCGGATGTCGACCGCTACGACGAGACGGCAAACGCCGTCGTGCTGATGACCATCCATTCGGCGAAGGGCCTCGAATTCCCCGTGGTCTTTCTGCCCGGCATGGAGGAGAACATCTTCCCGAGCTTTCAGACGGTGCTCGTGCCGGAGGAAATCGAGGAGGAGCGCCGGCTTGCCTACGTCGCGATCACAAGAGCGAAAAAGCAGGTCTATATCACCCATGTTCACGACCGCATGCTGAACGGGCGCACGGGCTCCAATCCCATCTCCCGCTTCGCCGCCGAGATCCCGGACGAGCTCTGCGACAAGGAAGACGCCCTCCCGGACGACGCGGAGCTGCGCGCGCTTCGCCAGCGCCCGGTGAAGCAGAAGCCCATCAACCGCTTCGTGCAGGAAACCTCGAAGGTCTCGCCCGCGCTCGGCAGCATGAAGAACTCCGAACAGCTCCTGCTCAAGGCCGGCGACACCGTGCGGCACGTCACCTTCGGCATCGGCGTGGTGCTCACGGTCAGACCGATGGGCGGGGACACCCTCTATGAGATCGCCTTCGAAAAGGTCGGCACGAAAAAGCTCATGGCGACCTACGCGCGGCTCACCAAGCTCTGAGGCCGCGGCTCATCCGGAACAGACATCGATTCTCAAATTCAAAATAAAAAGGACAGGGTCATGAAAAACGACAAGAAACTGGTTCAGGACATCACGTCGATGGACGTGGATTTCGCGAAATGGTACACGGATATCTGCAAAAAAGCCGACCTCATCGATTATTCGAGCGTCAAGGGCTGCATGATCATCCGTCCCTACGGCTACGCCATCTGGGAGAACATTCAGAAGATCCTCGACACGCGCTTCAAGGAGCTCGGGCATGAGAACGTCTATATGCCCCTGTTCATCCCCGAATCCCTCCTGCAGAAGGAAAAGGATCACGTCGAAGGCTTCGCTCCCGAGGTGGCGTGGGTCACGCACGGCGGCAGCGAGGAGCTTCCCGAGCGCCTCTGCGTCCGCCCGACGTCCGAAACGCTGTTCTGCGAGCATTACGCGAACATCATCCGTTCCTGGCGCGATCTGCCGAAGCTCTATAACCAGTGGTGTTCCGTGGTGCGCTGGGAAAAGACCACCCGTCCCTTCCTCCGCAGCCGCGAATTCCTCTGGCAGGAAGGCCACACCATGCACGCCACCGAGGAAGAGGCAAGGGCTGAAACCGTGCAGATGCTGAACGTCTACGCCGACTTCCACGAAAAGGATCTCGCCATCCCGGTCATCAAGGGCGCGAAGACCCCGTCCGATAAATTCGCCGGCGCGGAGGACACCTACTGCATCGAGGCGATGATGCACGACGGCAAAGCGCTGCAGGCGGGCACGTCCCACTACTTCGGCGACGGCTTCGCGCGCGCGTTCGACATCCAGTACGCCGACCAGACGAACCAGCTCCGCTACCCGCACCAGACCTCCTGGGGCGTCACGACCCGCATGATCGGCGGTATCATCATGACCCACGGCGACGACAACGGCCTCGTTCTGCCGCCCGCCGTCGCGCCGATCCAGGTGGTCGTCGTTCCCGCAGCCATGCATAAGGAGGGCGTCCTCGAGGCGAACCGCGCCCTGACCGACCGCATCCGCGCCGCCGGTTACCGCGTCAAGCTGGACGACACCGACAACAGCCCCGGCTGGAAATTCGCCGAATACGAAATGAAGGGCGTTCCCGTCCGCGTGGAGCTCGGTCCGCGCGACATCGAAGCGGGTCAGTGCGTCCTCGTCACCCGGTACAATATGGAAAAGACGGTCGTGAAGCTCGACGAGATTGAAGCGGTTCTCGCCGAAAAGATGACCGAGATCCGCGACGGCATGTATCAGAAGGCGCTCGAGAACCGCGAGAGACGGACCTTCGACTGCGCGAGCCTCGACGAGATCAAAGAGACGCTCGCTGAGCACGGCGACAGCTTCATCCGCGCCATGTGGTGCGGCGAGGAGGAATGCGAGGATAAGGTCAAGGAATTGACCGGCGTCGGTTCCCGCTGCATCCCGTTCGAACAGAAGCATATTTCCGACGTGTGCGTCTGCTGCGGCAAACCGGCGAAGCACATGGTCTACTGGGGCATTGCCTATTGATCCGAATCCATCATCAGCGTGAAAGGAGGACGGCTTGAAAGAGTATTCGATCACCAATCTCGAAAAGCTGAAACGCATCGATCCGGTCGTCCTTCTCTGCGTCTTCGCCATGAACGCGATGAGCATCGTCGTCCTCAAATCTCAGACGGACGCGTACGCGGAGGGCGTGGGCGACTGGTACGTGCGCGTACAGCTGCTCGCGTCCGCCGCAGGCATCGTCGCGATGCTCGTGATGACCTTCCTCGATTACGACGCGCTGTTCAAAAAGCTGCGGTGGTTCCTCATTCCGCTTTCCATCGCGATGGTCATCGCCGTCAAGATCTTCGGCTCGGGGCACATGGGCAACGAGAACTGGATCTCCATCGGCAATATTTCGATCCAGCCGGCGGAATTCGTCAAGATTCTCATGATCATATCCTTTGCCATGCACCTCGACCGGGTGAAGGACAAGCTGAACCATCCCCTGTCCGTGCTGCAGCTGGCGGTCCACGCGGGGCTTTACGTCGGGCTCATCCTCTGGCAGGGGGATGACGGCATGGCGCTCGTGTACATCGGCATCCTCACCGTGATGATTTTCGGGGCGGGGCTTTCGCTCTGGTATTTCGCGGGGGCGCTCGGTGCCGGGGTGCTCGTGTTCCCATGGCTCTGGAACCGCCTCACGGTCAGGCAGCAGAACCGCGTGCTGTTCGGCTTCAATCCCGATCTCGATCCGCTGGACGCAGGTATGCAGGCGATCGCGAGCCGCGAGTGCATCATAGCCGGCGGCTTCCGCGGCGCGGGCTTTTCCGGCGGGACAAAGTATTTTTCGCTGTTCAAGGCGGGCTATTCGGATTTCATCTTCGCGGTGCTCGCGGAGAAATTCGGCTTTCTCGGAACCTTTCTGTATCTCGCGCTGCTCGTGACGCTCGTCCTTCGGATCCTATGGATCGCGCGGAGCACGCGCAAGAATTACGCGTCCTACATCTGCATCGGCATCGCCGGCATGATCCTTGTGCAGGCGACGGAAAACGTGGGCATGTGTCTGGCGATGCTGCCCGTGGTGGGCATCACCTGCCCCTTCCTCTCCTACGGGCCGTCCTCGCTGCTTTCCATGTATATCTGCATCGGCATCGTGGAAAGCGTCTGCACGCATTCGAAGAAGTATTATTTCGAACGAGAACTCGAATAAAACAGGCTGAACCCCGGTTGAGGATCAGCCTGTTTTTGCTTTCAGTTGTCGAAATTCAGCGCCGCGCCGCCGAGGGGATCCGCCTCGCCCGCTTCCGGGAAGGTCGGGTCCCATTCGCTTTCCCCGAAGCGGCAGTAGATCGTCTCGAGGGATTCGCAGTCGGAGAAGGCATTTCCGACGATGTCGGAGGGCGGGGAAGAAAAGGTCACGCTTTTGAGGCTCGCGCAGCGGCTGAACGTGTATTCTTCAACGCGGGTGATCCCCTTGCCGAGCACGACCTTTTTCAGGTTCAGGCAGTTGTTGAACGCGCGGAAGCCTAGGGATTCGACCGTGTCGGGGATCGTGAGCGTCTCGAGCGCGTTGCAGTTCACGAACGCGCGCGGACCGATCACGCGGACGTTTTTGCCGAAGCTCACCGCGGTGAGGGCTTCGCAGTTATAGAAGGTCTGCTCGCCGAGAACTTCGAGGCAGTCCGTCAGGGTGACGGACGTCAAGTCCTTGCAGTTCATAAAGAAGTTCCGGTCGAGCTCGCGGACGATGACGCCGTCCACCATGTCGGGCACGATGAAGTTCTGCCATCTCAGCGGCGCGTTCTTGTTCGCCTTTTCGTAGTCGTCCTTGCGGAACGAGAGCACGCCGTCCTCGGTGATGAGGAACCACGGGGACTTCTCATGCGTCGTCATGTTGACTTTTTCGAGCCCCGTGATGGCCTGTGCTTTTCGATATATCACGTCGGCAAGCCGTTTCTCGGAATCCTTGTACGAGCCGAGATCGGTGAAAATGCCGATCGCACGATCGAACTCTCCCTCTTCGGCGAGCGCGTCCGCGCGGGCATAGCGGACTGCGGGGATGATGACGCTGACGGTCAGGATGATCAAAGCGACGAGCGCGGCGGCGGACGCTGCGATCAGGATCGCCTTTGCGCGGTCGCCGAGCGAGATGCCGGCTTTTGTTTTTTTGCGCTGGTGCTGTTTGCCGGCATGCTCTTCGAATTCCGCGCGGCGTTTTTCGAGATACGCGCGGTCGAGGTGGGTGTCAAGCCAGCTTTTCGCGCAGCCGCACGCGCCGCATTTTCCGGCGGACGCGAGATTGACCTGACCGCACGCGCAGCGCCACGCGCCGTCGAGGCCGTCCGGCTCGTCCGGAACGAACCGCGGCTCCACGACACCCTCGCACACCCGGCGGGCGGTTTCGGTGAGCGGGTCGGTCTGCCACCAAACCTTTTGATCGGGCAGGGGTTTGCCCGGATCCTTGTCCGGATTCTCCCACAGTTCGCCCGACGAGAGCTTGACCGCGCGCACGACGGCGTATGGATGGGCAGCTTTCTCATACGAAACGGGAACAGGCGCGGATTCCCCGGGCTTCACCGTGACGCCCTCGTCCGTGCCGAGGTGTTCCCGGCGTTCGTTTTGGTAGGAGAGGTCGAGCGTGACGGATTCGACCCCGAAATCGCCGCAGGAGGTCGTAAAAACGGTGAGGGAAAGTCCGCTTTCGGCGGATTCGCGCGTGAGGCGCAGTTTCTTCACCTGTACGGGACAGCCCGGGATCCACTCGCGCGGCGACCGTTCGCTCACGACGCGGGGATATTCAATGTCTGCCATATTCAGAGCGCTCCGATTGTTGATGTCGAAACCATCATATCACGCCCGCGCGGAAAGTTCAACCGAAATTTATGAATAAACTGTGATTACGCCAGAACGCCCAGCTTCCCTGCGGCGTTTTCCGCGCAGACCACGTCGCAGTGCTCGTTTATGTAGTAAAGCGCGTCCGAGGGGCAGAGCGAGCCGAGGTGTTCCGCGGCAACGGAGGTCGGCGCGTCCAGGGTGAGGTAATACGTCTTTTTCACGGGATCATAATAGGCGGCGCTCTCCCCCGCGTAGGGCAGCCGCAGAAGGGCGGCGCAGCAGGCGAGCAGATCGGCCATCGCCGGGAAGGAATAAACCGTTTTTCGTCCGCGTGCAGGTCCTTCCCGCTCCGGCTTCAGAACAAGCTCGCATCCCCCGCCCGTGCCGACGGAATGCGGCGCGCACAGCCGCGTGACGAACATCTCGCAGCCTCCCCCCTTCGACGGATAGTATTCGACAAAAACGCGCCCGTCGAGCTGCCCGATGCCCGGGAGCCGCTGTGCGTCGCGCAGGATCTGGCGCACGATCTCCCCCGCCGTGCCGGAATAGGGCGCCATATCGCTCCCGGAAAGCATGAGCTTGATCTGCGAATCGCTGATGACAATGAGTTCCATACCGTTCTCCGAATGTGCTGATTTCTGTTACCATCATTATAATCCCGCGCGCACCGAATTGCCATGCAAAAAATCTGGTAATTTGCGTCCGAGTGCGGCGCGGGGCTGAGTCGGCGCGCAAAAACTTCCCGCGCGCGGCAAAATACGCCCGAAAAATTCCCGTCCGCTCTTGATTTTCCGGCGCGATTCCGCTATACTAAAAGACGTAATCTCGGGCAAGCCCGAAGACAACAGGAAAGGATCACCATCATGAAAAAATGGAAGGTTGCCGTCGTGGGCTGCGGGAGCATCGCGGGATACGCGCATTTCCCGTCCTACGAGAGAATGAAGGACAAGGTTGAGCTCGTCGCGGTCGCGGACATTGTGATCGAGCGGGCGAAAAACGCCGCCGAAAAGTACGGCATTCCCCATTATTACGCCTCCGTGGAGGAGCTGCTCGCGAATGAACCCGAGGTCGAGGTCATCGACTGCTGCACGTGGACCGCGGCGCACGCGCCCGTTACCATCGCGGCGGCGAACGCGGGCAAGCACGTGCTCTGCGAAAAGCCCCTTGCCGCGAATCTCGAGCAGGGCAAGGCGATGGCGGACGCCGTGAAGAAGGCGGGCGTCACGTTCATGCTCGCGGTCTGCACCCGCTACGGGGCGGAACAGCAGAAATTCATCGAACTGCGCGACGCGGGCGTTTTCGGGGATATCTACCTCGCGAAGACCGCGTACGTCAGACGGCGCGGCGTGCCCGGCGGCTGGTTCACCAACAAGGAGATCGCGGGCGGCGGTCCCGTCCTTGACATCGGCGTGCACGCCATTGACCGCACGTGGTATCTGATGGGCAAACCGAAGCCGGTTTCCGTCTCCGCGGAAACGTCCTACCGCATCGGAAGAAACAATTCCGAGGCGTCCTTTACCTGGGGCGAGGGTCTTGCAGACCGTCCGGAACCCCCGATCTTCAACGTGGAGGACTCCGCCGCGGTCTTCTTCCGCTTCGAGGACGGCAAGGCCATGATCGCCGAAGCGTCGTGGACCATCAACGGCGCGGAGGAATTCTATTCGAAGCTCTACGGCACGAAGGCCGGCTGCTCCTTCGATCCCCTCACGGTGTACGGCGTGGACGAAAACGGCAAGCTGACGAACGAAAAGATCGAAGTCAAGGGCAACGACTTCTACGAGGAGGAGATCCGTCACTTCTTCTCCTGCCTGGACGAGGGCAAGACTCCGATCTCCCCGATCGAAGACGCGCTCGTGGTTCAGAAAATGCTCGACGGCATTTATGCCTCCGCCGAGTGTCACGCCGAGATCAAAATCGACTGACGGCGCGCCTCCCCGCGACAACTTCTTCGCGGATCGAAATTCACAATTCATCCATTGACTTTTTTGAAAAAGCGGGTTATACTATCACCGTCGCCGCGGCACATCGCCGCGGGGCCTGACAGAAAGATACGTTCTGACTGAAAGGCGGCGGACACAGGTGATATCCCGGTCATACCGGAGTTTTCGCGCTGCCGTGCTTTCAGTGAGAGCACGGCAGTTTTTTGTTCGGAGGTCAACATGGAAACCAGAGTCGCCGTCATGAGCATCATCGTCGAGAACGCCGCCTCGGTCGAAGCGCTGAATTCGCTTCTGCATGAAACCGGCGAATATATCATCGGAAGAATGGGCATCCCGTACCGCAGGCGCGGCGTGAGCATCATCTCCATCGCGCTGGACGCCCCGCAGGACAAAATCGCAGCGCTCTCCGGCAAAATCGGACGCCTCGACGGCGTGAGCGTTAAAACCGCCTATTCCGGCGTTATCTCAAAAGAATGAACGAAAAGAAAAAAAGACGCGTCCGCCCCGCGGCGATCATCCTGCCGTTCATCCCCGTGATCGCGGGGCTGTGCGCGCTCATGATCGGGCGGTATTCCGTCACGCCCGCCGATCTGTGGCATTCCGTCGTCGGGCACCTGACGGGGGGATCGCTGCCGTCCGGCTTTGTGGAATCGACACTGTGGCATGTGCGGCTCCCGCGCATCCTGCTCGCCATGCTCGCCGGAGCGGGGCTTTCCGCCGCAGGATGCTCGTTCCAAAGCCTGTTTTCAAACCCCCTCGCAACGCCCGACACTCTCGGCGTGGCGTCCGGCGCGTCGTTCGGCGCGGCGCTCGGAATGCTCTGCGGCATGAAGCTCGTCGGCATCCAGCTCTTCGCGCTCGGCTTCGGCATTTTGGCGATCCTGCTCACGACCCTTACGGGCTCCGGAAGAGCGGGAAGGGGACTGAGCGGCACGGTGCTCGCGGGCATCATGATCGGCTCCCTGTTCAACGCCCTCGTTTCGTGGGCGAAGCTGACGGCGGATACCGAATCCGAGCTCCCCGCCATCACCTATTGGCTGATGGGCAATCTCGGCTCCGCGGGGTACGGCGAGCTGCTGCTCGGCGCGCCGCCCATCCTGATCGGACTCACCGTGCTCCTGCTTCTGCGCTGGCGGATGAACCTGCTCCCGCTGAGCGAGGACGAGGCGCGCGCCGCGGGGGTCAATCTGAAGCTTCTGCGCGGCACGGTGATCGGATGCGCCGCCGTCATGACTGCGTCCGTCGTCTCCATGTGCGGACAGGTCGGGTGGGTCGGACTGCTCGTCCCCCACATCTGCCGGATGAAATGGGGATCGAACCAGCTCTCCCTGCTCCCGGCGTCGGTCTTCATTGGGGCGGGCTTCCTCACGGTTGTTGATACCGCCGCGCGGTCCATGACCGCGTCCGATCTGCCGGTCTCGATCCTGACCGCCGTCATCGGCGCGCCGTTCTTCATTTATCTCATGCGCAGAACGGAGGGGTGGAGGCTGTGAATCTGACGGTTGAAAACGCGTCCTTCGCGTACAAAAAAGGAAAGCCCGTGCTTTCCGAGCTCAGTTTTTCCGTGAGCTCCGGTCAGCTCGTCGCCGTTCTCGGTCCCAACGGGGCGGGGAAGACGACCCTGCTGCGCTGTATGGCGGGCTTTCTGCCGTGGAGCGCGGGTCGCACCCTCATCGACGGCACGGAGCTTGGAAGCATTCCGTCCCGCCAGCTCTGGAGACGGATCTCCTATGTCCCGCAGGCAAGGGGCAATCCGGTTTCCCTCGCCGTCGAGGACATGATCCTGCTCGGGTGCACGGGCCGGATCGGCGTCTTCTCCTCCCCCGGAGAAGAGGAGCGCGGCTTCGTGCGTTCTCTCGCGGCAGAGCTCGGCATTTCCGCCCTGCTCGGACGCCGGTTCGACGAGCTCAGCGGGGGAGAGGCGCAGATGGTCCTCATCGCGCGCGCCCTCGCGGCGAAACCGGAGCTTCTCATTTTGGACGAGCCGGAATCGAACCTCGATTTCAAAAACCGGCTCATTGTGCTCGAAACGCTGCGCTCCCTCGCAAAGGGCGGCATGGCGGTCATTTTCAATACGCATTATCCCGAACACGCGCTGCAGCACGCCGACCGTTCGCTTCTGCTCGGCAAAGACGGGCGCGCCCTGTTCGGTGAAACCGACATCATCGTCACCCGGGACCACATCCGGGAGGCGTTCGGCGTCGAAACGGTCGTCGGCGAGTTTGAAGCGGACGGGACGAGGGTCCGCGGGATCCTCCCGGTCCGGCTCGCGGATGACGCGGACAAAGGAGAACAGATATGAAACGAATCGCGATCTACGGAAAGGGCGGCATCGGGAAATCGACCACGGCGGCAAACGTCGCGGCGGCGCTGGGCGAAAGAGGCCTCAGCGTTATGCAGATCGGCTGCGACCCGAAGGCGGATTCCACCCTTCTTCTGCGCGGCGGACGGGAACTGCCGTCCGTGCTCGATCTCGTGCGGGAGAGGGGAAACGATTTCTCGCTCTCGGACATGACCTGCTGGGGGTACGCGGACGTGATCTGCGTCGAGGCGGGCGGTCCCGCGCCGGGTACGGGATGTGCCGGAAGAGGGATCATTGCCGCGCTCGAAAAGCTCCGCGAAAAAGGAGCGTACGAGGTCTATCAGCCGGACGTCGTCTTTTACGACGTGCTTGGCGACGTCGTGTGCGGCGGCTTCACCATGCCCATGCGACCCGGCTACGCGGAACAGGTCTTCGTCGTGACCTCCGGGGAGAACATGTCGCTTCACGCCGCCGAGAACATCGCCGCGGCGGTCGACGGTTTCAAAAACCGCGGCTACGCCACCTTCGGCGGGCTGATTTTGAACCGCCGGAACGTGAAAAACGAGGACGAAAAGGTCGGCGCGCTCGCCGGGAAGATCGGCTCCCGCGTCGTCGGCTCGATCAGCCGCAGCGATACGGTGACGGACGCCGAAGAGCTCATGAAGACCGTGATCGAAGCTTTTCCGGACAGCGAGACCGCGGCTGAGTACCGCGCGCTCGCGGACGCCGTGATCGCAGCTGCACAGGAGGGAATATGATCCGAAAGCTCGGCGAAAAAGAGGGAAAGCCCCTTCCCATATCGGAGGCTTCCTTCCCCGCGCCGTTTGACGCGGGGCTCGAATACGCGGCTCCCGCACGCGGAACGTGGAACATCGCGCACACGGGCATGCTTGTGCCCGAAGCGCACGAGATCTTCGTCTGCGCGCAGGGATGCCTGCGCGGCGTGGTGCTCACCGCGGCGGAAATGGGCGCGTCGGAGCGCTTTTCGACCGTGGCGGTCCGCGAAAACAACGTGCTTGACGGCGATCTCGAAAATCTGCTCGTCGAGGGTGTTACGGACATCCTCGAAAAACTGCCGTCCCTGCCGCCCGCCGTGCTCGTCTATACGAGCTGCGTCCACCATTTCATGGGAACCGATCTCACGCTCGCCTACGGGGAGCTCGGAAGACGCTTTCCCTCCGTGCGGTTCACGGACTGCTATATGAACCCCATCATGCGCAAATCCGGTCTGACGCCCGATCAGCTCATGCGGCGTCAGCTTTACAGCCTGCTCGATCCGAAGGAACACGACCCGAAGACCGTCCTCTCCGTCGGCGGGGATTTCGCCGTCGAAGAAGGGGATTTCACGGCTCTTCTCCGTGAAAACGGCTTCCGGCACTCCGAAATCCAGCAGGCGAAAACCTTTTCCGAATACCTTGAGCTCGCCCGCGCCGCGTTCGCGCTGACAACCCAGCCCGCCGCGATTCCCGCCGGGAAAATGCTCGCCGAAAAGCACGGCATGAAGCATCTCCACCTCCCGTTCAGCTTCGACGCGGACGAGATCGAAGCGCAGTACGAAAAGCTCTGTGCCGCGCTCGGCATTCCCGTCCCCGACTGGTCACAGAATAGAGCGGAATGTGAGGCGGCGATGCGGGAGGCGAAGCGGGTGATCGGCGACGTGCCCGTCGTGATCGATTACACGGCGTTCTCCCGTCCCCTGAGCCTTGCCCGGCTCCTTTTGAAGCATGGCTTCCGGGTGAAGCGGATCTACGCGGACTCCTTCACGGGGGAGGAAAAAGAGGATTTCGAAGCTCTGAAACACGAAGCGCCGCAGCTCATGATCTGGCCGACGGTGCACCCCTCGATGCGCGTCATGCCCCGGGACGGCGATCCGCGTACGCTCGCCGTCGGGCAGAAGGCCGCTTACTTCACCTCGTCCCCGCACTTTGTGAACGTCGTCGAAAACGGCGGGCTTTGGGGCTTCGACGCGGTGATCCGTACGGCAGAGCTCATGACCGAAGCCTTCCTTGAAGAAAAGGACACCCGGGGACTCATCGGGATCAAGGGATGGGGGTGCGGCTTATGTCAGTAAAGCAGACTGCAAGGATCATCTCCACCTACGCGGGGGACACCTCCGGCGTCGCGTCGGCGCTCTTCGAGCTCGGCGGCATGACCGTCATGCACGACGCCTCCGGATGCAATTCCACCTACAATACCCACGACGAGCCGCGCTGGTACGATCACGACAGCCTTGTCTTTATTTCCGCCCTGACGGAGGTCGAGGCGATGCTCGGCGACGACGAAAAGCTGATCGGCGACGTCGTGAAGGCCGCGCGGGAACTGAAGCCCGCGTTCGTCGCGATCGCCGGAACGCCGATTCCCATGATGACCGGCGTGGATTTCGCCGCGGTCGCGCGGCAGATCGAAGACCGTACGGGGATCCCCTCGTTCGGCTTCGACACGAACGGAATGCGCTCCTATGTCTGGGGCGCGTCAGCGGCGCTCGCCGCGGTCGCTGAACGGTTTGTGACCGTGCAGGACAATCAAGGAACAGTTCAAAAGGGCATCCCCGTCAATCTTCTCGGACTGACCCCGCTCGATTTTTCCGTCCTCGGCGCCGACGCCGCCATGAAGGACCTGCTTGAGGCAAACGGCTTTTCCGTCCTCTCCCGCTGGGCGATGGGCTCGTCCCTCGACGAGCTCAAAAAAAGCGCCTCCGCGGCGGTCAATCTCGTCGTGTCCGGCGCGGGCATGGGCGCGGCAAAGGTTCTGAAGGAGCGGTTCGGCACCCCGTACGTCGTCGGCACGCCCGTTGGCGACCGGTATGCCGAAGAACTCTTTTCCCTGCTCCGCAAGTCGGCGGATGACGGAGAATGCCGCGTGATCGGGATCGGAGAATCGGACGCCCGCCGCGTCGTCATCGGCGAGGGCGTGACGGCATGCTCCCTCGCCCGCGCTCTGACGCTTGAGAGCGGCGTGCCCACCCGCGCGGTTTCCGCGACCGACACCGACCCGCTTCTCACCGCGTCCGGCTGCCCCATGGCGGTTGACGAGGACGATCTCGCCCCCCTGCTCAAGAACGCGGAAACCGTGATCGCCGATCCGCTCTACCGCCCGATCGTCCCGAAAACGGCGCGCTTTGTCCCGCTGCCGCACGAGGGCTTTTCCGGGCGTATGTTCCGCCGGGATATTCCCGACCTCATCCGTGATTTCAACAAGTTCAGAAAGGAATTTGATTTATGAAAACCTCCCTCCGTCTCATTTCCGCACTCCTCGCCGTCCTCATGCTCTCGGGCGCGTTTGCCGGGTGCGCGGGTAAAACCGAAAAGACCGACGGCAAAGTGACCGTCACCGACCACGCGGCAACGTCGTCGAGGTGCCCGCAGAGATCAACCGCATCGTCGTCTGTGACATCTACCCCCTCGTGAGCGTGCTCGCCGTGTTCTTCGATTCCGCCGAAAAGATCGTCGGAATGGCTCCCCCGAGCATGACCGCCGCGAAAAACAGCCTGCTCTCCGAGCTCTATCCGGAGATCCTTGACGCGAAAACGGACTTCATCGACGGCACGACCGTCAACATCGAAGAGCTCATGAAGCTCGAGCCCGACGTCGTCTTCTACGGCAGCACGCCCCAGATCGGCGAACAGCTCAAAAACGCGGGCATCCCCGGCATCTCGGTCGCCGCGGGCAAATGGGATTACGACGCCATCGAAACCCTGAACAACTGGATCCTTCTGCTCTCCGAGATCTTCCCCGCGAACAAGGACCGCGCCGAAAAGGTCAAGACCTACAGCGCGGACGTGTATCAGCGCGTTCAGGACAGAGTTGCCGCGCTGGACACTGCTGAGAAAGTGTTCTTCCTCTTCCAGTACAACGAAACGACCATCACCACCTCCGGCAGGCATTTCTTCGGTCAGTGGTGGGCGGACGCGGTCGGCGCGTACAACGTCGGCTCGGAAATGGAAACGGACAATTCCACCGCCGTGACGATGGAACAGATCTACGCGTGGAACCCGCAGAAGATCCTCATCACGAACTTCAACCCCGCAAAACCTGCCGATCTCATCAATAACACCGTGGGCAACTACGACTGGAGCGAGGTCGACGCCGTGAAGAACGGCAAGGTCTATAAAATGCCCCTCGGCATGTACCGCAGCTACACCTGCGGCGTCGACACGCCCGTGACGCTGCTCTGGATGGCGAAGACCGTCTATCCCGAACTCTTCGCCGACATCGACATCACGGCGGAGACCAGGGCGTACTACCGCGAGGTCTTCGGCATCGAGCTCACCGACGAACAGGCGAACCGCATCTTCGACCCGTCGTCCGCCGCTTCGGCGTTCTGAGCGGAAAAGGGAAGGATCGGCATATGGAAAAGAATCTCGCGTCCCTGAACGAGGCCCCGTCCGGCGAGCGTGTTCACATCGGCTTTTTCGGCATGCGCAACGCCGGGAAATCGAGCCTGATGAACGCCGTCGCAAACCAGAAGATCGCCGTCGTCTCCCCCGTGAAGGGCACGACGACCGACCCCGTCAAGAAGGCGATGGAGCTTTTGCCGCTCGGTCCCGTTGTGCTGATCGACACCCCCGGCATCGACGACGAGGGCGAGCTCGGCTCCCTGCGCGTCGAGCGGGCGAAACAGGCCATGAGCGGCGTTGACGTCGCCGTGCTGACGGTCGACGCGTCCGTCGGGCTCGGCGATGATGACCGCGCCCTGCTCGCCGTCTTCCGGGAGAGAAACATCCCGTATGTGATCGCATACAACAAGAGCGATCTCGTGGTCGAATCCGTAGCCGTGGAAGACGGGATCGCCGTCTCCGCGCTCACGGGAGAGGGGATCGACGCGCTGCGGGCGAAAATCGCCGCGCTCGGCTCCGCGGGACGGGTCGAAAAGCACGTCGCCGCCGATCTCGTGAAGCCGGGAGACTGCGCCGTGCTCGTCATCCCCATCGACGACGCCGCGCCGAAGGGACGGTTGATTTTGCCCCAGCAGCAGGTCATCCGCGACCTGCTCGAGGCGGGCGCGGCGGTCGTCTGCGTCCGGGACACGGAGCTCCCCGGCGCTCTGGCGTCGCTCTGTGAAAAGCCCGCCGTCGTCATCACGGATTCGCAGGCGTTCGCGCGGGTCTCAAAGCTCGTGCCAGAGGACGTGCCCCTCACCTCGTTCTCCATCCTGTTCGCGCGGTATAAGGGCGAGCTGGGCGCGCTCGTGCGCGGCGCGGAGGCTCTGCGCTCCCTCGGGGACGGGGACCGCGTGCTGATCGCCGAGGGATGCTCCCACAGGCGGCAGTGCGGAGACATCGGCACGGTGAAGCTCCCCATGTGGATCCGGAATTATTCCCACGCCGAGCCGTCCTTCTCCTTCACCTCCGGCGGCGAGTTCCCGGACGATCTCTCGGAATACAGCGTCGTCGTTCATTGCGGCGGGTGCATGCTGAACGAGCGGGAAATGAAAAGCCGCATGGCGCGATGTGCCGAGGCGGGCGTTCCCATGGTGAACTACGGCGTCGCCATCGCCGAGATGAACGGCATCCTCTCCCGCGCGCTGAAACCCGTTTTGAACGATTGATTCGAACTTCTCTTTTTCCCCGGATACTTGCAATATCCGGGGTTTTCTGTTATAATGGCATCAAACAAACATAACGGGAGGCATGAGATGCTTTGTGAGAACAAATACGATGTGATCGTGGTCGGCGGCGGCCTGACCGGCTGCGCGGCGGCGGTCGCGGCGGCGAGAATGGGCGAGCGGGTGCTCCTCATCGAGGCGGCGGGATCGCTCGGCGGAGCGCTGTCCGGGAATCTGATTTTCCCCTTCATGCCCTATACCACCACGGTGACGGACGAAAACGGAGCGCGGCACAGACATGAGCTGAGCCGCGGCTTTCTGCGGGAGCTTGTGGACGCTCTGCGCGAGCGCGGCGGCATCCGCGGCGACAGCTCGTACCTAGACGAGGACGTGAAGCTCATCCTCGACGAAAAAACCGCGGAGTCGGGTGTCACGGTCCTGTTTCACGCGACGCTCTGCGGCGTGAAGAAGGAAGGGGCAAGGATCGTCTCGGTCGACGCCGCGACGAAATCCGGCGTGCTGACCTTCTGCGCGGACATGTTCGTCGACGCGACGGGGGACGCCGATCTCTGCGTCATGGCGGGCGTGTCCACAAGGCTCGGCAGACCGGGCGACAATCTCTGCCAGCCGATGACGCTGTGCTTCCGCATGGTGAACGCCGACAAAAAGACCTTTTTCGCGAACCGTGAGACGTGGAGCCGCCTGCACCGCGAATGGCTCGAGGCGGGACGCTTCTCCAATCCGCGCGAGAACATCCTCGTGTTCGATTATCCCATCGACGGCGTGCTCCACTTCAACACGACGCGGGTGGTGAAGCTGAATCCGGTCGATCCCTTCGACGTCTCCCGCGCGGAGGCGGAGGCAAGGCGGCAGGTCAGAGAACTGCTCGATTTCTTCCGCGAGAATCAAATCCCGGGACTTGAGAACGCGAAGCTCATCGAAACGGCGGCAAGCATCGGCGTGCGGGAAAGCCGCATGCTCGACGGCGCGTATGTGCTCACGGGGGAGGACCTCGTCGCGTGCACGAAATTCCCGGATGCCATAGCCGCCGGAAACTATGACATCGACATCCACAACCCGGAGGGGACCGGCACGAGCCATTATTATTTCGCCGAGGGCACCTGGTACACCATCCCCTACCGCTCCCTCACGCCGAAGGCGGAGGAGTGCGAAAACCTCCTCGTCGGCGGGCGCTGCATTTCGGCGACCCACGAGGCCCAGGCGTCGATCCGCATCATGCCCATCTGCTCGACCACGGGCGAGGCGGCGGGCATCGCCGCGGCGATCGCGCGCAAAAACGGCACGTGCGTACAGCAAGCGGACGCCACGGCCGTCCAAAGCCGAATCACGGAGACGGGCGGCTATACGGGACTTTGAGAACTCAGGCAAAGAACGGAAGAACGAACGAATTGAAGGAGGCGTCTATGACGGACAACAACACGGAAAAACACGACCTGTACAAGGAGATCGAGGCGGGACTCGCCGCGCGGGAGAAGGCCCTGATCTTTTCCTATGACTGCTCCGGCGAGGTGTTCGACGTATTCAAAAAAGTCCTCGCCGATCACCCGGAGATTTTCTGGCTCACCGGCAGCGCAAAATACATGAAGAGAACGGATCAGAACGGCACCACGATCCGGCTCGAGCCCGCCTTTCGCTCACAAGGGCAGATCCTTGACGAGAGGATCGAGCGCTTCAATGAAGCTGTTCAGAAGATCGTGAACCGCGCCGAGAAGCTGAAAACCCCGTATGACAAGCTCCTGTTCTGCCACGACACGCTCGTGGACGAGACGGAATACGATAAGGGCGCGGCAGAGCTCGTGATCTCGAACGGTCCGGGCGTGGAGAAATCCGAGAGCACCGGAGCGTACGGATGTCTGGTCCGCCATCACGCGGTCTGCTCCGGATATTCCGCGGCGCTGCAGGTCCTCACGGGGCGGCTCGGCATCCCGTGCGCGCGCATCCACGGCACGGATCTGAGAAGCGGCGCGCCCCACGAATGGAACATCGTCGAGCTTGAGGGCGAGTGGTACCACGTCGACGTGACGTGGGACGACCCGATCTACGCGGGCGGCGGCGGATTCCGCGTCCACGACTATTTCTGCGTAGACACCGCGACCATCCTGTACAACCACACGATCGAGAGCGGACAAAACGTCCCGAAGTGCACGGCGAACGCGTGCAATTACTACGTCAAAAGCGGACTCTGCCTCGACGGATACGACTGCGAAAGCACCGCCGCCTTCATCGAAAAGCACGTCGGTCCCGAAATCCGGATCAAATACCCGAACAAGGCCGCCGCTCTCGCCGCGGCGAAGGATCTCTTCGAAAACAAGGCGATGTTCTCCATCCCCGCCGTGAAAGCCTACCAGCCGAACTCTCTGCGGTATTCGGCAAGCGATCTCGGCACGCTCAGCATCGCGCTCGTGAAGCAGGAGACAAAGTAAGCGGCAGGACTTGCCAGAACGAAACGCGCATAATTTCCCGCCCTCCCCGGCAATACTCACGAAGGTATTACCGAACGGAGGGCTTTTATGTACGGCGGAAAAGTTGAAATCTGCGGGGTGAACACCGCAAGACTGCCCCGGCTCACCTCGCAGGAGATGAAGGAGCTTCTCAAAAAATCGCGCGCGGGCGACGCCGCGGCGCGGGACGTCCTGATCGAAGGCAACCTGCGCCTTGTGCTTCGCCTGCTGCAGCGGTTTTCGACTCGCCGGGAGTGCATGGACGATCTGTTCCAGGTCGGATGCATCGGACTCATCAAGGCGGTGGACAATTTCAACACGGAGCTCGACGTGGAATTTTCGACCTACGCCGTCCCGATGATTTTAGGAGAGATCCGGCGGTATCTCAGGGACAACAACGTCATCCGCGTGAGCCGTTCGGTGCGCGATCTCGCCTATCGGGCTCTCGCCGCGCGGGAAAGGCTTTCGGTCGACGGCGAGGTGGGACTCGAGGAGATCGCCGCCGCCATCGGGGAGAAGCCGGAGGACGTCGGCAGGGCGCTCGAGGCGATCACGGAGCCCGTTTCCCTTTACGATACTGTGTACAGCGACGGCGGGGATTCCGTCTGCGTGATGGATCAGATCCGCGACACGGACGCCGACGACGAGCTCTGGCTGGAGGACATCGCGCTGAAGGAAGCGATCTCAAAGCTCAGCCCAAAGGAGCGCGAGATCATCACGAAGCGCTTCTACGCCGGAAAGACGCAGATGGAGATCGCCGAGGAGATCGGGATCTCGCAGGCGCAGGTTTCGCGGCTGGAGAAGGGAGCCTTCGAGCGGATCCGGAAGAATATGTAAAAACAAAAAAACGGGGCTTCCGCCGCTCCTCCGTTTGTCGGAGTCGGCGCACAAGCCCCGGTCGTGCGTCCTGATTTCAGGTTTCGTAGAACGGGTCGATCATGTATTGCTTGATTTTGGGATACGCGGCGTACACACCCATGAACATGAGGAACGAGGGCAGGATGACGAACGGGACGATCACGCCGAGCGGGAAATAGACGGACAGGAGCAGATATTCGAGCAAGAGGGTCGCCGCGACGCCGAGGAGGAGCATGAGGTTGCGCTTCAGTCCGAGGACGGTGAAGTAAATCGAGTTCTTGTACATCTTCGGCACCGAGATCGTGAAGGTCACGAGGATCAGATAGAGATAGGGCCGTATGAAGAAGTAGAGGAGCAAGAGTCCCGACGACATGAAGAACATCACGCTCATCAGCATGCTCAGATTGTAGTTCATGCGGAAGAAAATGATGTCATAGATCAGAATGCCGATCACGCCGAGATCGAGAATGCCGACTAGCAGGGCGCGCTTCCAGTCCCGCTTGATGGCGTAGAAGAAATAATCCTTCATGAAAATCGGCTCGCCGCAGAACATTTTCCTCATGATGTAGGTAATGCCAACGCGCACGGGTCCGAAGGTCACGAGAAGAAGCAGGGTCATCGCGAGCAGGACCTTGTCCGCCGTCGTGTGCACCGTGACCTCTGCCTGCTTTCCGTAGAGCGTCCAGAGCGCGGCGGTGGCGGGGGACTGATGGAAAAGCATCGCGCCGCGCAGGGGCGCGCAGACGGCGTAATACGGCGAGGTCGTGTGGATCGAGAAATACCCCGTCATGGACAGAAGGAAGAAGAAGATCGGGAAATTGCCGACGATCATGATGAGGTTGAGGGAGAGAAGCTGGTTGATCTTGCGCCCCGTGAGCTTGAAGAAATTCGCGAGGGTCGGGTTTTTGGATATGGCGATCTCTTCCTTCGATACGCCCTGACCGTCCCGGAAGGCGCGGTTGAAGATATTGAATTTCGCCTTTTTGGCTTTCTTTTCCGCCTGTTCCTGTTCTTCGATCTCGTCGAGGGACAGATTTTCGCGCGGATTGTTTGGATTGAAGTCCGGCATGGGAAGCCTCCTTCACAAAAGAATGATGGGGACGGGGCACGCTCAAAGGAAGCACGTCCCGAGTAAAGTCAACCCGAAGACGCCGCCGGAGCAGACCGCCCACGGGCAGAGATACGCGCCCGCAAGACGGAGAACGCGACGGGGACGGCTCGCCTGACGGCATACGGCGGCGCTGAGCCGCTCGGTCAGCGAGGCGAGCGCGAGAATAAGAAGGCACGAAGCGAAGTAAATGAGAAATACGGGGACGGGGTGGGAGACGGCGAGCAGTCCGCGCGACGCCATGCCGAGCGAACAGCCGAACGCCGCGCCTTTATGCAACACGCCGAGCGCCAAAACGGAACGGCACAGCGCGGATGGCATGAACAGAGCCGCCGCGGCGAGCAAGACCGCGTTCGAGCGGCAGGCGGTGCCGAAGAAGCGGACCGCGCCGCGGAAATCGGACGGGAGCCGTCCGACCGAAAGGGGAGCGCGCGCGCAGAGCGACAGAGCCGCGCCGGCGAAGGCTCCGAGCAGGAAAACCAAGAACCAGCGGATGAAAAGCCTTGCCGCGCGTGAAACGAACGGTCCGTGTTCCGGCATCACAAGCCCTCCCGGAGAGAATTGACCGGGCGAGTGTATGCGGCGTGAAGCGGGGATATACTTCACGCATAGTTTAGCACGGCGCGGCAGGGAATGCAACCGGGGAATTGTTAATTCTCGTGAATTCGGGGCGAATTTCGCCCCCACAGCACATTGCGCGTTGACAGGGGCGCCGTGCCGTGGTATAATATTCCCATGGAAAAGACTACTGAAACAAAAATCAAGACCCTCTCCGTCCTCGGACCGACCGCGTCCGGAAAGACCGCGCTCGCGGTCGGGCTGGCGCGCCTGTTTGACGGGGAGATCGTCTCCTGTGATTCCATGCAGCTTTACCGCGGCATGGACATCGGCACGGCGACGCCCGATCCGGATGAACGCGCGGGGATCGCCCATTGGCTCCTCGACATCGCGGAGCCGGAAGAGGATTTCTCCGCCGCCGATTACGCGCGGCTCGCGGGGGAAGCGGTCGCGGACATCGCGAAAAGAGGCAGGCTCCCGATCCTCTGCGGCGGCACCGGGATGTACCACGACTCCTTGATGAAGATTTCGGGCTTTACCGAAACCGTGAAGGACGAGTCGCTGCGGGATGAGCTTTACGCCTATGCCGCCGAACACGGAAACGAAGCCCTGCACCATGTGCTCGAAGAGCTCGACCCGGATGCCGCGGCGGGGATCCATCCGAACAACGTCAAGCGCGTGGTCCGCGCCATCGAGGTCTGCCGCGTGTCCGGGCGCACGAAAACGGAAATCGACCGGGAGCAGATCGGGGGCGAGATCCCCTACGACGACTGCCCGATCATTCTGACCTTTGAGGACCGCGCCCTCTTGTACGCCCGCATCGACCGGAGAGTGGAGCTGATGATGGAGAGCGGACTCGAAGAGGAGGCGCGCGCCCTGTTGCTCTCCGGGCGGCCCGTATCGCAGACCGCCGCGCAGGCGATCGGATATAAGGAGTTTTTGCCGTATTTCCGCGGGGAATGCGCGCTCGAAGACGTCGCCGCGGCGATCAAGCTTGCGACGAGGCACTATGCCAAGCGGCAGATGATCTGGTTCCGGCGTTACCCGGAGGCGTACCGCCTCGCCCCGGACGAAAACGGAGCCATGAAGTCCCCCGAAAAGCTGCTCGCACAAGCGGCGGAGATTTTCAGGCGTCATACGCAAAAACGGCAGGGATAATTCCCCGCCGTTTTCTTGCGGTATTACCTTATTCCCCGGACGCCAGCACCTTCGAGAGGTTCTTCTCGAGCATCTTGTCCGCGGGCTTCTTGGTCTTCGCGATGGAGGAGGCGACCCCCGTCGTGCCGCTCGACGCCGCGTTCGCGATCGCGTCCTTGACGGCGGTCACGCTGAGCAGATCGCAGAGGTTAAACCGCCCGGAGGAGAGGATGAGATCGAGCATTTCCTTGCTCTCCGCGTCGCGGATGTACTTGAAGTTGAGCGTGGTGTCCACGTAGGCGGTCCTCAGATCGCCGTGGGAGTACGCGCAGAGGTTTTCAAGGATCGTGCCGGTGCGGTCGAGATCGGGATTCGTGATCGGGATGCCGCACATCGCCGCGTAGTTGGCGATGTAGGTGACGTAGTTCGCCTGCGCGTCGTCATACTTCGCGAAGGGAACGATGCCGAATTCCGCGTCCATGTCGCGCAGCTTTTTCAGCGAGCCGATGGGCTCGAGATAGAAGAGCGCGTGCCCGGAGAGGAAGACGCCGTGCCATCCGTCCTGATACTGCGAGATGTTCTGGGTCTTGCCGTCCATGCAGACGTATGTGTTCAGCGCGTCCGCGGAGAAGAAGGTGTTCACGATCTTATCGTACACGCTGTAGAAGCGGTCGCCGAGATCGAGGTTTTCCGGAATGCCGTCCGCGTTTCGGGCGATCAGCACCTCGTCCGCCGCCATGTACAGCGGATTGACGCACCCGGAGTAGCAGGTGACGCCGAAGCGGTCCGCCCCGTCCATCGTGCCGTTGCCGTCGAGATCGCTTGCGGCGGTCTGCATCATGACCTGCATCTTATCAAGGGTCCACTTACCCTCCTTGACGAGGTCGTAGGGATTTTCGAGCTGGTTCTCGTCGAGGATGTTCCGGTTGTAGCCCGTCATCCAGAACGATTCCTTGAACATGAGGTGGATGTCGCCAACGAGGTAGAAGAGCTTGTCGAGGATCTTGATCTCCTCCATCGCGCCGCCTTCCCACCACGGCTTCGAAAGATTGACGGCGTCGACGGTGTTCACGTCCACGAGCTTTCCGCCGATTGCGAACGGCGAGACGAAGCCCGCCTCGTTCCAGAAGCAGGAGTAAGCCGTGTCGTCCGCGGCGATCGCCGTGTTCATGGTGCTCGTGACTTCGTTGTAGCTCATGAGCTGTTCGTCTATGACGATGTTCAGTTCTTCTTCAACTTTTTTGTTCCGGTTGAAAACAGCGTCGTTGATGCCCTCGCCGGTGATCTCCTCGGCGGACATGATCGTGTAGGCGAAATTGCTGATGTTGTTCGCGAACGAGAAGGTGAAGCCGTCGTAGCTTCCCGTCGGCAGATCCGCGTAGAGCAGGGCGGTCGGATCGACCTCTTCCTCCGCGGCGGCGGGGTCAGCGGCGGGGTTTTGCGCCTCAGGCGCGCTCTCGTCGCCCGGCTTTTCGGAGCAGGAGGCGAAAAGCGTCAGGAGGAGGCAGAGCGCGAGCAGAAGACAGAGCTTTTGTTTCATGGTGATTCTCCTTTTTGCCTTGGTTTCAACAGATTCCTTTCTCAAATTCTATCATAGTTCCCCGCGCTTGTCAAGCCGGCGCCATGAAAAACCCGCGGCTCAAAAGCGGTTTGAAAAACCGGGTGAAAATCCCGGCCCGAAAATCGGGAAAGAGCCGAAAAAACGCCCCGAAGAAGTTGACACCTAACGGGAGATGTGGTAAAATAATACGATCGAATCAAGATGCGAGGTTCATACGTTTTGGCATCGAACAATATCAACCGGCGCGGCTCTTTTCTCGAGGGTGCGTTCATTCTGACCGTTTCCACCGCGTTCGTCAAGCTCGCGGGACTTCTCTTTACCTTTCCTATCGCGCGGATCATCCACACAAGCGGGATGGGCGTTTTTTACAGCGCGTACGATATTTACAATATGTTCGCCGTGCTGGCGTCTGCGGGTCTCCCCGTCGCCGTTTCGCGCATGATTTCCGAAACCCTCGTGAGCGGCAACCATGACGAGGCAAAGCGCATCTACGAGGTGGCGTCCCGCCTCTTCGCCGCGATCGGCGCTTTCGTGGCGGCGTTCATGTTCATCTTCGGCGACTGGCTCGCGGGGCTCATCGGCAATCCCGACGCGGGGCTTTCCATACGCGTCCTTTCCGTGACCGCGTTCTGCTCGTTCGTCATGTCCGCCCTGCGCGGGTATTTCCAGGGACACTCCGTCATGATCCACACGGCGATCTCGCAGGTGATCGAGGCTCTGGTCAAGCTCGGGCTGGGCATCGCGCTTGCCGTTGTCGTCATGAGAGCCGGCGCGGGCGACGGCACCTCCTCCGCGGCGGCCATTTCCGGCGTATCGGTCGGCGCGATTCTCGCCGTCGTGTTCCTCTTCTTCCGCAAGCGGAGCTTTGACCGCGAAAAGACTTTTTCCGGGCTGCAGACCCGCACGACAAAGCAGATCGTGAAGGAGCTGTTCCGCATCGCGATCCCCGTTTCCCTCGGCGCGTCGGTGATGAGCGTTGTGAACGTGATCGACAATTTCATCATCATGCATCTTCTGCAGGACGGCATCCGCATCGGTCCGTTCTCGCTTACCGGACTGCTCTTCGATTACGATACGGCGAAGGGACTCAACGGTGTGTTCGGAAACGCGAAGAAAATCTTCAATTTCCCCTCGGCGTTCATCGTGCCCTTTACGGTCGCCATCCTTCCCGTGCTGACGGCGGCGTACACGGCGCGGGACAGGGACGAGGTGAAGAAAAATCTCACGAACTGCTTCCGCTACTCCCTCATGCTCGCACTTCCCGCCGGAATCGGGATGCTCGTGCTCGCGAAGCCGATCTTTCTCATCCTCTATTCGGATGAAAACGCGGCTGAGGGCATCTTCATGCTCGCGACCTTCGGCATAGCCGTCATTCTGTACGCGGTCGTCTCCGTAACGGGCGCGATCCTGCAGGCGTTCGGCAAGGTCAATCTGCCGCTTGTGAGCCTGACCGTCGGCGGCATCATCAAGTGCGTGCTCACGACCGTGCTGGTCGGCATCCCCGCGCTCAACATCAAGGGCGCGCCGCTTGCCACCTGCGTTTGTTACGTCGTGATGATCGGCATGAATCTCTTCTTCCTGCGCTCCTTCATGAAGGGCTGCGCGAAGCCGATCCTTGTCAGCGCGGCGAAAACGGCGGCCGCGGCGCTTTTGATGGGAGGCGCCGCATATTTCCTGTTCATGCCGCTTGAGCGCTGGCTCGGCGTGAAGGTCGGGGGAGCCGCAGCCATCCTCGCGGCGGGGGTCCTGTACGCGTTCCTGATTTTCCTGTTCCGCGTCGTGACCGTGAATGAGCTTAAAAACATCAGAAAAAGAGGATAAAGAATCCACAGGAGGCAACCATGAAATTCGATATTCTGGAAACGGCGCGGGAGCGGATCATCCTCTGCGCGCATCGGGGCATTTTCGGCGGCAACATCCCCTGCAACACCATCGCGTCCTTTGATTTCGCCATCGCGGAGGGCGCGGACATGATCGAGCTCGACGTGACCCGCTCGGCGGACGGCGAACTCTTCATCTTCCATCCGGGCATGGAAAAAAGGCAGTTCTGCATGGATGTGAGCATTCCGAAAATGACCGCGGCTGAGGTGCGCGAACTCCGCCTCTGCAACGTGGACGGGACGCGCACGACCTTCGGCGTGAACACCCTCGACGAGACGCTCGAGCATCTCAAAGACCGCTGCTTCATCAACATCGACAAATTCGGCGACAATCCCGCCGCCATCATCGAGGTCGTCAAGCGGCACGACATGAAGGATCAGATCATCTTAAAATGCGCGCCGAAGAAGGAACAGCTCGACATCGTGGAAAAATACGCGCCGGACATCCAGTTCCTCCCGGTCATCAAGGAAACGGGCGACACCCACGAATCCCTGAAGCGCCGCAACATCAACTACATCGGCGCGGAGCTGCTTTTCACGACCGAGCAGGATTCCACGGCGAGCGACGTCTACCGCGAGCATCTCAAAAAGGACGGCAAGCTCGCGTGGGTCAACGCCATCGTGTATAATTACAAGGCGGTGCTCTCGGCGGGGCATACGGACGACGCCGCAATCCTCGGCGATCCGGAGTTCGGCTGGGGCTGGTGCGCCGACCGCTTCGACATCATCCAGACCGACTGGATCGGGAGCGTGAGCCGCTACCTTGAAAAGACCGGAAGACGGTACAGAAAATAAATCGCGCCGGACATCGCGCCGGAGACGGAAAGGAAACGCCATGCGCAATCGTAACGAGATCCCGCAGGAGTATAAATGGAACCTCGGGGACATTTTCGCGTCCCCGGAGGAATGGGAAAAGGCGTACGCGGAATGCGACGCCGCGATCCCGGCCCTCGCCGCCTTAAAGGGCACGCTCGGCGATTCCGCCGAGTCGCTCTGCCGGGCGTACGACACCGTCGCGGCGTTTGACGAGAAAACCGCGCGCGTGGGGAGCTACGCCTTCCTCGGCTGCGCTTTGGACGGAGGGGACGCCGCTTTTTTGCGGAGACGGGCCATGGTCGTCTCGCTCTCGGTCAAAGCGGGAACCGCGACCGCGTTTTTCGATCCCGAGCTGACGGCGATCCCCGCCGAGAAGCTCGCGGAGTTTTTGACCTATGAGCTGCTGAAGAAATACGCGCATCTCATAGACGACTCCACGCGCCTGAGCGCCCATGTGCTCGACGAGAAATCCGAATCCATTTTGGCGGGCATCGGCAAGATTACCGGCACGCCGTCCGAAACCTATCAGATTTTTACCGACGTCGAAATGAAGCTCCCGAAAACGCTCGGCGAAAACGGGGAAGAGGTCGGGCTGACGGCGGGGAATTTCCGTGTTCTCCGCGAGAGCGAACAAAAGGACGTGCGCGACGCGGCGTTTTGCGCCATGTTCGGCACCTACGGCGCGTATAAGGGCACGTTCGCGAGCCTCTACGGCGGCTCCGTGAAGCAGGACAATCTGAAGGCGTCCCTGCGCGGCTTTCCGTCCGCGCGCGCGGCGTCCCTCGCCCGTTCGAACGTCCCCGAAAGCGTTTACGATTCCCTGATCGCGGCGATCCGCGCCTCCGTTCCGCTCATGGAGCGCTATCTCGAATTGAGAAAGCGCGCGCTCGGACTGAATGCGCTGGACGTGTACGATCTCTATACCCCGATGGTGCCCGCGCTTGGCTGGACCGTGCCGTACGAGGAAGGGAAGCGGCTCGTGCTCGAGGCGGTAAAGCCGCTCGGCGAGGAGTACCGCTCCGTCATCGCCCGCGCGTTCGACGAAAACTGGATCGACGTCTACGAGACGCCCGGCAAGGAGAGCGGCGCGTTTTCCTCCGGGGTTTACGGCGTGCATCCCTTCGTGAAGCTGAATTACAGCGATACGCTGGACGACGCGTTCACGCTCGCGCACGAGCTCGGACATTCCATGCACTCCTATCTTTCGTCCGAGACGCAGCCCTACGCCCTTTCGGGGTACAAGCTCCTTGTGGCGGAGGTCGCGTCGACCGTGAACGAGGTCCTGCTCACGAAATACCTTCTCAGCGTCGAAACCGATCCGAAGCGCAGGGCGTGCGTCCTCAACAATTTCCTCGAGGGCTTCCGCACGACGGTGTTCCGTCAGACTCTGTTCGCCGAGTTCGAGTACCGCGCCCACGAGCTGGAGGCGTCCGGCACCCCGCTCACCGCGGACGTGCTGTGCGGCCTCTATGAGGAGCTTGAGAAGGCATATTACCCGAACGCCGCGACCCGCGACGAGATCAAATACGAATGGGCGTTCATCCCTCATTTCTACCGCGCGTTCTACGTTTACGTCTACGCGACGGGCTTCTGCTCCGCGGTCGCCATCGCCTCCCGCATCTTCGAGACCGGGGAAGCGGCGGACTATCTCCGCTTCCTTTCCACGGGCGGCTCGGATTATCCGATCAATGAACTGAAGATCGCGGGGGTCGATCTCACCTCCCCCGCGGTCGTGGAAAGCGCGATGAAGGAATTCGAGCGGACGCTCGCGGAGCTTGAAAAGCTGATCAAGTGATCAGGGCTGATCGGCTGATTTTTTGAAAGGAGCGTTTCCATGCGTCTGACGATGATCGGCACGAGCCACGGCGTACCGGAACCCCACCGGCGCTGTTCGTCCTGCCTGCTTGAAGTGAACGGAGCGTATTATATTATCGACATGGGGACCCAGACCGTCGAGGACCTGCGGCGGCTCGGCGTCGCCTTCTCCGACGTGCGCCTCGTGATCTGCACCCATCCCCACGGGGATCACACCAACGGCGTGATCTCCTTCGTCGACCTCGCGAACTGGTATTTCAAATCCGCCTCCCCGACCGTGCTTCTGCCGGACGAGGACCTCATCCCGCCCCTCAGGGCGTGGATCGCCGTGAACCAGAGCGGAGAGATCCGGGACGGCATCACGCTCGGCACGGTGAAGGAGGGCGTGACCTATGAGGACGAAAACCTGCGCGTCACCGCCGTGCGGAATCAGCACTGCAAAAACGCCTTTTCGTTTTTCGTCGAGTCGGAGGGCAAGCGCGTGCTGTTCACCGGTGACCTGCGCCACCCGTCGGTCGATTTTCCCGCTCCGGCGTTTGAACTGGAGTGCGATCTCATCCTGTGCGAGCTCGCGCACTTTTCTCCCGACGACTGCATCCCCGTCTTCGACCGCACGAAGGCGAAGAAGATCCTGCACACCCACATCAGCCCGCGCTGGCACGAGGCCCTCGCCCGTCAGCTCGCCGCGCCCCATCCTTACGCCTACGGGACCGTCGAGGACGGAATGGAGCTCGTGATCTGAACGGCAGGGACCGAAGAGACACGGAGGACAACATGGAAAACACGCCTTTGCTTTACGACCCCGCCGTCTTTGTCGTCGGGCGGGATTATCAGATCATCTTCCTCACCGCGACGGCGGGCATCGGCTGGATCGAAATCGGCGGCGAGCGCTATACCGACGAGGAGGCCGGACTGCTCTTTTACGGCAAGGTCCACAAGATCCCCGTGCCCGGCGAGATTCTGAACGCGGCGGGCCGTTATACGGCGGTTTTCGTCGAGTACGCGGACAAGAAGCCCTATTTTCCCGAGGGCACGGAAAAGCTGAGACGGGAATACCGCTTCACCCCGCTGCCCGCGGACAAATACCGCGTCTTCCATTTTGCCGATACCCACGCGCGCACAAAGACCCCGCTCGAGCTCTACCGTGAGGTCGGAGACTGCGACCTCATTGTCTTAAACGGCGACATCAACGAGCACAGCTACTCCCTCGAAAACTTCGAGACCGCGTTCGCGCTCGCGTCGGGCGCGTCGCACGGGGAAAAGCCCGTGATCTATTCCCGCGGCAACCACGACACAAGGGGATACGCCGCACAGGATCTCGTGAACTACATCCCCACGGCGTTCCGCGGCGGACGGCGGGAAACCTTTTATTCCTTCCGGCAGGGCTCTCTCTGGGGCGTTGTGCTGGACTGCGGCGAAGACAAATGGGACTATAACCCCGAGTACGGCGGCACGATCCTGTTCGACACCTTCCGAAAGCGCGAGACCGCGTACCTCGAATCCCTCATCGAAAACCGGGTGGAAGAATACGAGGCACAGGGCGTGAAGACCAAGCTCGCGATCTGCCATGTTCCTATCGTCGAGCGGTTCGAATACCCCTTCAACGTCGCGGACGAACTCTACGAGTACTGGACGCGCCTGCTTGAGAAGATCGGCATCGATCTGCTGCTCGCGGGCCACATGCACCGGGCGTATTTCATCGATCCCCACACCCCCGAAAAGCGGAACGCGGATTTTCTCACCGCCGTCTGCTCCATCCCCTCGAAAAAGCGCGCCGACGGCACGGAGACCTACGTCGGCGGTCTGATCGAGGTCGACGGGGCGAGGAGGACCGTCCGCGCCGTCCCCGACGGAGAGGAAAGAACGTTCTGATTCTTGGGTAAAAAAGAACGCGCGTCATCCGACGAACTGGAAATGATCCGGCGGTCGGAAGCCGCGCGTTGTTTGTTGTCCGAAATATCCGTATGATCTGCGCCCCGCTTACCGCGGACTGCTCCCTCACTGGAACCTCGAATTCATCGGAGAATCCTCAAGGGAGAAGGTTTCAAGCAGGTCGCTGTCATATTCGATCTCCCCGAGGCGGGCTTCGATCATGGCGGTGAAGCACTCCGCGGCGACGGCGGTGTCAAAGCCGTCGAAGAAGTCGGCACAGCTCTCGTCCTTCCACGGCTTCTCGCCGAGGGGCAGACGCATGATGTAGTGGGTGCCCACGTCGCTTTCGAGCTTGATCCATTTGCCGATCTCGAGATCGAACGCCGAGGTGACGATGCCGGAGACGAAATTCATGTCCCGCGTGATGTAGTATCCGTTTTTGTAATACTTGTCCTCCGAGAACGCCTCGTAGATCTCTTCAAAATCCCCGCCCTCGGCAAGCGACTCGTCGATGGCGTCGACCACCGCTTTTTTCGCGGCGAGCGCGTCGGGGGAGAGGGGAACCTTGTTCTGATACCCGTCCGAGCCGTAAACGGGATCGCCGTTTGCGTCGATTTCGTACGTGTACTTGTCGTTTACGTAGATGTGGCGCACATGGACGTAATTCTCGGCGAGATACGCCGCCCGGTCGTCGTCGTTCACGCCGACCGTGCCGGAGGAGCCGTAGAGATAGTCGAACAGCGCCGACGCGCGCGCGTCGCGGAGCAGGATCTCCTTCCACATCTTCATATTGACGCCGTAGACGCCGAGCGCCTGATTGAGCACGTTCTTGTTCCCGTCCGCATAGTTGTCGAGGAAGGACGCGACATACTCATCCACCTCCCTTTGAACGGAATCGGCAAGGGAAAGGCGGTATTCGGAAAAGAGCGCGTCGCAGACGAGGGTCATGCTCACGTTGTGCACGACTTCGTCGAAGAGATATTCCCCCGCGGTTTTCTCGCCGATGATCTGGGAGTAAAACGCCGCGTTGTCTTTGAAGTCGGAATAGGTCGACGCGAAGCGCGCCTTGTAGGTGGCGAGGTAGTACGTGAATTCGCCCTCGTTGATCGATGCGCCTCCGAAGCGCATGACGGACTTGCCCCCGGCGCAGGAGGTGAACAGAAGAACGAGGATGAGGGAGAGGGTCAGGAGTTTTTTCATAGGACTGCCTTTCAGGTTCATTCAGCGTTTTGGGGTTGACCGGCGGGTTTCGGAAGGAAGGAAACGTATTTCGCGAGCATTTCCTTGAGGAATTCCGTGTTGCGCATGTTTTTCGCGGTCTTCACGGCGATGTAGGGCGTCTGCCCCAGATTCACGCGGACGCCGAGGGTCGGGTAGGTCCGCGCGAGGGTCTGGACTGCGGCGGGGTCGATGTTTGTCGTGTAGAGGCGGGTCGAGCCGTCCTTTTCCTCGATCTTCGTAAATCCCGCCATTCTGCCGAGCGCGCGGATGCGAGCGATCCGGCACAGGTTGACCGCCGCGCTCGAGGGCTCGCCGTAGCGGTCGCAGAGCTCCTCGATGATGTCGTCGTAATCGTCCTCGGTCTCCACGCGCGCGATGCGCTTGTAGAGATCCATGCGCTGGGGTGCGGAGGGAATGTAGTTTTTCGGCAGGAACGCGTCGCAGCGGACGTCCACGGCGCAGTCGGGAAGGGCTTTTTTCACCTCTTCGCCCTTTTCCTCGATCACGGCCTCCTCGAGCAGGCGCATGTAGAGATCGTAGCCCACCGCGTCGAGGTGCCCGTGCTGCTGCGCGCCGAGCAGATTGCCCGCGCCGCGGATCTCGAGGTCCCTGAGCGCGATGCGGAAGCCCGCGCCGAACTCCGCGTATTCCCGGATGGCGGAAAGCCGTTTTTCCGCGACGTCCGTCAGCGTCTTGCCCTTGCGGTAGGTGAAATAGGCGAACGCGCGCGTGCTGGAGCGCCCGACGCGCCCGCGGATCTGGTGGAGCTGGGACAGCCCGTAGTTCTCCGCGTTTTCGATGATGAGGGTGTTCGCGTTCGGGATATCGACGCCGGTCTCGATGATGGTGGTGCAGACAAGAATGTCCACCTCACCGCGAATGAGGGAGTCCCACACCTCCTCGATCGCGTCCCGGTCCATTTTCCCGTGCGCGACCGCGATGCGCGCGTCCGGGATCGCTGCTTCGATGCGGTCGGCGACGCCGTAGATACTTTCGACCTTGTTGTACAGGTAGAAGACCTGCCCGCCGCGCCGCAGTTCCCGACGGATCGCCTCGTTCAGGATCGCCTCGTCGTATTCCATGACGTAGGTCTGAACGGGGGTGCGCAGGCCGGGCGCGTCTTCGAGGACGCTCATGTCCACGATGCCGCCCATCGCCATGTTCAGCGTCCGCGGGATCGGGGTCGCCGTCAGGGTGAGCACGTCCGCGCCGACCGAGAGCTGTTTGAGCTTTTCCTTCTGCGCAACGCCGAACCGCTGTTCCTCGTCGATGATGATAAGCCCGAGATCACGGAATTTGATGTCGGCGGAGATCAGCCGGTGCGTGCCGATGATGATGTCCGTGTCGCCCCGCGCGAGCTTGCGGACGGAGGCCGCCAGCTCATTCGGCTTGCGGAAGCGGGAGAGCATGTCGACCTGAACGGGGAAGGCGCGCATACGGGCGAGGAAGGTCTGATAGTGCTGATAGGCAAGAATGGTCGTCGGGACGAGCACGGCGACCTGCTTCCCGCTCATCACCGCCTTGAACGCGGCGCGGAGCGCGACTTCGGTCTTGCCGTAGCCCACGTCGCCGCACAGCAGGCGGTCCATGGGATAAGGTCTCTCCATGTCGCGCCGGATGTCCTCGATCGCCTGAAGCTGTCCGTCCGTTTCCTCGTATTCGAACGCGGAGGCAAATTCGCGGCACAGCTCGTCGTCCGGGTCGAACGCGATGCCCTTCGTGCGCTTGCGCCGCGCGTAGAGATCGATGAGCTCCTTCGCCATTTCGCGCGTGGCGGTCTTTGCCCGCGTTTTCGCGCGCGTCCAGTCCGCGCCGCCCATTTTCGAGAGCTTCACCGCGCCGGAGTCGCTGCCCGCGCCGATGTATTTCGAAACGTGGTCGAGCTGGTCGACCGGGAGGAAGAGCTTGTCGGTCCCGGCGTAGCGGATGGAGACGTAATCGCGTGCGGAGCCGTCGATGACGAGGTTTTCGAGCCCCATGTACTGCCCGATGCCGTAGGCGTCGTGCACCACAAAGTCCCCCACCTCGAGGTCGGCATAGGAAAGGATCGCCTCCGAGGCGGATTTTTTCTTTTTCGCCTGCCGCAGATAACGCCCGTGCGAGGGTCGCGCCGCTTCCTTCGAGAAATCCATGAGGATGAATTTCGGGGACGCGAGCGCGTAACCGCCGGGGAACTCTCCGGTCATGAACAAAACGGGCGGGTTTGCGGATTTGAGGAGCGCGGCGAAATCGAGCGAGACGCCGTCCTCCGCGGAGGCGGCGGTCCTGCCGCTCAGCGTGAGGTTCTCGATCAGCCCGTTTTTCTCGATCTCCGAGGAGCACAGGACGGCGCAGAGGTATTTTTCATCCGCGAAGCGTCCGAGATCGTCGAAGAAGAGATTCAGATTCCCCGCGTAGGCGGGCACGTGCCGCGTGTTGAAGAGGAACACGGCGGCGGGGCTGACGTTGGCGGGGGAGCGCGAAAGCGCGTCGGAGAGAACGGTAGGGGCTTCCTGCCGCGCGGGGATTTCCGAAAACTCCCTCGTCCACAACCCGTCCGGCATGGGGGGCAGTTCGTACTGCTCGCTCATCGTCGAGAGGCTCTGCTCCACAAGAGCGGCGGAGGCGTCCGTGCGCTCCGCGCACGCCGCGGCGTCGAAGAGGAAGAAGATCCCGTCCGCGTAATCGAGAAAGCAGTTCTGCTCCGGATACACGATCGGGAGGTATTTGTCGGCAAAGTTCAGCTCGAGCCCGTTTTCAAGGGAGGCAAGCTCCGCTTCGAGAATGAGCACGGCGCGCGCGCGCCGGTCCTCGGTCTCCGCGTCCCGTCTGCTCGACTGCCCGAGACGGCGGATATGGCGGCGGACCGCGTCCTCGAGATCCCGTTTCGTGTCCTCGGTGAAGATCAGCTCGCGCACGGGCGGGAAGACGATCCGGTCCGGCGAGAAATCGGTGAACCGCTGGGTCTCGACGGAGAAATATCCCATCCGGTCGATCTCGTCTCCGAAGAGCTCGATGCGGACCGCGCTGCCGGACGGGGGATCGACGTCGACGATGCCGCCGCGGAGGGCGAACTGTCCCGGCGCTTCCACAAGATCGACCCGGACGTACCCTGCGCCAGAGAGACGCGCGGCGAGCTGTTCGGTGTCGAGCGCGACGGAGGCGTCCACGGTCACGCACCGGTCCTCGAGCAGGGAGGGCGGCATGGTGATCTGCAGGACCGCCTCCGGGGTCGTCGTGATCACGGCGGGCGTTTCCCCGTCCCCGAGCAGACCGAGGAGCCCCGCAAGCACGGTCAGCCGCGCCCCTTCGGTGTCATGGGACGAGGCGACGTTCGAGAAGCAGTATTCCCGGGCGGGGAAGTGCGCGGCGCGGACGCCGAGGGACAGAAGAAAATCCCGCGCCTTGACGGCACGCTTTTCGTCCGGGTAGAGGAGAACGGGCGGGGTCTCGGAGGAAGCGAAGTCCTCGGCGAACGCCGCCGTGAAGATATGCTCCGCGCCTGCCGAGAGTCCGTTGACGACGTAGGGCTTTCTGCGTCCCCAGACGGGAGCGGTCAGCGCGGAGGTCAGAGCGGTATAGTCCCGGTTGAGGCGGAAAAGATCGGTGAGAAGGGAATAATTGATCATGGTATCGTATCCGTTTGCGGGCTCCGGGCAGCGGATCGGTCCGCCTTGCCCGGGCGGTCAGAATTTCACGCCGTTGAATTTGCTCATGGCGTCCTCGATCCCGCCGTTCAAAATGAGGGGAACAGCGTCGGCGACGCATCCGAAGACGGAAAAGAGCTTCTTCTGATCCTCTTCGGGGATCTTGCCGAGCACCCAGTCCGCCATGTCGTAATCGGCGCGGGGCTTTTGCCCCACCCCGATCCGGATGCGGGGGAAGGCGTCGGTGCCGAGGTGCTCGATGATGGAGCGCAGACCCTTCTGCCCGCCGTCCGAGCCGGAGCGGCGGACGCGCATCCTGCCCGGCTCCTGCGCCGCGTCGTCGGAGATCACAAGGATGTTCTCCGGCGGGATATGGTAGAAATCGGCGGCGGCGCGCACCGCCTCGCCCGAGTTGTTCATGTAGGTCTGGGGCTTCATGAGCAGCACGCGGCGTCCGCCGATCGCGGCGGCGGTCGTCAGCGATTTGAATTTCGATTGTTTCAGTTCCACCCCGAGCTTTTCGGCGAGGAAGTCCATGGCGAGAAATCCCGCGTTGTGCCGGGTGAAAACGTAGCCCATGCCCGGATTGCCGAGCCCGACGACGAGAAACTCCGGCGCGCCGCCGGACTGCTGCTTTTCCGCGGCGATTTTTTTGAACAGTTCGAAAAGATCCTTCATGTTTTCTCCGTAAAAAGGTCGGAACGCGCAAAAAGCCCGCCCTTTTTGTCAAAGAGGGGTTTTTTGATATTCCGCTTTCTTCCGCTTACGGCAGGGTGACCCTGCTCCCCGCGTCCATTTTGATGATCCGGTCGCTGTAATCCCGCGCGGACGGCATGTACCGGAAATCGTCGACCACGGTGGACGGCGCGTAGAGGTGCATCGGAATGGCGTGGTTGATGCGGAAGTTTTTCATGTAATACTCAAAGCCCTTGGTGTAATAAATGCCGAGACGGGTATCCAAGGGAAGAAACGCCGTGTCGATCTGGAAGCCGCGCAGTCCCCGCGTGTATTCGCGGAAGCGCATGTGCATGTCGTAAATCTCGCTCTCGCTCATGTCGTCCCAGAGCCAGAGATTGAGGTCCCCGGCGTGAAAGATGTTCCGCCCGTTGAGACAGACGAGATACGCCACGCCGATGTCGGTGGAGGGCAGCGCCTTGAGGCGCAGGCGGCTTTCGAGGCGGATGTCCATGCCTCCCTCCGCGACGACGCATTCCGTCACGCCGCGGACTCTCGCCTCGGCGAGCGGAACGTCGTTCGAGAGGATGTAATGGACGTTCGGATGCTCGCGGCAGAGGCTGAAGATATTCGGGTTGAAATGATCCTCATGGGAATGCGAGACAAAAACATAGAGCTTTTTCTTCATCGGGAGACGGGGAAGACTTCCGCGCCAGAAATCAAATATGAACATGTGGGTTTCTGTTTCGACGGAAAACCCGCTGTGTCCGATACAATTGATGATCATCATAAGCCCATGTACCTCTTAAGCCTGTGTCCGGTTATATCTTATCACGCCGACGCAGGTTTGTCAAGGGCAAATGATCGTCGGCGCGTCAATTCCCGTCGCTTTTGAAGATTCTTAAGGCGTCGTAGATCCCGTTCATCGGGATGAGCTCGACGCCGGCGTCCGGCAGCGTGAGCTTGGACGCGCACCGCTTCGGCAGGGCGATTTTCGTAAAGCCGAGGCGGAAGGCTTCGCTGACGCGCTGCTCGGCGGACGCGACGGAACGGAACTCTCCCGAAAGACCGAGCTCCCCGAAGGAGATCAGGTCGTCCGGGATGGGGATGTCTCTGAGGGAGGAAATCATCGCGAGGCAGGCCGCCGCGTCGATGGCGGGCTCGTCGAGCCGCATCCCGCCGATGACGTTGAGATATACGTCGCACGCGGAGAATTTCAGTCCGAGCCGTTTTTCGAGCACTGCGAGCAGCAGGCACATGCGGTTGTAGTCGATGCCGTTCGCCGTGCGCCGCGGGGAGGGGAAGACGGTGGGCGTCACAAGCGCCTGGATTTCCGCGATGAGGGGACGGCTGCCCTCCATGACGCACGCCGCGCAGCTTCCGCTCACGCCCACTGGGCGTCCCTCGAGCAGCATGGCGGAGGGGTTCGCGACTTGTTCCAGTCCCTTCTCCGTCATTTCAAACACGCCGATCTCGTTCGTCGAGCCGAAGCGGTTCTTGACGGCGCGGACGACGCGGTGGGGCAGACTCCGTTCGCCTTCAAAGTAGATCACCGCGTCCACCATGTGTTCGAGCACCTTCGGACCGGCAATGCCGCCCTCCTTGTTGACGTGCCCCACGATGACGACGGACGCGCCGTCCGCCTTCGCGCGCCCGATCAGCATGGACGCGCATTCCCGCACCTGCGTCACGCTCCCGCTCGCGGAGGCCACCCCGTCCGCGGTTACGGTCTGAATGGAGTCGACGATCATGAGCTCCGGCTTCACGCGGTCGTATTCCGCAAGGATCCTTTCGATGGAGGTCTCCGTCAGCACATACAGGGAGGAGCCGGAAATGCCGAGCCGGTCCGCGCGCATTTTGAGCTGCGCCTTCGACTCCTCGCCGGAGACGTAGAGCGCCTTCGTCGAATCGCCGATTTTTCCGCAGAGCTGCATGAGCAGCGTCGATTTGCCGATGCCGGGTTCCCCGGCGAAGAGCACGACGGAGCCCTCCACGATACCGCCGCCGAGCACCCGGTCGAGCTCGCCGATGCCCGTCTTGCGACGCAGATATTCCGGCACGGAAAAATCCTTGAAGAGGACGGCGCGCTCGCTCTCCCCGCCCGCGGTTCGCCGCGCGGCGGACGCGGTTTTCGGAGGGGCGGCATAGGTTTCTTCTTCAAAGGAATTCCAGGCCTCGCATTGGGGGCAGCGTCCGAGCCATTTCGCGCTCTGATAATCGCATTCGCGGCATACATATACGGTTTTCGAGGATTTCATCGGGCGTCTCCGTTGTTTTTCTGCATGGCTTCATTATACCACGGAAGCTGAGAAAAGTACAGGGGCAAAGTGCGCCGACGGAAAATATTTTTCGGATTTGCGCCGCTTCTCTCTTGCAATGGAAGCGTCCATCGTGTATAATATTTACGGATGGATTTCTCAGGCAATGGGAGGATGAAATGAAGTTCGAACGAGCCGTCATTTGGCTTTTGCCGCTTGTGCTGGTCCTCTCGCTGTTTGCCTGCTCCTCCCCGGAGCTCCCCCCCGATCCGCCGAGCGAATACGGCGTGGGCAGGGTGACGAAGAAAGCCGTCCCGGTCTATGACCCGTGGGCGGGCGAGGTATGGGACGTTCCCGAAAAGCCTGTCGATTCGCTCGCGCCGTTTTACAAGGTCCAGTGGAAGATCGAAAACGGCTCGTATCTCTACCGTTTCCCCGCGCGCGACACCTCCGGAGAGGCGACCCTTTCCGAGATGGAGACCTTCTCCCGCGCCCGCTTCCCCGATGCCGTAAAGGAGCCCGATCCGGACGACTGGTTCCCGGGAAAGACGACCTACGACACGGCGACGGGCGAGGTGACCTATCACTGGGCGGTGCCCGGAACGACCGCCGACCGCAAAGAGGCGACGCTCGAGGCGTTTCGGAAGTACGGCGCGATCTACCGCGGCGACGAGACGAAGAAGTGCATGTATCTTACCTTCGACTGCGGATATGAAACCGGCGTGACCGGAAAGATCCTCGACACTCTTGCCGAAAAGCGGGTTCCCGGTACGTTTTTCGTCACGGGAACGTATATCCGGAATAATCCGGAGCTCGTCGGGCGAATGCTGAACGAGGGGCACATCGTGGGGAGCCACACGAATACCCACCCCGCGCTGCCCGAATTGACTGTCGATGAGGTCGTCGACGAAATGAAGCAGACCGAAGCGGCGCTGAAGGAGGCGTTTCCCTACGCGCCGGATATGATCTATATGAGACCGCCCAAGGGCTCGGTCAACGAATGGCTGCTCCGGCTGGAGGCCAAGCTCGGATACCGCACGGTGCTGTGGTCGTTCGCCTACGACGACTGGCACGAGACGTGGCAGCCGAGCGTGGAGGCCGGGCTCGGAACCGCGAAGCTCGGTCTGCACCCGGGCGCGGTATATCTCCTGCACGCCGAATCCTCGACGAACGCCGATATGCTCGGCATGCTGATCGACTGGATCCGGGGGCAGGGCTATGAAATTCTTCCTCTCTGCGACATCCCCGCGTGGTAAGACGCCGCGCGAATCCAGGGAAAGGAGCGAACGCTTTGAAATTTGACTGGTCGAAGCATGACCGGAACAAGCTGATCGGCATACTCGTGACAGTCGGCGCCATCCTGCTTGCCGTCGTCCTCTTATATATCTGGCGATCCGAAATCGGGAAATTCTTCTCGACCTTCATCGGCGCGGCGAAGCCCCTGCTTTACGCCATGATCGTCGCCTATATCCTGTGGCCGCTGCTCAGGTTCTTCGAGAAGCATGTTTTCTCCTTCATCGAAAAAAAGAAGCCGAGGAAAAAGCTCGTCCGCACCCTCGCGCTGATTTTGACCTACGCGGTATTTCTCTCCATCATCGCCCTCTTCATGGGCGCGGTCATTCCCCAGATCGCGGACAGCGTGCGCACGCTCACGGAGCGGATGCGGGAATACGCGTTTTCCGTTCAGAACTGGTTCAACAATTTCACGACGGACAACCGTCTGCTCGAGCCGATCATCGAATCCGACCTGTTCAGCGAGTGGAGGACCCGGCTCGGGGAATTCGTCACGAAGGCGATCGAATGGTTCTACAACAATATCCAGACGCTTCTGTCCGGCGCGACCTCCTACGTCAGCACCTTCGCGACCGAGGCGAAGAACGTTCTGCTCGGCATTGTCTTCGGCATCTACTTCCTCCTCTTCAAGGAGAGCCTGTTCGCACAGGTGAAGAAGCTGTTCAAATCGATCTTCAAGGAACCGACGTATGAGCGCATCGTCCATTATACGGCCATGACCGATCATACCTTCGGCGGATTCATCAACGGCAAGATCCTCGATTCCGTCATCATCGGTTTTTTGTGCTTCATCCTCATGTCGATCTTCCGCATGCCCTATCCCGCGCTGATCTCCATGATCATCGGCATCACCAACGTCATTCCGTTCTTCGGTCCCATCATCGGCGCGATTCCGTCGGCGTTCTTCGTCCTGATCGCCGAGCCGAAAATGACGTTCTGGTTCATTCTCATGGTCTTCCTTCTCCAGCAGCTTGACGGCAACGTCATCGGTCCGAAGATCCTCGGCAATTTCATCGGGCTCTCGCCGCTCTGGGTCATCGTATCGATCACCATTACGGGCGGGCTGTTCGGCGTGTTCGGCATGTTCTTCGGCGTGCCCCTGTTCGCGGTGATCTACGCCTTCGTCAAGGAGATCACGGAAAAGCGGCTCACGGAAAAGGGACTTCCGGTCGAAACGGGCGAGTATTATCAGGACCAGGATTACCGGGCGATCATCGAGAACAAGGAACGCGCATGGAAGGCGCCGAAGTGGATGCAGAAGATCTTCGACGGGATCAAGAGAAAGAAATAATAGCCCTCAAAAACAAGCGAAGCGAAAAGCCTGCCCGCCGATTTTCGGCAAGCAGGCTTTTTCTATGGGTTCTGTCAGTGAAAAACGCCGGACTCAGCCGGAGCCCGGCTCGGTGATCCATCGGAATCCGTTTCGCGGTTATCCGGCAGCTGCGGACCGCCGAATGCCGTTCGGGGATCCGCCTCTCGGGATTCTAGGTTCAGTCGTCCTTGTCTTCCCGCATCATGTCGAAGCATGCCTCCGGGGCGACGCCTCCGCGGAACGCGCCGACGGTTTTGGAAATGCGGCGGTAGAGGCGGTTCGTTTCCTTTTTGTCCGCGATATAGGGCATGGCGCACTCCTGCGCGATCCCGATGGTCTGCGCGCCCGCCGCGGCGTCGATGTTCGCGGCGAGGAAGAGGAATTCGAAGCCCTGTTCACTCTTCGCCTTTTCCACGAGCGACTTGACCTCAGCGCCGCTGAACTGACGGCTTGCGTTTTCCATGCCGTCGGTCGTGATGACGAAGAGGGTGCGCTCGGGGCGGTCTTCCTCGCGCGCATAGCGGTGGATGGTCTCGATGTGGCGCACGGTGCTCCCGACCGCGTCGAACAGGGCGGTGCACCCGGCGGCGCAGTAATCCCGGCGGGTCATCGGCTCGATTTTCGCGAGCGGTACGCGGTCGTGCACGGTGGCCGCTTCGTTTGCGAAGAGCACGGTCGTGACGAGGCATTCCCCGTCCTCCTCCTTCTGCTTCGCGATCATGGAGTTGAAGCCCCCGATGGTGTCGTCGGTGAGGTCCGCCATGGAACCGCTCTTGTCGAGAATGAATACGAGTTCGGTCAGTCCCTTTTTCATTTTGAAATCCTCCCTGTGTGGTGGTGTTTTTTGTTTACGGACATATTCTACCACAGGGAGGCGGCGAAATGGTCGCCCGCCAAGCGACATTTTCACGCCTTACGCGCCGAGCTGCGTCTGATCGAACGAATAAAGCGCCTCGTTGATTTCGAAAATATTGTAATTCCCCCGCTCGATGAAGTAGCGGATAATGATGTCGAACGCGGAGGACGGGGAGAGCGCGAAGCCCGCCTTGAGGAGCATTTCCTCCGTTTCGGCGAGACTCAGCTCGAGCGCGATGGCAAAGGCCAGCACGGTCGGCTTGCTCGGGCGGTAATGCGGATCACTTCGGATTTTCGAGAAATGCTTGCGGTCCACGTTTGCGCGGCGGTAGCATTCCGAGTCCTTCATCCCGCGCTCGTCGATCTTGCGCAGCAGCATTTCGGAAAAGCTCTCATCGATCATGCGCACCGCGTCGCTCAGGGACTGCGGCTGGGGGGAGAGGACGGGGGGAGCCTCCGCCGGTCGGATGAAAGCTTCGCTCTCGGCGAATGCGGCGTCTTCAAAAACGGGCTCGTCCGCATCCTCACGAGTCTCCGACGGGAGCGGGGCTGCATGACCGAACGCCTGCGCCGGCGGGATCAGCGGAGCTTCCGTCGGCTCGTATTGAGCGGCGTCCTTTCCGTTTTTCCGCGGTCTTCTCAGCCGCTGTGCCAAACTCTCCTTCTTCCGTTTTTCGGCCTTCTTTTCAGCCGCGGCGTACGGAAGACGCGCGTTTTCGACGTGCGAGAAGGAGTCCGGTGCGAACCGGGCAGAGGTCGGAGCGGAAGGACGGTGTGAAAAGGCAGCTGCTCCGATCCGCTCGTTCAGATCGGGAAAGGCGAGGGGGATCTTCCGGCTTGCGATATAAACCGTCAGCTCGTCCGCGTACTCACCGGCACAATCCGTGATTTCCGCGGGGCTGAGCGGAAGGGCGGGCAGAAAGAGCGTGCTCTCACCCCGCTGTGCCGTGCCGCGGAAAAGCTCGGGGAGAAGACGCATAAGCTCCTCCCTGGAAGCGGGCGATGCGGGCGAAGCGGGCAGATAAGCGCAGATCCTTCCGCCGCCGTCCCTCACCGTCAGGACGGAATCGCCGGTCTGCGGGTACGGGGTCGGTTCTGTGCGGTTCGACAGAAAAACGGGCATTTGAACCTCCGGTCAGTCATGGATTTGTTCGGCAAGGTAATCCGCGGCGGGAACAAAGAGGACCGCCGCGAGACGCCGCCGGTAATCCGGGGAAACGAGCAGGGCGCGTTCCTCCGGATTCGAGAGAAACCCGCATTCCGCGAGAACGGCGGGAATGCGGACGTGCTTTAAAAGGTAGATCGCCGACGTGGCGGGCTTGATTTCGCGGTCGTTCTCCCGGTCGAGGAACGAGCGCGCGGCGGACTGTATCCGCTGTGCCGCGACGCGGGAATCCGGGTCGTTCGGGGAATAATAGACCTGAAAGCCCCGGCAGCTTGCCTGAGGGAACTGGTTCATATGAACGCTCACGAGAAGCCGCGCGCCGGATTCCTCCGCGATGCGGAGACGGTTTTTCAGATCGTAGGTTTTCTGCTTGCCCGTGTAATCGTCAAGGTCCCCGAAGTAATCGTAGAGCAGCACGTCTTCGGTCCGCGTCAGCCGGACGGGAAGGCCGAAGACGGCGCAGAGATCGGCGACGTTTCCCGAGACCGCGAGGTTGAGGTCTTTTTCGAGCACGTCACCGCCCTCGGCGGACGCGCCCCCGTCCTGTCCTCCGTGACCGGGATCGACGACGAGCAGCGGTACGGAGTTCTGCGGCACGCTCTCCGCCGTCTGCACAGCCGGCGCCTCGGGCAGCCGCGCCGTGCGGACGAGGACAAGTCCCGCCGCGGAGCACAGGACGGAAAAGAGGAGCAGGGCGGCGGAGGAGAAAAACACGGCAAGACGTTTCGGGATCACTCGGTTTCGCAAGACGCGGGCACCTCCGGAGGAATCGGTACGGTCGATCCTATGCGCGGAGGACGAAAAACATACGGCGGCTTGATCGGAAGGGGAGGACTTATACCGGGGGATGGCGCGTTTCTCCGGTTTTCGGGCCGATGCCGCGCTTCCCGCGCGGCATTTTCATCGAAAAAAGGATCGAACGAGCAGGCGGCGCGTTCGATCCTGTATTCGCGATGCGGTTCAGTACGACGTGACGGTGCGCTTCGTGCCGCCGATGTAGTCGCGCTCGAGCGAGAGGTGACCGTTTTCCATGCGGAAGATGCGGTCCGCGTGCTCGGCAATGGAAAGGTCGTGCGTGACCATGATCAGGGTCTGACCCATGTCCTGACGCGTTTTGAGGAGCAGCTTCAGCACCTCGTCCGCGTTGGCGCGGTCAAGGTTGCCGGTCGGCTCGTCGGCGAAGAGGATGTCCGGCATGTTGATCATCGCGCGGGCGATGGCGACGCGCTGCTGCTGACCGCCGGAAAGCTCGGATGGGAGGTGGTTGAGACGTTCGGTGAGCTGGAGGGTCTCCACGAGACGCCTCAGAGTCTCCTGATAGGAAAGCTCCGGCTTGTTGCACATCATGGTCGGGATCAGGATGTTTTCGAGCGCGGTGAACTGCGGAATGAGGTTGTGGCGCTGGAAGACGAAGCCCATGTTGCTCCCGCGGAAGCGGCTCAGCTCGTCCGCCGACATTTTCGTGATATCCTGACCGCGGATCAGAACGCGCCCAGCGTCGCAGGAGTCAAGCCCAGCGCAGATGTGGAGAAACGTCGATTTACCGGAGCCGGACGTGCCGATGATGGCGACGAATTCGCCCGCCTCGACCTTGATGGACGCGCGGTTGACAGCCGTGATGACGGTATCGTACTGCTTGTACTGCTTGATGACGCTCTCCGTCTGGAGCATGTATTCGGGAGTTGTATTTGCCATAAAATCGTATTCCTTTCTCGATCGAACGGTATGATTTCGGGGCGCTTATTCGTCCGCGCCGAATTCCTTGCCCGCGCCGCCGTTTTCAAGCGAATAACGGTGCTTGTAATAGCTGCGGAAGGGCAGGTAGGTGGAGAAGAAGCCGCAGAAGACGGACATGACGATGCTCGTCAGGATGGCGTACCAAGGCATGTAGAAGACGTAGCGCACGTTCTCTTTGGTGAAGTACGGCACGACGACGTTGTAGACGTAGAACAAGAGGTAACTGCCCGCGTAGCTCAGAATGATCGATACAATGAGCGACATGGTCGCCATGCACAGACCGCCCTGCAGGTAGATCTGCCGTATCTCCTTTCCGATCGCGCCGAGGGACTGGAGAATGTTGAACTCCCGCTCGCGCTTCGTGTAATAGAGGGTCTGGGAGAAGAACCAGATCAGCGGGGAGATGCAGAGGATCAAAAGGGAGATCGCGATGTAAAGCTCGCCGTAGTGCTTGTCGCGGGTAATGGCGTTGAGCAGGGTGATGTCCGTGTTCGAAACCTTGACGTCGCCGTAATCGTGGCTCCAGTCGCGGATATCGGCGTACAAAGCGTTCACCGCGTCGGGCGTGATCCCGTGATCGACATAGATGCTGAACGAGGTCGCCTTCGGCGTCTTGCCCGTGATCGTCTTGTAGTTGTCGAGGTTCATGAAGATCGGCGTGGAGCCGGAGGGAATGTCGTAGATGATCGCGCCGATGATGAACTTGTGGTATTCGAAGTGGAAGTAGGAAACCTGACTCTTGAGCAGCGCGCGTCCCGTCGAGTTCGAGTCGACCGAACGGATCTGTCCCGTCTTGACGCCGATCCAGATCTCGTCGCCGACCTTGTACTTGAAGGTGGGAACGTTCGAGACGGAGTCGCCGACGATGACGTACTGCGGATCCTTGATGCAGTCGCTCAGGCTGGAGAGACTGTCGAGAAGCTTGATGTCATAATCCTCGAGGATCTGGATCTGCTCCTCGGGCAGAGCGGTGTAGACCACGTCGTTTGAGACGCGCCAGTTGCCGTTCTGTGCCTCGGGGAACTCCGTGCCGCTGTAGGTCACGAGGTTTTTGAAGAGGCGGACGTGGGAGGACTTCACGAGCATGTGCGAGGCGATGTCCATCGCTTCCGTCGAGTTGTCGTTGATTTCGACCGCCCGCACGCCGTCCATGGCGTAGAGCTCCTTGCTCATCAGCTCGTCGTATTCGAAGCCCGAATCCTTCAGGTCCACCTCAAACTGCGGACGCGGATAATTCAGGTCTGTGTTGTAGATGTCCGCCATGTAAAGACCCATGATGAACAGGGCGCAGAATACGATCGCGGAGGAAAGAAGCTGGATGTTGTATTTCCGGAAACGCCAGATCGAATAGAATTCGTATTTAGTCGGGAACTTTTCCGCGAAGATGTTGAAGGAACGCCGCGGAGAGGTGACGAGGTTCGAGTTGTCCTCGGTGATGATGAGTCCCATCGGGTCCTTCACCGACATGATCTTCATCGGCGTCCAGCAGGAGGCGAGAATGACGACCAGGGTGAAGAGGAAGGTCTTCAGGATCGACAGACCGTTGAAGAGGAATCCGTAGCCCGATACACGGTAGAACATCCAGGAGATGAACGTCGAGAGCATCATGGTCGGGATGAAGGTCACGACGAAAATGACGAAGAGCTCCCAGAAGCATGTCGAGAACAGCATCTTGAAGTCCGCGCCGAAGGTCAGATAAATACCGTACTGGAATTTATACTGATTGATCCGGATGTTGTACAGCGAGGTCAGCAGGAAGATGGAGAGCGCGAGCAGCACCAGCGTGATGATGACAAAGGTGATGGCGTTCGCCCTTTGGTTTTTCTCGAAGTTGAGCAGCGTCGTTATGGATTTGGTGAACGACGTGCCCTCCGCGCCCAGCTGTGCAAGCGCTTTTTCGTAGCCGGACGTGAAGCGCTTCACAGACTGGTTCAGTTCGCCCTGCGTTTCGCCCTTGAACCGGAGATAGATGTCAAAGCGCTCTTCTCCGTTGAAGTTGTTCTTGTACTGTTCGTAATTGACTACGTCGAACACGACGTCGCTTTTGAAAACCGCGCCCTTGTCCTCGAGCAGGTAGCGCGCCTGGTCGCCGTTCAGTCCCTTCAGCACCATGTGGTAGTCGTAGTGCTCCATGACGTGCTGATATTCGACACGGTTGTTGTTGTCGTTCGACACCGTCATCATGCCGTAGAGAAGCTGAACGATGATGATCGCGATGAAGAACGGAAGGTATTGCAGGAAATTGAAAAATACCGTCTTCCACGCGATGGTGATGCTTCGTTTCAGATACTCAAATACTCTTTCCAAAACAGAAATCCGCTCCCTGTCAGAAATTATCCGCGCGCGGGCGGAGATGAATATACTTAAATTATTATAGCACGGCGGAAAACGGAATTGTAGACAATTTTGTGAACAACTCCGTTTTTCCGGCTTTTTCGTTGATAAATTTCAGGCTTGTTTTTGTGGATATTGTCTATTGTCGCTGCGATGTGTCGTCACCGTGTACCTTCCGCCTTTTTCCAGAAGGAAAGGGCGCGCGGCATGTCCGCTTCGTCGTAGATGCCGTGGAGGTACATCGCGCCGCGGAAACCGGATGCGCGCAGTTTCCCTGCGAGATAGGGGAAATCGACCATCCCGAGCCCCGTCCCGCAGAAATCGATGCCGTCCCCCGCGCGGATATCCTTTCCGTGCGCGAGCAGGATCTCGGAGCCGAAGCATTCGAACGCCCGGTCCAGGGAGGAGCGCGCGTTCTCCGGTCTCGCCTCTCCGGGCAGGAAGAGATTCGCCGGATCGAGAATCATGCCGAGGTTCGCAGAACCGATCTCGTCGAGCAGACGGCGCGCCTTCTCCGGCGTGGAGACCACGTTCGACGCCTCCGTTTCGACCGCGAGACACACGCCCGCCTTCTCCGCGATCTGTGCGGCGCGCCGCACCGTGCTGAGCATGGTTTCCCACGCCTCGGGGGCGCCGTTGTCCGGTGAAGGCCGCCAGAGGTGCGCGGTATTGCGCGTCCCGGTGCAGAGCGAGAGGATGGGACAGCCGATGGCGGACGCGATCTCGGCGAGTTTCGCGAAGCGCCGCAGTCCCTCTTCACGCACGAGGCGGTCGGGGTGCGTCATGTTGAAGGTCGCGTTGATGACCCCGACGGGCAGGGCGATTTTCTCGGATGCCCGATACACGTCGAGAACGGTTTTCAGCGGGATCTCTTCCGGGATCTCGATCAGCCCGCTCGGCTCGTAATCGACGCCCGTGACGGAGGTGAAGGAAAACTGTACGGCGTCGAAGCCGAGCGATTTGATCTTCTCAAAGAGCGCGGCGGGGGAGAGCAGGGGGGATCTTTCAAAATCCGTCGAGCAGACGCCTGTTTTCATTTTGTCACCTGACCGTTTCGATCGCCGCGAGCTCGACCGGGAACGCCTTGCGGTAGCGCGCGAGGAAGACGTTGAAGCCTTCAATGTCTTCGTGGCTTGCCATGAGGGTGGAGGTCTCGGCGTCGGCGAAGACGCGGTTGTCGAGGTAGTCCGCGAGTCCCTCGCCGTCCGCGCGGTTCAGCATGTACGCCGCGAGCAGCGCCATGCCGTAGGGGCCGCCGCTTTCCGCCGTCTTCATGACGGAAACCGGAACGCCCGCGGCGGCGGAGAGCATTTTCTGCCCCGCGACCTCGGTCTTGAAGAAGCCGCCGTGCCCGAAGAGCTTGTCGATGCGCAGCTTTTCCTCGTTCGTGAGAATGTCAAGGCCGATCTTTAAGGTCGCGAGCGCGGAGAGCAGGTGCGCGCGCATGAAGTTCGGGAGATTGAACGCGCTGTCCGGCTGACGCACGACGACGGGACGCCCTTCGTTCACGTCCGTGATGCCCTCGCCGGAGAAATAGTTGTAGGAGATCACGCCGCCGCAATCCGCATCTCCCTCGAGCGCGGACAGGAGAAGCAGGTCACAGAGCGCGGGCTTTGAGATCTCGAGCCCGGCGCGTTTCGCGAACTCGCCGAAGAGTCCGACCCACGCGTTGATGTCGGACGTGCAGTTGTTGCAGTGCACCATGGCGACGGGAAGCCCGTCCGGGGTCGTCACCATGTCGATCTCGCGGTGAACGCCCGGTTGGTGGTCGACGACGACCATCGCGAAATCGGACGTGCCTGCGGAGACGTTGCCCGTGTAGAGCCGGACCGAGTCGGTCGCCGTCATGCCGGTCCCCGCGTCGCCCTCCGGCGGGCAGAAGGGAATACCGGGCCTCAGGGTCCCGGTCGGATCGAGGAACAGGGCTCCCTCCTCGGTGAGATATCCCGCGTTTTCACCCGCCGTAAGGACGGACGGGAGCACGGAGACGGGCGTCCAGCCGAAGCCGAGCGGGGCGAGCAGATCGGTGAATTTCGCGAGCATCGCGGCGTCGTAATCGAGCGTGGAGCTGTCGATCGGGAACACGCCCGACGCCTCGCCGATGCCGAGCACGCGGCGTCCCGTGAGCTTTTCATGCAGGTATCCCGCGACGGTGGTGATGTGATCGAGGCGGGGGAGGTGTTCTTCCTTGTTCAGAACCGCCTGATAAAGATGGGCGACGCTCCAGCGCTGGGGAATGTTGAAGCCGAAGAGCGCGGTAAGCTTTTCCGCCGCTTCTCCCGTGATGGTGTTGCGCCAGGTGCGGAAGGGAACGAGCAGATTCCCGTCCTTGTCGAACGCGAGGTAGCCGTGCATCATGCCGGAGACGCCGATCGCGCCGACGGTGGTGAGCTCTTCGCCGAATTTCGCGCGGTAATCATCCGCGAGCGCCTTGTAGCACGCGCGCATCCCGGCAGCCACCTCTTCGATGGGATAGGTCCAGATGCCGTTTTCCAGCCGGTTTTCCCAGTCGAAGGAACCGGACGCGGCGATTTTGTGATTCTCGTCGAGCAGAACGCCCTTGATGCGGGTGGAGCCGAGCTCGATGCCGAGAGTGCAGGTTTTCAGATTCATGATGTTGTCCTTTCTCGTTTGATACTGCTTTCATTATGCCGCATTTTTACGGATTTGTCAACAGTTATGCGCAAACTCGCGCATTTGTGACTGCTTTCGAAAAACGCCGCGGGATCCTTTCGGAAGCGCGGCGGTATGGGGACGGCGCTTTTCGCGCTCAGTTCGCTTTTGTCTCGCAGTAAATGCAGCGGTAGATCTCGTGCTTCGGATCGGTGAGGCGGAAAATGTGGTCGAGCTCCTGCTCGGTCGTGGTGATGCAGCGCGGATTCTTGCACCGGATGACGTTCACGAGATATTCCGGCATGGGGATCGTGCGCTTTTCGGCGAGCTTGCCGTCCCGGATGACGTTCACGGTCGCGCCGGGATCGACGAAGCCGATGACGTCGAAGTTCAGGGGAATGTCCGCGTCGATCTTGATGATGTCCTTGCGCCCCATTTTCCGGCTCACGGCGTTCTGAATGATGGCGACGGAGCAGTCGAGGGAGCCGAGGTTCAGAAGATCGTAGAGCTTCATGCTCCTGCCCGCCGTGATGTGGTCGATGACGATGCCCGTATGGATCGAATCAATGTTCATATGGCAGCCTCCGCAAGCAGCTTCAGGATGAGAGCCATCCGCATGTATTTTCCGTAGAGCACCTGCTTGAAATAGCAGGCGCGGGGATCCCGGTCGACCGCGACGCTGATTTCGTTCACGCGCGGCAGGGGGTGCATGATGCAGAGATCGGATTTCGCCGCCGCGAGCTTCTGCGGCGTCAGAATGTAGCTGTCCTTCAGGCGGAGGTAGTCCTCCTCGTTGAAGAAGCGCTCCCGCTGCACGCGCGTCATGTACAACACGTCGAGCGAGGGCATCGCGTCCTCGAGGCTCGTCGTCTGGCGGTAGGGAAGGCCCCGCGCCTTGAGGGATTCCTCCTTCACGTAGCTCGGCAGCTTCAGCTCCTCGGGCGAGATCAGAACGAAATTCATCCCGTCGTACCGGGAGAGCGCGTTGATCAGAGAGTGCACCGTACGTCCGAATTTGAGGTCGCCGCACAGCCCGACGGTCAGCCCGGAGAAGCCGCCCTTCTCGCGGAAGATGGTGAAAAGGTCGGCAAGCGTCTGCGTGGGATGGCAGTGACCGCCGTCGCCCGCGTTGATCACGGGGACCGTCGCGTTGTTCGCCGCGACGAGCGCCGCGCCTTCCTTCGGGTGGCGCATGGCGATGATGTCCGCGTAGCAGCTGATGACCTTCGCCGTGTCCGCGACGCTCTCGCCCTTCGAAGCCGAGGAGGACGCCGCGTCCGTGACGGAGAGCACCGCGCCGCCGAGCTCGTACATGGCGGCCTCGAAGCTCAGTCGGGTGCGCGTCGACGGCTCAAAGAAGAGGGTCGCGAGCTTTTTGCCCCGGCACCGGTCGGCATACGCCGCGGGATGGTCGATGATGTCCTGCGCGGTGTCGATCAGCTCGTCGATTTCCGCAGGGGAGAGATCGGGAATGTCGATGACGCTTCTCATTTCGCCCCTCCGATCCAGCTCTCGTCCGAGGGGTTGTTCCGGAACGCGATCAGCCGCGCGACGTCCGCCGGAGCGATGTAGTTCTCCTCCGCGGCAACTTCAGCGACGACGTCGAAGTTTGTGAGGGACACGTTCTTGACCCCCGCCTCCGCGAGCCGTTCGAGACCCTTTTTCATTCCGTAGGTAAAGATCGAGACGATCCCGAGCACGTCCGCGCCCGCTTCCCGGAGAACGTTTACGACCTCGAGCACGGAGCCGCCGGTCGAGATCAGATCCTCCACGACGACGACCTTCTGTCCTTTTTCGAGTTTTCCTTCGATCTGATTCTGCCGCCCGTGGTCCTTCGCGCCGGAGCGGACGTAGCCCATCGGCAGTCCCATGAGGTGGGCGGTGATGGCAGCGTGCGCGATCCCGGCGGTCGAGGTGCCCATGAGGACCTCGGCGTCCGGATAATTCTCGCGGATCAGCGCGGCGAGTCCGTTCTCAACGTCTCCCCGCACGTCCGGCGCGGTGAGGGTCAGGCGGTTGTCGCAGTAGACGGGGCTCTTGATGCCGGAAGCCCAGGTAAAGGGCTCGTCCGGGCGGAAGAAGACCGCCTTGATTTTCAAAAGGTCTTTGGCGATGAGTCGCTCGAGCATGAAAGATCCTCCTTCTTTTTTATCTCCGGGACGGTTCCGCCGTTTTGACGGCGCCGTACTTCTTACAGATTATTATGTATGGCTCTTTGCGGGCTTGTTTTCGAAAGGCCGCGTTCCTTCAGCGGTCGACGAATTCGCGTACGCAGCGCTCGTACGCTTCGACCGGATCCGCCGCCGCGGTCACGGGACGGCCGACGACGATGTAGTCTGAGCCGATCTCACGCGCCGCCGCGGGGGTCATGACGCGCTTCTGGTCGCCGACGTCCCCGTCCGCAAAACGGATGCCGGGGGTGACGGTGAGAAAGTCCGCGCCGCAGAGCGCGTGGACCTTCGCCGCCTCGAGCGGGGAGCAGACCACGCCGTCGAGCCCTGCTTTCTTCGCGTTCGACGCGTAGTGCGCGACGACCTCTTGAATCGGGGATTTGATCAGAAGATCGTTTTCCATCGCCTCCTGATCGGTCGAGGTGAGCTGGGTCACCGCGATGAGCAGGGGACGGCTCCCATCCGGACGGGTCAGCCCTTCGCGGGCGGCCTCCATCATCCGGACCGTGCCGGACGCATGGCAGTTCACGATGTCGACGTCCAGCGCGGACAGGACCGCCATGGCTTTTTTCACCGTGTTCGGAATGTCGTGCAGCTTCAGATCGAGGAAGACCCTGTGTCCTCTCTCCTTGAGCCGGCGCACGATCGACGGACCCTCGGCGTAAAAGAGCTCCATGCCGATCTTGACGAAGGGCTTTTTACCGGTGAACCGGTCGAGAAACCGGAGCGTTTCGTCCGCCGACGGGAAATCGCATGCGATGATGACGTCCTTGCCCATTACTGCGCGCCTCCTATGATATCGGAAAGATTTTCGATCCCGTATTTGTCCATGACCCGGGGCAGGTCTTCGACGATGTTCCGGCAGGCGAACGGTTCCACACAGTTCGCCGCGCCCACGCCCACCGCGGTCGCGCCCGCGAGCATCATTTCCACGACGTCCTCCGCCGTGCTGACGCCGCCGATGCCGACGATGGGGATCTTCACCGCCGCGTACACCTGATAGACCATGCGGAGGGCGACGGGGAAGGTCGCGGGACCGGAATAGCCGCCCATGCGGTTCGCGATCACGGGACGCTTCGTTTTGAGATCGATGCGCATCCCGTACATGGTGTTGATGAGGCTGACGCCGTCCGCGCCCGCGTCCTCGCACGCCTTCGCGATGGAGACGATGTCCGTCACGTTCGGCGTGAGCTTCATGATGCAGGGCTTTTTCGTCACGGCCTTGACCGCCTTCGTCACCGCGGCCGCTCCCTCGGGCGTCATGCCGAAGGACGCGCCGCCTTTTTTCACGTTCGGGCAGCTGATGTTGACTTCGAGCCAGCCGACCTGCTCCTCGCGGTCAAGCCGGGAGCAGACCTCGACGTACTCTTCGAGCGAAAACCCGCTGACGTTCGCCATGACGGGCTTGTGAAAGACCTTTTTGAGCTTCGGAAGCTCCTCGGCGATCACGCGGTCGACGCCCGGGTTCTGCAGTCCGATCGCGTTGATGAGCCCCGCGCGGCACTCCGCGATGCGGGGCGTGGGGTTGCCGAAGCGCGCCTCGCGCGTCGTGCCCTTGAAGGAGAAGGTGCCGAGAATGTTGATGTCGTAGAGCTCGGCGAATTCATACCCGTAGCCGAAGGTGCCGGACGCGGGGATGACGGGATTCGAGAGCTCGATCCCGCAGAGGTTCACGCTCATTTTTCCCATAGGATCTCCTCCTTTTCGAGTACGGGTCCTTCGCGGCAGATGCGCTTGTACCCCGTCACGGTTTTGCACGAACAGCCCATGCATGCGCCGAATCCGCAGCCCATGCGCTCCTCGAAGCTGAACTGACCGGAGGTCTTCGACGCGCGGTACACGGCTTTCAGCATCGGCTCGGGGCCGCAGGTGTAGAAATAGCTGTAATTATCCGGCAGAGCGTCCGTGACGAAGCCTCGGACACCCGCCGAGCCGTCCGCCGTCGCGACGATGCAGTCCGCGCCGAGGGATCGGAATTCATTTTCGTAAAAGATCTCCTCTGCCGTGTTGAAGCCCAGGATCGCCGTGACGTGCTTGCCCTCGGCGACGAGGGCTTTTGCCAGCCCGTAGAGCGGAGGGATGCCGACGCCGCCCCCGATCAGAAGGGGATTCTGACCGCTTTTCGAGGTGTCATACCCGTTGCCGAGCCCGCACAGAATGTCGAGCTCCTTGCCGGGACCGTAGGCGCTCATCGCTTCGGTCCCGTGCCCGACGACCTTATAAAGGATCGTGATCGTATCCCCGTCGAGATCGCAGACGGAGATCGGACGGCGGAGATAGAAGCCTTCGAGCGCGATGTTCAGAAACTGCCCCGGGCGGGAAAACGCGCTCGTGTCCCCGGCGAGCTTCATTTCGTAGACGCCTTTTGTGAGAGGGCGGTTCGAGAGAACGGTGAGTTTCTCCTGTTTCATGCGGTTTCCTTTCGTTTGCGCGCCGCGGCTCTCCGCAGCATACGCGCTTATTTCGCGTCGATCGTAGAGATCTTGAGCGTCGTCTCTTCCAGCACGTCGAGCAGAACGCTCACCGTGTCGAGCGAGGTGAACATGGTCACGCCCGATTCCGTGGCGGCGCGGCGGATGGCGACGCCGTCAATGGTGTGGAAGCCGGAGAGGATCGCTCTCGTGTTGATGACGTAGCTCACGTAGCCCGCGCGGATGGCGTCGACGATCTCCGTCGAACCCTCGCTCGGCTTGTGCAGCAGTCTCGTGCGCACGCCGTGATCCTTCAAAAAGTTCGCCGTGACCGTGGTCGCTTCGATGTTGAAGCCCATGTCGTAGAAGCGGCGCGCGAGCGGAAGGGCTTCTTCCTTGTCCTCGTCCGCGAGGGTGAAGATCACCGTGCCGTAGTTCACGATGCGCATGCCCGAGGCGACGAGCGCCTTGTACATCGCGCGGTGGGGCTTGTCGTCGTAGCCGATCGCTTCGCCCGTGGATTTCATTTCGGGGGAGAGGTAGGCGTCCAGCCCCTTGATCTTCTGGAAGGAGAAGACCGGAGCCTTGACGTAATACCGCTTCTTTTCTTCGGGATAGAGATCGAAGAAGCCCTGTTCCTTCAGGCTCTTGCCGAGGATGACCTCGGTCGCGATGTCCGCGAGGGAGAAGCCCGTCGCCTTAGAGAGGAAGGGAACCGTGCGGGAGGAACGCGGGTTGACCTCGATGATGTAGACGTTGTCGTTTTTGTCGACGATGAACTGGATGTTGTAAAGCCCGATGATGCCGATGCCCAGCCCGAGCTTTTTCGCGTACTGGAGAATGGTGCCCTTCACCTTGTCGGAGATGGAGAGGGTCGGGTAGAGGGAGATCGAGTCGCCGGAGTGAATGCCGGTGCGCTCCACCAGCTCCATGATGCCGGGCACGAAGACGTCCCGCCCGTCGCAGATGGCGTCGACCTCGACCTCCTTGCCGCCGATGTACTTGTCGACGAGCACGGGCTTGTCCACGTCGATCTCCACGGCAGTCTTGAGGTAGCGGCGCAGATGCTCTTCCTTCGCGACGATCTGCATGGCGCGCCCGCCGAGGACGAAGCTCGGGCGGACAAGCACCGGATAGCCGATCTCCTCCGCCGCGCGCACGCCTTCCTCGATGGAGGTCACGGCGCGTCCGTTCGGCTGGGGGATGCCGAGATCCAGCAACAGCTTTTCGAAAGCGTCCCGGTTTTCCGCGCGCTCGATGGCGTCGCAGTCGGTGCCGATGATCTTCACGCCGCGCTTCATCAGGGGCTCGGCGAGATTGACGGCGGTCTGTCCGCCGAGCGATGCGATCACGCCCTCGGGATTCTCGAAATTGAGGATCGCCATGATGTCCTCGGGCGTCAGAGGCTCGAAATACAGCTTGTCGGCGGTGGTGTAGTCCGTCGAAACGGTCTCCGGGTTGTTGTTGATGATGATCGCCTCATAGCCCTCCCGCTTGATGGTCTGTACGGCGTGAACGGTGGAGTAGTCGAATTCCACGCCCTGGCCGATGCGGATCGGGCCCGCGCCGAGCACGACGATCTTTTTCTTCGTCCCGAGGCGGGAGTCGTTCTTCCCGGTATAGGAGGAGTAGAGGTAGGCGATGTATTTCCCCGTGTGCAGGGTGTCGACCATGCGGAAGACGGGGACGATGCCCTCTTTCAGTCTCGTGTCGTACACATCCATCTCGGTCGTGTTCCAGAGTCCCGCGACGGTCTTGTCCGCGAATCCCATCTTCTTCGCCGCACGGAGCAGGTCGACGTCGCCGGGGTTCGAGCGCAGGGTATTCTCCATCTCCACGATCTTCTTGATCGACTCGAGGAAGAGCTCGGTGATCATCGTGATCTCGTGCAGCTTTTCGATCGGGGTGCCGCGGCGCAAAAGCTCCGTGACCGCGTAGATATTATCGTCCCGGAATTCGGAGATATAATCAAGCAGCTCCTCATCCGTCTTCGAATCGAATTTCGCGAGGTGCAGGTGATGCACGCCGGTTTCCAGCGAGCGCACGGATTTGAGGAAGCATTCCTCGAGGTTCGAGCCGATGCCCATGACCTCGCCGGTCGCCTTCATCTGCGTGCCGAGGGTGTTCGGCGCGTCGGAGAATTTGTCGAACGGGAAGCGCGGGAACTTCGCGACTATGTAATCGAGCGAGGGCTCGGTCGCCGCTGTGCCGCCCGCCACGGGAATGTCCTCGAGCGCCATGCCCAGCGCGATCTTCGCCGTGACGCGGGCGATCGGATAACCGGACGCCTTCGACGCGAGCGCGGAGGAGCGGGACACGCGCGGGTTGACCTCGATGAGGAAGTATTCGCTCGACGTCGGATTCAGCGCGAACTGGACGTTGCACCCGCCCTCGATCTTCAGCTCGCGGATGATCTTGATCGCCGAATCGTTCAGCATTTTGAGATCGTGGTCGTTCAGGGAGAGGATCGGGGCAACGACGATGGAGTCGCCGGTGTGCACGCCGACCGGGTCCACGTTTTCCATGCCGCAGATCGTGATGGCGTGGTCGTTCGAGTCGCGCATGACCTCGAATTCGATTTCCTTGTAGCCCTTGACCGATTTCTCGACGAGCACCTCGTGCACGGGGGAGAGACGGAAGGCGCTCGAGCCGATGTCCTCGAGCTCCTCCGGGTTGTTCGCAAAGCCGCCGCCCGTGCCGCCGAGGGTGAACGCGGGCCGGAGCACGACGGGATAGCCGATCCGCTCCGCCGCCGCGCGCGCCTCCTCGAGGGAGTAGGTGATTTCGGAAGGGATTACCGGCTCGCCGATGGATTCGCACATTTCCTTGAACAGCTCGCGGTCCTCCGCCTTTTCGATGCTCGTGAACGGGGTGCCGAGCAGCTCGACCCCGCATTCGCGCAGCACGCCCTTCTTTTCCAGCTGCATGGCGAGATTCAGACCGGTCTGACCGCCGATGCCGGGGACGATGGCGTCCGGGCGCTCGTAGCGCAGGATCTTCGCGATGTATTCGAGGGTCAGGGGTTCCATGTAGACCTTGTCCGCGATCTGCGTGTCGGTCATGATGGTGGCGGGGTTGGAATTGCAGAGGATGACCTCATAGCCCTCCTCCTTCAGCGCGAGGCACGCCTGCGTCCCCGCGTAGTCAAATTCCGCTGCCTGTCCGATGACGATGGGACCCGAACCGATGATGAGTACCTTCTTTACGTCCGTTCTCTTTGCCATATTCTTAATCCTCCGTGTGAGAGTGAATCAACTTTGATCAATGCCGCCTCAGCCGTTTGTTTTCCGTTCCCAGACGGTTTTTCCGTTCCATACCGTTTTGAGGCAGACTCCGGAAAACCGACGCCCTTCAAACGGCGTAGATCTGCCCTTCGAGAGAAATTCTGCGGGGTCGACGGTGAATTCTTCGCCGAGATCCCAGACCGTATAGCTTTCCCCGAGCCCGATGCCGAATCGCTCCCGCGGCGCGTATGCGAACGCTTCGATCAGCCGCCCGAGGGAGATGAGCCCCGTTTTCACGAGACCTGTGTACAGCGCGGGGAACGCCGTCTCGAGCCCGACGATGCCGAACGCGCTTTTCTCGAGGCCCCTTGCCTTTTCTTCGGCGGAGTGCGGCGCGTGGTCGGTGGCGATCATGTCGACCGTCCCGTCCGCGAGCGCCTCGACGAGCGCTTCGCGGTCGCCTGCCGAGCGGAGCGGGGGATTCATTTTGAACCGTCCGTCCTCCTCGAGCATGCTGTCGTCAAGAAGGAGGTAATGCGGCGCGGTCTCGCAGGTCACGTCCACGCCCTCAGCCTTCGCCGCCCGGATGAGCTCGACGCTTTCCCGGCAGGAGATGTGGCAGACGTGGTACGCGCAGCCCGTCTCCTTCGCGAGACGCAGATCGCGCGCGATCGGACCCCATTCGCTTTCCGAGACGATGCCCCGGTGTCCGTGCGCCGCGGCATACGCCCCCGCATGAATGTATCCGCCCCGGAGCAGGGAATTGTCCTCGCAGTGCGCCGCGACGATTTTTCCGAGAGATTTCGCCCGGATCATCGCCTCGCGCATGAGGGACTCAGACTGCACCCCGCGTCCGTCGTCCGAAAAGGCGGCGGCGTCGGGAGCCATTCCCTCAAGGTCGGCGAGCGCCTCGCCCTTTTCTCCGACGGTCAGCGCGCCGTAGGGAAGGACGTCGATCACCGCGCCGTCCCGGATCAGCTGAAGCTCCTCTTCGAGGTGTTCGCGCGAATCGGGAACCGGATTCAGGTTCGGCATGGCGCAGACGGCGGTATATCCGCCGCGCGCGGCGGCGAGGGAGCCCGTCGCGATGGTCTCTTTATATGAAAAACCCGGTTCGCGAAAATGCACGTGCACGTCGCAGAAACCGGGAAAAACGGCTATTTTATCGGTGGAAGAAACGGAGGTGTCTGAAAGATCGATGCGGGGACGGAGGGAAGAAAACAGTTCCCCGAGTTCGGCGCGCGTCACCTTTGTGCAAACCCTCATGGTACCCTCCGGAAATCGGAGCGGGCGAATCGCGCCGTCCGGAAGGCTTTGATTCCGGCACGGGAACCGACCGCTGATTTTTGATATTATACCATATTTCCGCGTCCGCTGTCAATCGGAGAATTGCACGGATGTTTCGGTCTCAGAAAAAAATTTTGTGCGGAATTTACCGAGAAAAGGGTGTGAGAGGGGGGAATTCGCGAATCCTCTTGACAGAAGGGAGATTGTGTGGTATAATATTGATCGGCATATTTATAACAGATATACAGAAAATATACAGCGTTTCGTTCAAAATTATTCATCGAAAGAAGGAACGTTTCCCATGGGACTCACACTCGCGGAAAAAATCATGCTCTCCCACCTCGCCGACGGGGAATTCAAGAAGGGCTCCGAGATCGGTCTGAAAATCGACCAGACGCTCACGCAGGACGCGACGGGCACGATGGCGTACATCGAATTCGAAGCGATGGGCATCTCCCAGGTCAGAACGGAGCGCAGCGTCGCCTACATTGACCACAACACCCTCCAGTCCGGCTTCGAGAACGCGGACGACCACCGCTTCATCGCCTCCGTTGCGAAGAAGCACGGGATCTATTATTCCCGCCCGGGCAACGGCATCTGCCATCAGGTGCATCTCGAGCGCTTCGGCGCGCCGGGCAAGACCCTCATCGGCTCGGACAGCCACACCCCCACGGGCGGCGGCCTGGGCATGCTCGCGATCGGAGCGGGCGGACTGGACGTGGCGGTCGCGATGGGCGGCGGCGCGTATTACATCAATTATCCGAAGATCGTGAAAGTCGAGCTCACGGGCAAGCTCAGCCCCTGGGTCGCCGCGAAGGACGTGATCCTGAAGCTGCTTTCGATCCTGAGCGTCAAGGGCGGCGTCGGCAAGATCATCGAATACACCGGCGAGGGTGTGAAGACCCTGAGCGTCCCGGAACGCGCCACGATCACGAACATGGGCGCGGAGCTCGGCGCGACGACCTCGATCTTCCCCTCGGATGAAAACACTCTCGCATTCCTCCGGGCGCAGGGCAGGGAGGACGTCTGGCTGCCCCTTGCGGCGGATGCGGACGCGGAATACGACGAGGTCGTCGAAATCGACCTCTCCGCGCTCGAGCCGATGGCGTCGTGCCCCCATTCTCCCGACAACGTCAAATCCGCGACCGAGCTGAAAGGCATGAAGATCGATCAGGTCTGCATCGGCTCCTGCACGAACTCCTCCCTTGCCGACATGCACAAGGTCGCCGCGATCCTGAAAGGCAGAACGGTCCATCCGGACGTGTCGCTCTCCGTCTCCCCCGGCTCAAAGCAGGTGCTCGCCATGATGGCGGAGGACGGTTCCCTCGCCGATATCATCGGGGCGGGCGCGCGCATTCTCGAATCCGCGTGCGGTCCCTGCATCGGGATGGGGCAGTCCCCGAATTCCGGCGGCATTTCCCTGCGCACCTTCAACCGCAATTTCGAGGGCCGCTCCGGCACCCGCGACGCGCAGGTCTATCTCGTCTCCCCCGAGGTCGCGGCGGCGTCCGCCGTCGCGGGCGTCTTCTCCGACCCGCGCGAGCTCGGCGAGCTTGAGATCAAGCCCATGCCCGAGACCTTCCGCGTGAACGACAACATGATCACCCCGCCCGCCTCCCCGAAGGACGCGGAAAAGATCGCGATCCTGCGCGGTCCCAACATCAAGGAGTACCCGAAGACCGAGCCTCTTGCCGATCACCTGACGGCGGAATGCTCGCTCAAGGTCGGCAACAACATCACGACCGACCACATCATGCCCGCGGGCGCGAAGATCCTTCCCCTGCGCTCCAATATTCCTGAAATCTCGAAGCACTGCTTCGAGGTCTGCGACGAGAGCTTCCCGTCCCGCGCGCTCGCGCTCGGCAAATCCATTGTCGTCGGCGGCTCGAACTACGGGCAGGGCTCTTCCCGCGAACACGCCGCGCTCGCGCCTCTGTATCTCGGCGTGAAGGCGGTGATCGTGAAATCCTTCGCCCGCATCCATAAGCAGAACCTGATCAACGCGGGCATCCTTCCCCTCGAGTTCACGAGCGACGAGGATTACGAAAACATCCGTCAGGGCGACATCCTCGCCGTGGAGGACCTCAGAGATCAGGTGCGCGCCGGAGGAGCCGTGAAGGTGAAGAACCTCACCCGCGGCAGGGAATTCGAAACGAAATGCGAGCTGAGCCCCCGGATGCGCGACATCCTGCTCTGCGGCGGTCTGCTCGACTACACGAAAGCGAAGCTGAAATAAGGAGTTTGTGATGGCGAAGATTCAGATGAAAACGCCCCTCGTCGAAATGGACGGGGACGAGATGACCCGGGTGATCTGGAAGTGGATCAAGGACATCCTCATCGAGCCCCATGTGGAGCTCAAAACCGAATACTACGACCTCGGGCTGAAAAACCGGGACGCGACGGACGACCGCGTGACCACCGAGTCCGCCGAGGCGGCGCTGAAATACGGCGTTGCGGTGAAGTGCGCGACCATCACCCCCAACGCCGCGCGTGTCACGGAGTACGGACTGAAGGAAATGTGGAAATCTCCGAACGGAACCATTCGCGCCGTCATGGACGGGACCGTCTTCCGCGCGCCCATCCTCGTCAAAGGCATCGAGCCCTACCTCCCGACCTGGAAGAAGCCCATCACCATAGCGCGTCACGCCTACGGAGACGTCTACAAGAACGTGGAGGCGAAGGTCCCGGCCGGAGGCAAAGCCGAGCTCGTCATCACGGACGCCGAGGGGAACGAGACGAGGCATCTCATTCAGGAATTTAAGAATTCCGCGGGCATCGCGCAGGGCATCCACAACACCGACGCGTCGATTTCGAGCTTTGCCCGGTGCGCGTTCCGCTATGCCGCCGACACGAAGCAGGACCTCTGGTTCGCGGCGAAGGACACCATCTCGAAGACCTACGACCACCGCTTCAAGGATATCTGGGCACAGATTTACGAAAACGAGTTCCGCGCAAAGTTCGAAGAGCTCGGGATCACGTATTTCTATACCCTGATCGACGACGCGGTCGCCCGCGTGGTGCGCAGCGAGGGCGGATTTGTCTGGGCGTGCAAGAATTATGACGGCGACATCATGAGCGACATGCTCGCAACGGCGTACGGCTCGCTCGCCATGATGACCTCCGTGCTCGTCTCCCCGACCGGGGCGTACGAATACGAGGCAGCGCACGGCACCGTCCAGCGGCATTATTACAAATACCTCAAGGGCGAGGAGACCTCCACGAACAGCGTCGCCACGATCTATGCGTGGACGGGCGCACTCCGCAAGCGCGGCGAGCTGGACGAGCTCCCCGAGCTCTGCGCCTTCGCCGACCGGCTCGAGGCGGCGTGCGTCAAGACCATCGAGGACGGCGTGATGACCGGCGACCTCTGGCTTCTTTCGAAACTGCCGACCAAGAAAAAAGTCACCACGCTCGAATTCCTGAACGCCGTCGCTGAGAGACTGTGACCGGAAAGCAACGTCCCCCTTCAACAAAAAAACGGAGAGTCCTTCGGGACGTCTCCGTTTTCTTTGTATATTACGCCTCATGCCCGTGCGAGCGGTAAAACTTCTGAAGATCGATGCCCTGCCTGCCGTCCTCCGTCGGACGGAAGCCGAGCTTTTTGAGATACGCGGGATCCGCCGAGCCCTCCGCCGCGTACACGAAGGGGATCTCCGCGCGGTTGAGAAACGCCATGACGGCGCGCACCATCACGATGATCGCCTCGTCGTCCTCGGAGCCGGGCACGGCCTTGATCGAGAGGAAGACCGCCTCCTCCGGCGCGTAGGTGAACTGCGCGAGCCCGAGAATCTTCGTCACTTCCGACGCGTCGTCGGTCAGATCGGCGGCGAAGAAAGCGTAGGTATTCTCGTAAAACGGGCATTCCGCGATGTGCGCGAGCGATTCTTGCATCTCGCGCGAGCGGACGGGTTGAACAACAAACATAGTTTCCTCTTTTCATGCGGCGCGCGTCGCCGCCGTTTACAGGGATTTGACGTAGCGCAGCTCCTCGTCGTTCAGGGGCCGCCACTTGCCGGAGGGGATGCCGTCGAGGGTCAGCTCGCCGATGGAGACGCGCGTCAGCCGGGAGAGCTTCGCCCCGTACCGCGCGCAGATTCTCCGGATCTCGCGGTTGCGGCCCTCGTAGAGCGTGAAGCGCACGACCGTGGAAGGGACGCCGTTCGACTTCTCGTACCGGACGAATTCGACGCCGAACGGACGGAGCATGTACCCGTCGAGCTCGAACGGTTCCGCGAGCGCTTCGAGGTCCTCCTCGGTCAGCAGGGAATGGATCGTCGCGAGATACCGCTTCGGGATCTCGTGGGAGGGGTGAAGAATGCGGTTCGTCAGCTCGCCGTCGTCCGTCATGAGCAAGAGCCCGTCCGAATAGTAATCGAGCCGCCCGACGGGATAGACCCGCGTCCCGACGTTTTGCGTCAGATCGGCGACGGTTTTTCTCCCCCCGTCGTCCTTCATCGTCGTGACGTAGCCGACGGGCTTGTTCAGAAGAATATAAGTATGCGGATGCTCGTCCGAGAACACCCGCGCGCGGATCCTTTTCCCGCGCCAGAGGATCACGTCCGTCTCCGGATCGATCTTCTGGCCGAGAACCGCCCTCTCTCCGTTGACGGTGATCGTCCCGGCGGTGATTTCCCGATCCGCGGCGCGCCGGGACATCACGCCGCAGTCGGTCAGGTATTTCGATAATCTGATTTCGTTCATCGGGTCCTCCGGAAAAAACCGAAGAAGGATTTCTCCTCCGGAGCGGGAATCGATTCCGCGGCGAGGAGGGGAAGGGAGGCGACGGGTTTTCCGTCCGCGTAAAACGTGACGACGCCGATCCGCGTCCCTTTTTCGACGGGCGCGAACAAGAGCCGCTCTCCCTCGATCACGCGGGACAGAGCCGGGCTGTCCGTCAGGCAGAGCGAGAGTGCTGAGGGATTCGAGGCGGTCACGAAACCGTCCGGCGCGCCTGCGCAGGGGACGCGCAGCACGATCTCCCCCGCCTCCGCGAGGATGACGCGGCGGCACCGGGAGAAGCCGTAGGCGTGAAGCGCGAGATGGTCGTCCCAGTCGTCGGGGTCCGAAAGCGTGACGGCGATCAGAAGCACGCCGTCCTTTTGCGCCGCGGAAACAAGACACCTCCCGCTGCGCTTCGTATAGCCGGTCTTGACGCCGATCACGTCCTCGGACATACGGAGCAGGCGGTTGTGGTTGATGAGCGCGCGCGGACCGGGCCCATCCCGTTCGATGACGGCGTTTTTCATGCCGACGAGGGAGCGGAACAAATCGTTTCGGAGCGCTTCTGCGGTCAACCGCGCGAGGTCGCGGGCGGTCGTGTAGTGCTCCTCGTCGTCCAGCCCGTGCGGATTGACGAAATGGGTCGACATAAGCCCGAGCTGCGCGGCCTTTTCGTTCATCAGCTCCGCGAAGGGTTCGATGCCGCCCGCCGCCGCGAACGCGAGAGCGGCTGCCGCGTCGTTCGCGCTTTCAAGCAGAACGGCGGCGAGCAGATCGCGCGCCGTGAGCTTTTCGCCGGGGGAGAGATAGACGCTTGAGCCCTCCACACCGCACGCCTCGGGAGGAACCGTGACAAGAGCGTCCGGATCAAGGCAGTCGAGCGCGACAAGCGCCGTCATGATCTTCGTGGTGCTCGCCATCGGAAGACGCTCGTCCGCGTTCTTTTCGTAGAGAACAGCCCCGCCCGCCTCCATGAGAAAAGCGGCGCGCGCGGAAGTACCCGGCGCGCCGGCAGATACGGGGACGGACGCGCAGGGCAAAAGAAGCAGGAGCACGGCCAAAAGAAGGGCAAGTGTGCGTTTCATAAAACCTCCGCCGGGCAACAGTGATTCGTCGAAAACTCGCGTTTTCTGCTCACAGCATACCCGGCTGAGGCACATTTATGCGCGGAAATGATCGTCAGATCTTGTTTTCTTCTTTTTTCTTCGAGAAAATCGCCTTGATGCGCTCGATCAGATCGGGGGAGCGTTCGAGGAACCCGACGACCTGGGAAACGGAATCCGCGGGCACGGAGGGCGCGGAGCCGCCGCTCGGCGCGGGCGCGCCGACGTTGAGCAGGGAGACGTTTCCGTCCGGCTGTACCACGATGAACGCGACCGGGGAGACTGTGAGTCCCGTTCCGCCGCCTCCGCCGAAATTGCCGGGCTTGCCGGAAACGTCCTTCTTCGACGCGTAGTCCACGCCGCCGGACGCGTAGCCGACCGACATCTTCGTGATCGGGATGATGGTGGTTCCGCTCGCCGTTTCGATGGGCGTGCCGACGACGGCGTTGGGGTCGATCAGTCCCGCGAGGGAATCGATGGAATTCTTGTTCATTTCGCCGAGTCTGTTTTCAGCCATGGTGAACCTCCGTATGAAATGATATCGTATTCATAATATATAAGGATTACTGACGACGGTTGGGATCGGGAAAGCGGGGAATGCCCGCACGTCGCGGGAATCAGTCCCGCTTCATTTTCTGCTTCACAAACCAGACAAGGAAGTGCCAGCCGATGCGGACGAAGGAGAAGACGCGGATCTTGACGCTGAAATCCACATGGAATATGGTTTTTTCCGAGCAGAAATCGGGGCGTACGTCGATGACGGCGTTTTTCCGCGCGCGCATGACGGTCTTGGCTCTCAGGATCTCGAGCAGATTGTAAACCGCCGCCGAGATCGCTCCGTACTTGATCGCCGTGCTTGCCGCCTCGTCGGAGGCGACGGTGATGTCGAGCATTTTGATATCCGTGTGGAGATAGCCGGGGAACGCCGCGAGCTCGCCCAGTCCCAATTTGACGAGATCGACGATGAACGCGATCTTGTTCACGTCCTTGTCCCCGTCGTGCTTTTCGGCAAGCTTCTGGACCTTCTTTTCGAGCTCCTTGGCTTTTTTCTTCTTATCGCTTTCTTCCTTCTTCTTTTTCTTCTTCAGCGCTTTTTTCTCCGCGGCGGCTCTGTCCTTCGCGAGGCGCTTCTGATGCTTTTTATAAGTAAAGTCCTTGATGCTCACGGGCTTTTTCTTTTTCTTCGGAACAAGGGTCAAAACGATCGGTCCGTAACCGGCGCGGAGCGTCATTTCGTCCTCGAGGCGGACAAAGACCCTGACCTTCATCCAGAAGAGTAGTGCGAAGAAGAGCACGATGCCGAGCAGGATATACAAAACGATCAAGGGGCATGACCTCCTTTCCGTGTTTCCTCAGAGACGCGCTTATTCCGCCGGCGAGGGATCCGGTTCCGGCTTATGCTCCGGCGTGATTTCGACGGTTTCACCCGCGTCGTTTTTGACGCGGACCGCGGGCAGCTCGTTCAGACTCGCGATCCCGAACACGCGGAGAAAATCCGTCGTGGTGCGGTAGAGCGTCGGACGGCCGGGCGCGTCCAGTTTTCCGCAGGGTTCGATGAGATTTTTCTCGAGCAGCGCGCCCACCGCGTAGCTCGAATCCACGCCCCGGACCGCGTCGACAAAGGCGCGCGTGCTCGGCTGGTTGTACGCGACGATCGCGAGCACCTCGAGCAGGGACTGCGAGAGATGACCGCCCCGCCGGATGCCGAGCGCCTGCCGGATCTCGGTCGAATAGATCTCCTTCGTGCAGAGCTGGCAGGAATCCGGAAAGCGTACGAGGATGACGCCGCGGGGGAAGCCGTCCCCGCTGTTGTACAGGGACGCCATTTTCTCCACGACATCGGCGCATTCTCCCGGGGTGATCCGAAGGACCTCGCCGAGCTTTTCATAGCTCAGAGGATGACCCGCCGCGAACAGACAAGCCTCGATGACGGCGAACTGCTGCTCCGGGGTGTAAAATACGATTTCTTCTTCAAGGTTTTTGTCCATGGAATACCTTTGCGATCAATAATCGTTCGATTCAAGCTGGGCGGCGGCGATCTCCTCGTCCGTGGCAATGAGAACGATTTCGGCGTGGGAGTACACGTCGGTGACGTTTTCCTCGGTGATCGATTCGCGCAGCTCGATGATGTGGAATTTCAAAAGTTCGAGGATCCCGATGAATTTCGCGATGACCTCCGCGCGGCTCTCCGAACGGCGGAAATAGTCTTCGAGATCCGCGTTCTTTTCGCGCAGACCTCCGATCAGACGGGCGATCACGTCCTCCACCGGAATGCGGGGGGCATTGACGATGCCGGAGAATTCTTCCCGCACGGTCTTTTCGGAGAATTTCGTCTCCGTGAATACGTGGACGAGCGCGGCGCGGAGCAGATCGACCGCGTGGTCGGCGACATAGGTCCGGTCGGGGGAGACGTCGTCCTGTTCCTTCGCCGTCCGTCCGCCGTAGAGACGGAAGAGATCGGACAGCTCGCCCGCCGCGAGCTTCGCGCGCTGATATTCGATGAGGGCGTCGACAAGGGGCTTGCGCGGGTCCTCCGACGATGCGGGATCGCGCGGCAGGAGCATCCGGCTTTTGATGAGCATGAGCTCGCTCGCCATCAGAAGGAATTCGCAGGCGAGCGCGACGTCGTGCTCCTCGGCGTCCTTGATGTACGCCATGTACTGCTCGCAGAGCAGATCGATCGGGATGTCGCTGATATCGAGCTTATGCTTCGCGACGAGGGACAGCAGCAGATCGAGCGGCCCCTCGAAGGTTTCGAGCTTGTATTGGATCATGGCGTTATCCGGGGATGATCAGATCCGCGAACCATGCCATGCCGCCCGAGATCGCGTTGACCGCTTTCCCGAGCGGAAGGGTCAACAGCCCTGTCCACAGGAGGATCAGCAGAGCGATCTGGATATAGCGCTCGTATTGCATCACGCCGAAATAGTACTTCGGCGGCAACCACACGAGAAAAATGCGCGAGCCGTCGAGCGGAGGCACGGGAATGAGGTTGAACAGCCCGAGCGACAGGTTCAGAACATGGAAGGTGTAGAAGAGCGTGAGAACGCCGGACTGCAGATGAACGGCGAACTCGGACTGCGCCGGATGATGCGCGAAAATGACGGCGAAAATCTGGAAAAACAGCACGCCGGCGAACGCCATGATGAAGTTCGAGATCGGTCCCGCGGCAGCGGTCAGCGCGGTGTCGCGCTTGTTGTTCTTGAAATACCGCGTGTTGATCGGAACGGGACGCGCCCATCCGAAGTGGAAGAAGATCATGCACAGGGTGCCGATCGGATCGAGGTGCTTTAAGGGATTGAGCGTCAGGCGGCCCATGTTTTTCGCCGTGGGGTCGCCGAGCTTGTATGCCATCCAGCCGTGCGAGACCTCATGAACGCTCAGGGCGATGAGAACGCACGGTATGACGAACAAAAACTCGATCAGTCTGGAAGTGCTCAATAAGGTCTGCCTCCCGTCTGGAATGATTAAAGATCAAGCGCCAGAAGATCCTCGCGCGTTTCACGCCGGACGGCGAGCCTGTCTCCTTCGGAAGAAAGCTCCACGACCGGGGGACGCGGGATGCGGTTGTAGTTCGACGCCATGGAATAGTTGTAGGCTCCGGTGACGAGCACGGCGATGATATCCCCGCGCTTCGGCTGGGCGAGCGCCGCGTCCTCGGCGATGAGGTCGCCGCTCTCGCAGCAGCGCCCGGCGAGCGTGCAGGGGAAGTCCGATTTTTCGGCGGCGCGGCTCGCGTTGACGACGGTGTAGCGGGACTGGTAGAGCGCGTAGCGCGGGTTGTCCGGCATGCCCCCGTCGATCGAGACGTAATTGCGGAAGCCCGTCACGGTCTTGACCGAGCCGCAGGTGTAAAGCGTGGCTCCGGCGGCCGCGACGATGGAACGGCCGGGCTCGAGCACGACCGCGGGCTTTTCGAGACCGTACAGCGCGCACATCCGATCAAACTCCGCTCCCATGTCGGTGAGATTTTTGACGTAGTCGATCCCGGGATCGTCCTCGACGTAGCGCACGCCCATGCCGCCGCCGAGATTGAGAATTTTCGGAGTATAACCGAAGAGAGCTTTGACCCGCGCCGTAAACGCGAGCATGATGTCGCACGCGTCCGTGAAGGGGTCGATGTCGAAGATCTGCGAGCCGACGTGGCAGTGCCAGCCGTCGAGCTCGATATGGGGCGCGGCAAGCGCGGCCTTCACGAAATCGAACGCCTGTCCGGTGGCGATCGCCATGCCGAACTTCGAGTCGACGCTGCCGGTGACGATCTTCTTGTGCGTGTGCGGATCGATGCCGGGGGTGATGCGCAGAAGGATTTTCGCGCGCGCGCCCTTTTCGGCGGCGATCCGCTCGAGGGCTTCGAGCTCGTCCGTGCCGTCGACGACGACGTGTCCCACGCCCAGCTCGAGCGCGTAGGCGAGGTCCTCGTCCGTCTTGTTGTTCCCATGGAAGAATACGCGCTCCATCGGGAAACCGGCGGAGTGCGCGGTGTAAAGCTCCCCGGACGACACGCAGTCCGCCGAGAGTCCTTCCTCGGCGATGAGACGGTAGAGCCCCTTGTAGCAAAGGGCTTTTCCGGCGTAGGCGGGAACGGACGCGCCGCCGAACGCCGTTTTCACGGTGTTTTTGTAAAGGCGGCACATGGCGCGCACCGCGTCCGTGTCGATGAGATAGAGCGGGGTGCCGTATTTTTCGGCGAGGCTCACGGCGTCGACTCCGGCGACGGTCAGGTGCCCCGCTTCGTTCACGTCAAAATGAGGATGAAGAATCATATTCGGTCCTCCGAGCGAAAATTCAGAGCTTCGCGGCCTCGTAGATCCTCCGCCAGAGCTCGTCCCTGCCGAGCCCGGTTCTCGCGGAGCAGAGGATCGTGTCGAGCCCGCGCGTGGATTCGTCTTCTTCGAGGAACGCCCGAAACGCCTTCGTTTCGGTCGCGTTCAGCTTATCCGCTTTTGTCGCGACAAGGATGTGGGGCAGGCCCGTTTCGCGGAGATAATAGAGCATGTCGCGGTCGTCCGCGGTCGGTCCCGTGCGGGAATCGACGAGGGCGCACACGAGCTTTAAGGAATCGATGTTCGGATTCTTCGTGAAATATCCGTCCGTCAGCGCCGACCAGCGCTTCTTGTCCTCGGGGGAGCGCTTCGCGTAGCCGTAGCCGGGCAGATCGACGAAATAGAGTTTTTTGTCGATGTCGTAGAAATTAACCGTAATGGTCTTTCCGGGCTCCCCGCTGACCCGCGCGAGACTTTTGCGGTTCAGAAGCGCGTTGACGAGCGAGCTCTTCCCGACGTTCGAGCGGCCGGAAAAGGCGATTTGGGGAAGCCGGTCGGCGGGGAACTGGGAGATCAGTCCCGCCGACATTTTGAGAGAGGCGTTGTTGAGATTCGGTTTCATACGCGGTTGTAGCGCGGCGTCGGATCGGATTTCGGGATCTTCACCGCTGCGGTCTTCGGCTCGTGCTCCTCAGGCGCTTCGATGATGGGAAGCGTCTCGGCGGGAGCGGGCTTTCTCAGGGCGTGGCTCAGCACGTCGGAGAGGGTGGAGCAGGGGATGAAGCGGACCTCCTTCTGCACGGCGGGGTCAAGCTCCGGAATGTCGCGCATATTGTCCCGCGGGATCAGGAGGGTGCGGATGCCCTTGACGTATGCCGCGGTGGACTTTTCTCTCAGTCCGCCGATGGCGAGCACCCGACCGGTCAGGGTAATCTCCCCGGTCATGGCGATATCGTGCCGGACGGGGATGCCGGAGAGGGCGGAGGTGAGGGAGGTCGTCATCGTAACGCCCGCACTCGGCCCGTCCTTCGGCACCGCGCCTTCGGGAACGTGGATATGTATGTCCTTGGTCTTGTAAAAATCGGGGGCGACGCCGTATTCGTCCGCGTGGGCGCGGAGCCAGGTCACGGCGATGCGGGCGGATTCCTTCATCACGTCGCCCAGCGTGCCGGTCAGCTCGATCTTGCCGGTGCCGTCCACGGGAAGGACCTCCACCTTCAAAAGATCGCCGCCGACCTCGGTGTAGGCAAGACCGTTCGTCACGCCGACGAGGTCGTCCTTCTGTGCCGGGTCGTCGATGAATTTGCGCGGGCCGAGGTATCCCTCAAGGTCGGGAGCGTCGATCACGAGGTTCTTGCGGTTCTCCGTGACGAGCACTTTCGCTCCCTTGCGGCAGAGCGCGCCGATCTCCCGCTCGAGATTGCGCACGCCGGATTCCCGCGTGAAGCCGTCGATGAGCTCCTTGATCGCCGCGTCGGTGATCTTCAGGAGCCGGCGGCTCAGCCCGTGGCGCTTGAGCTGCTTCGGAAGAAGGTGATTCTTCGCGATGGAGAGCTTTTCGGAGGGGGTATAGGTGTTCAGCTCGATGATCTCCATGCGGTCCAGAAGAGGACGCGGCACGGTGTCGAGCGTGTTCGCGGTGCAGATGAAGAGAACCTCGGAGAGGTCGACGGGGAGCTCGATGAAATGATCGCGGAACGAGCTGTTCTGCTCGCCGTCGAGCACCTCGAGCAGGGCGGACGCCGGGTCGCCGTGCACGTCCTGACACATTTTGTCCACCTCGTCGAGCAGCATGACCGGGTTCAGCGTCCCGCACTGGATGAGCGCCTCGATGATGCGGCCGGGCATGGAGCCGATATAGGTCTTGCGGTGGCCGCGGATATCGCTCTCATCCCGGATGCCGCCGAGGGAGACACGGACGTATTTGCGCTTCATCGAACGGGCGATGGACGCGCCGAGCGAGGTCTTGCCCACGCCCGGAGGTCCGACGAAGCAGAGGATCTGGTTTTTCAGCTCGGGATTGAGCTGCTTGACGGCGAGATATTCGAGAATGCGCTCCTTGACCTTTTTGAGGCCGTCGTGGTCCGCGTCGAGGATCCGCCGCGCGGCGTCCACGTCGACGCGGTCGCGGGTGCGCTTTTCCCACGGAATGGAGAGGCAGGTGTCGACGTAGTTGTAAATCACCGTTGCCTCCGGTGAGCCGGGGGTCATGCGGGAGAGCTTCGTGATCTCGCGGTCGAGCTTTTCCCGCACCTCCTTCGGGAGCTTGCGGTCCTCCATTTTTCTTTTCAGCTCGTCTCCGTCCTCGCCCACGCCCAGCTCGTATTCGATGGCCTTGAGCTGTTCGCGGAGGTAGTAGTCCCGCTGGTTGTCGTCCATGGACTGCTTGACCTTCTGATGGATCTCGAGCTCGGTTTGGAGCAGGTCGATCTCGCTCTTCATGAGGATGAGGGTCTTCTCCGCGCGGCGCATCGGATCATAGATCTCGAGCACGCCCTGCTTATCCTCAAAGCGGACGAAAAGCTGCGCGGCGATGAAATCCGCGAGCAGGCCGGGATTGGTGATCTGGCGCGCGGCGATCTCAAAGCTCGGGGAGAAGGCGGGGCGGTAGCGCAGGAATTCTTCGAGCGTCTCGAGCATTTCGCCGAGCATGGCTTCCACGCGCAGCTCGTGCCCGGAAAAATCGGAGGTGATGGTTTTCGACATCACTTCCGCGGTATAATAGCCGTTTGTCTCGGTGAGCGAGAGCACGGTCGCGCGGCAGAAGCCCTCCGCCACGACGCGGAGGATCCCGTTTTTCGGATTACGGACGCTCTGCTTGATGCGCGCGACGCAGCCGACGGGATAGAGGTCGGCCTCCTTCGGTTCGTCGACGCGAACGTCGCGCTGGGTCAGAAGAAATACGAGCATGTCGGAAGAAGTCGCCGCCTCGCAGGCCTTTTTCGAAATCTCCCGCTCGAGCTCGAAATTGATGTTGTTGGAAGGAAACGCGACGACGCCGCGCAGGGGAATGACGGGCAGCGTCAGCTTTTCCGCGTTTTCGCGATAGGTGGGCATGGATCGATCCTTTCAGGGGACAATACTTTCCCCCCATTATAGCATGCGCCGAAGCGGATTTCCGTGACAAGAAAAAAATGATTTGTAACATTTTTCACGCCCGGCGTCGAAAAGAGACAAAACCCGTCGCCAAGCGGCGAGCGAACGGCCGGAGGAAGACGCGGCGAACCCGCTCCCCCGCATGCCGAAACAAAGAAAAAAAGCGCCGACGGGCGATTTTTTGTGAAAAAAACCGTTGCGAACCGTCCCGCGCTGTGCTATAATAAGCCAAGTTCAAAATCGCTTCTTATCGGAGGTATTTTATGGCAAGCAGCAACGTCCGTCCCGAATCCATGGAGCGCATTACCACACCCGCCCTCGCCGAGGCGTTCATCGAAGAACAGATCACGGAGCTGAGAGCGCAGATCGGAGACAAAAAAGTCTTGCTCGCCCTGTCCGGCGGCGTTGATTCGTCCGTAGTCGCCGCGCTTCTCATCAAGGCGGTGGGCAAACAGCTCGTCTGCGTCCACGTCAACCACGGTCTCATGCGCAAGGGTGAGAGCGAGCAGGTGATCGACGTCTTCGAAAAGCAGCTCGGCGCGAACCTCATCTACATCGACGCGACCGACCGCTTCCTCGACAAGCTCGCCGGCGTGGACGATCCCGAAACCAAGCGCAAGATCATCGGCAAGGAATTCATCGACGTGTTCGCGGAAGAGGCGGACAAGCTCGAGGGCATCCGCTTCCTCGGTCAGGGCACGATCTACCCCGATATCCTCGAATCGAAGGACGGCGTCAAGGCGCACCACAACGTCGGCGGCATGCCCGAGAAGTATGATTTCGAACTGGTCGAGCCCGTGAAGCTGCTCTTCAAGGACGAAGTCCGCGTCGTCGGCAAGGCGCTCGGCCTGCCGGACGGCATGGTCTACCGTCAGCCGTTCCCGGGACCGGGACTCGGCGTGCGCTGCCTCGGCGCGATCACCCGCGACCGTCTCGCCGCGCTCCGCGAAGCCGACGCCATCGTGCGCGAGGAGATCGAAAAAGCCGTCTCCGCCAACACGATCAAACCGATCTGGCAGTATTTCGCCGTCGTTCCCGATATGCGGGCGACCGGCGTGGAAAACGGCAGGCGCCGCTATGACTGGCCGGTCATCATCCGCGCGGTCAACACCGTCGACGCCATGTCCGCTACCGTCCCCGAAATCGACTGGACCGTCCTCAAAACCATCACCGACCGCATCCTCGCCGAAGTGAAGGGCGTGTGCAGAGTGCTCTACGACCTCTCCCCGAAGCCGATCGGGACGATTGAGTTCGAATAATAAATCCCGAGCATCCCATCCCGCAAAGTCTTTGATTTATAAGGCTTTGCGGGATTTCTGTTTTTCTTTGGCTACATCGTGGCTACATGTCGGAATAATCAGATTTTGCCGAGGATATGTACCAGCGGTCGGAACTGGGAAGGCTGATCTACATTGAGCCGAGGGAGAATGCGGAGCTGGTGATGGAGGGGGAGGTGGGGAAGTGTCTGAGGGAGGTGACGGAGTACAGGAGGTTGGATTAAATCGAAAGGGAAAAGGGCGTCTTGACCGGACACCGCTATGGGCAGATTACAAAAAAAACGTCCTGTATCGCGTGGGGGGGCGACACAGGACGTGGATGGGGTGAGGTATATGAATGTGGAGAAGTGTCCGAAGGGTGTCGGTTAAGGGACCTGTTGACAAACCCCATGAAAAAAAGCGGCAAACCTCCGCCGGGCTGCCCGCATCGCTACTTATCCCCTGAAAACGCATTTTTACAATCATTCCGTCTGAACTTTCTCCTTTACACAACTGCAGCCATTCCTATGAC
>JAFYBN010000124.1 GCA_017540175.1 Clostridia bacterium | reverse complement strand
GGCCGACGTGGTTGACACCACCTCCGAAGAGCTTGAGACCAAGGCTGAAGCTCCTCAGACCTTCGACTTCGGCGTCATTGCCGCCATCGCTTCCGTGATCTCCCTCGCCGGCTTCGCCGTCGCGAAGAAGAAGCACTAAGCGGAAACAGATCCGTATCGACTCAATGAAACATTGGGAAAGCCGCACATTTCCGTGCGGCTTTCCCTGACTCAGGAGCGGAATGAAAAACAAAAGGATTCTATCCCTGCTGCTCGCGGCGTTTCTCTTCATCTGCTGCTGCGGCTGTGAAAAAACGGATAACCCCGAAGGCGCCTCCTCCCCGTCCGCGGACGAACCCGGCACGAACGGCCCCGTCGCGGACGGCCCCGATCTGCCCGAGACGACGCCCTTCACGCCTCCCGTGCCCCCGTCGTACCCGCTCGACGACAAATACGAGCGGGGCGAGCTGCCGCGCGTTTATATCGATACCTCCGTCGAGGTGCCGAATCTCGCGTATGGCTGCGCGCTTCGCGCCGAGGGGGAAACGGACGACGGCTCGGCGACCGACAGCTCGCCGTCCACGGCATGGCATTCCGCCGGCGACGGCGAGACGACCCTCTTCTTCGATCTCGGAAAAGAAGTGACGGCGGGGTATATTCAAATCGCGTGGGGCACGGACGCCGGGAAACGGTATGAGGTGCAGATCTCCTCGGACGGCGCAAACGACTCCGGCTGGACGACGCTCAAGACCGAGGAAAGCGGCTACCGCAGCAAGCACGATCACATCGAATTCGAGCCTGTCTCCTTCCGTTATCTGCGCCTCGTCCTCCACGAGAGCAGCCGCGGCGGAGGATACGAGCTCACGGACCTCTACGTGATGGAGAGCCGCATGCCCACGACGGGGCGCGCGACGATTACGACGGGGGATTACGTCCCCGTAAAGGTCGCGGTCGTGGACCGGGAGGGCGGCACATCCCATACGATCGAAGAAACGGCGGGGATCCGCATCCGCGGCAACTCTACCGCCGCTTCGGACAAAAAGCCTTACAACATCAAGTTTGAGAACAAAAAGACTCTGCTCGGCATCAAGGGCAGCCGCAAATGGTGCCTGCTCGCGAACCACTTCGACAAAACCCTGATCCGCAACAAGCTCGCCTACGATTTCTGCAAAACGGCGGGGGTCCCCTGTTATCTCGAAAGCGCCATGGTCGAGGTCTTTGTCGACGGCGCGTACAAGGGGCTGTACCAGCTTACCGAGCCCGTCTCCGACGCGAAGACGAGCGTGAATATCGATGTCGACGCGGGCGAATACCTGATCGAGCGCAACGGATACTACAATTTCGACCCGAAGTGGAATCACTCGCCGCTCTACGGCATCCGCTTCGTGCCCGCCGAGCCGGAGGTGCTGTCCGAGGCAAAGCAGAACACCGTCGGCACCTACCTGAGGGAAGCGGATTACGCCGCGAAATCGAAGAGCTTCAAGCGCATCGAAGCGATCTTCGACGTGGATTCCTTCGTCTCCTTTTATATCTGCGAGGAGCTCCTCAAGGACATCGATCTCTGGCACGGCTCGACGTATTTCTACATCAAGGGCGGAAAGATCTACTCCGGACCGATGTGGGACATGGACCTCTCGATGGGCAACGTCAGCCGCGAAACGGGCATTTATACGGACGGAGAGGAAAAATACCGCATTTACTGGAACCTCTCGAATTGGCGCGGGCAGAGCTTCGGAGACGGCTCGGACGACTCGACCTCCGGCTTTTGGGCGCAGGTGGACTGGTACGGTCCCCTGATGCAGTGCGAGGAATTTGCCGCGCGCGTCAGAGCGAAATACGCCGAGCTGCAGCCCGCGATCCGCGATCTTTACGAGGACGGCGGATACATCGACCGGCTCATGGAGGAATGCCGCACCGCGGCGCTCCGCGATTACACGGACTACGGCACCCGGCTCGACATGAAGTATTTCTCCTGCGAGTATGACGTATTTTTCTCTGATTACGACGAAAGCGTTCAGTACCTGAAGGATTGGCTCCGCGCGCGCAACGAATGGCTTTGCGGCGCATTCGGCATTGACGCCGAGCCTTGAGCGATTCCGTCAGCAAGTCGGATTTTTACCAATTCCCGGCGAAATATCCATTGCGGACCCCGCCGCCGTCCTGTATAATGAATACGGATAATAATCTCCCGAACGGAAGAAAGGACATGCTTATGAAACTCAACCGCAAAATCGCCGCCCTGCTTCTCTGTCTTATGCTTCTGCCGATGCTGTTTTCCTGTTCGGAAAGCAAGAATACGGATCAGCCGAAGACCGACGCGGGCACGTCCCAGTCCTCCGCCGCACAGGGCGGTGAGCAGGATGAAAACGACCCCGATCCCTACGCGCTCGAGAAGATCCTTCCCGCGGCGAACTATGACGGCGCGGCCTTCACCATCCTCACCCTCGCGTCCGCCAGCGCGCACGACACCATGCCGCGCTTCGATCACGAGGAGATCACCGGCGAACCCGTCAACGACGCCATCTACAATCAGGTGGACTCGGTCGAGGTCGCTTACAACGCAAAGATCAGTTACAATCCCTCAAACAATGTGCCGAACGACGTCAACCAGGCGGCGGCCTCCGGCGACGACACGTACAAGGTCGTCATCTACAGCAATCAGGGCCTTGCGGAGCTTGTCACCCGCAACGTCTTCCTTGATCTGAACCTCATCGATCAGATCGATTTCTCGCGTCCGTGGTGGAACGAGGCGTACAAGAAGAACCTCACCGTGGCGGGCAAGACCTACTGCGGCTTCGGCGACCTGTTCTTCGAGGCGGGCATCAACAACGTGCACCTCATGTACGTCAACAAGGACATGTGCGCAGAGTACGGTCTCGAATCCCCCTACCAGACGGTGTACGAGGGCAAGTGGACGCTCGACTACATCATCAACATGGTCAAGGGCGTGCAGACCGACCTGAACGGCGACGGCACGTACGACGAGGTGGACCGCTGGGGTCTCGTGCAGTCCCCGATCCAGTCCTCGATCATGTTCTACACCTCCGGGTTCCACATCATGTCCTTTGACGAAGAGGGATACCCCTACCTTGACATGTATTCCGAGGAATTCGTGAACTTCTACGAGAAGCTCTACCAGCTCGACTACAAGACGCCCGAGATCTGGACGAACACGCAGGCGCAGGAAGACCCGAACTTCCAGATGTTCGTCGAGGGCAAGGTCCTGCTGTCCAGCCACTTCCTCACGGTGACCTCCACGCTCCGCGAAGTGGAATTCGAGGTCGGCATTCTCCCGTACCCGAAGTACAGCGAAGACGCTCCCTACATCAACTGGCCGACGGGCGGCAACTTCCTCATGGCGATCCCCTCCGTGCTCAATCCCGCGGATTATGATTTCGTCGGCACGATCACCGAAGCGCTTGCCGCGCAGGGTCACCGCTTCGTCCGTCCGGCGCTGTACGAGGTCACGCTTCAGGGCAAGCTCGCCCGCGACAAGGAGTCCCAGGACATGCTCGATTTGATCTTCGACACGATGTCCGTGGACTTCGGCTGGATCCACAACGGCTCCGGCGGTCTGGGCTGGTTCGTCAGCTCCTGCCTCGACAGCAAGCTCCCGAGCATCGCCTCCGTGTACAGCAGAATGGAAAAGAGAGCCGATAAATACTACGCCGGCGTCGTCGATTTCTATCGCTCGATCAACGAGTGACCCCGGACCGGTGTCCGACCTCGGACCAGCATCCGACTGAACAACAACTGCCGCATTCTCCGAAAACCGGAGAAATGCGGCAGTCTCTTTCTTTCAGAGGATCGGTTCGTCAGCCCGGGAGCCATCACCCGTTCAGCTTCCGAAATTGATTCGGCGAAACCTTTTCGTGATACCGGAAGAATTTGTAGAAATGCTGGACGTCGTCGAAGCCCACGGCGCGCGCGACCTGACCGACGGACATTTTCGACGAGACGAGCAGATGCTTCGCGACGCTCAGCTTCTTCTGATCGATGTACTTCTTGACCGTCATCCCGCAGGAAGCGAGAAACTGCCTTGAGAGATAGTCCCGGTTGTATCCGATCGCGTCCGCGACCTCGTCCACCGTCACGATGGTGCGGATGTTGTCGTCGATGAGGCGGATGGCGCGCTCGACGAGCGGCGTCGTGTCCGCTTCCTCAAGGGCGGCCTGCTTCGCTTCGCCGACCAGAGCGTAAAAGAGCGCGTTCTTCACGTTCGCGTCCCTCCCGGGAGTGCGCTTCAGATGGAGCTCGTACACCCGCTTCATGAGATCGTCCGCAAAAAACGTCGAGCCCGGCAGCGTGATCTCGCGCAGCAGGCAGGGCGGCGGCACCAGTCCCTCCTCCTCGAAGGCGACCGTATAGAAGGCGCATGGCATGTCGGAGCGCGCCGCGCCCGCGATGACGCTGTACTGCGGGAGGAAGAGGAACGAATTCTTCCGCACGGTGTATTCCCTGCCGTTCACGCGCAGATACAGAACCCCCCTCCGGAGGTAGATCATTTCGGCGGTCGTCAGGAAGCGTTCCCGATGGATCCAGTCCTCCCTGACGTCGGTGTATGTGACGTCCGTCACCTCAAGCGAACCCGTGGGGCTTTGCTTGTTGTAGGCCGGATTGGCAGTGAAATAGATCATGTCGGATTTTTACCACTTTCGGCTTTTTTGGGTATTGAAGCGCAGTCAAGCGTCCTGTATAATAAATCATAGCATAATTTCCGCAAAAAGAAAAGGGGGAAATCGGTTTTTTTCGAAAACCGATCGAAAAAATGAAAGAAAAAACCATCATCCCGCGCGCGGCGTACCTCGTCCTCCCCGTGAGCGAATACGTCGGCAATCATCAGATCCGCTTTTCTGTCGGAGGTAAGCTCGTCGACGACATCACGCTCCGTCTCGATTACAAGAATCCCTCCGCATATTCTTACTATCCCATCGGGAAATGGATGGGCAAGCCGGTCACGCTGTCCGTGACGCCCGGCGTGGAGCCCGAAGACCTGCAGACGGACGACCCCGCAAACGCGAAGCGGGGCGAGGTGTTCCGTCCCTTCCTCCACTTCACGCCCGTCTACGGCTGGAACAACGACCCGAACGGACTCCTCGAGTACACCTCTCCCGTCACGGGAAAGACCGTATGGCACATGTTTTACCAGTTCAACCCCTACGACTGGGTGTGGGGCAATATGCACTGGGGGCACGCCGTCAGCGAGGATCTTCTGCACTGGACGCACCTTGATACCGCGCTGTATCCCGACGAGACGGGCACGATGTTCTCCGGCAGCGCGATCGTCGACCGCGAGAACCGCACCGGTCTGAAGAACGGGGACGAGGACGTCATTCTCCTCTATTACACGGCGGCGGGCAACACCTCCGCGCTGTCCGAAGGAAAGAAATTCACCCAGTGTCTGGCATATTCGACCGACGGCGGCATGACTTTCACGAAATACGATAAGAACCCCGTCGTGGGTCACATCCGCGCCGACAACCGCGACCCGAAGGTCATCTGGTGCGAAGAGCTCAAAAAATACCTCATGGCGATCTATCTCGACGGGGACGAATACGAGCTGCTCACCTCCGACGATCTTCTGAGCTGGAGCAGGCTGCAGACCGTCGCCATCGAAGGCGACGCGGAGTGCCCCGATATTTACCCGCTCAAGGCGAACGGCGACCCCGCGGATCGGAAATGGATCATGAGCGGCGCGTCCCACCGCTACATCGTCGGCACGTTCGAGGGCGGCCGCTTCCGCGTCCTGCAGAACGCGAGAAAACTGAACTACGGCTCGAGCTCCTACGCCGCGCAGACCTTCTCGACATACGACGAATACGAGCGCATCCAGATCGCGTGGGACCGCGACATGCGTTTCGGCAACGCGACCTTCGACGGTCAGATGGGCATTCCCTGCTCGATGAGCCTGAAGAAGGACGAGAAAGAGGATGAGAAGGAGGCCGTGGACGTATATACCCTCTGCGCCGAGCCCATCGCCGCGCTGAACGGTCTGATCCGGGATGAGAAACGGTTTGACGGGGCGGAGCTGACAAGCGTTATTCCTCTCGAGGAAAGCGCTTATGAACTCGATCTGGCGCTCGATCCGAAATGCCGGAGCGGAAAGCTGAAAATCGATCTGTTCGGCCAGACGATCCAGATCGACGCGGAGCTCAACACCCTGCGCGTCGGCAGGGACACCATGCCCATCCGTACCCTGCGCGGAGCGCCCCGGCTGCGGATCGTGATCGACAAGGGAAGCGCCGAGGTCTTTGCGAGCGGCGGCTCCTCCATGATGACCGTGCCGTGGCTCTTGAACTTCAACCACCGGGAAGCGGTCTTCTCCTGCGAGGACGCGCCGGTCATGGCCCACATCGTGCTGAAACGCCTCAGCCTTTGATCCCCGCGCACCGCGGCGCGTCCCCGGCGGGCAAACCCCGCAGGCAGGTACGCCGCCGACGACTCCGCGGAGCGTCTTGAACTCGATTTTTGAAATTCCGATCCCGATTCCCGGAGGGGGCAGGATCTCCTCCTTATCCGCCGTCCCCGGAGCCGGACCCGTCCGGCTCCGCGGGGGGCAATCACGCGGCGTTCGCCGCGAGACTCCGGCAGCGCGCAGCCCTTCGGCAGGCTGAACCGGAGCTTCGGGAACGCGGCAGGAAAAACCTGAGCACCGGAGGTATGATTTGACATGAAGAAGCTGCTCATTTTCGGCGAAACGATCTGGGACGTCTATCCCGACCGCGCCGTGATCGGGGGCGCCCCGTTCAATTTCGCGGCGAATCTCGCGCTGCAGGGCGATGAGGTCCATCTGATGACCGGCGTCGGAGACGACGATCTCGGCGAAGAAGCCGCCCGGATCATGCGGGAATACGGCGTCCGGGACGATTTCGTCTTCCGTGTGCCCGGCAAGGCGACCGGAAAATGCATCGTGACCCTCGGCGAGGGCGGCGTCCCGCACTATCAGGTGCTGACGAACACGGCGTACGACAACGTGGCGGCGGACGACGCCGTGATTGACGCCGTCCGGGACGCCTCGTTCGACGTCTTTTACTTCAATACGCTCGCCCAGCGCGAGCCCGTATCCCGCGCCTCGGTCCGGCGGATCCTCGACGAGGTCTCCTTCGGCGAGATCTTCTGCGACATCAACATCCGCGAGGGCTGCTGGGACAAGGATTCCCTCGCCCTCTGCCTCTCCCGTTCAACGATCGTGAAGATCAGCGAGGAGGAGGCGCACGTCATTGCCGGAGCCGGACTCATCGACGGCTCGCTCCCGCTTGACAGGGCGCTGGAGAAGGCCTTCCCGAACCTGCGGATGCTTGTCTATACGATGGGCAAGCACGGTTCCGCGGCGTATGATTTCGGGCGGCGCGCGGCGGTGTTTTCCGGCGAGCCCGAACAGGTCAAGGTGGTCTCGACCGTCGGGGCAGGGGACTGCTTCGGCGCGTCGTTTCTGCACACCCTGCTCGCGGGCGGCTCCGTGTCCGACGCGATCCGCTTTGCGACCGAACGCGCCAACGTCGTCGTCGCGCACACCGAGGCGATCCCGCCCGTATTCGCCGACGAAGCGCGGGAGAAGGGGTGGATCCATTGAGCCTGTATGAGATGAAGGACCGCGAATCGTTCGCGTTTTCCGCGGAAAATCCGACCGGGACCCACGCGGGCGGCACAAGGGGCAGGGACTGCGAGAAACTGCGTCCCTGCGTTGAGATCGCCCCCGGTGAGGTCCTGACGCTTGTCGACACGGAAGGGCCGGGGATGATCACGCACATCTGGCTGACGGGCTATGTCGGGCACTCTTTCGTGATGCGGATCTATTGGGACGGCGCACAGTTCCCCTCGGTCGAGGCGCCGATCTCCGCGTTCTTCGGCAGCGCCTACGACGAGAATTTCGAAACGGTCGAAGGCGGCTATTCCGTTCTCGACTCCGCCCTGCTTCTCGTCGCACCCGGCAGAGGTCTGAATTCCTATTTTGAAATGCCTTTTCGGAAATCGTGCCGGATCACGGTGGAAAACCGCGGCGGCAGGCGGGAAACGCTCTTTTACATGATCTCCGGCTGGCACGGGGAGATTTCCCCCGACGCCGGTTTCTTCCACGCGGCGTACCGGCAGGAGCACCCCGTGACGAAGGGAAGGTCCTATACCGTGCTTGACGGCGTGGAGGGCAAGGGCGTCTTCGTCGGCATGACCCTCGCCGCCGGGATGAACGGGAACAACACCTGCTGGGTCGAGGGTGAGGCCAAGATGTACATCGACGGCGGGGAATACCCCACGCTGAACTACACGGGCACAGAGGACTATTTCTGCGGCTCGTACGCCTTCGGAAACGATATCATCATGAACCGCTACCAGACCTATTGCGGTCTCTATGCCGGGATGTACGCAATCTACGGCAACGACCGCGCGCGTCAGTACAACGGCCAGCAGCGCTTCCTGCTCTACCGCTGGCACGTGCCGGATCCGGTGTACTTCGGAAGGAGCTTCCGCATGACGCTCGACAACCTCGGCTGGACCGGACCGCGCTATGACGATTACACGACGACGGCCTATTATTATCTCGATAAGCCGTCCTCCCTGCCTTTCCCCCTCCCGCCGGACGGCGAGATGGTGATGAAATAATGCGGTTCGCCGCACCGAAAGAAAAGCTCCGGTCTTCCGGGGCTTTTCCTATTACGAAAAGCGGATCCGCAGCAGCGGATCCACGATCAACTGAGATGTCGGAAGGGGAACCTTGACTGCGCCGGTTCCGAAAACTCAGAAAACGGTATCGTTTGTCGGTTCCCATGAGTCGGTTCGTCAGGATTCACCCGCAGTTTTTTGCAGGTTCTCAAAATAGCGGGATATGCAGAACACACAAAATCCGCGGGGAATAATTGTGCGGATCGCGTATTTATCCGAGGGAACCGCTGTGCTATAATGAAATACAAAAGCAATTTGCCGCGTTCGCGAAGGAGGGCCGAGATGGAATTCATGAAAAACGGAGCAGCGATCCTGAACGGGCGGATCAAGCAGGCGGCGGGGGATCCGGACACAGGGCGCGTCCTGACGGTCACCGGCAATTTCGAGATCGAGGATACGGTTCTCATTCCCTCCGGATTCACCCTGATCCTCGAGGACTGTCATCTCCGGATGGCGGAGGGGACCTTCTGCAATCTGTTCCGGAACGAGGGCGCGGGAAAGAACGACGCGGCGCATCCGGACCGGGACATCCGCATCCTCGGGCGCGGACGGACGATTCTCGACGGCGGCGCGTATAACGGTCTTTCGGAGAAAAACGCCGGGAAGGACGGGCTGCCCGATATTTCGGTCAACAACCTGATCCTCTTCGCGAACGTCGAGGGGTTTGAGATCGCGGGGATCCATCTACGGAATCAGCGGTGGTGGGCGGTCGATCTGCTCTTCTGCCGCCGGGGAACGCTTCGGGAACTCGATTTTCTGGCGGACGACCGCCGCGTAACGGAGAGCGGGGAGCTTGTTCCGTATCTTTCGCATAAAAACGGCGGATACGCCGCATGCCACATCTTCAACGCCGACGGGATCGATCTGCGCTGCGGCTGCCGGGACATTCTCATCGATCATGTCACGGGCTTCACCGAGGACGACACGGTCGCGGTCACCGGTCTTCGGGGAGAGCTGGAAGCCTTCTGGCGGCCCGAGGGCGCGGACGACGACATCCGGAATATAACGATCCGGAATCTGAACTGCGAGGCGTTCTGCTCGAACGTCCGCCTGCTGAATCAGGGCGGCGTAAAGTTATACAATATTCTGATCGACGGCGTACAGGACAGCTCGATGGGCAGTCCGCACATGGATCGCGGCATCTGCGGCGTGCGGATCGGGGACAACCGGCTGTACGGGGAACGGCACTCGACGTTCGAGGAGACGTTCAACATCACGGTGCGGAACGTGTTCTCCCGCGCCGGGTGCGCATTGAGGCTGGCGGGCTGCATCGACGGGCTGACGGCGGAGAACATCCGCGGATTTGACGGATGCGGCAGGATCCTCGAGAACAGCGCGCAGCTTCGGAATGAGGTGCTCCGGTGAAGACGGAAGACGGCGGCCGGGGCGTTTTTCTGTTTCCCCGGGGCGTGAACCGAATGCTGACTCCCCGGATAGGGCGGGACGGCATGAGCACGGATGTGAGCCGAGGCGGTATCTGTCATACAAAAACCTGCGTCATACTGTGGGCGCGCGGCAAATCGGAGGTTGAAACCGGCTATGAGTTTGAAATTGATCAAGCTTACGAAAGAATACGAAGCGGCACTTGGAGAGATGATCGATGAGTGGAAAAAGGATCAGGAGATCAACCATACCAATCATTCTCCGTGGGCGATCTTCAAAAACGACTATCATGATTTTGATTCCTATCTCGATCATTTGGAAATCAAGTCAGAAGGCGACGGTAAAGTTCCGGATTCCGTATTTTTCTTACTGGATGAAGACAGAAACCGGCTTTTGGGAGCGGTAAATATCCGACACCGGTTGAATGAATCTTTGCTGCGCGAAGGGGGCCACATCGGAGACGGAATCAGACCAAGCGAGAGAAGAAAAGGATATGCCACGGAAATGATCCGACTGGCTCTGATTGAATGCAGGAAGCTTGGTATCGATAAGGTGCTGATGACCTGTGAGAAGGACAATATCGGCTCAGCTAAATCCATCATCAAAAACGGCGGGATTCTTGAAAACGAATTCGTCAATTCCGACGGTGAAATCGAGCAGCGCTATTGGATCACCCTCTGTGATTGAGAAATTCCGGTTTACGGTTGATCGGAACGAGCGAAGCGACGAGCAAATCGGGATCTGCAGGGACAGAAGGCAAGGAGAACGGGTATGAACGCAAAGCGCGGATATCTGCCGGAGGACGAAAGAAACTTTTCGCCGGCTGCGGTTCAAGTCATGAAAACCGCCTCGCGGCACATTTGCTATTTGCTGAACGAGGGCTACGAGCTGAAATCTGCGTCGACGTTTGTCGGCAATCATTTCGTTCTGTCCGAGCGTCAGCGGCTGGCGATCACGCGCAGCGTCGCGACGGTACGGCAGCTGAAAAACAGAAAAGAAAAAGAAAAAACCTCACTGAACGGTGAAGAAGTATGGATCGACGGCTTCAACACGATCATCACGCTTGAGGTCATGTTTTCGGATTCGATCCTTTTTGAAGGTATGGACAGAACGATCCGCGATCTCGCCGCCCTGCGCGGCACGTACCGGATCATCCCGGAGACGGAGCGTGCCGTGCGCGCGCTGTTTGATACGCTGAAGGAGCAGAAGATCAAAACCGCGCACATCCTGCTCGACGAGCCGGTGTCGAATTCCGGGCGGCTGAAAACGTTGCTCGCCGGGATCGGCGAAGGATATCCCTTCGCTCTCGATCTTCAGATCCTGAAAGCCGTCGATTCGGCTCTTTGGGACAAGGACAACGTCATCACGACCGATTCGATCATCCTCGATCGCTGTATCTCCTGGTTCAATCTGATGAAGCTCTGCGCAGAGAAGCACGGCGCAAAGACGCTTTGCGTGTGGGAGAAGGAGTAAAACCATATGGAGTTGACCGGAACCTTGGAAGAACGGATCGCCGCGGCGTTGGAATTTGCCAAAGCGCACCGGGCGCATGAATACGATCACGATAAGTTCGTGAAGCGTTATCGCAGCGCGGGCGTACCTTATACCGAAGCCGCGGAGAAATTCTGCCGCGAGTGGGACGGCGTGCTGGATCACTGCCGGTTCTGCACGCGGAACAAGAGCCGCATCGATGTCCGGTTTGTCTGTTCGCTCGAACTGATCGAGGGCTTTGATTCGTCCGAGGAGGCGCTGCGGTACTGGTACAATCCCGACACGAGAGATCGGTACGGTCCCGATACCGTTCCCGTTGCGACGGGAGGATACTATTACTACGACATCCTATGGATCAAGCCGGACGGCAGTCTGATCGCGGTCCTGCCCGACGGCGGCAGAGAAAATGATTTCAGAGATCTTTTTGCGTATTTATGCAGTGAGTTCGTTTTCGCCGGGGTTCCGGACTTCGTGGAATGCGATGTGGTAGAATGAACCGGACAAAATCCGGCTCAACGGAACGAGCGAAGAAACGCGCAAATCGGAGTTTGCGGAGGTGAAAACATGATCCACTGCGGAACGCAGATCATTGAAACAGAACGATTGCTGCTGCGGAGATTCACGGTCAACGATGCGGACGCTGTGTATGGCAATTGGGCGTCTGATCCTGACGTGACGAAGTTTTTGACGTGGCCTGTGCACAGCAGTGTCGATGTCAGCAGAGCTGTCCTGGAGACTTGGGTTTCATCTTACGCTCAGAAAAACTATTACCAGTGGGCGATCGTCCTGAAAGAGCACGGAAGCGATCCGATCGGAAGCATAGCCGCGGTGCATATGAATGACGATATCGATATGATTCATATCGGATATTGCCTCGGAAAGAACTGGTGGCATCAGGGAATCATGTCGGAGGCGCTGAAAGCGGTGATGAATTACTTTTTTGACGCGGTCGGAGCCAATCGCATTGAAAGCCGGCACGATCCGAGAAATCCGTATTCCGGTATGGTTATGAAAAAGTGCGGGATGAAATATGAGGGCACTCTGCGCAGCTCGGACAGAAACAATCAAGGTATTTGCGACGCGTGTTGGTATGCACTTTTGAGGTCGGAAAGATAAAATCCGGTTCAGCGAGGTAAAAGGCGGTGTACTTTTCAAAGCACAACAAAAAAGTAATTTATATCAACCATTACAGCGGACTGCTCGAGGTGGAGGGCGAAGGCGCTCTCCGCCGCGAGGACACCGAATTACAGCATGAGGCAAGCGAAAACTGGGCAAAAGAGTACGACACGCTCAGCGTGACCGAAGGAATCACCGGGCTCGGCGAGGGGTATCTCGACGCGTTTTCGCATATAGACTGCCTCATCCTAAGCCGGACGGTCGAATCCGCCGCCGCGTCCGACGAACTTCTGAAGGGCTGGCGGAAAAGGAAGGTGCTGATCCGCGGCGAATATGATACCTTTGCCGAAAGGTTCGCCGCGGAAAACAAGCTCGATTTTCTGCACAGCGACATTCCCCTCGCGGAGTATGACTTGGAGGTCGCCCACGAGCACGATATCGTCACGCTTCGCTTTCATCAGAACGCGCCGCCGGACATCCATTTTAACTGCTTCACGGCGGGCAGCTCCGCGGGGAATTTCGGCGGAGGCGAGTACGCGAGCAAGCTGCCGAGGAATTTTTATGTCGGCCGCACCGTGGAAGATTTCGCGGACAGGTTTTCGGACGGGGCGCGCGAGCAGATCCTGTCAAACGAAACGCTCGGGCGGTTTCTTGAGATTTCAAACAAGAGACACAGAAACAAGACGGTATGAAAGCGGCGGAGGCGAAGCAAAACACGGATCGCAGAAAAAAGAAATGATCCCGGCGTATCGGGATCTTCAGAGGTAAACCGAATGACAGCGGAAGAGATGTGGAAATCATCCGGATTGTCGGGTGAATATGGGGCCTGGGCCTTTGGAGACGACGCGGACAAGCTTGCCGAGCTTGTAAAGAACGGAACGAAAACGGCAACCTGTTCGGCATATGTTCTTTACGGACTCGAAAACGAAGAATTGCCTCAGGTCGGAGATTACAGCGTTATTCTGGATTCCCATGGCCATGCGGTGTGCATCGTCAGAACAACAAAGGTTTATCTTGCAGCCTTTGATGCCGTCACACAAGAGCATGCGTATAAGGAAGGCGAAGGAGACCGCTCGCTGGCGTATTGGAGAAGAGTTCATCAAGAATTCTTCACGAAAGAATTGAAGGAAGCAAACCTGCGGTTTGACGAAAAAACGGAACTGGTATGTGAAGAATTTGAAGTGGTCGGATAAACAAATTCCGGTATGTCGGAACGAGCGAAGACACGCGCAGATCGGGATCAGAGGAGGCGTTCAGGATGATCGAAGTCAGAGAAACGACCGCACAAGACCTCCAAAACGTTCGGCAGCTTTGGGCTGACGGGGACGTTATGAAGTATGTCGGGTTTCCGAACGGACTGATCAAAACGGACGATGAAATGAAAAAATGGTTTCGGCGGATCGAATCGAACAGACCGCTTTGGAACCACTATTCCATCTTCGAAGACGGGAAATACTGCGGAGAATCGTTCTATCGGATCGACGCGGAGCATCAAAGCGCGGCTCTGGACATCAAACTGTTCGGATTTGCGCGGGGACGCGGAATCGCGGCGGCAGGGCTCTCCCACGCGATCAAAGAAGCGTTCCGAAACGGCGCGCAGACCGTGTGGGTAGACCCGAACCCGGAAAACAAAAAAGCGATCGCGTTGTATCAGAGGCTGGGATTTGAGCGGAAAGACTTCCCGGGGTACCTGGTTTCCGGGGATGAAGAACGAAGCTCTGTTTATATGGAGGCATCGCGTCATGTGGAAATGTCCGAAGTGCGGACGCACGTTTCAAAATGCGAATCAGAACCATTTCTGCGGGAAAGCTCCGGAAACGGTGGATGAGTACATCCTTGCTCAAGACGAGAAAATCCGGGACAAGCTGCAGAGCGTCCGGGCGGTGCTCAAAAGAGAACTTCCGGACGCGGAGGAGAAGATTTCCTGGTCCATGCCGACCTACGCGAAGGGGCACAACATCCTTCACTTCGCCGCGTCGAAAAAGCATATCGGACTGTACCCCGGTCCCGAAGCGGTGGCGGAGTTTTCACAAAAACTGGATCGGACCGGCTGCGCGTACAGCAAGGGAACAATCCGGATCCCGTACTCCGGGGAGCTGCCGCTCGAGCTGATCGCTGAGATCGCCGCCTGGTGCCGGGATACGGGGAACCACGCGTGAACGGAAAGCCTTCGCGCGGGGACGGACGGGACGCGCTGAGGCGGCATCCGGTTTTCGGGGATCCCGAACACGGGGATTTCACCGCGGCCGATCCGGAGCTGAGGGAGCGCGGGATCGGCGCGGACGGGGATATCTGTCTCCCGGGCCGGGAGGGGGATTAAGCTGCCGCGTCGGGCTTTTGGGAAGTCCCCGTCCCCATGATCGAAAGCTTTTCACGGCGTTCAGTTTATACCCACGGCCGTCTTCGTTATTTTGCGTACTTGTCAAACCAGCCGGTGATTTCCTCCAGGCGGCGGAGACGGTGCGCGGGCTTGCCGGTACGGGAGAGCTCGTGGTTTTCGCCGTGGAATACGACCATTCGGACGGGCACGCGCAGGTAGACCAGAGCGGTGTACAGCTGATACCCCTCCGCAATGGGACAGCGGTGATCCTCCTCGCTGTGGATGATGAGGGTCGGGGTTTTCGCGTTTCGGACATATTTCAGCGGGGAGACGTCCCACATATCGGCAAAGCCCTTTTCGGAATAGGGATCGTCGCTGCAGATCTCAAAATTGGAGATCGGCGGGATGTCGCTGATGCCGTACATGGACACCCAGTTCGAAATGCTGCGCTGGGTGGCGATGCAGCAGAAGCGGTCCGTGTGCCCGAGGATCCAGTTGCTCATGAATCCGCCGTAAGAGCCGCCGGTGCAGCACAGCCTCCCCACGTCGATCGCCGGATAGGTATCGAGCACCTTGTCCGTGAACGCCATGATCTGGCGGTAGTCGATGCTGCCCCACCGGAGGTCGAGATAGGAGAACGCATTCCCCCTGCCGTCCGAGCCGTGGGGATTGCAGAAGAATACGATGTATCCCTTCGCCGCCCACACCTGCATTTCGTGGAAGAACACCGGACCGTAGGCGCACTTGGGCCCGCCGTGAATATCCAGCACGGCGGGATATTTTTTTTCGGGGTCATAGTCCTGCGGCAGCAGCACCCATCCGTCGATCTCCTCGCCGTCGCACTCCGCCGTGATCGGCCGGGGCTCTGCCACATAGGTATCTTTCAGCGCTTCCGTATTCCAGGAGGTCAGGCAGCGATTCCCGTCCTTTTCGGCGCGGTAGAGCTCCGGGAGCTTCCGATCAAGCATGCCCGCGAAGAAGATGCTGCCTTCGTGTACGTCATAATCGCTGAGGATGCCGTCCGCGCTGACAATCGTTTCGATCACGCCGTCGAGCCCGATGCGCTTCAGCTTGCAGCCGTCCCGGTCCAGCGCGGGGAAATAGAGAAAATCGCCGTCCGTTACCGTAAACCGTGCCGCGCCGTATTCCACGTCGGTCAGCATGACGCCGCCGATGCTTTCGTCCGCGTCGCTGAGCAGCCCGAGCTCCCGCGTGTCGGGATCGAAGGTGTAGAAGCACGGGTTTTCGTCGTCCCCGAACCGCTTTCCGTCCGCGCCGATCACAATCGGCGTGTCTCCGATGAACTCAATGGCATGGATCATCAGCCGCGGCCCCAGCACCTGCTCCGTTTTCCCCGTTTCCAGATCGAGGCGGTACAGGCAGTCCCGGTTGGGACGGCGGGTCCTAAAATTGACGCCGCTGAAATAGACGTCCTTTCCGTGAACGCGGAAGGTTCCCACGTCCGTGTATTTCCCGCTCAGGCGGCGGAGTTTGTTCTCCTTCACCTGATAGAGGAACAGCGCGCTGCGCTTCCCCTGGATCAGACCGCGGCCGTTATAGACGAAGGGAGACTCCGTCAGCACCTCGTAGTCCTTTTCCTCCCCGAGCTTCTCGAGCGCTTTTTTCTTTTTATCGCCCGTGAGGAGATAGAAATCGGGATTCTCCGTGCTGATTTCCCCGGTCATGAGCAGATTCCCGTCGGGCAGAAGCTTGAAGTCGCCCGCGTCCAGCGGGAGCTCATACGCCTTTTCCGCTTCGCCGCCCGTGAGGGGCAGCCGGTACAGCACCGTGGACGCGCCTTCTTCTCCCGCGTCTTTTTCTTTTTTCTTCTCATCCCGTCTGTCCGTCGAGAACAGGATGTGCTCCGCATCCTCGAAGAAGAATTCCCCGATCCTGCCGTCGCTGACCATTGCGCGGTCATCGTCTCCGGAACGAAGGCGCAGGCGGCTGACGTATTCCTTCTTCTCCCGGTCGATGCCCGTCAGCACATAAGCCAGCTTCCCGCCGTCCGGAGAAAAGGTCAGGGAGGAAAGCATCCGAAAATCCATAAAGCTGTCCGGTTTGATCTTTTTCATCTGTTACTCCTTCTGCATATTCAAAGTATCTTCTGTTTTGTCTTCGCGAGAAGCTCCCACGGAACGCGGTATGCCTTCACAAGCGGGCTGAGCCGATGTCCGGCTATGATTACGGATTTCTCATTGTCAACATATGGCAAGAGCTCGTCGTCCGGCTCGGCATATAGAAGATCCCCGTCCGTGCATACGCCGTCTTCTCCCGCGGACGGGCATCCCGTGACCTCGGCGTAAAGCAGATCGCGGTTGGTCTTCACGTACCGCAGCCCTTCCGCAAGCCGCATGGTGCAGCAGAAGTACGCCTCCTTCATCTGCGGGAAGAGATCGTTCCACGGGCTTTCCGCGGTCACCACGGTGTCCGTTCCGGCGCCGCCGTTGTCCCGCTGTGCCGGGGCGAAGCCGTTGTGCCAGATCCGCGCGGCGATTCCGCGGCAGTCCTCGCGCCCGGTCAGCTTGTAAAGCTCCAGAGAGAGCATGAGGGAATCCACAATGGCGCAGGGCTCGGTCCACGTATCCGGGCGTCCCCACCAGTTCAGGTTCTGATAGGTCAGCGTCATCCCACCGCCGTAAACGTAGCTTGTCCAGATCCCCTCCGCGCTTCTCAGATAGAAAGGATCTCCCGTCTCCCGGAACATGCGGATCATCCCGCGCCCCGCCGTCAGCGTGCAGTGCGTCTGCGCCCGGACGGCCCTTTTGTCGAGAGGCGCGTAGAACGAGATCATCTCGTCGAGCAGCTCCTTCAGCGCCGGATCCTTCAGGATGCTGTACGCGTGCGAGAGGCCGTCGATCGACATAAACGCCGCGCAGGTGTCGCTCGAGAGGAGCCAGCGCCCCGCTGTCCCGATCTCGTTTCCGCTGACGCCTCCGCCCTCTCCGGTGCGAAGGGGGTAGCTCCGAAACTCCCCGCGCAGGGGGAGATAGAGGTTGTCCGCGATCCCGCGGATCAGCTCGAGGGAGTACGCGTCGCCGAAGGCCTCGTAATGCTCGCACAGTCCCCTCAGCAGCCACGAATGACCGGAAAACTGTTCCTCACGGATGAATTTGCCGCAGCAATCGCCGAGGTAGTGCTTTTCGTTGAGGACGGACGGCATTTTCTCAAGCATCTGCTCCATGCACGGGATGACGCGGCCGGACATCCGAAAATGGGAGACGAACGCTAAAAGCGCGCGCCCTTCCTTGTCCCCCATCCATCCGTAGTCCGGAGGGGAGAACACCTCGTCGATTCCGTAATAGGGATCGCTCGTCAGCCGCCGATAGTTCAGCTCGATCCTCTCGGCGAGCTCCTGTTCCGATACGGGAAGTTTCATGGATTATCTCCTCTTCTGCATCGATGCTGTTCGCAAATCCTCTTCTTTCTGTCCCCGCGCTTCGTATCGCTTTCAGAAGGTCTCCTTCAGCCACCCGAGCAGGAGTCCGCCCCACTGGCCGACGGAGGGATCGCCCGCCGCCAGTCCGAGACCGTGACGTCCGCGGGGGAATACGTGGACTTCGTGGGGGATCCCGTGCTCCCGAAGTGCCGTCGCATACCGATAGGTGTGGATCACATTCACCACGGGATCGTCCGAGGTGTGCCAGAGGAACGCGGGCGGCGTGCTGTCCGTCACGTTGAGGTCCGGGGACGCCGCGGGCAGATTCTCCTCACCCCCGCCGAGCAGGCAGTTTGTCAGCCAGAGCAGCGCGCCCTCCTCAAAGGGCTTTGCGACGACGCCGTAACAGGAGATCGTCGCGTCCGGGCGGCAGTCCTCCCGGTCGATTTCGTCCGAATCCTCTCCCTCGACCGCGCCGAACCATGTGGAGACCATCGCGGCGAGGTGCCCGCCCGCGGAAGACCCCATGACGGCGATCTTATGAGGGTCGATGCCGAATGCGGCGGCTCCGTGCCGCACGATCCGGACAGAACGGCGCGCGTCCGTGAGGGGCCACGGGAAGAGCGGCCCCATGTTTACCCTGTATTTGCAGACAAAAGCGTGATACCCCGCCGCCGCGAGAAATTCCGCATAGCCCTTGCCCTCATGCTCCGCGAGATGGGTGTAGGCTCCGCCGGGGAAGATCACGACTGCCGCGTCCTTTGCGGCGGAGGGATCCGGCGCATAGTATTCCAGGGAGGGCTCAGCGCCCTCCGTCGGTCCGGGGATTTTGTCCCACATTTTGATTGGTGTCATGGTGTGAGTCCTTTCTTTATCTGGGCGGAATAGGCGAAGCCCGTGTGGGTGAGGTGACTGCACGGGCTTCGTTATAGTCTGAGATTTGGTGCTTGGCTCAGAGCTGAATACACTTGTTTCAAATCGATCAAGCAGTTAAGATTTCAGCCGATACGTCCGGTTCCGGTTTGCGCCAACGGCGATAACAATCCCATCGGCGATAAGCTCGGAGAGATAATCCCGTACACGCGAAGGCTTGAGACTGATAAATTCCGCAATCTCGGAGGTTTTGGCCTCGGGGCGGTCCGTAAGGAAGGCAATGATCAGCTGCTTTTTTGCTTCTTTTATCGCCGATTCGCCGTTACCGCCGATTTTTATCGCCGATTTATCGCCGACAGTCGGTGATAACGGAAGCGATAACGTGACCCTGTTCGGGTTGATGTCCTGTGTGATCGTCGGTTCGCTCCACCCTTGTTTTTTCCAAACATACAGGATGCTCGGTATATTATACCATATCCCCACCGTACTTTCAATCACTTGAATCTTTTTTGCGCTGACGATGGCGTTCAACCTCACTCAAAATCAAAAGGAGACGAACTTTACGGCAGTTTTCAAGACCTTCTTCATTCAGGTTACAGCATTGGATGGAAAAGGAAGACTCCGCTCGGTCACCGTGCAGGGCATAAGCCTTGTCGCAAAAGAATGGCTGGCGGAGTTCATGGCGGGGGACGGGATGCGGATATGGCAGAAGAGCGAGGTGCATCGGCGCATGCTGTCTTTGATCCGTCACCGATGACATTCAGCCGCTTCACTTCAACTCAGAAAAACAGTTATTCCACGGCGACTCCAAAAAACAATCGACCTGCCCGCGGAGGATGTCTCTGTGCTCGGGCTGCATCAAAATGAAATAGTACCGCTGAGAAACCCGGGTAAACATCAGTCCGATCCCGGTCATGCTGCGGAATTCTTCCAGACCGAGTATTCCGCGGAACTGATCCTGATGATGAGAATTCTGATATCTGGCTTTATGTTGGTACCAGATCACGCTGGATCCCCTTCGGCAATAGTCGGCGATCTCCGTGAGCTCCACGTATTTATTGGCTCTGGATGTTCTTTCCGCTGACTTCACCATAAGTCCGTTGTCCGGATCGAGCAAAACCAGCTCCGAGCCGGCAAAGCGGGCGAGCGCGTCGGAGTGCCATTTCTCGCGGATGCTGCTTCGATCGGTTGTCTTCCCCAAATCGAGAACCTCATGATAATATGCCGCGTCCAGC
>JAFYBN010000123.1 GCA_017540175.1 Clostridia bacterium | reverse complement strand
GATGACGTAGTAATCGGGGTTCGTGCCCTCAACGTCGGACTTCCAGAGCGTCACAGCGGTGTCAACGTTGTCTTCATTGTTGCCGCGGATCTCGGCGCCCTTGAAGCGGGCGTTCCAATCGGCGCGGGAGAGGATCACGACCTTGTCAAGAACGACCTTCCTGCCCATATCCATGCCGCAGTAGCCGTCGCCCTGTCCGAGCGGATCGAAGAACGTGGCAGGATTGCCGTCGAACGCAGCAGCAGCGCCGGCGTCGGCGTTTCCGCCCCAACCGGTCTCGTTGCCGATCACGGTGCCGACGAGCGCGTTTCCGGATTCACCGGAAGCGGGATACGCCGCAGCGGCGGCGCCCTTCGAGAACGGGAAGGCGAAGCCGGTGTCAACGAGGTTGTCACCCGCGTCGACCGCGTAGAAGTTGATGGTGTGGTCGCCGTCGCCGAGACCGGAGACGTCGATGGTGATGTCGAAGCCGTTGGCGATCGGGTCGATCGCGGCCTGGACGTCGGGTCTGTCAAAGATGAATTCAGCGGACTTCACAGCCTCGCCGCCGTCGATGGCGTACGCGAAGCCGGAAATCTCGGTGCTGATGTGCGCCCAGCCGCGGACGCGGAGGGTGGAGATGTCACCGGAAACGGGGTTGTCGTTCAGCCAGACGTTCGCGCTGCCGTCCACCATCATTTCGTCGTCGACGTAGATGGTGTCCCAGGACTTGTTGAGGAGCTCGGCAGGACCCGCGGGAGCCGTCTCGAACTCGGGGTTCACGATCGGGTTGCCGCTGCGGTAACGCTCGTTGTCAGCCTTCGCGTTCTGCGCGATTTCCGCGGAGCTCAGCGTGCGGTCGTAGAAACGGATCGCGTACACGTCGCCCAGCCAGTTGCGCTGCGTGCTGTCGGAACCGAGGTGCATGTCGTTCGCGTCGTTGACGTTGACGGAGAAGCCGTTGGAAACTTCTTCGCCGTCGACATACATGTAGACGTCGGCTTCTTCATAGTCGAAGGTAACGGCGAGGGTGGAGTTGTTCGCGAGTTCGGCGCCGCCGTCCGCGACCGGTCTGTTGGAGTCGCCGTTGGCGTCGCAGTTCTTGTACTCGAGAACGTCGTTGGAAACACGGACGAAGAGGGAGAACTCATCGTTGTCGGAAATGATGAGGGAAATCCAGTCCGTGCCGGGCTGCTGGATCTCGCCAAGCGCCAGCTCGATGGTGTAGTTTTCGCTGTTGGCGATCTTGGTGGCCATCTTCGGGAGGTAGTTGGCGGTGGAGTCGATGTAATAGGACTTGTCGGTCCAGTGGTTGTTGCCGTCAAGGGAGACTTCGAAGTCATACCCGTTGCCGGAAACGTCTCTCCACACGGTCGCGTTCTTGTCCTGACCGACGCCCTGGTTGTTCGCGCCGTCGTAGTAGAGCACAAGACCGTCGGTGACGATGCCGGTGTACTCGCCGCAGGCGGGAGCGGGATTCTCGGAAGGACCGTCGTTCTGTTCCGCTCTTTCCTCGAGCGTGGCGGGTTCATACCCGTCGGGCGCGTAGGTGTACACGGCAACGACTTCTTCGGTGCTGAGCGCGCGTTTGATGAGAGCGACTTCGTCGAAGGTCGCCTTCACAAAGCCGTCGCCGTACATGCCCGTACCGTCCTGACCGAGCGTGAAGCTGAGAGCGTCAAGATCGCCGTCGCCGTTCTCGGAAATGTTGTACGGATCGCCGCACAGATAGCCGTTGATGTACCAGCGGATCTCGCCGACTTCACGGTCGACGACCGCGGCGAGGTGATACCACACGCCCCGGTCGGGGTTGAGGTTCGCCTCACGGAAGGAGGGGTTGTAGTCGAAGCGGGCGCCGGGGTTGCCGTTGAAGCGCCAGCAGTCATCCTTCTGGGAGATGACGAAACCCGGGTTTCCGCCGGAGTTCCAGTCCTTGTTCGCGATAAGACCCATATCGCTGGCGTGATCCTCGACGTTGATCCAGGCGGTCAGCGTCCAGGAGCCGGCGCCGACTTCCACGTCGTCGGAGTAGACGTAGTGGTCCGCGCTGTCCGTAGCGATGCCTTTGCCGAAGCGTCCGTCCACGGTGGGAACGTCGCCTTCGGCCGTGAAGGTGTGGTTGCCTTTTTCATCCTTGATGCCGTCCTCGAAGGTCAGGTAGAAGTCCGCTTCATCGAGGATCGACTTGCCGTCCGCCGCGTGTGCGGGAACGACGATCAGCGTGCAGAGCATCGCCGCAAGGCAGAGCAGGGCAAGCATTTTCCTGATGCGCATGAGAGTGATTCTCCTTTGCAAAAAAATATAACTCAGTTCCCGCTCCGTCCGGACACCGTCCGCGTGACCATGCGAATCAGCCGCCGCGGACGGCGCGAAAACCTGAATCATGCTGATTATATCACATCACGGCGGAAATGAAAAGTCTCCCGACGATTTTTTCACACAGTCCGATTGTGAATTTTTTGTGAATTGATCGAGGAACACGTTCAGAGAACGGAAAAAACTGCCGCGAATTTCGGAAAGCGGAAATCGGCGGCAGAGGGTTTCGAAGCGTTATTCGGTTTCGGCGGCTTTTTTCCGGACCGCCCGCCGGTAAACGAGGGTGCAGACGACAAGGAGCAGGGGGAAGGCGGCGCCGGTGATCAGCCCGAGCTTGAGATCGTCGCCGAAGAAGCCGGAGAGAAAGCCGACCGCCGTGGGTCCGCCCGCGCAACCGAGATCCCCCGCGAGCGCGAGCAGGGCGAAGAGCGCGGTGCCCCCCTTTTTGAACGTCGCGGACGCCACCGAGAAGACGCCGGGCCAGAGCACGCCGACCGTCAGCCCGCACGCCGCGCACGCCGCGAGCGAGAGCACGGGGGAGGGGGAGAGGGAGGCGGCGATATACGTCGCGGCGCAGGTGATCCCGCAGAGGACGAGATAGCGGACGAGGTCGATCTTTTCGCTCATTTTCGCGTAAAAGACCCGCGCACCGCCCATGAGCACCGAGAAGAGGCAGGGACCCATGAGGTCGCCCACGGTCTTCGAGACGCCGAGCCCGCTTTCCGCGAACGCCGACGCCCATTGTACCATCGCCTGCTCCGACGCGCCGGACGCGAACATGAGGGCGACGAAGAGCCAGAAGAGCCTCGAGCCGAAGATCGCGCCGAGGGTCATGCCCTCCCCGTTCTCCGTGAGGCGGGCGATGGGGACCCTTGCGAAATAGAAGGCGTTCACGAGGGGAATGAGCGCAAAGAGCGCGCAGAGAAGCTGCCAGTGCTGTTTCCCGACCAGGGTGAAGAAAAGCGTCGCGAGCAGGATCACGCCCACGGTGCCCCAGCAGTAAAAGGAATGCAGAAGGCTCATGACCGCGGGCTTGTTCTCGGTCGGGCACGCCTCCACGATGGGGGAGATGAGCACCTCGATCAGTCCCCCGCCGACCGCGTAGAGGATGACCGCGGCGAAGAGACCCGAAAACGGGGTGGGGAAGAGGTACGGGAACGCCGCCAGCCCGACGAGTCCCGCCGCGGCGAAGAGGTGGGCGGCGACGACGCACCGGCGGTAGCCGATCTTGTCGACGAATTTCGCGGCGGCGAAATCGACGAGGAGCTGCGTCGCGAAATTGAAGGTGATGAGCAGGGTGATTTCGGTCAATGGAATGCCGAAGGAATCGCGGAAGGTGAGAAAGAGCAGCGTGGGGAGATTGTTGACCACCGCCTGCGTGATATAGCCGATATAGCTCGCGAAAACGGTGTGCCGGTAATTGTTCCTGACGGACATGGGGGTTTGCCTCCGATGGAGTATCAGAGCGGGTTCAGAGCACTCGTCCGGCGAAATAGAGCCTGCCGGGGCCCGAGCGGGCGTATTCCTCGACGGGACCGCAGAAGCGCACGGTATCGGACATGTGGAGCACCGTTCCGTCCACCGCCTCGTTGTCGACGAGGATCATGGCGACGCCCTCCTCGTCCCGGATGCGGGCGATTTCGGCAAAGAGGGCGTCCCGCGCGAAGGGGTCGAGCCCCCGCATGGGATCGTCGAGGATGAGCAGCCTTCTCGCGCCGCACAGCGCCCGCGCAAGCAGCGCGCGCTGCTTCTGCCCGCCGGAGAGATCGCCGAAGCGGCGCCGCGCGAGATCGGAGATGCCGAGGCGCTCCATGGCGTCTGCGGCGAGCGCTTTTTCCGCTCTCCCTACCATGATATGCCGCATGTGTCCGAGACAGCCGGACAAAACGAGGTCGCGCACCGAAACCGACCCGCGGACGTCGTTCTGCTGGGGCAGGCAGCCGATCTCCGTGCGCGTCAGCCCGTTTTCGTACACGACTTCGCCTTCAATGGGCGGGATGATGCCGAGCACGGTCGCGACGAGGGCGCTTTTGCCGCATCCCACGGGACCGATCACGGAGAGGTATTCGCCCTCGTGCAGTGTGAAATCGATGCCGGAGCAGAGCCGGACGCCGTCGTAGCCGACCGTCAGGGCGCGGCAGGTGAGGATCGGGGCGCTCATTTGTCCTGTCTCCCGAAATTCGTCTTCGCGAGCGCGGCCTGATAGATCTCTTCGGTGGCGAAGCTGATCTTCGTGATCTGATCGCGCTTTGTGGGATAGCACCAGTAGCTGTCGTCTTCGAACGGGACGTCCACGCAGTTGTCCCAACCGTTGTAATGGTATTCGATGTGGATGGAATACATGGAAAGCGCGGGCTTGACGATCACGCGGTGCTCCCCATACGCCTCGCATTCGATCCGGATGCCCTCCGGCGTCTGGACAAAGTGTCCCTTGCCCTGCTTGAGGAAGCGCGCGCGGGGGATCGTTTCGACGCGGATGTCGTCCTCAAAGCGGTACGTGCCGTCGAGGACCTCCTTCCGGACGCATTCCCGCTCCCACTTTGTCCAGTCGGGGATGTGCGAGAACTCCGTCTCCCCCTCGAGCGCGTTCAGACGTCCGTATTCGTCCTGCCGCCACCGCTTGCCGCACGCCATGCACCAGAGCTCGTGACCGCCGGAATCCATTTCGAATTCCTTTCCGCAGTGCGGGCATTTGTAAAGGAGCTCGTGCAGACCCTTCGTGAGATCCTCGTCGTCCACGACGATCTTGTTGTCGAGCTGCCACTGATAGTCGTCGTAGGCAAAGCCCTCCCGGATGCGCCGCATGATCTCGTCCTCGGAGAGGGTGCCGATCTCGGCGGGCTTCAGGATCGGGAACATGTCCGCCTCGATAAACGTCTTCTTGTTGATGAGATTCCACTGCGGGCAGGTCACGAAATTCCCGTGGATGCGAAGGATCGCCGCCGGGACCTTCATTCTTTTCACGAGGGAAGCGAGAGCGGGCGGGAGGTAGGACGTGCATCCGTCGAGGGAGTACCGCGTCTCGGGGAAGATCACGAAGACCGTTTTCAGGGTATTGAGGCAATAGCGGATGTTCCGCACGAGGTTTTGATCCACCTCGTCAAATTTCCGCTTGCCGAGGACGCCGAGGGCGCGCATGAGGGGCTCGCTGTACGTCGAAAAGCCCTCCATGCTCATGACATTGTTGATGCGGTCGGGATAGGTCGCTTTCAGCATGACGTTGAAGTCCGCAAGGGAGGAATGGGTGATGAAGAGCAGGTAGGGTTTGCCGTCCAGCTCCTCCATCCCCTCGCGGCGGATGACGGCGCCGCGCTTCTTTAAGTCGGGGTAGGAGATAAAGGTCCTCGCGACCCACATGAGAAAACGCGAGGGCTTCCGGGGTTTCTTCTTAAAATCAAAATGGCTCGGTTTCACGCTTCTTGCCTCCGATGTATGAAATTCGTTGCTCGGGGGGGTTTGGGGGTATTATACCATAATCCCGTGTGAAAGTACAGAGCTTTTTCGATCAAACGAGGCATTTTTCGCTTTTGTTATGGTTTGTCGATCAAATAATAAGGAAACAAACGCTAAGTATTTGGGAATTGCGGATTTGTATTGCCCAACCTGACTGGCATGACTGCTTCGATGAGAGTTTACCTCTTGCTTCGCCGGCGCACGCTTCGCATCAAAGAGAACGCTTTCCTCTTGCCTCTCCCAAAGGGCGAGGCAAGAGGAAAGCGTTCTCTTTGATGCGGTTTCAGCAAACTCCACCGTCGCCCGCCGCATCGACACAACCACTCCTCACCTTCCCGCAAGAAACAAAAACCCCGCTCGGTTTCCCGGGCGGGATGCGGACGGTTCGGGTATCGGGTTCTCGGGCATCAGGTTCAGTCGCCGCTGATCTTCTGAATGTCGTAGGGCGTGGACTGGTACACAAAATAGTTCAGCCAGTTGGTGTAGAGCAGGTTTCCGTGCGCCCTCCACCGCACCACCGGCGGCTTTGACGGGTCGTCGTCCTCGTAATAGTTTTCCGGCGGATGGATCGGCAGATTCGCCGCCAGATCGCGGCGGTACTCCGCGTCCAGCGTGAGGGGATCGTATTCGGCGTGCCCCATCACGAAGAACTGCCGCCGGTCGTGCGCGTAGACGACGTGGACCCCGGCCTGCTCGGAGGACGCGAGGATCTGCAGCTGCGGCACCGCTTCGATCGCGCTGCGCGAAATCGACGTGTGCCGCGAATGGGGGACGTAGAACACGTCGTCAAAGCCCCTCAGAAGCATGGAGCGCGGATAATCCGCCCGGTGCGGGTACACGCCGAAGAGCTTTTCGGGAAGCGGGATCTTCGGGATGCCGTAGTGATAGTACAGCCCCGCCTGCGCGCCCCAGCAGATGTGCATGGTGGAATGCACGTTCGACGCGCTCCACTTCATGATCGCGCAGAGCTCATCCCAGTAATCTACCTCCTCGAACGGCATCTGCTCGACCGGCGCGCCCGTGATGATCAGCCCGTCGAATTTGCGGTCCTTCACGTCGTCGAAGGTCTTGTAGAACGCGAGCAGGTGATCCATCGCGGTGTTCGCGGGGGTATGACTCTTCGTTCGGATGAGGGTCAGCTCGATCTGCAGGGGGGTGTTGCCGAGCACGCGGGAAAGCTGGGTCTCCGTTTCGATCTTCTTCGGCATGAGATTAAGCAGAAGGATCTGAAGGGGACGGATGTCCTGCGTGATCGCGCGGGTTTCCGTCATGGCAAAGATGTTTTCGTCCGCCAGGATCTGTACGGCGGGCAGGTCGTTCGGTATTTTGATGGGCATGGCGATCCCTCCTGTGGATGAGCGGATAAAAAAGTCTCTCGGGGAATTACAGCATTTTCGCTCTCAGCTCCGCGCCGGAGAGCGGGGAGAGGTCGGCGGGGGCGACGTCGAACACGGTCTGGCAGCCGACCGTGCCGCGGGCGCGCATCTTGTAAATCGCGCGGGCGAAGGCGACAAGGACGGAGGCGGTGAATTCCGGGTTCGAGTCGAGCTTGAGGCTGTATTCGATGACGTGGCGGTTCTCGCCCTGCCAGCCGGTCGTGCCGGTGCGGATGACCGAGCCGCCGTGGGGAATGCCCGCGTGGTTCGCCTTGAGTTCTTCTTCGGTGATGAAGGTCACGGTGGTATCGTATTCGTCGAAGTAGTGGGGCATGGTTTTGATCTCGTTTTCGATCCGTTCGAGATCCGCGCCCTCTTCCGCGACGACGTAGCATTCGCGGGTGTGCTTCTCGCGCGTCGTGAGCGTCGGGTTCTCTCCGGCGCGGACGCGGGCGACGGCTTCGGGAACGGGAACGGTGTACTGACGCGCGTCCTTCACGCCCTTGATGCGGCGGATGGCGTCGGAATGCCCCTGACTCACGCCGCGTCCCCAGAAGGTGTAATCGCAGCCGTTTGGCAGAATGCAGTTTGCGTACAGGCGGTTCAGGGAAAACATGCCGGGATCCCATCCCGCGGAAATGAGGGCGATGTGCCCGTTCTCGCGCGCCGCCTCGTCGACCGCCGCGAAATGCTCCGGGATGGAGGCGTGGGTGTCGAAGCTGTCGAGAACGTTGAAATCCTTCGCGAGCGCGGGGGTCATGCGGGGCAGATCGGTGGCGCTGCCGCCGCAGATGATGAGAACGTCGATGCTGTCCTTATAGTTCAGAATGTCGGAGGCGGAATAGACCGGAACGCCGGATTTTGTCGCGACGGATCCCGGAGCGCGGCGGGTGAAGACGCCGACAAGCTCCGCGTCCGGCGCGGATTTTACGGCGAGTTCCACGCCTTTTCCGAGATTGCCGTAGCCGTAAACTGCGATTTTCATGTGCGGTGATACCTTTCTGTAATATAAGGGTCGGATATGAGGGTCGGATCGGTTTGAAAAGCCGGTTGGTTTACCTGATACGAACCGGCGGACGGACAAGCGTAAGAACGGGTGAAAGTGTGAAAGGTGGAAAGGTCAGGGACGGAACATTGTTCCGGGCTGCAGAACGGTCTGAAACCACCTTGACAAAGCGGGGAGAATCGGGTATAATGATGGTACAGCAGCATCGAGAGGAGGGGGAACGCATGAGTGACAGAGAACGCGCACTCAGACTGGTCTATGAGGTTCCCGAAGAAAAGCTCCTGTACCTGATCGCCTATCTGGAAGGTTTATCCGTGCCTGACGGACGATCCGGACGATCGGATGAGGACGATCCGTTTTACAGCGCAGAAAACATGGAGCGGCTTGGAAAAGCGGCGGAGAGAATGGATGCGGGCGGCGGGCAGGTCCATGAGCTCATCGAGGATCGATCCGATGATTAAAGCATGGGACGACGATGCGTGGGCCGATTATCTCCATTGGCAACAGCAGGACCGCAGAACGCTCGAACGGATCCATCTGCTTCTCAAGGATATCGACCGCAATGGGTACAGAGGGATCGGAAAACCGGAACCTCTGACCGGAAACCTCAGGGGTTGGTGGAGCAGAAGGATCGACGACAAAAACAGGCTCGTGTACCGAATCAGGGAAAACCGGATCGAAATCATTCAATGCGGTTCCCATTACAGGGACAAATAACGGCAAGAAGCTCTCCCATGGGAGAGCTTTTTCACGCTCTCTTCCTCAGTCCGCAAGCATCGATTTCATATCGTACAGTCCGGGGCCCTGCTTAACAAGGTACTCGGCCGCGGCGAGCGCGCCTTCCGCGAAGAGGGCGCGGCTGTGCGCTTCGTGCTTTAAGGTGAGGGTCTGGTTCTGCGTGCCGATGATGATCTCGTGCTCGCCGACGATGTTCCCAATCCGGATCGCGTGCACGCCGATCTCCTCCTTCGTCCGCTTGCCGTGTCCGGAGCGGCCGAGGACGGCGTACGCCTCCGGTCTGACCTCGCGCACGGCGTCGACGAGCATGAGGGCGGTCCCGCTCGGCGCGTCGAGCTTACGGTCGTGGTGCTTTTCCACGATCTCGATCTCCGCGTCCGGCATGGCGGCCGCCGCTTTTTTCGCAAGCTCCGCGAGCAGGGCGACGCCGACGGACATATTCGCGGCGAAGAATACGGGAATGCGCTCCGAAGCCGAGCGGATGCGCTCTTTTTCTTCCTCGGTGTGTCCCGTCGTCGCGACGACCGCCGCGATCCCGTGCGCCTCGGCGTAATCGAGCAGGGCGGAGACGGCGGTGTGGTGGCTGAAATCGATGATGCAGTCGGCGTCGGCAAAGGACGCGGGCGCGTCCTCCCACGAGCGGGAGACGGGGACTGTGCTTTCCCCGGCGATATCGACCCCGCCGCAGAGCTCGGCGCCGCGGCAGCCCTCGAGCGCGAGCTTCGCGACCTCGGCGCCCATGTGGCCGCAAAGGCCTCCGATCAGTATTTTCATAATTCTATCCTTATTTTATTTTGATTCCGGCCTTGGTCATTTCAGCGTAGAGCTTTTCAGCATGCGCCTCCTCCATCGGGGTGAGCGGGAGGCGGACGTAATTCTCGCCGAAGCCCATCGCCGCCATCGCCGCCTTGACCGGGATCGGGTTGACCTCGGAGAAGAGGGCGTTCACGAGGGGCAGGTATCCGAGCTGCATGGCGAGCGCGCCCTTCGTATCGCCTTCGAAATACTTGTGGCACAGGAGCGAGGTCTCCTTCGGGAGCAGGTTCGAGAGGACGGAGATCACGCCCATGCCGCCCAGCGAGAGCAGCGGGATGATCTGGTCGTCGTTGCCGGAATAAATGTCGAGCTTGTCCCCGCACAGCGCCGCCGTCTCGACGATCTGGGAGATGTTCCCGCTCGCCTCCTTGATGCCGACGATGTTCGGGAGCTCGGCGAGCTTCGCCGTGGTCGCGGGCGCGAGGTTGCACCCCGTGCGGCTCGGCACGTTGTACAGGATGCAGGGCTTCGTGCTCTCCTCCGCGATCGCCTTGAACGACGCGTAAAGCCCGCCCTGCGTCGCCTTGTTGTAATACGGCGTGACAAGGAGCATGGCGTCCGCGCCGATCTCGCAGGCGTATTTCGTGAGGTCGATCGCGTAAGCGGTGTCGTTCGAGCCCGTTCCGGCGATCACGGGAACGCGGTGACGGATCTGCTCGACCGAGAAGCGCAGGACCTCGCGGTGCTCGGCGTCGTCGAGCGTGGAGCCCTCGCCCGTCGTTCCGGCGATCACGAGCGCGTCGATACCTTCGGCGATCTGCCATTCGATGAGGTCGGCGAAGGTCTTGTAGTCGACGCCGTCCTTGGTCATGGGGGTGATGAGAGCGGTCCCCGCTCCGGTGAATACGGTATTTTTCATGTGCGTCCTCCGAGACACGAAGATTCGGAAAAAGGGAGACAGCCGAAAAGCCATCTCCCCCGAAAACTCGGTTCGCGCGATAGCTCTCCGCATTGCTGCGACAGCCGGACGGATGTTCTCCGCCGAGCCAGCACAACGCCCGCCGCGGCGTCTGCTTCGGCACCGTCCCCTTTCCCGCGCGGCTTCGGCAGCCTCTCGAGCGCGGTACTCTTGAACAGGTGCGCCTCTATCCCCATATCTTCAATTTTTCCTATTTTAGCATGAAGCGAGCGGATTGTCAATAGAAAAGGAAGGGAATTTTCACCCGCGGCGCGGTCGGTTTTTGTCGTACTTCACCAGAACGACGCGCCGGACGACAAAAGGTCAGAGCTTTTTCAAACCGACCTCGGCGCATTCCCCGTTTTTTCCGCAGGCAAGAAGCGTGCCGTCCTCCCCCTCGACGCGCCAGCTGTCCTTTTCGAGGAGGACGGAAAAGACCGCGCCGTGCGCCCGGACGCCGCGCAGATACAGATGATCGAGCGCGTGCGGCAGGGTCGGCTTTACCGTAAAGGAGGAAAGTCCCGTCGGCGCAAGGCCGCAGATCCCCTCGAGGATGATCTTGCAGAACAGGGCGCTCTCGCCGGAAAGATGCCGTCTTCCGCCCTCGGGATACGCCTCCACGGGATACGGAACGCGCTCGCCGAGCAGACGGTTTTCGACGTAGACCGCGAGCAGCTCCTCGGCGCGGTCCGCGGAACCGGACGCGAAAATGCCGCGCAGGCCGTAGAGGGTCGAGCGGTCCCAGATCGTGGTCGAGCCCTCCGCGGTGAGCAGCCCGTCCCGCCGCATGAGATACGGCGAGCAGAGCGCGTCCGCGGTCGCCGCGGCGCGGTCGAACAGCCCGACGCAGAGGGGCATGCAGATCCACGAGCGCAGGATCTCGCAGCCTTCGTAATAACGGTAGGTTTTATAGCCGTGGATCTCTGCGCCGAACCAGCGCTCGATGGCGGCGGCGAGCTTGGCGGCGCGTTTTTCGTAAACGGCAGCCGTATCAGCCGAGCCGATCTCCCGCTCGAGCGCGGCGGCGGAGAGGAGCCCCGCGTAGGCGAGGGTCGAGGTGCAGAGATTGGCGTCCCCGGAGGGGAAGCGGCCCTCGAGCTCGTCCCGGTCGGACGCGATGACCCCGTCCGCGGTCTTTTTACGCTCGCAGTATTCGGCACACCATTCGATGGCGGGGAGAAGCTCTTCGGCGTATTCCCGACGTCCCGACGTGAGCGCGAAACGGGACGCGCCGTAGAGGTACATCGCGGCGTCGCCCCGGTCCCCCGCCCCGTTCCAGTAGTCGATCCCCTCCGCGATGACGGAGGAGGGGATGGGCTCGTACCGGTCGGACATGAAGGGCATGTACATCCGGTAGGCGTTCATGCTCGCCTCGAGCAGGGCTTCGTCCCCGGTATAGGCGAAATACGGTCCCGCGTACTCCACCTGATCGTTGCACCAGGTCGCGGCGTAATAGGACATGCCGCCGGGGGAGTGGATCTTCCCGTACCGCGTCTCGAACACGGATTCCCCGGCGCGGATCTTCGCGAAGCGGAACATGAGATCGAGCGCGGCGTCGCCCGTGTCCAGCGCAAGGGGTGCGGTCAGGCGCTCGAGCGCCGCGAGACGGAGGCAGAATTCCTCCCGGGCATTCCCGAAATCGGGCTTTTCATTCGCGAGTCTGCCGGCGACCGCGACGGAATACTCCGTTTTCTCGCCGGGGCCGAGGGTCACGGGGCGAAAGTCGGAAAACAGCTCCATGACGTTGACGCCCATCGGACCCGTCGTCTGGTCGATCCCGGCGCGCACGGGGGCGGTCGCCGTGAGGGTCACGGGCTTCGTACCCCCGTTCGTGACCGTAACGATCTCATAGCACGCCCTTTTGTGCGCGGACGGGAAGCAGAGGTGCCGGACAGCGAGGGGACCGGCGGAGCAGTTCAGCTCGACGTACCCGCAGAGCTTCGCCTCGACAAGGGTTTCCCGCACCGGCTCGCCGTTCACGGCAAGGCGCGGGACAAGCGCTTCGGGCACATCCTTCTGATAGGAAGCGTGGGTGTTGTTCGGGCGAAGGCGCAGGGTCGGGAACACTGGGTGATGACGGAGAATGAGTCCGTCCTTCCCGGTTCCGTAAAAGACCAGCTGCGAGCAGCCGAAGCCCGCCATTTCGATGTCGTCCGTGTGCTCGTCCCCCGGGAGGGGCTGCCACACGACGGCATTTTCCTTTTCACAGATCGTCCAGCGCGGCATGATTCTCACCTCGTTCATGCGTTTTCGGTCGTTCGGATTGTGTCGATTGTGCCGTCGGACGCCGTTTTCCGGCGAGTCCGGCTCCGGCTGTCCGGCTCACCGCGTCAGCCCGGAGAGGTCGGGGAGCTCGAACGGAACGGCGTCGGTCACCTTGTCGTGCTCCAGCCCCGCCTTGTCAAGAAGCCTGCCGATGGCCGCGAGATACCCCGGCTTGTCTCTGAGGAACGCGAGACCGTGATCGGCGTTCTCCACGGAAAACAGCTCGGCAAAATCCGCGGTTTTTCCGTTTTCGTCCTCAAACGCCTTCATGTTTTCGAGGCTCATGGAATAGGGGACGAAATCGTCCGCCTTCCCGTGGGCGAGCAGGACTGGGATCGGCTTTTCATACATGCTCTTATCCGAGAGGCAGCGCAGGGCGTCCGTCGCCGAGACCCCGTCGAGGTCGTATTTCGCGAGCAGCTTCGTCCACAGCTTCCCGCCGTAGAAAACGGGAAAAGCGGGGAGCTTGAACCACTGCTTCATCGTCTTGCGGCAGATCGCTCCGGGGGTGGTATAGCCGCAGTCCGCGATGATGGCGCGGACGTTTTCGGGATAGCCCGCGCCCGCCCCCATCATGACCGTGGCGGATCCCATCGATACGCCGTCGAGCACGAGGGGCAATCCCTCCCAGCGCGCGGCGGCGAATTTCGCCCATTCGACGACGTCGTATCGCTCGAATGCGCCGTAGCAGATATATTTTCCCTCGCTTCTTCCGTGCGCCCTCTGGTCGATGATGAGCAGGGAGTAGCCCATTTCCCAGATCGACGTGACCGCGCCGCTGAAATCGTTGAGGCCCGCCGAGCGGTATCCGTGCACGAGCATGAACACGCCGCGCCGCGCCGGATTCTCATAAACCCGCGCCGAGAGCTTCAGCCCGTCCCGTGACCGGATCGACACGTATTCCGCGAGCATGGATTTGATGAACTTCTCTCCCTCCTGCAGGGAAACGAATTCCTCGTCCGTGACGGTGGACCATTTTTTGAGCGGCTCGTCCCACGAATGGTTCTGGCGCTTTTCGTCCCGACAGACGGCGAAGCGGAACATGAAATACCCCCCGCCGAGCCAGAGAAGAAGAAAGAGGAACGCGAGAACGGACAGTACGATATAAACCGTCTGCATGGCAAACTCCTTGTTTCAAACAGATTTTTGATTCGGTCAAACGAAAGCGGCGCGCGGGGAAAACGGCATCGCACACCTTCCCCGCTCCCGGTCCGCGGTTTCTTTCGCCGCGGATCGTCTTCGCGGCGCTTCCTCACGGAGCGTCTTACTTCCGGATCATGCCGAGAAGCTCGGCTTCACCGATGATCTTTACCCCGAGCTCCTCCGCTTTTGTGAGCTTGGAACCCGCGTTTTCCCCCGCGAGCACGTAATCCGTCTTTTTCGACACGCTTCCCGCGGTCTTGCCGCCGTGCTTTTTGATCAGCTCGGACGCCTCCGTCCGCGACATCGTGGGCAAAGTCCCGGTGAGCACGAAGGTCAGCCCGTCCAGCGCGGAATCGCCCGGCTCGGAATCGCCCGGCTCCTCCTCCGGGAGCGCGCATTCGACTCCCGCGGCTTTCAGCTTATCGACGAGGAGACGCGTCTCGGGCAGGGCGAAGAATTCCGTGATCGTCTCGGCCGTGACGTGCCCGATGTCGGGAATGTCCTCGAGTTCTTCCGTCGTCGCGTCAAACAGGGCGTCGATCGAGCGGAAGCGCCCGATGACCGCCTCCGACGCCGCCTCGCCCGTGTGGCGGATGCCGAGCGCGTAGAGGAGCCGCGCAGGTCCCGCGTGACGCGCGCCGTCGAGCGCGGCGAAGAGGTTGTCGGCGGATTTCGCCCCCATGCGGGGCAGCGCGGCGACGGCGTCCCTGTCGAGGGTGAAGAGGTCGGCGGCGTCCGCGATCAGTCCCCCGTCGATGAGGGCCTTCACGAGCGCGGGGCCGAGGCCGTCGATGTTCATCGCGCCGCGGCTCGCGAAATGGGCGATCCCCCGCTCGAGCTGGGCGGGACAGGCGGGGTTCTGGCACCGCAGCGCGCCCGAGTCGCCCTCTTCGGAGTCCCAGAACAGCCGCTCGCCGCAGGACGGGCAGGTCTCGGGGAAGGAAAACGGCGTCTCGCTCCCGTCCCGCGCCTCCTTCACGGAGCCGATGATCTCGGGGATGATGTCGCCCGCCTTCTGAACGACGACCGTATCGCCGATTCTGATGTCGCGCTCGCGGATGATGTCGATGTTGTGCAGCGTCGCGCGGGAAACCGTCGTCCCCGCGAGCCGCACGGGCTCGAGCAGGGCGAGCGGGGTGAGCACCCCCGTGCGCCCCACATTGCATTCGATGGACAGCAGCTTTGTCTTCTTCTGCTCGGGCGGGTACTTGAACGCCGCCGCCCATTTCGGCACGGACGGCAGCTCACCGACGAGCTTTCTCTGCGCGAGCGAATCGAGCTTGACGACCGCTCCGTCGATGTCGTACGGCAGAGAGTCACGCTCCGCGCCGATCTCGCGGATCGCCCGGATGACCTCGTCCGCGTCGGCGGTGAGCGTCCGGATGCGGATCGCGTGGAAGCCGAGCTCCCCGATGCGCCGGATGGTCTCGCCGTGGCTCAGGGGCTCGCGGCCGTCCGCGTACAGCGCGCCGGTCTGATAATTGAAAACAAAGATGTCAAGGCGCGCGGCGGCGGTCTCCTTCGCGTCGAGGCGGCGGAGGGAGCCCGCGGCGGCGTTGCGCGGATTGGCAAAGGTCCGCGCCCCCTCGGCCTCCTTTTGCTCATTGATTTCTTCGAAGACCGCGCGGGGCATATAGACCTCGCCGCGGACGGTCAGATCGAGCGGCTCGGGCAGCGTCCGCGGGATGCCTGCGACGGTGAGCAGGTTTTCCGTGACGTTCTCGCCGACCGTGCCGTCCCCCCGGGTCGCGCCGACGGTCAGGATGCCGCGCTCATAGGTGAGCGACACGCTCAGCCCGTCGATTTTCGGCTCCACGGAATAGACGATCTCATCGGCGGGCGTGCCCGCGTCGAGCAGGGTCTTCGTGGTGCGCTCGAGAAAGGCGCGCATTTCGTCCTCGGAAAAGACGTCGCTGAGGCTGCCCATCTTCACGGGATGGGTGATCTTCGCGAATTTCTCGGAGGGCGCGCCGCCGACCCGGTGCGTGGGGGAATCCGGCTCGTCGAGCTCCGGGTGCTCCGACTCGATCCGTTTCAGCCGCTCGAACATCCGGTCGTATTCGTAATCGGAGATTTCGGGCGCGTCCTGATTATAATAAAGCTCCGCGGCGCGGGTGATTTTCTTTCTCAGCTCTTCTGCCTCGGCACGGAGCAGCGCGATCTCGTCCATATCGGTACCGCCTCTTTTCGGTCTTGTGTTTTTGTTCATTTTATTGTAGCACATGACTTGCGGTTTTGCAAGGTGTTTTTGCGAAACGCCGGAGGAGGGGTTCCTGAACAACGCGGGACGGCGGCACGGGGAAGTCTGCTGAAACTACATGTTCTCTTAATGGAACAAACGCTGCGCGTTTGGGAACGGATTAAATTGTCCTACGCGGGCGGCGCACAGCGCGAGCTTCCGCGTTTGGGAATTACGGATTTGTATTGCCCCCTGACTGCGTCGAGGGGGCGGGCGGCGGCACGCGAGTCTGCTGATACCGTCAGTTCTTTAATGGAACAAACGCTGCGCGTTTGGGAATTACGGATTTGAATTGCCCTGCGCGGGCGGCGCGGGGAGGGCACCAGCTCAGGCCGCAGGTGCCCTCCCCGAGGGCCCCCTTGGCCATTCAATCCGTTGTTCTTGATTCTCCGAAGCGGCTCCGATTGCGAAGCGCACGGCGTCAGCTTGGGAATACAGCGAGTTCATCGCGGCCTGATTACTTGAAGCCGAAACCTTTCGTGAAGACGAACGCGTTTGATTACAAAGCGCGTTTGGTTGTCAGCGGAAGTCAACGTGCGTCTTCGCGGATGTTAG
>JAFYBN010000122.1 GCA_017540175.1 Clostridia bacterium | reverse complement strand
GATGACGTAGTAATCGGGGTTCGTGCCCTCAACGTCGGACTTCCAGAGCGTCACAGCGGTGTCAACGTTGTCTTCATTGTTGCCGCGGATCTCGGCGCCCTTGAAGCGGGCGTTCCAATCGGCGCGGGAGAGGATCACGACTTTGTCAAGCACGACCTTCTTGCCGAAGTCCATGCCGCAGTAGCCGTCGCCCTGTCCGAGCGGATCGAAGAACGTGGCGGGGTTGCCGTCGAACGCGGCGGCAGCGCCGGCGTCAGCGTTTCCGCCCCAACCGGTCTCGTTGCCGATCACGGTGCCGACAAGCGCGTTTCCGGATTCACCGGAAGCGGGATACGTGTAGGTGGGCTCGGCGGGAGTTTCGGGCTCGGCGGGAGCCGCCTCCGCTTCCGTGCCCTTGATCCTCAGCTCGGAAATGGAGGTGAAGAAGTGTTCGCCGCCCGCCGTGCCGATGATGCGGATGCCTTCGCAGACCACGGGTTCGGCAAAGTTGAACACCCAGACCTGTCCGCCGGGCTCATGATCCTCGGAGTTCGCGGAGACCGGGTAGCCGCAGTCCGCGTCGACCGCGGTCCATTCGCCGCCCTTGAGGGCTTCGACCTTCAGACCGTCGGAGAAGTAACCGCCGTCCCAGAAGAGCATGCCTTCATAGTACTCGAGGGAAGTGACCGCATAGGTCTTTCCGCCGAAATCGTAGGCATACCAGACCTCGTGAGGTTCGGTCGCGGCGATGTAGGTGTCGTACTGTCTCGTATCGACGCCGGTCTCGCCTTCCTCGATCCAGTCAAGGTCGTTAATGACGTTGATGTCCTTGTTGCCGCCGCCCTTGGGCGCGTCAATGTTGGTGGAAGGGGTGAAGAGGCGGGTGATGTAGCCGGCGGCAAGGTCGGCCTCGGTCTTCGCCGCTTCTTCGATTTCCTTCGCCGCGGCTTCCGCTGCGAGAGCGTCGCCGTGAGGATCGCTTACGACGTAGTCGTCCGGAACGACCGCGAGGATACGGATTTCGGCGCAGGAGATGAAGCTCGCCTGGCCGCCCGCCATACCGGCGATCCGGATGCCTTCGCATTCAACGGGATCGAAGGTGAAGGTAAAGGTTTCCCAGCCTTCGCCGAAGTCGTCCTGCAGAAGTCCGGTCGGGTATTCGGGATCGCATTCCACGCCGTCGAGCGCCGTCCATTCGCCGTTCTTCAGGATTTCGATGCGCTGGGTCCCCATTTCGAACCAGCCGCCGTCCCAGAAGGAATTGCCTTCGGTGAATTCGAAAGCCTTGACGGTGTAGGTCTTGCCGAAGGTGTAGCCGATGAAATCTTCACCGGGTTCTGAGCGGGCAAAGTAGGTGTCGTACTGCTCCTTGTCCGTACCTTCAAACACGCCGTCGTTGATGACGTAGATGTCCTTCGAACCGCCGCCTTTCGGCTCTTCGACGGACACGATCGGCGTCAGTTCCTTCTCGACGTACATGTCCGCCGCACTGACTGCCGCGGCAAGCACGATGGTCAAGAGAAGGATCAGACCAACTGTGAGAGAGAGTCTTTTCATGTTGTCCTCCTTGTGAGTATATTCCCATCGAAGGCGCCCGTGCGCCTCCGAAAACGGGTTCTGCGGTTGAGCTCGCCGAGTGCCGCCAAGTGCGCGCGTGCGGGTCAGTCGAGCTTTTCGTACGCCTTCACGGCGGTTTCAATGTCCTTGACGAGCCTCGACTGCAGGGATTTCTCCTGCGACGCGAGCATGTCGTAGTTTTTCGAGACGAGCAGTCCGATGGAGTTGACGAGGTTGCCCCAGCCGTAGATATAGGTCGGGTCGTAGTACATCGTGGAAAGGATGAGCCCGATCATGCCGGTGGACTCCACGTCGCGGGAATACTTATACTGTAAGCACTTGTCGACGTACGCCGCGCGGACGGTGGTGTGCGAAGACGCGTTGAGCGCCTCCGTCACGAAGCCCGCGAGGTCGAGGTCGCGGCAGTTCGACGGAATGATGAACGCCGCCGGGAAATTGCACACCATGTGGCGGTATTCCTTCTGGTCCGCGTCGTATTTCGGCATGGGCAGCACGCCGAAGTCCATTTCCATCTCGCGGAAGCGCGCCAGATTCTGCATGCACTCCACGTAGAACATCCCCTGGTTGTTCATGAACATCTCCTCCGCCTCTCTCCACGCGCGGCCGAGGGCGTTGATGTTCTGACAGTTCTTCGACTTGTGGTAGAAGGTGAGGATCTTCGAGAAGACGGTGAACGCCCGGTCGTCGAGAGGCTTGTATTCCGGGATGCCCTCGGCGTTCTTCGAGACGAACTCGACTCCCGCGCCGTACATGATGGCGAACGAGGTGCGGTCATAGGGCGTGATCATGCCCCACTGGTCGCGCTCGTCGTAAGCGCCGTCGCCGTTGAGATCGATCGTCGCGTCGGAGGAAAGCTCGAACAGCTTGTCGATCGTCCATTCGTTCTTGTCCACGAGGCTGTACAGATCGCCGATCTGATGGTTCAGGGCGAGCTGCTTGTTGAACATCACGCACCACGTCAGATCGAGGTTCTGCAGGTTCATGTCCCCGTAGCAGTAGAAGAGCTTGTTTCCGACGGAGAGCGTATCGCGGGAGTTCTGGTCAAACCAGATGTTCGAAAGATCGACTCCCGGGAGCGCGTTGAAATTGTAGAAGAGTCCTTCCGTCGCCGAGCCCGCCGCCTGGTCCGCCGGGAGAAGCGCCGCGGCGAAGTCCGCGGTGTCGGAGAGAACGGACGTGCGGAAGTCGTTCAGATACGTGTCCGATTTTATGCCGACGATCTTCAGATTGTATTTGTCCTCAAGGAGGAGGTTGCGCTGCAGAACGGCGTCGTTCAGGGGTTCGCCGTTTTCCTCCTCGGCGTTGAGCTCAAACATTTCCCATTCGCCGGAGCCCGAACCGCGGCCGACCACGTTGAATTCCATCCCCTGCCAGTCGGGCGTGCCGAGATAGTCGAGGATGTCGGTTTCGGTCTCCTCCTCGACCGCGGGCACGGACGGGTCGACGGGGGTGCCGCCCGTGTTCTGCCCCGAAGTTTCCTCCGGAGCGGTCTTTGATTCGGAGCATCCCGCGAGCGTGCCGAGCAGCATGACCGCCGCGAGAAGCGCCGCCAGATATCGTTTCATCCTTGCCCTCCTTTTTTGTTCGCTTTTTGATTTCGGTGCGATCCGTTCAGAGTCTGTACGCATCAAGCGTCGCCTGTACCATGTCGTCCACCGTGACGCGGTTCTTGCCGTACACGATGGTGTTGATGACGCCGCCGCAGGGCTTGCGCCACTCCTCGCCCACGGCGTCTATGCCCTTCATCATGCCGATGATCGAGCCGACCGTCGCGCCGTTGCAGTCCGTATCGAACGCGGACTGGACGGCATAGCAGATCGATTTGCCGTAATCGCCCGCGCCCCAGAGAAGCGCCGCCGCGACGATCATGCAGTTCGCAATGGCGTGGCACCAGCCGTAATCCGTCTGCTCGTCGTAATCGGCGTGGATCATGGCGTAGGCGTCCTCCCACGTTCCGCCGGACCGCCAGAGCGCGATGATCTTGTCGACATACTCCCTCAGGCGGCATTTCGCCGGCACCTCGTCCAGCCCCGCTTCGATCGCTTCGAGCGGAGAGGAGACCGCGGCGGAGGCGGCGATCACGGCCGCGATGAACATCGCTCCGTAAATGCCGTTCTTCACATGGGAGACACGCGCGTCCCGCCACGCCATTTCCGCGGCAGCCTCGGGATCGCCGGGGTTGATCCAGCCGTAATAGTCCACGCGGATCTGTGCGCCGATGTACTCGCGGTAGGGGTTGAAATAGGAGCCGCATTCCGGCACCGGGATCCCCGCGATGTAATTGCGGTACGCCACGCGCTCCGCCGTAAAGGTGCAGTGGGCGGGGATCCGACCGCACCAGCCGCCGATCACGTCCTCCGAGGTAAAACTCTTCCCTCTGCGCCGGATGAGGTCCATCGCGAAAACGGAATAGTTCAGGTCGTCGTCCACGGGGAAGCCGTTCTTCACATTGTCGCCCCAGCAGGAGCCCATCCACGGGTTGACCTCTTCGATCACCTTCTCCGTGAAATCCGCCTTGCAGATGTAGCGGTTCATCGGGAAATTGTCCGTCCCGGCGAGCAGCTTGTTCAGCGCCTCGCTGCGCAGTCCCTCGACGGGCTTGCCGAGCAGGCATCCGGCGACGCGGCCTTCCCACGCGCCTCTCCAGCGCAGAAGAAGATCTCCCTCGCCCAGCGTCAAATGAAGGTCGTACCTTTTCGCGGGGCGCGCGGCGCGGATCGCCTCGAGCTCGTTCGGCTCCTCATAGGGGAAGTCGCTTCGGACGGGCGTCTCCTCCATCTCGCCGACCAGCTTTGCCGCGAGCTCCCCGTACACGGGATCGGCAAGCCGGTCATGCTTCTCGACTTCTTCGCAGAGCGGACGCAGGCGTTCGACGTCCCGGCCCTCGTCGCGGCACTGATACCACTCGATCATGGGGGACGATTTCCACAAAAGTCTCTGGTTCATATCGGAATCCACTTCCTTTCCTGATGCCGCCTCGCTCACGGGCTCAGCGGACTTCGAGTTCGGATATACTGATAAAGCCGTGCGCGCCGCCCGCCGTGCCGATCAGTCGGACGCCGCCGCACAGGACGGGTTCGTCAAGCGTGAACACGTACGTTTCATAACCTTTTCCGAAGCGTTCCACCGAATCGGCCTCCGGGTATGCGGGCGAGGCAGACGCGCCGACCCGCTTCCACGCGCCGTCGACACAGACCTCGACCGCGGGCGCGCCGCCCTTCCACCAGCCGCCGTCCCAGAAGTGATTGCCCTCGGTAAAGGCGATTTCAGTCACCTCGCGCGGGGTGCGGTACAGGAAGCCGACATACGCCTCCTCACCCGGCGTGACTCCGTGGTAGGTGTCATACTGCATGGGATCCGACGCCTTCGCCGCGTCCGGCTTCACGCCGTCCGTGATCACCCGGATATCCTTCGCGCCGCCGCCCGCGGGAGACGACACGCTGCAGATGATGATGAGATCGTCGGTCTTTTTCGACGAAGTCTCGCCGTGAAGCTCGACCGCGACGGGCTCGATCTCGCCGACGCTGATGAAGTAAGCCGAACCGCCCGGCTTGCCTGCGATCCGGACCCCGGCGCAGCGGACGGGCTCGTCAAACGTGAACGTATAGGTTTCAAAGGACGGCCCCTGCTCCGCCTCGGAATTGCCGGGATAGGGACGGTCGATCGACGCGGAGACCTTCCGCCACGAGCCGTCGACGTACACCTCCGCGTACGGTTCGCCGCTGAACCAGCCGCCGTTCCAGAAATGCCTGCCCTCGGTGAAGCGCACGCCGGAGAGAGTCGCCTCGATGTCAAAGCGGATCCCGGCGTAGATAAAGCTCTTCGCCCCTCCGCCGTCGTAGGTATCGTACTGAAGCGCGGAATCGGAGCTTCCGACCTGCGGCACCACGCCGTCGCGCATGACTTCGGGGTCGGCGTTCCCGCCGCCCTTCGGCGTCATGACGGTCGAGACCGCGCGGCCCGGAATGAGATCCGTTTCAAAGACCGTGACCTTCCGTTCGAGATTCAGAACGCTTCCCGCGTTCCCGCGCACCTCGCACGAGATTGTATATTCGCCCGGTTCCGCGTAGGTGTAGACGACGGGCGGGGTATCGCACACGAACCCGTCGCCCATGTCGAGGCGCACGGAATCCGCTTCCTCACCGAACTCAAAGACATTCAGGCTGACGGAGACGCACCTGTTCGAGCCGCCCGCGGCTTCGAGCGTCGCCGAAATGCCGTCCGGCCACTGCTCCCACGGCACGGGGACCGCCGCCCCATCCTTCGGGATGCGCCACACCCCGTCCGTGAGCTCCGCGCCGGAGAGGAGAAGCACCTCCCGCGCCTGGCTGAGGGACAGCTCCGCCACGCCGCGGAACGTGTAGTTCGTATTCGAGAATTTCGCCCCGTCCCAGTCGAGCGCTTTCGTGTAAATCTCGTCGATGCCGCTCAGGCCGAGCATGCCGCCGAGGATGGACGCAGCGCTTGACGGATTGCAGTCGCTGTCCTGCCCGCACCGGGTGGAGATCTTCACGGTCTCGGCAAGATCGCCTTCCCCGTAGAGCAGCCCGATCACCACATAGCCGGAATTGAGCTTCGCGTCGATGTTGAGGGCGCCCGCCTGCCCCTCGGGGCATTTGTCGTCCCACGCCCATTTGTCCTCGAGCATCCGCCAGTTTTCTTCCCAGGTGTCGCCGTTTTTGTAGGACGTGATCACGTCTTCGATCAGAGCGCGGAATTTCGTGTTCTCCGGGATGACCGAGAGCCCCGCCTCCACGACCTCCTCGACCGAGGAGGCGTAATACGCCGCCGCGTGCATGGCGGCAATGAATACGCCGCCGTAAACGCCGTCGCCGTAATTCATGACGTGCCCGACCTCAAAGGAGCGCGCCGCGCAGGCGTTTACGAGCGTCGGATACATCAACCCCAGAAAATCGCATTCGATCTGCCAGTCGATGTCGTCCGCGTGCACGTTATAGGCATAGCTGCCCGAATCCGGGGGGAGAAGTCCGTTCTGCAGGTTTTTCCGCCCCTGCATGTTCGCATGCCAGAGCGGGAACGCGGACGTGCGGAATTTCTCCGCCATGTCGTCAACGCCGCACAGCACGCCCTTCTCCGCCATCGCGTCCATGAAGGGGATCTCCACATACAAATCGTCCTGCCCGAACGCGCCGTTGATCATCGAAGGCGTCCAGTTTGGCATGTTCTCTTCGGGGATGATCGTGCCGCACCATCCGAACTCGGTGGACGCGCCCCATGTGACCCCGATCATTGAGCCGACCCATCCGCCGAGCAGCCGGTCGTTCAGCTGCTCGTCCGGCAGCAGGAGGTAGTCTCCCCCGTCCGCCGGCGAATCCCCGGCTTCGTTCCCCGGCGTCCCCGCCTCCGGTTCCCCGCTCTGTTCAGAAGGCGCGGGCTCTTCTGCCCCCGCAGTCTGCGCGGGCTCCTCCACCCCCGTCGTCTGCGCGGGCTCCTCCACCCCCGTCGTCTGCGCGGGCTCTTCTCCTTTTTCACAGGAAACGGAGAGGGTGCCAAATATGGCAAGAAAAACGGCCAGAACGACCGAGAGGACCGACGCCGCGCTTGGCTTTCTTCGCTTCATAGGAACAGCTCCCCCGAAATCGTGTCATTTTGCGATTTTAGCTGATTCTATTATAGGAGAGAACGGCGGCAAAATCAAGCGAAAAAAAACGGTATAACACTCAAAAAACACTCTGCTTTCCGGCATGATTTTTTCATTTTTGTATAAGACAGCCAAAATATTCGGCGATTTTCCAGCGATTGTAACAAATTCCAACCGATCCCTTCCTTTTCCCCTTGATTGTTTTTGGCAAAACGTGTATAATGAATCAACAAGCTCTCACATGTCCGCGCGGAGGATCCCATGGCGCAGAATTCCCTTGAAGATTATCAGGAATACCTCGAAAGCGTCGTCTATTTTCCCATCGAGTACGACGAAAATTATCCGGTTTATTTCTTTGAATACACCCAGCGCACGTTCGCGCACAAGAAGCTGCACTACCACAACGGCTTCGAGATCGGCGTGTGCCTGGAGGGAGAGGGGATCTTCCTTGTGAAAAACAAGGTCTATCCGTTCACGAAGGGATGCGTGACGTTCATTTCCTCCTCCCAGCCCCACATCGCGCAGAGCCCGAACGAATATCCGTCGCGCTGGAAATACCTGACCATCGACTGGGAAAAGCTCTTCGGGCAAAAGGAGATCCAGGTCAACCGCAACGTCGTCCACAGCGAGGAGCTCGCCCAACTCGTGGAAATCATTTACACCGAAGCGCAGCTGCACGACGAATCGAGCGTGACGGTCATCACCCATCTGCTCAACGCGCTCATGCTCAGATTCCTGCGCCTTGAGGGGGACGCAAAGCTCGACGAGCCGCCCGCCGCAAAGGTGATCGACCCGAAGATCTACGCCTCGATCAAGTACATCCTGAACCACTACGGGGAGAAGCTGACCGTGCGGGAGCTGGCCGAGCAGAGCAATTACAGCGTCAACTATTTTCGAAAGCTCTTCACCGAGCAGGCGGGCGCGACCCCGCTCAACTACATCACGAACATCCGCCTGCGCATGGCGTCGATCCTGCTGCGATCCTCCGACCGCACCATCGTCGACGTCGCCGAGTCCTGCGGGTTCAGCTCCCTTTCGACCTTCAACCGCTGTTTCCGCGATCAGTACGGCACAACGCCGGCACAGTGGCGGAAACAGTGGTAAGCCGCGCCGTCCGCCGCACCGCGCGGCGCGGACTCCTGCATAACGGCTTTTCTTTACGATGCTGTCATGAAAAAGATCGGCGGGATATTGTTCGGAAAGAGAGCGGACCCGGGAACGGAGGGTGAAAGTAGAAATGAGAAAAAAGAAGCGCGCGCTGCCGCTCGTCTGCGGTATGCTCGCCCTGTGCGTGTGGATGTTCTGCTCCTGCTCCGCGCAGGAACAGAAAGAAAAAGAAACCCGGGAGGGATCCGACATGGAGATTTCAGAAAAAGCGCCGGACGTGCGCGAAACCGAGCGGCAAGAACAGCAGGAGCCGGAGGAAGCCCCCGCCGCGGCAGCCACCCCCGCCGCGCAGGAAGAACCTGCGGAGCCGACAGATCCCGCACAGCAGCCCGGGCAGTCGGAGCAGTCCGAGCAGCCTGAACAGCCTGACCAGCCGGAGCAGCCCGAGCAGCCGCAGGAAGCCGCGGGGGAACAGAATCCGCCGCCGGAAGCCGCGCCCGAAGAGGAGACGCCCGTCCTGTTGTTTGAGGACAATTTCGACGGGACGACCCTTGACGCGAAAAAATGGAAGCACTGTCCGAATTGGGAGCGGGGCGGCGGGGCGTGCGTCTGGGACGACGACTACGCCTTCCTTGACGGAGAGGGTCATCTCGTCCTCCGCGCCGAATACGACGAGGATTACGAAGTCGTCCATTCCGGAGCCGTCTGGACGAAGGGCCTTTTCGAGTGCGCCTACGGATATTACGAAGCGTCCATATGCTTTCCCACAGCGCCCGGAACGTGGGGCGCATTCTGGATGGAAATCGGCAATCTGAACGATCCTTCCCCCACGAAGGGGCTTGAGATCGATATCATCGAGAGCATCAACAACGAAGCGGGGCTGTGCAATCACAACCTGCACTGGAATTACCCCGACCTGCATTCCATCGGCTCGGGACAGCTCAAAAAAGACATCTACGACGGAGAGTTCCACACCTTCGGTCTGCTCCGCACGGATCAGGAATACGTCTTCTACATCGACGGCAGGCGCACCTGGAAGGCAAACGCGAGAATGTGCGAGCCCTGCCCCCTCCCCGGCTTCATGGAGCTGACGGTGGAAGCGGCGGAATGGGCGGGCGCGGGCAGCTCGGCGTCGGTCAAGGCGCTCCCCGCGGACATGCTGGTCGACTATGTCCGCGTCTATTCCGCCAAGCCGTGAGCATGCCGCCGCCCGGTCTTCTCTCCGCTTTGACTGCCCCCGCGCTCCCGGAAGGCGCGGACTTCGGGGAAGTGGGGGATCATGAATCAAAGAAAAATGGGGCTGTCGCAAATAGGCCAAAAGTTTTCGCCCGCCTTTTTCAAAAGGCGGCAGGGTGTCGGGACGGAGTCCTGACCCGAGGTCCGCAGACCTCGGAACACCCAAGACTTTGAAAGAGTTCCTCTTTTTGGTACTTTTTC
>JAFYBN010000121.1 GCA_017540175.1 Clostridia bacterium | reverse complement strand
GAAAAAGTACCAAAAAGAGGAACTCTTTCAAAGTCTTGGGTGTTCCGAGGTCTGCGGACCTCGGGTCAGGACTCCGTCCCGACACCCTGCCGCCTTTTGAAAAAGGCGGGCGAAAACTTTTGGCCTATTTGCGACAGCCCCGCGTTCCCCCTTCGTACTACGGCTGACAGATAACGCCGATATACAGCGGCAGTTCGCGTTTTACGATCAGGAAGAGGAACGGACGGTCGACGGTGAAGTCCACCACCTCGTCCGGCGGCAGCATTCCCCCGGCGGCCGAGATCTCGACGTAGGACGCCGCGGTGCAGCCGTCCTCGTCGATCATGACCCGCGCGGCGTGCGCGGCGTTAGATACAAAGACCCCGCCCTCGTCCGTCAGGGGCGAAAAATCCGCCTCATTCGACTCGAACACGTCCGTGACGCCGAGCGATTTCAGCCCCTCGGAAAGGTCGACGTCGGACGACACGTCGAATTTCGGCACGGAGAGATTCACGCGCAGGACCTTGTTCTTCTCCCATTCGTACCGGTCACCGGACATGAAATCGATCCATTCCGCGTCCGCGAGCAGATCATCCGGCGCGAGCCCTTCGTCCGGGAGCACGAAGAGCATTTCATATCCGTTCGAAAAGCTCTTTGAGACCGCGGAGAACTTCTCGCCCCAGTAATAGGCGCCCGGCTCCCCCTGCTTGCGCAGGAACGGAACCGTTTCGTCCCCGTCCGGCGCGTGAAAGACGCCGGGCTCCGTGTTCTCCTCTTTGAACCTGTTCGCCCAGATGCCGCGGAAATACACGGTCGAGAACAGCTCGAGCACGGTGCGGGGATCGGTCGTGATTCCATCCACGGCGTCTTTGAGCACGCCGCCCGTCTGCTCATTCACCCAGGCGCGCAGGGCTTCGTCCATTTTCGGGCTTCCCATCGTACCGCGGCAGGACGAGGCATAATAGTCCTTCGCGAGGACGTCGAGAGAGGCGGTTTTGAAGCTCACGTCCTCGTTCAGCCAGACGGAATTCGCGAGCAGGCACGCGCCCTGCTCCGAAGTCTTTTCGCGGTACGCGGCGAGCCAGAGGGCGTTCGCGTTTTCCCGCTGCTCTTCCACGGTGTCCGCCCCGAGGAGGGAAAGGATCTGTTCCCTGCTCTCCCCGTCCGTGAGCTCGGCGAGCATAGAGAGCGCCATATAGAGGTTCGCCGGGGAGTACACGCGGTTTTCTCCCTCCGCGCCGCCGAGAAAGACCGGGACGCTCGCTGTGAGAAAGCTCTTCGCGCCCTCCGGCGTCTTCTTCGCGAGCCCGATCACCCGTTTTTCGGGATATTCCGGCACGGCGATCATCTCCGCGTCCGCGCCGACCGGGACCGCGAACCGAGGGATGAACACGATCCCCGCGGCGATGAGCGCAAGCGCCGCCGCGATCCCCGCCGCCCATTTCCACACCGGGCTTATTTTCTGCCGTTGTTCGCCGCCGGACGGCAGCCCGAGCGGGATCTGCCGCGCCTCTTCGATCACCTCGTCCGGCACGGCGGTGACGGCGTCGAACATTCTGAGCGCTTTTGTTTCGTTCATACGGTATAGCCCTCCTTTTCGAGCGCTTCCTTCAGGCTCAGCCTGAGCCGAAGCATCTTTTTTGCGAGCTTCTGCGGCTTTTCTCCGCACGCCTCGGCAAGCCGGTTCAGCGGCTCTCCGTCCGAATACCGGCGCACGAACAGCGCGCGGTCCCGCGGACTCTGAGCTCTGAGCCAGTTTCCGATCGCTCTTCCGAGCTCCCGCGCGTCAAACGTCTCCTCGACGTCCGCCTCGGGCCCGTCCGGCACGCAGTCCCCGAGCTCGTCGAGCAGCAGTTCCATGCCCGCGTACCGCTTCTGGCGGCGTGATTTCCGGTACCGGTCCACGGCGAGGTTGCGCGTGACGCGGCAGAGCCACGCCCCGAGGTTTTCGGGCCGTGCCGGGGGGATCGAGTTCCACGCCTCGAGATACACGTCGTTCACGCACTCCTGCGCGTCCTCGTCGGTATCGAGCAGATTCCGCGCCAGCGAAAGGCACCGCGCCCCGTACTTCCCCGCCGTCTCCGGCACGGCGTCCTCGCTCCGCGCGAGGTAGAGCGCGACGATTTCCCTGTCTTCCATATGTTCCTCCTCTCTGTGAATGATCGAAAACAGCGCCGACGCGCCGGTCTTCACTCTCTATGTCGTTTTTTCGGCGGCGATATTCCCCGCGCGGGAAAAGTTTTTTGGGGAAAAATGAAAATCTTTGCGCCTGCGCTCCGGCGGCCCGGCGAAAATGCGAAAATTCACGAATACCCCTTGATTTCAGCCGCGAAATCGGCTATAATAATAAATCAATCATAACTCATAACTGCTGCGAGGTCATTCACATGCTCGATATCAAATTCTTGCGAGAAAACCCGGAGATCGTCAAGCAGAACATCCGGAACAAATTTCAGGACAAAAAGCTTCCCCTCGTCGACGAGGTGATCGCGCTCGACGCGGAGAATCGAGCCGTCATGCAGGAGGCAGATTCCCTCCGCTCCAACCGCAACAAGCTCTCGAAGCAGATCGGCGCTCTCATGGGCAAGGGTCAGCGCGAAGCGGCGGAGGAGGTCAAGGCGCAGGTGAACGAACAGTCCGCCCGGCTCGCCGAGCTGGAGCAGAAGGAGGTCGAGCTCGCGGAGCGCATCAAGACCATTATGATGACGATCCCGAACATCATCGATCCCTCCGTCCCGATCGGCAAGGACGACTCCGAAAACGTGGAGATCGAAAAATTCGGCGAACCCGTCGTGCCGGACTTCGAGATCCCCTACCACACCGAGATCATGGAGAGCTTTCGCGGCATCGACCTCGATTCCGCGCGCCGTGTGGCCGGCAACGGCTTCTATTATCTCATGGGCGACATCGCGCGGCTGCATTCCGCCGTCATCGCCTACGCGCGGGACTTCATGATCGACCGCGGCTTCACCTACGTCGTGCCGCCGTTCATGATCCGCTCCGACGTCGTGACGGGCGTCATGAGCTTTGCCGAAATGGACGCCATGATGTACAAGATCGAGGGCGAGGACCTCTATCTCATCGGCACCTCCGAGCACTCCATGATCGGCAAATTCATCGATCAGATCGTGCCCGAGGAGGAACTTCCCTATACGCTCACGAGCTATTCCCCGTGCTTCCGCAAGGAAAAGGGCGCGCACGGGCTGGAGGAGCGCGGCGTGTACCGCATCCACCAGTTCGAGAAGCAGGAAATGATCGTTGTGTGCAAGCCCGAGGACTCGAAAATGTGGTACGACCGCCTCTGGAAGAACACCGTCGATCTGTTCCGCTCCCTCGACATCCCGGTCCGCACGCTCGAATGCTGCTCCGGCGACCTCGCGGATCTCAAGGTCAAGTCCTGCGACGTGGAGGCGTGGTCTCCGCGCCAGAAGAAGTACTTCGAGGTCGGCTCCTGCTCGAACCTCGGCGACGCGCAGGCGAGACGCCTCAAGATCCGCGTGCAGGGTGAGGGCAAAAAATACCTCGCGCACACGCTGAACAACACCGTCGTCGCCCCGCCGCGCATGCTGATCGCGTTCCTCGAGAACAATCTGCAGGCGGACGGCAGCGTGAAGATCCCCGCCGCGCTCCGTCCCTACATGGGCGGCAAGGAAGTCCTCGTGCCCGGGAAATAAGAGCAGAGTTCACAGCACGCGCTTGATTTGTTCAAAATTGCGGAGTATAATCTGATTGTAACCGCTGAATCCCGAAGGAGGTGGAAGCTTTGGCACTGCAGGAATCCGGAGAAATGTATCTGGAAACGATTTATATTCTGTCGCAGAAAAGCAGCTTCGTCCGCTCCGTGGATGTGAGCGAATACCGAAATTACTCCAAGCCGAGCGTCAGCCGCGCGGTCGGGCTTCTGAAGGACGGCGGATATCTCACCGTGGACAAGGACGGGGGACTCCACCTGACCGACGCGGGGTACGAAATTGCAAAAAAGATTTACGACCGCCACAAGACTCTGACAAAGGGTCTCATCTATCTCGGAGTCGATCCGGGCGTCGCCGAAGACGACGCGTGCCGCATCGAGCACTGCATCAGCGACGAATCGTTTTACGCCATCAAGAACCATGTCATGCGCTTCTCGGCGGATGAAAAAGCCGATTGACGCGCATCCGCAGCGAGAAAGACCTGCCGCTTTTCCCGTGGATCCGGGAAGGCGGCAGGTATTTTTTTATCGGTCCGCTTCAAGGATCGCGAGCAGGTGTTTATAGTATGCGAAATCGATTTCGACGCAGTGTGAGAAATAATGGTTCAGTCCCTCTTCCCCGGTTTCTTCATCCTTCCACCGAATGAGGAAGAACCGTTTTTCTTCTCCAGCGGGCATGGAGGCGATGGGGCGGCTGCTGTCCGCGGCGATGTGCTCGCTCCCGGACAAAAGGATCTGTCCCGCGTCGTCCTCGACCGTGTAGGCGAACGCCCTCTCCCGGGGTTCGTCGTTCACGGCATACAGAGCGAGCCTCCCGTCCCGGGGTTCGTCGAACATCAGGCACAGGGGCTTCTGCGAGCGCCGGATGTAGAAATACGCGAGCTTTTTTACAAGGTAATAATCCGTGACCGCGTCGGAGATCTGCGGCCAGCCGTCGATGAGATTCCACCAGATGATCCCGGTGCGCCGCCATTTCGAGAGACGGAAGCGTTCGATGAAGTATTTCATCGCCTCCGCCTGAGAAATCTGCGAGGCGAGGGCGAAGTTTTCGAGGTTCTCCGTCGCCTCCGTGCCCTTGCCGAACAGGGTCTCGACCTGATCCCACATCAGCCGGATGCGGTAGCCGTAGGGGGAATCCTCCCGCCCGTCCATGGTCGCGGCGTGGACGAGCCACTGCCGGTCGCCGAGCGGGGGCCAGAGATGATCCCCGTCGATGAACTTCGCGAGGGACGCGGGGGACGGGCAGCCGTGATACCCCGTTTCGGACGCGAAGTGACAGACGGAATTCCTGTAATACGATCCTTTGAAGTAGTCGCGCGGTCCCCAGAGGTGGTCCTCCGCCGTCGGTTTGCCGGTGCAAAACGCCTCTTCGTCGATGTAGGGGGAGGACGGCAGATAGGGGCGGGATCGGTCGAGGGATCTTAAAACCTCCGGGATGATCTTCCGCGTGGGAAGATTGCCGTTCGGGTCCTCTCCCGTGCCGCTCCAGAGGTAGGCGCAGTCGCATTCGTTGTCCCCCGCCCAGAGCACGAGCGCGGGGTGATTGCGGAGGCGGCGGACGACGGCGCGGACCTCTTCCCGCAGGGCGCGCGCGAAATCCCCGTCCTCATCCTGCGGATAGACGGCGCACGCCATCGAGAAATCCTGCCAGATCATGACGCCGTGCGCGTCGCACCAGTCGTAGAAGAAATCGTTTTCGTACACATTGCCGCCCCAGCAGCGGACCATATTGCATCCGAGATCCTCGAGCATGGGCAGAATCGCGGGCAGCCTTTCCTCGTCCCGCCAGTGGAACGCGTCGACGGGGACCCAGTTCGTGCCGAGAACGAACACGGGGCGGCCGTTGATGAGGAAGCGGAATTCGCCTTTCCCCGCCTCGTCCGTCACGGACGTGCGCTCGAGCTTCACGGTGCGGATGCCGACGCGGGTCTCATAGGTATCGACGAGCGCCCCGTCAAGGAAAAGCTCTGCTGTGAGCTGATAGAGGTTCGGATCCCCCGCCCCGCGCGGATGCCAGAGCATGGGGTCGGTCACCTCGAGCGTCTCCATGCCGCCCGAATGCCGCAGGGCCGTTTCGAGGCGGAAGACGGAATCCCCGCACCGGCCTTCGATGTGAAGGGTGAGGTGCCGTGCGTCCGCCGTGCCAAGCTCCGTGTTCCACACGAGCCGGACCCGAGCGCGCCGCCCATCCTGTGAGACGGAAAGCGTCTCGGCAAAGACATCCTTCACGTGATATACGGGAACGCGCTCGATGCTCACGTGCCGCCAGACGCCGCAGGAGACGGCGCGGGGCATGATGTCCCAGCCGTACATGTGGGGCGCCTTGCGGACATGGAGCGCGTCGTAGCCGTAGGGCTGCGCGAACAGGGAGGGGGCGATCTCGTATTTCCGCGCTTCCGTCACGGCGGGTCGGAAGGAAACGAAAAGCTCGTGCTCCCCGTCTTGAAGGTCCGTGAGCGGGACGCGGTGCGGGACGAGCATATTGTCAAAATCGCCGACGCGCCTGCCGTCGATGAAAACCGACGCGAAGCAATCCAGCCCCTCGAACACGAGGGTATCGCAAAAGCCCGCGCGCCTCTCATAGCGGAAGGAGCGCGAGACGCAGTACGCCGCGGTTTCATAATCCTGAACGGCGAGGATGTTTTCTCCGAAATACAGCTCGGGCAGAATGCCCGCTGCCTCGAGGTCGGTTTCGAGCGCCCCGGGCACGCGCGCGGGGATCTCGGTCATCCCGGCGCGAAGGCAGTCATCGAAGGTGGAAAAGTCCGACGGATCGACGAAGCCGTACGCGCCGCGCCAGGTGCCGTCGAGGGAAATGGTTTCGCGCATATGCTGCTCCTTTCATGGGAAAAGGGGGTACGCGGCTTTCTTGAAAGAAAGTCCTGCAAACTTCATAATAGTATCGGAATCACGCTGAAAACAGGCTGTCGCAAATAGTCCCAAAAGTTTTCGTCCACCTTTTTCAAAAGGTGGTGGGGTGTCGGGGCAACGCCCTGACCCGAGGTCCGCAGACCTCGGAACACCCAAGACACGGAAAGAGTTCCTCTTTTTGGTCCT
>JAFYBN010000120.1 GCA_017540175.1 Clostridia bacterium | reverse complement strand
GTCCGGCGTCCACATGGGAGTAATTATCCTCGAAATACCAGTGGTCGCTCTTGTCCTCCGGCTTTTTCACAAGGATCGTGATCTTGCGGCAGTGCTCGAAGGTCCCCGCGGGAACCGTGACCGTGCCGCCCTCCTCCACGGTGAAGACGAGGGGAAGGCCGTCGTAGGTCGTCTTTTCCTCTCTGTACCCGGGAACCCATTTTTTATCCCAGATCCTGCCCATGAAATGATTCAGATACCGGAACGTCTTGATGCCGAAAATGCGGTCCTCGTACCGTCCCCGTTCGCCGTAGCGAGACAGGCCGAAATAGACATCCGGTGAAAAGCTCAGCTGCACGCCATCCGCGTCTTTTATAAAGGTGAGAGCGTTGACGGACGACGGGCAGAACCGGTAGCCCTTCTTCTGATAGTCGAGGAAGCGCGAGAGGGCTTCGATCCCGTAGAGCGCGATGCGGACGGATTCCTCGTGGACGTTCAGCCGCACCGCCTTTTTCAGCATCTCGACGGCCTCCGCGATCTTCCATTCGTCGGCGAGCGCGGCGGCGAAGGATAGATACATCGAGGAATCGAGCTCTTCGGAGTTCTCGAAATCCTTTTTCAGGGCGTAAGGTTCCGTCACGGCCTCGTTTGTCAGGGTGCCGTCCGTGTAGGTGACAGTGCGCTCAATGGTCTGATACACCCAGTCGGGGATGTCGGGGTTCTCGTAAGTCCACCGGTTTCCAACCGCGAAGGGCATATACCCCTCCCCGCCGCAGATCTTGTATTCGGTCAGCTCATAGGTTTCCACCGCCGTGTCCATGATAACCGAGACCTTTACCAGCCCGACACCCGGCGCGTACCAAGCATCCAACGCATAGGGATGATCGAACCGTTTGAGCTTCGCGTCCGTTCTCATGTGGAGGCAGTCTTCAAATTCTCCCGCTTTGACCCTGACCCACTCGTCCTTTGCGACACAAGTCAGCGCAGCGTGTTTTTTCTCGTCGGTGATGGTGTCGCCGGGATTCATGACGGTGTCGAAGAGGGTCCTGCGGCAGAGGGAGGCAAAATAGAAGAAGGAGTCGAAATCTCTCGGGAATCGGAAAGAGCACCTGCCGAGACCGAATCCGGGTTGATTGTGGAAGATCAGGCGGGATCCGTCAATGAGAAAGCCCTCACCCATAACATTCCACTCTCCTGCTCCTGTGATCCGTTCCGCGACTTTCTCCATACAATCAAGGAAGCGGAGGGCGGCAACGGCGTTCGCGTGATAAGCGTCCGAGGGGTCGATCAGCCGGACTGCCTCCTCAAAATCTGCCCGCGCCTCGTCAAAGCGGTCAGATTCGCAGAGCGTACGGCCGCGCCAGAAGAGCAGAGCGCCCTTCGCGGATCCATAGGTCTCGGAGTCAGCGTAGTTTTCGATCTCGGGCAAGGCGGTCTTATCGAGGAATTCGAGTTTCTTTTCATTTCCGTCCGTTTTGAAGTAGTCGTCGATCAGGGCATCCATGATGACTCCCGCGTTTTTTCCGTCCTTCGCCGCCTGCTTCTTCTGCTCGGTGAGCTGTTCTTTTTCTTCACTGTTCAGAGAAGGATCATACCACAGCTTGTATTTAAGGACTTCCGCAAGACAGCCTTCCCGTGTCTGTGCATCATCTACTTTTTCGATCAGGTCGATCGTTTTGTCCACACTGTCCTTGAATCCCTCATCGCACTGCCCGCCGTGGAGGGAATAATACCGCCTGAGATCTGTGAGCTGCTTCTTGATCTTCTCTTCCAGCAATGTGATATTGTCCTTCTGTTGCTGTTCTCCGTTCATATAGGAAAGCTCCTTTCTGAGTTGTTCCCGCGCGTCGTAGAGCCGGCTTTTCACCGTGTTCTCCTTCAGGCCCAGCCGGGCGGCGATTTCCCGCACCTTCATGCCCCGGAGATAGAACAGCTCCGCAACGACGCGCCTTTTTTCCGAGAGACGTCCGAACGCCTCCGCCACCCGCCCGCCGTTTTCCCGGTCGAGCAGGAGATCGAGGGGGGACGCCTCGGAGGAGGGCAGGAAGTCCGCGAGGGCGTCGATATCCTCGTCGTAACGCCGTGACGCGAGTTTCCGGGCTGCCTTGCGCCTGGCGATCGACCGTAACCACGCCGGGAAGCGGTCCGGATCGGAAAGCGATCCCAGATACAGAAACGCGTCGATGAAGGTCTCCTGCACGGCGTCCTCGGCGTCGAATCCGTTCCCGCACAGCCCGAGGCACAGGCGGTAGATCCCAGCGGAGTATTGTTCCACGAGCAGCCCGAAGGCCTCCCCGTCGCCCGCCTGCGCCCGGAGCACGGTTTCCCGCTCTTCCATGTCCTCCCCTCCTTTCGTTCGTTTTGCAGCTGCACCCTATAGTGCGTTTTTTGCCGGAAAAAGTTTGCTCTCCACTGAAAATTTTTTCTTTTTCTTCTCCGATTATATCACAAAGGTCCCTCCGCTTCAAGATCGGGAATCCATTCTCCGGAAGGCCTCCACCCTCCTTGTCAGACAGGGGTGAAGCGACCGTGGACTGAAATCACAAAAAAACCGCGCCGATCATTTCACGGCGCGGCCTCCCCTCCCCTCTCGATCCGCGGACGTTCGAGCAGACGGGAAATCGGGACTTTTTTTGTTTCCGCGGAGAAGATACCGCGGGGCGGGCGAGAGCGGGCACAGAGAAAGCGCGGCCTCGAAAGAGAACCGCGCCTTCCCTGAAAGGAGTTAATCAGTTATTTGGGGATCAGTGTTCAGTGCTTCTTCTTCGCGGCGGCAGCTCCGGCGAGGGAGATCACAGCAGCGACGGCGGCGATCACGCCGAAGTCGAAGGTGTTCGGAGAGGTTTCGGGTTCAGCCGGAGTTTCCGGAGCCGGAGCCTCGGGTTCCGCCGGAGTTTCGGGTTCCGCGGGCGTTTCGGGTTCAGCCGGAGTCTCCGGAGCCGGAGCTTCTTCCTCAGCGGGAGCATCGGTGCCGTAGAACTCAACTTCCGCAACGTCGCCGTGGTTGTCGGTGTTGTAGTAGAAGTAGTACTGGTAGCCGTCGTTGTTCTCGAAGTCGGTGATGACGTAGTAATCGGGGTTCGTGCCCTCAACGTCGGACTTCCAGAGCGTCACAGCGGTGTCAACGTTGTCTTCATTGTTGC
>JAFYBN010000119.1 GCA_017540175.1 Clostridia bacterium | reverse complement strand
TCTCCCTTCAGGTACGCTTCGACCGCTGTCACCTTTAGTTCCATGCTGTACCTTTTGTTCTTCCTCCTTGACATGAATAACCCCCTTAGTGTAGACACGTTTTTGTTTTTTCGTGTGTCTACTCTAAGGGGATTATATCACTTTTTCGCGCGGTCCCGGTTTTTTTCTGTTCATGTCAGGATGACGAAGTCTGCTTTTTCGCGGATGCCGAACGCCTTTTCGTATGCCTTTTCGTAGGGGATCCACCGCGCTTCGAACATCTGCAGCCGTTCAGGACCGTTGCGCTCCAGAATGCGCCGTCTCTGCTCCTCGGGGGAGGTTTCCATGAAGCACCGCACGGTCGCGTAATCTCCGAACGCAGGGTGGGAGGCATACGCGCCTTCCACGACGGTGACGGGAGAGAAGGGAAGCGTGACCGTCGAGCCGACCGAGAAGGTTCCCATGTCGAAAACTCCGTAGGTGAGCGCGGGCGCAGACAGGCAGTCGATCACCTCCGCTCTCAGACGCTCGTAATGAATGGTGCCGCCGGGCTCGGCGTACCGTTTTTGCGAACGCATAGGGGCGGGGAGATAAAAATCATCCGTATGGATCACCCGCGCGCCGTACCGCTCTGCGAGATACACCGCCCACGTTGATTTGCCGGACGCACAGAAGCCGTCGAGCGCAAGCACAATCGGTTTTTTTGCGTCCGCCTGATCAAGAAGAGCGTACAGGGGGGCGAGACCGGGATAAGTAAGAACCATGGATTCCTCCGTTATCAGGGCGTGTTCACACGACCATTCAGCGGCTGGATTTCGGGTCTTTTTCCGTCATCCGGTGTTGCGTTCCCTCAAAATACGACAGTATTCCTTCGAAGACGCGCCTTGTCTGACGAAAAGATCCCTCGAAACAAGCTCGATTCAGACAACGTGAACACACTCTGGATGTGCTTCGGGCAGAATGCCTGTCGGGCGGCCGAAGAAAAGCGGGGCTGTTCCGAGGAAGGGAACAGCCCGGCGGGGTTATCTCGTTGTCTGCGCTTCGACAAGACGCTTGCCGCAGTAGATTTCTCTGAGCTTCGGTTTTTCGATCTTGCCGGTGGGATTGCGCGGAACGTGCGCGAAGATGATCTTCCGCGGTCTCTTGTAGCGCGGCATTTCGGCGCAGAACGCGTTGATCTCATCCTCGGTCGCCGTCATGCCTTCTTTGATTTCGACGATGGCGGCGGCGATCTCGCCGAGGCGGTCGTCCGGCAGACCGATCACCGCGACGTCCTTGATTTTGTCGTTTTTGCGGAGGAAGTCTTCGATCTGCACGGGGTAGAGGTTTTCGCCGCCCGTAATGATGACGTCCTTCTTGCGGTCGACGAGGTAGATGAAGCCGTCCTCGTCGCGCTTTGCCATGTCGCCGGTATAGAGCCAGCCGTCCTTCAGCACTTCCGCGGTCGCTTCGGGGTTCTTATAATAGCATGTCATGACGCCGGGACCTTTGACGATCAGTTCGCCGACTTCGTCGCCCTCGACTTCCGTGCCGTCCGGGCGGACGATCCTCGCCTCCCAAAGATAGCCGGGGATGCCGATCGCGCCGACCTTGTGGATGTTCTCCACGCCGAGGTGTACGCAGCCGGGGCCGATGGACTCGGAAAGACCGTAGTTCGTGTCGTACTGATGATGCGGGAATACTTTTTTCCAGCGTTTGATCAAGGAAGGCGGAACGGGCTGCGCGCCGATGTGCATGAGCCTCCACTGGTCGAGGCGGTAGTCCTCGAGCTTGATGTCCCCGCGGTCAATGGCGTCGAGAATGTCCTGCGCCCACGGCACGAGCAGCCAGACGATCGTCGCCTTTTCCTGCGAGACGGCGCGGATGATCCCTTCCGGAGAGACACCGCGAAGGATCACGGCGCGGCTTCCGGAGAGCAGACTGCCGAACCAATGCATCTTCGCGCCGGTATGATAGAGGGGAGGGATGCAGAGGAACACGTCGTCGCGCGTCTGTCCGTGATGGTTCTGCTCCACGCGGCAGGAGGAGATCAGGGAGAGGTGCTTGTGCAGGATCGCCTTCGGGAAGCCCGTCGTGCCGGAGGAGAAATAGATCGCCGCATAGTCGTCCTCGTCGCAGGCGACGGCGGGAGCGGTCGACGAACAATAGGTCACGAGGCGGTCATAGCTGTCGGCAAACTCCGGTACGTCGGAGCCGACGTAAAAGAGATTTTTGAGAAGGGGCAGATCGAGAAAGACGGACTGAACACGGGTCGTGAACTCGGGCCCGAAAACGAGCACGGAAACATCCGCGAGCTCGGCGCAGTAACGGATCTCATCCGCGGAATAGCGGTAGTTCATCGGAACTGCGAGCGCGCCGGTCTTCAGAACGCCGAAATATACGGGCAGCCATTCAAGGCAGTTCATGAGCAGGATCGCGACTTTGTCGCCTTTTTTGACGCCGCGGGTCAGGAGAAGATTGGCGAAGCGGTTTGCCTTGATATCGAATTCGCGCCACGTCATTTCCCGGCGGTAGCGTTCGCCCGGAGCGGCTTCGATCAGGGAAAACTCACGCCAGGTGAGATTGGGGTCGGGCTGGTTCGCGGGATTGAGCTCTACGAGAGCGACCTCGTCCGGGTAGAGCTTCGCGTTTCTTTCGAGGAGTTCGGTGATGACCATGTTTTTGTCCTTCTGTGAACCGGGGAAGCACGGCTTCGTGTCCGCGGGTGATTCTTTTGAAATTGAGTTTACTATTTTATTATTATATCATCTGCGCAGACGGCTTGTCAAGACCTTTTTCGCCTTTCGCGCCTCAAAACGGCCAAAGACAGCCAAAGAAACGGTCAGAAACGGTCAACGAATGAACCAAACGGCATGACCGAAAGAATTCGTGTCTGGAAACGAACGAGAAAAAGAGTCGATGCAAAAAGTTAAAAATTCAATGTTTACACAAATGCTTGCGTTTTCGTGAAAAATGTGCTATAATCGTAAGCGCTGCAAGCAAAAACACAGAACCGAAAGGAACGTCATGGAGAACGAGTTTTACGAGATTTTACGTCATTTCGATATCAGCATCACCCCATCCGTTTACGGCAACGGTCATATCAACGATACCTACCTTGTGCATTCCCAGCCGAATTACATCCTGCAGAGGATCAACAAGCGCGTCTTTACGGATCCGCCCGCCGTTATGGAAAACATTCTCGGCGTGACGGCGTTTCTCAGAGATAAAATCGCGAAAGCCGGCGGTGATCCCGACCGCGAAACGCTGAACCTGATCACGACCGTGGACGGAAAACCCTATTACCATCACACGGACGGCGAGTACTACCGGATGTACAAATTCATCGATCACGCGATTTCCTACGATATCGTGGAGAATCCCATGCAGCTTTACAACGCGGCGAAGGCGTTCGGAAAGTTCCAGAATCTTCTCGCGGATTATCCTGCCGAAAAGCTGCACGAGACCATCAAGGACTTCCACAACACCCGTTCCCGCTACGCGCAGTTCCGCGAGGCGCTCGAAAAGAACCTCTCCGGCAGAGCGGATACGGCGCGGGATGAGATCGATTTTGTGCTGGCACGCGAAAAAGACGCCGGTGTGATCGTCGATGCGCTCGCGGACGGCTCGATCCCGCTCCGCGTGACGCACAACGATACCAAGCTCAACAACGTCATGCTGGACGAGACGACGGGCGAGGGCGTCTGCGTGATCGACCTCGATACCGTCATGCCCGGCTCCCTCCTGTACGATTACGGCGACGCGCTGAGATTCGGCGGTTCGTCCGGTGCGGAGGATGAAAAGGATCTTTCGAAGATCTGGTTTGACGTGGAGAAATTCACCGCGTTCACGAAGGGCTTCCTTGAGGAGCTGCCTTCCATCACCGACAAGGAGCTCGCGCTTCTGCCGTTCTCGATCAAGCTCATGACCCTTGAATGCGGCGCGCGCTTCCTCGCCGACTACATCAACGGCGACGTGTATTTCAAGACGAAATATCCCGAACACAACCTCGTCCGCGCCCGCACACAGTTCAAGCTCGTGAAGGAGATCGAGGACAAGATGGATGAACTGAATGCCATCGTCCGGGAGCTTGCGGGAAGATAACAAAGGCAAAAAATCAGGGGTTCCGTTTTCGCGGAGCCCCTTTTCCATGGTAAGTATTCAGAGCAGGTTTCCGTCAAAACAATCCGGCAGAGAAGCCGCCAGCACGCCCGCGAACTGCTCAAGGCCTTCCCGATCCTCATCGGAGAAGCGTTTTTTCACGGGGCTGTCGAGATCGAGCACGCCGACCACCCGGTCCTCCTTCATCAGCGGAACGACCAGCTCGGATTCGGACGCGCCGTCGCACGCGATGTGTCCCGGAAAAAGATGTACGTCCGGCACGAGAACGCTTGCCTTCCTCATTGCCGCCGTGCCGCATACGCCGCGCCCGACGGGGATCTCGATGCAGGCGGGCTTTCCCTGAAACGGTCCGAGAACGAGGGTGTCTCCCTTCATGAGATAAAATCCCGCCCAGTTCAGCTGATCGAGGCTCTCCCACAGAAGAGCGGCGGCGTTGGAAAGCTTCGAGATCGGATGAGGAACATCGGCGATCAGCGCTTCCAGGGAAAGAGTGAGGTTTTTGTAATCGGTCATACTGCCTCCGAAATTTTTGATTTCCGTTTGGTTCATCCTATCACAAAACGGCGGATTTGTCAAGCATCCGCCGTCGCGGTCATGCTCGGAATGAGGCCGAATACGGCTGCGAAACAGAGCCGGGAAGGGCATGGTTCATGCCCTTCATCGCTTTGCCAGATCGCTTTTTCGTCTCCGTCAGCGAAAAAACTGCTCTCAAACGGCCGAAAAAGAACAAAAATCAAGGAAAGTTCACACTTTCGCGGCATTTTCTTTTGGAAAGGTATGGATTTTGGTCTCCGAATGTGGTATAATACGAAGTGGAGCATTCCAAAAGAAATTATATAAACAAGGAGTAAACCATGAACAAACAGGAACTGATCAAGAAAATTGCCGCGGATGCCGGTTTGACGCAGAAGCAGGCTGCCGCAGCTCTCGAAGCTGCCGTCGCCGCTATCGAAGATACCGTCGCGGATGGCAAGAAGGTCAGCCTCATCGGCTTCGGTACCTTCGAATCCAAGAAGCGTGAAGCCAGAGTCAGCCGTAATCCCCGCACGGGCGAAGCCGTCAACGTCGAAGCTTCCACCACGCCTGTTTTCAAGGCCGGCAAGAGCTTCAAGGACAAAGTCAACGGCTGAGTTTATCAGCGCAATGAAGAACGGGAGACGTCAAATCGTCCTCCCGTTTTTTATTTTTTCTCCCCGTCTTCCCACGCTCTTTTCCGGTAAGCCGCCGGGGTCTCTCCCGAGAAGGCGGCAAACAGCTTTCGGAAATGGGCGGCGCTCGAGAAGCCGACGACCTCACCCACCTCCGCTACGGTCATGTCAGGGCGTTCCGTAAGCAGGCGCGCGGCGGCGCTGAGGCGGGAACGGCCACGGAACTCCGTGAAGCTCATGCCGTAATACGAGCGGATATCACGCGCCGTCTGACGCTCGCTCAGGTTGAGCAGGGCGGCGAGGGAGGAAAGCGTCATGTCGCGGTAGAGATAGATAAACGCCTCGTCCATGATGAATTTACGGCGGTCCGATGTGATGCCGGCATGCCGGGACACTTGATCCGTCGGCTCGGCAAACGACCGGATGACTTCGATGAGGAGAAGGCGGCAGAGGCTTTCGAGCGCGTCACGGAATCCGATTTCCCGCGCTGTGAGCTCCCGTTCGATCTGACGGAACAGTTCGCCGATCCCGCGCCGGTCCTCTCCGATCCACAGCTTCATTCCGTCAAGCCGCTGCGCTAGCCCGTCCGCCGCCTGAATGCGGCCGCGCGAAGGGGTCAGATCGAACGCGAGAGAATACTCGGTCATATTGTCTTCGGTATCCGTGCGCTGTTCGTGACTCACGTTCAGACCGTTCAGATAGACGCACCCTGCCAAGAGTGGATAGCGGTTCCCGAGACAAATGAGCTCCCCATGCCCGCCGAAGATGTAGTGAAGCTCGAAAAAGCCGTGCATGTGATTCGGAAAGGATTCGAAAAATACTTCCTTCTTCGCGTTCAGCACGCGCACTTTCCTGTTTTCAAGCTCGAACTGCAGCTCGATGCCGGAAAAATCGAACTCGCTGCGCATATCGTCCTCCCGAAAAATCCCTTTATAAGACATTATAACACGAAATGCGGAATCTGTCAAACCGTGGGATGGAATTCGGACATAAATATATGATACTTGTCTTTTGAGCGTCTTTCTTTTCGCCGCTGGTCATGCTATAATGGAAACAAATCACAGCGAACAACAAATCAAAGGAGACTGAAAAATGGCACTCAACGTCCCGATTCCCGAAACCATGCCGGGTGCGATCCTGCCCGGCAATTCCACCGTGGAGATCCGCGAGTTCCCCGTTCAAAAACCCGGTTACGGTCAGGTTCTCGTCAAAACCAAAGCTACCACCATCTGCGGCTCGGATATCCGCTGCATTTACCGCGAGCACACCGGCAAGGGCGCGGAGGGTTATATCCCCGGCATGGTCGCAGGCCACGAACCCTGCGGTCAGATCATCGCCGCCGGAGAAGGCTGCAAGCGCTTCAAGGAAGGCGACCGGGTCATCGTTTACCACATCTCCGGATGCGGCGTCTGCTATGACTGCCGCCGCGGCTACTTCATCTCCTGCAAGAGCCATTACCGCGCGGCGTACGGCTGGCAGAGAAACGGCGGCATGGCGCCCTTCATCCTCTGCGACGAAAAGGACCTCATCGCGCTGCCCGACGAGCTGACCTATAAGGACGGCGCTCAGGTGGCGTGCGGCTTCGGCACGGTGTACGAAGCGATCGACAAGATCGGCGTCAGCGGCGCGGATACGGTGCTTGTCACCGGTCTCGGCCCGGTCGGCCTTGCCTCCCTGATGCTTGCCCGCGCGATGGGCGCGAAGACCCTCATCGGCGTGGAGCTGAGCGAATACCGCATCGAAATGTGCAAAAAGCTCGGACTGGCGGATTATGTGTTCAAATCCGACGAAAACGCGCTTGAGAACATTATGAAGGTCACGAATGGCCACGGCTGCGAACGTGCCATCGACACCTCCGCGGCGGACAGCGCGCGCCAGCTCGCCATCCGCGGCACGAGGGAATGGGGCAAGATCGCCTTCGTCGGCGAGGGCGGCACCTGCACCTTCATGCCCAGCCCGGATATTATTCACGGCCAGAAGACCATCTACGGTTCCTGGGTCACCAGCCTCTGGAAGATGGAAGAGCTCGTGGAACTGCTCGTTCGCTGGGGCATCCATCCCGAGGATCTCATCACGCATGAGTTCCCGCTCGAAAAGGCTGGCGAGGCGTACGCGCTCATGGCTTCCGGCAAGTGCGGAAAGGTCGCGGTGACGTTCAATGACTGAGAAGAAGGTTCCCGCCGTTCTGCTGAACAACGGCGCGAGGATGCCGGGCATCGGGCTCGGCACCTTCGGTTCGGACAAATACAGCCCGGACGCGATTGCGGCGGCGGTGTACGGCGCGGTGAAGGACGGGTACCGTCTCATCGACTGCGCGGAGGTTTACGGCAACGAGCGCGAAATCGGCGAATCGATCAAAAGACTCCTCGACGAGGGCGTCGTGAAGAGGGAAGAGCTCTTCGTCGTCTCGAAGGTCTGGAACAATCACCACAAGGCCGTGAAGGAAGCGTGCGAAAACACCCTTGCCGCGCTCGGCCTCGATTATCTCGACGCCTACTATACTCATTGGCCTTTCCCGAACTACCACGCGCCGGGATGCGACGGCGACTCCCGCAATCCCGATTCGAAGCCCTTTTCCGCGGACGAGTTCGTCTCCACCTACCGTCAGTGCGAAGAACTCTGCTATGAAGGAAAGATCCGCGCGATCGGCGTGTCAAACATGACGGTATCGAAGCTCGAAGCCGTCTACCCGCAGCTGAGGATCAAACCCGCGCTGATCGAAATGGAGCTCCACCCCGCCTTCCGTCAGCCACAGCTGCGCGCGTGGTGCGCGGAGCACGGCATTCAGGCCGTCGGCTTCTGTCCCCTCGGCTCCCCGTCCCGTCCGGAGCGAGACAAGACGAGCGAGGACATCGCCGCGATGGAGATGCCCCACATCCGCGCGATCGCCGAGCGCCACGGGATCCATCCCGCGGGCGTATGTCTCAAGTGGTCGTCCCAGTCCGGCGCGGTCCCGATCCCGTTCTCCGTCAAGGAGCCGCAGTATCGGGCCAATCTCGCCTATCTGACGGGCGACCCTCTGACCGAAGAAGAAATGAAGGAAATCGACTCCTCTTCCGCGGACTGCCGTCTCATCAAGGGACAGGTCTTTCTCTGGGAGGGAGCGGAGGACTGGCAGGAGCTTTGGAAATAAACGAAGGAAACGCGGATCCGCGGCTGAACGGGTCCGTGCTTTCCCGGCGTTCTGAAAGGAGAACGATCATGCCCGAGAGATTTGCCCCCACCTTTGAATCCCTGTATGAAAAAAAGATTCCCGATTGGTTCCGCGACACGAAGTTCGGCATATGGGCGCACTGGGGTCCGCAGTCCGTTCCGATGTACGGCGACTGGTATGCCCGCAACATGTACATCGAAGGTTCGGATCAGTACCGGTATCACGTCCGTCATTACGGGCACCCCTCGAAATTCGGCTACAAGGATATCTGCGCGCTCTGGAAGGCCGAGAAATTCGATCCGAACGAGCTGATGAGCCTGTACGTCCGCGCCGGAGCTCGTTTCTTCGTGGCGCAGGCGACCCATCACGACCACTTCTTCAATTACGATTCCGCCGTCAACCGCATGAATTCCGTCAACGTCGGGCCGGGCAGGGACATCTGCGCGCTGTGGCGCGACGCCGCGGCGAAGTATAATCTGCCCTTCGGTCTGACGGAGCATCTCGCCGCCTCGTTCTCGTGGTGGCATGTCAACAAAGGCGCGGACAAATGGGGGCCCTACGCCGGCATACCCTACGACGGAAACGATCCCGCATACCGCGATTTCTACCACGACAATTACGAACACAACGAAAACAACTGGCCGTGGCTCACGCCGAACAAGGATTTCCACGATTATTGGCTCCGCGCCGTGAAGGAGATGATCGACCGCTTTACCCCCGATCTGCTCTATTCCGACAGCGGACTCCCGTTCGAGGATCAGGACAATTTCGCCCACGGACTCGAGGCGGTCGCGTATCTTTACAACAAGTCCGTCGAGAAGTACGGGTACAACAACGCGGTCTACACGCAGAAGAACCGCGACGCGAAGATCTTTAAGGTCGGCGTGCTCGATATCGAAAAGAGCCAGCTCCCCGGCATTCAGGAGGATCCTTGGGAAACCGACACCTGCATCGGCAACTGGTTCTATGACGTGCGTCAGCGGTATAAGAAACCGCACCACATCATCGAAATGCTGGTCGACATCATCTCGAAGAACGGCACGATGCTGCTCAACATCCTCCAGCGGCCGGACGGCACGATCGACGAATGGGAGCGCTGGACGCTGGAAGAGATCGGCTCATGGTTTGACGTCGCGTCCGAGGGCGTGTACGGTACAAGACCGTGGAAAGTGTTCGGCGAAGGCGATGCCCGCGTGGTGATCGACGGCTTCCGCGAATCCGAAGTCGCCTGGGGTACGTCGGATTACCGCTTCACGTCGAAGGGCAAGGATGTGTTCGCCTTTATGATGCACGCGCCGGACGACGGCAGGGCAGTCGTGAAATCCTTCACGCCCGAGGAGAAGATCGCTGCGGTCAAGCTGCTCGGATACGGGGAAGTCCCGTTTGAACAGTGCTTCGGCGTGCTGACGGCGCGCCTGCCCGAAAAGCTCCCCACCAAATACACGAACTGTCTGAAGATCACGCTGGAATGATCTGAGGATCACACCGCAAAACATCAGAACCGATCGAAAAGCCGCCTCCGGATCAAACGACGGAGGCGGCTTTTCCATGCCGGATCATTCGGCTTTCTTTCGGATCAGATCTTTCACAACCTCGCCCGCGATAATGAGCCCGACGACGGACGGGACGAACGAAACGCTCCCGGGTGGGATTTTGCCGCTGTCCGCATCCCTTTGCGCACCGGTCGGAGTCAGCGGGGGCTCTTTCGAATACACGACCTTGAGCTTTTTGACTCCGCGCTTTTTCAGTTCCGTGCGCATGACGCGCGCCAGGGGACAGACGGAGGTTTTGTAAATATCCGTCACTTCAAACGCCGTCGGGTCGAGCTTGTTTCCCGCGCCCATCGAGCTGATGATCGGAGTGCCTGCCGCCTGTGCCGCGAGTACCAGCCCGATCTTCCCGCTCACGGTATCGATCGCGTCGACGACATAGTCGTATTCGGCGAAATCGAATTCACCCGTGTTTTCCGGCAAAAAGAACGACTGATAAGCGCGGATGACGACCCGCGGATTGATCGTGAGCGCGCGTTCCTTCGCCGCTTCGACCTTCGGCTGACCGAGCGTCTTGTGCGTGGCGATGATCTGACGGTTGAGATTGGACAGGGCGACGACGTCGCTGTCGATGAGATCGAGAGCGCCGACGCCCGCGCGCACGAGTCCTTCGACCGCGTACCCGCCTACGCCTCCGACGCCGAACACAGCGACGCGGGAGCGGCGCAGCGTTTCAAGAGCGTCCGCACCGATCAAAAGCTCTGTTCGGCTGAACTGATTTTCCATGGCTTCCTCCGTGATCTTTCTGCCGGTATTATACCTCTCTCACATCAAGCTGTCAAGCGTCACGGCTGTATAAATCCAAAAGAAAGACTTGAAAAACTGTACGGATTATGCTATACTCATGATAGAATGCGCGAAACGAGGAGTGCAATGATCCTTGATTCAATCTGACAGGATGCTCGAAGAGTTTCTTCGGCTCATATCATTCGATTCCGAGCCTTTCTGCGAGCGCGATACGGCGGATTACCTTTTGAAAACCCTGCGTGAACTCGGTCTGACGGCGGAGGAAGACGACGCGGACGCGAAGAACGGAATGAAATCGCCTCGCTCCGCGGGAAACGTTTTCGCCGTTCTGGAAGAAACCGCGCCGGGCGAACCGATCCTGTTTTCCGCGCATATGGATACCGTCAAGCCCGGCATCGGCAAAAGAGCCTTCGTTCGAGCAGACGGAGTCGTCGTCTCAGACGGTGCGACCGTGCTCGGCGCGGACGACGCTGCCGGTATTGCCACGATCCTGGAAGCACTCAGAACTCTCCTCGAGCACAACATGCCCCACCCCCGCCTCGAGTTTCTGTTCCCGGCGGCGGAAGAGATTTACGGCAGAGGGAGCGAGGTTTTCGATTATACGAAGCTAACGGCAAAAATCGCCTATGCTTTTGATCTCACCGAGGAGATCGGCACGGCAGCCCTCGCGGCGCCGACCATCCTTTCGCTCGGGATCGTTGTCACAGGCAGGTCCGCGCACGCGGGCTTCAACCCGGAGGACGGGATCAACGCGCTGACCGCGGCGGCAAACGCCCTTTCGATGATTCCCACCGGGCGTGTTTCCGAAGATACGACGGTAAACTTCGGCACGATCCGCGGCGGGTCCGTTCCGAACGCCGTTCCGGGGAAAATCGAGATCGTCGGCGAGGTCCGCAGTATGCGGCACGAAGAAGCGCTCCGGCATGCCGATCTCATCCGCTCGGTGTTCGCGAAAGAGGCGGAAAAGCTCGGCGCGCGTACGGACGTGCTGATCGAAGAGAAGGTCCGCGCGTATGAGATCGGGGAAGACGAAGAAGTTGTCCGCCGGTTCGTGCGGGCAGCGGAAGCGGTCCATCCCGCCTCCGCCCGGCTTACGACGACCTTCGGCGGAAGCGACAACAACCACTTTGCAAAACACGGCGTCCGCGGTATCGTCCTCGCCTCCGCCATGCACGACGTGCATACGACGAGGGAATATACTACGGTCAAGGAAATGGCGGAGAGCGCCGAAATCGCGCTCCGGCTCATGACGGAGGTTCCGTGCCTATGATTCTGTGCCAAAACCTGAATTTTTCGTGGGGCAGACAAAAGATCGTCGAAAACCTGAGTTTCCGCGTGGAGACAGGTGAATGCCTCGTGCTTGCCGGTGCGAACGGGGCCGGAAAGACGACGCTTCTTTCGATCCTTGCCGGCATCGTCCCGCCGGCTTCCGGAACGGTGAAAACGGACGGCAAAATCGGTTATGTGCCCCAGGGATCGGCTCTGCTCGAGGACGCGACCGTCGCCGAGAATCTTCGCTTCTTCTCCGACCTTGCGCGCGTTCCCGTCCCCGATCCGGAGAAACTTCCGTTCGCTGTGCGGGAGAATCTCAAAAAGCGCGTCTCGAAACTCTCGGGTGGCATGAAAAAGCAAGTCAGCATTGCCTGCGCCCTCGTTTCCGACCCGCCCGTTCTTTTGCTCGACGAACCCTGCGCCGCTCTTGATCTGCCTTTCTGCGAGGACATGATCGCCCTTGTACAGCAATGGAAGAAGGCGTTGAAAACCGTCGTCTACGTCGGACACAATCCGGCGGAATTCGAACCGTTTTACGATCGGATCCTGTTTTTGTCAAACACGCCCCTGCTTGTCAGCCGCGAAGAGATCGCCGGACAGGCATTCAGGGACTTTTATCTCGCCAGACTGAAAGAGTCAAAGGAGGAATAAGATGAATCCGTCTCAAGTAGAGTACCCGATTCGGAAAAAGAAAAATGTCGTCGTGATTTTGGCGATCGTTTTGGCAGTCGTTCTGCTCGGCGTCGGCATTTTCTTCGGGATCCGGGCGTTGGTTCTCAGATCGAAGCCGATGCTCATGGTAGCCAAAGCCATCGATAACTCGATGAAAGCCGCGGAGAAGTCCGAAGTTTTCACAACCGCGGAAAATGTCTTCGACAACGGGCAGGTCGAGATCTCGGTCAATCTGTCCTCGTTCATTGCCGACACCATCGGTCTGCCGCTCGATCTCAAGGCGATCGGGCAAATCAATTTTGACAAGGATGCCGGCAGAACCGCGGTGCAGGGCAAAGCGTCGTTCCTCGGGATCGATGTCGCCGACCTCAATATGTCTTATGACAAGAACTCCTTCGCCGTCCGGTCCGACGTTCTCTTCGGAAGCGACGCGTACGGAGTGAATCTCAAGAACCTGAACCAAAACTTTCCGCAATCCCAGTTTGCCGAGGGGAAAGCCTACGATCTCGGTATAACCGAAGAAGACATCCGCGTTTTCGCGGACACCCTGGCAGACGTGAGCAACGGAAAGACGTCCGAGCGGCAGAAAAAGTTCTTTGAGAAATTCACCGAAAAGCTTGCGGATATCATTCAGGAAAACGCGGAGATTTCCGAAGAAAAGGGAACGCTTGCGTTTGAGGGCGGAGACGTCAAGGTCGAGAGCATCACCGTCCGGGTCGACGGAAAGGCTGCCGCGAATATCTGCAAGGAAACGCTGAGCGCCCTGATCGACAACAAAATCAGCGGCACGGAAGAGTTTCTGGAATCGATTCTCACTTACCTGAGCGCAGCGGACGCCGACCTTGAAACGACGGACGAACTCCGTCAAGCGCTGAAAGACGCTTTGCTTGAGATCGAAGAGGAAGAAGAAAACGGCGGATTCGATGAACTGAAAATGACCGTCGTGTTCCACATCTCCTCCTCCGGCTCCCAGCTTATCGGATTTGACGCGGATATTGAAAACGGCGGCAGCGGCGTCAAGCTCCGTTCGGTTTTCGGTCCCGACTGGAAGGATATCCGTGATATTTCGGTTGACGCTCAGGTGAACGGTGTTTACACCCGTTATTCGTTGTATGACGGTATCGAGACCGATGTTCCCTACGAGAGCCGCTTAACGCTTTCCTATATCGTATCCGAGAACTCGGACAACGCCTTCCACGCGAAAATCCGGGTCTGTGCAGACGATGAAACCACGCTGGACGGCGGGATCGATTGGGATCGGAAGAATGGAGACTGGTCCATCCGTTTCAATGCGGACGAAAGCGAACTTGCCCTTTCCGGGACGCTTTTCAAAACGAAGAAAGACATGACAATGACGCTTGATTCCGTTGCAATCGACGGTGAATCGCTCGGAATCAAGGATTTAAGCATTGGGATCCTGTTCGACGCTCCGAAGCCCGAGGTGATCGAGGATTATCGGGATGTTCTGACTCTGTCCGAGGATGAGCTGGACAAGCTGTTCGGAAGCGTTGAGAGCTTTTCAGAAGATTTCAGTGAAAGGCTCGCGGAGAAGCTGCTCTCCGGAATCGGCGCGTTTTCTTCTTACAGCGCGTTCGGCGACTGATATGCTGCGGCGTGATTTTAAGCTCTTTTGCCGATCTCTCACCGCCTCGCTGGTTCTTCTTGTCATAACGGCTCTGATCGCTTCGCTCGCGGCAATTTCAGCGGCTGAGAGCGGTTCCTATCAAAAGCTGACGGTCGCGGTGTCCGACAGCGAAGACTCGACCGTAAGCCGCTTGCTTGTACACACGGTCCGCAGCACGGACGCGGTCTCAACGCTGTTTGATACGGTGACGATGCGCGAAGATAAAGCGAAACAGGCTCTCGGAAACGGAGAGATCGCCGCCGCCGTCGTTCTCCCGAGCGATTTCACGGATGCGGTGCTGTCAGGCACGCCGGCCAGCGGACAGATTTACCTGACTTCCGCGCTTTCCGCGCAGAAGGATCTGATTGAAGCGTTCGCGCGTGGCGGGGAACTGCTGATCCTTTCCGGTCAGGCGGGCGTTTTCGCGGGTGAAAGGCTCCTTATGCGAAGCGACGCGGATTCGGACACGATCGACGCGTGGCTGAACAATACGAACGCCACCCTTCTTGACGAAGCGGTACGTTCGAGCGCATTGTATTTTGAAACCGAAAAGCTCGGCTATTCCGATACGGGAATGGATGAGATCGCATGCGGCGCGCTCGTCTGGCTGGCGTCCTTCCTCATCCTGTCCGGCGTGACGTTGATCCCCCTGTTCACGACCGATGCGGAGCCCGCGCTCCTGCTGCGGATGCGCGCGCTCGGCGTGACATGGGAAAAGGTGCTTTTCTGGAAACTGCTGCTTACCTTCCTCGCGAGACTGCTTGTCACCCTGATCCCTATGATCGTTCTGGACAGCCTCGGCATTGTCCGCGCGGAGCCGCGGGCGGCTGGATGGCTGCTGCTCGGTGTGCTCGTGTCCACGCTCGTCAGCGCCTGTCTTTCGATGTGCTTCGGCAACGGGACGGCTGCGCTTGCCGTTGTCGCCGGAGTCGGACTGTTTGCTCTCGGGGGTGTGACGGCGCGTCAGCTTCTGCCGGGCGCGGTCCGTCTCTTCGGCAATCTTTCCCCGGTCGGTTCGGTCTTCTCCCTGCTGATGCCTGCCTTCGGCGGGAATTCACCCGGTATGATCGCCGTTTTGACCGCGCTGTTCTGGGGGCTTCTGTCCCTGCTCCTGCTCCGGCTTCGGCTTGTGCGCCTGATGCGCGGAAAGGGGGACGCATGAATACCTGTCTGCTTCATATGAAGCGTCTGATGCGAACGGTTTGGTTTCCCGTACTGCTTGTTGTTCTCGTTCTCGCTCTGCTTGCGGCGTGCCTGATCGGTGAAAAGGAGGGGCTTCCCCCCGTCGGCGCAGCGAATGATGACGACTCCGAGCTTTCCGAAAAAATCATGGCAAGGCTCGAGAGCATGGGATTTGCCGCTGTGGGCAGCGAGGATGTTCTGCGCGAGGAAATCGCGCAAGGCCGGCTCGACTGCGGCGTTCTTCTTCCGAAGGGATTCGGGGAGAGCCTTCTGAGCGGCGACGTTCACGCGGTCTTTCTCGAGACGCCGGATTCCTACGTCCCCACACTGATCCGGAACCAGGCGGCCGCCGCCATCTTTTATGAACGCGCCCGCATCGTCTCCTCGGACGGACTCGACGAGGTCGGAGTCGATTCCGCGGATTATGACGCGATTTATCGTGAAATGACCATGGAGGGCGCACAGTTCACCTTCGAGATCGTCGTGAGAGACGGCGCGGAGCGGACAGCCCCGGAGCCGCGCGGACTCGCGTACGCGATGGGAGCGCTCGCTCTGCTCGGCTTTTCCGCCGTGATGTTCCAGACGGACCGCAGCTTCTCGCGAACGGAACTCGCGGGTCGGCTCGGCGCGAGAAACACGCTGACCTCTCTGCTCCTGCCCGAACTTCTCGGCGCGTGGTTCTGTCTCGTCTGCGCGGTGCTTCTCGCCTGCTTTGGAATGCGGCTTTTCGGCTCGCCCGTGGGAGGCATGCTCGCGCTCTGCTCCGTGTGCTGGATCACGCTTGCCTTTTCCTTCGCCGCCGCTGCTTCGTATCTCTTGAAGACAAGCGCGTGGCGGCAGGGACTTGCCTTCGCGGTGTTGCTTTTCACGCCCGCCCTTTGCCCGATCGCGTGGGACGCGGGTCTGCTCGTCCCCGCGGTGGGCTTCGTTCGCCTGTTCCTGCCCACGTACTGGCTGTGGGTGTGCAAAAACCGACCGATCCTCGGTGTGGGGATCGCCGTGTTGTCCCTGATCCCTGCCGCGCTTGCCCTCCTTGCTCAGGCAAGGCGCATGGCGCAGGGGAAATAGACGCATAACAAAAATCCCGGGATTAAAAGGTCGGTACTGATATAGAAGTTTTGCCCCGAAGCATTTCAAAAGGCTTCGAGGCATTGTATTTTATACGGTTTATAAGATAAATCAGAATTTATCAAACCATCCTTGACAGCAAAAAATCAGGAGTTTTTCCTATAATAACGGCATCAGTGACATCAATTACATCACGATCATTTTTCTTGTATTCATTCACAAAACTCTGTTCACTATCAAATATGATTTCTTTTCCATACCACGGTTTATTGGACTGAGGAGTCAGTTCCAAATAGACTGTTTTCCCTTCCAGATAAAAGGTTAATATGGTATGAAACTTGTCCTTTTGTTTATCATGCAGCAACCATATTTTGCTTGAAACGTCATGATTAGCCAAGAGGGTTTTCATCAAAATGACAGCATCATGGCACGTGCCTACTTTTTCCCTCATTGTGTCTTCTGGATCCTGAATGCGGTATTGAGTCAGTAAGCAGTCAAAGAACTCTTTATCAAAACCTTTCGTCATATCAGGCTTGTATACGGTCCCGTTCAAGTAGAATCCATATACATAACCGTTATCCAAAAGCTCTTTTTTTAACAGCTCGCATGCTTCCTGTATCAACATCTTCATTCCTCCAGCAAATTCCGATTAATGTTAGTAACAATTATAGCATAGAATCTCTGCACTGTCAATAGAAACGCCATAGTACTTCTGACTGAATATCAGAAATACTATGGCGAAAAACTTCTATATCAGCGCAGTACTAAGTCTCCGGGATTCTTTGTTTTGTTCGGAAAGCCTTACCGCGCGAGAAGCGTGACGGTGTTGCCCCATTGCCGGACGGGCTTCACCTCCGTGAACCCGGCGGCGAGCAGGGCTTCCGTCTCATGTGCGGCGGTAAGCGGCGTGTCGAAGTGGTACGAGCCCCCGTCCTTGATGCCGGAGAGAATTTTGCGTTCTTCCAGTTCCGCGAAGCGCTGTGCCTCGAACGCGTCGTCCGGCGCGAAATAATCCGTCAGAACAAAGGGCGCGTCCTCGCGCAGAGCGGCGCGGAGTTTTTCATACAGCGGGAGCTTTTGCTCTTTCGTGAAATGATGCAGGGACATGACCGAAACCGCGGCGTCGTATACGCCGGTCCCGAAGTCGTATTCGAAATACGAAGCACGGACGAGGGTCAGTTTTTTGGCCCCGTGCTTCTTTTCAAGCACGGCGAGCATGTCCGCGGCGAGATCGATCCCGACGACCTCGGCGGTCGGATTGAGCGGGAAGTATTCGTCAAGCTCCAGCCCCGTCCCGCAGCCCAGATCGAGCACGCGGCATCCCGGCCAGACAGGAAGCAGGGAAGCGGTAACGGAGTAAAGCTCTGGCGCGCCGTCCACGGCGCTTTTTTGATGCTCCTCGTATCCGTCCACACGGCGGTTGAAGAACTCCGCCATGGGCTCGAGCTTTGGGATCTGATCCACCATCGCGTTCGGCTCCTTTCAGAAAATCCTAAGGCAAAACCGCCTTTTCGGCCGTTTCAGTTTTTCAGCGACTGCATCGGCGCGGGGATGCGCCCTCCGCGCAGAATGAACTTTTCGCTGCTCCGATCGTTGTGCAGCTTCATGATCGGGCCGGATCCGAAGAGTCCGCCGAACTCAAGCTCCTCGCCCGCCTGCCGACCGATGGCGGGAATCACGCGGACCGCGGTGGTTTTCGAGTTCACCATGCCGATGGCGGCTTCGTCCGCGATGATGGCGGCGATCGTCGAGGGAGAGGTATCTCCGGGAATCACGATCATGTCAAGCCCGACCGAGCAGACGGAGGTCATCGCTTCGAGCTTTTCGATCGAAAGATCGCCGGAGCGCGCCGCGTCGATCATGCCCGCGTCCTCGGATACCGGAATGAACGCGCCGGACAGCCCGCCGACGTGGGAGGACGCCATGACGCCGCCCTTTTTGACCGCGTCGTTGAGCAGGGCGAGCGCCGCCGTGGTCCCATGCGCGCCGCAGACCTCGATGCCCATTTCTTCGATGATGTGCGCCACGGAATCCCCGACCGCGGGAGTCGGCGCGAGGGAAAGGTCAACGATTCCGAAGGGTACGCCGAGCCGTTCGCTGACCGATTTGCCGACGAGCTGACCCATGCGCGTGATCTTGAACGCAGTTCGCTTGATCACGTCCGCTACCTCGGTAAGATCCCCGTCCGGGCATTTCGTGAGCGCGGAACGGACAGCGCCGGGTCCGGACACGCCGACATTGATGACGCAGTCCGGCTCTCCCACGCCGTGGAACGCGCCCGCCATGAAGGGATTGTCTTCCGGCGCGTTGCAGAAGACCACGATCTTCGCCGCGCCCATGCAGTTTTTGTCGGCGGTATTCTTCGCGGCCTCGAGGATGATCCCGCCCATGAGCCCGACCGCGTCCATGTTGATGCCCGCCTTCGTCGAGCCGATGTTGACGGAGGAGCACACACGCTCCGTGACGGACAGCGCTTCGGGGATGGAGCGGATCAGCTCGCGCTCGCCCGCCGCGAATCCTTTCTGTACGAGTGCGGAATATCCGCCGACAAAGTTCACGCCGACCGTCTGCGCAGCGCGCTCGAGGGTCTTTGCGTATAATACCGGATCGCCGCCGGAGACCGCCGTAAGCATGGAGACGGGCGTCACGGACAGCCGCTTGTTGATGATCGGAATTCCGTACATCTTTTCGATGGATTCCGCGGTCGGCACCAGCTTTTCGGCAAGGCGGCAGATTTTTTCATAAATCTTCGCACAGGAGCGCGCGATGTCCGCGTCCGCGCAGCTCAGAAGGGAAATCCCCATCGTGACCGTCCGGATGTCGAGGTTTTCATGGTCGATCATGCGGATGGTTTCAAGAATATCGGTCGTGTTGAGCATCAGAACCCTCCTCAGATGCGGTGCATCGAGTTGAAAATGTCCTCGTGCATGACGTGGATTTTCATACCGATCGTGTCGCCCAGCGCGCTGAGAGCGTTCTGGAGCCCGGAGAATTCGCTGTTCAGATCCGAGATATCAACGACCATGACCATGGTAAACATCTCGGAGAGGACCGCCTGCGATACGTCAACGATATTGGCGTTGTGATCGGCGCAAACGGACGCGACCTTCGCGAGGATGCCGACGGTGTCCCGGCCGACGACGGTGATGACTGCTTTCATAAGAACTCCTTTGGAAACGAATTTCGTGATTTGCTCTATTCTATCACATTCCGAGAGAAAAATCAACCGCGGAAGGAAAAAAGCCGCCGCGCGGCTCACTCACAACGAGAGAGCTGCGCGGCGACGGTCGGAGGGATCAGTCTCCGCCGTACATTTTGTTGATCTGTTTCGGGGCGTTCTTCGAAAGACTCTTTTCGATAGATTTGTACTTCGAGGCGATGTTCGGGCTGCCGGACTGGATCTGCTTGCGGAACAGGTAGGGCAGATCGCTGAGCGTACCCGAGAACTCGAACGCGACGTCGAACGCGCGGCCTTCCATGATGAGATCGACCATCTCCGCCGTCTCGCGTTCGGCGGAATACTTGCCCTTCAGCGCGGTGTCGTAGTATTCCGGATAGACCTTCTTGTAGCTCTCCGCACAGAGCGCTTCGTAAATCACGGTGACGTAATCGAGATCCGAATAGACGGTGAGCGGCAGACCGAAAGCGGTGAACTTGTCGTCCGCGTTCGTATAATAGGTTTCCTGCGCCTCATCCCATTTCGGCCACGGAACGATGGTGTAGGGATCTTCCATCTCGCGCAGGACGTTGTAAGCGGTATAGAAGCGCAGCGGCGCGAAGACGAGTTTCGAGTTCAGGAAGTAGGTTTCTTCGTCATACTGGCTCGGGTAGGTGAATTCGCCGGGGTTGTTGTAGTGGAAGTCGATCATCTTCTCGATCGCGGCGACGGTTTTGTCCGTCATGAAGGTGACGGTGATGCCCTTTTCGGGATCGGGCTGCGTGAGGGGCTGGTCGAACGCGGCGAGCCAGACGTCCGCGGGGTTGGTGACTTCATAGCCGAAGCCGTAGATGTCGTCCTTGTCCTGCTTGCCGTCGCCGTTCTTGTCCTGATACATGTCAGCTACGATGGAAGTAAAGTAATCGATCGTCCACTTGCCCTCGGTGACTGTACCGTAGATATCGGAGGTTTTGAAGCCCACGTCGTCGAGCATGGGGATGTTCGCGAAGATGCCGTAGGTATAGGTCATCGACGTGATCGAAAGGTCGGAGCAGATCGCGAAGAGCTTGCCGAAAATCGTGGCGTTGTCGTTTGCGAGGGAGTTGTGCCAGGGCTTGTCAAGGTTCACGTTCGGAACTTCATGCCAGTTCAGCAGGGAGCCCGCACTGATGGCGGATGCCGCGAGATAGTTGTAAAAGCCGACGAGCTGGTAGTCGTTCGTTCCGGAAGTGACGAGCGTGTTGACGTAGGTCTGAGGGTTGTCGTCCGTTTCACACTCGATTTTGATGCCGAAACGTTCTTCGATATTGATGTTCCGGTTGTAGACCGCGTCGTTGCAGGCGTCGCCGTTCAGCTCATCCACGACGATCTCGTCGCGCTTGATGATTTTTCCGCCGTATCCGTCCGATGTGGTCAGCACCCGGAAGATCTTGCCGTCGAATTTCACGTCCGGAAGATCGTCCGGTATGAGCTGGCGGCGTTCGTAGTCCGTAAGGTTCTCGTCGTCGACGTTTTCCGCGGCGGTCGGGGTCACGGTCCCGGTCTGCGTGGGAGCGGTTTCCGTGCCGCCGGTCTGGGAATTGTTGCTGCAAGACACTGCGAGCGGCAGCAGCATCAGGATGCACAGAAGAAGAGCGATGCTTTTTTTCATGAAAATAATCCTTTCGAAGAATATTATAAAGTCACTTAATTATATCATGAATCCGGAGCATGCGTCAATATGGAACTTCAACAAAGCTGCCAAGGGGGCCTTGTGGAAAATGCCATGAACAATTGATCCGGTCAGTGGTGGTAATTCCGCATCGAAAGGCTGTATTCCTCAAAGAGGTCCTTATACTTTTTATAGGCTTTCTCCGTGAGCTTTCCGGCTTTGTAAAGCTCCTCCGTCCGTTCGCCGAGCTTCACTCTTGCCGCCTGCGCCGTGCTTTTGTAATTGTTTTCGAGATTGGCTTTCAACTCAGCAAGAATGCCGTCGAGCTCTTTTTCCGCTTTGGATTTGAGGAAAAACATTTTTTACACTCCTTTCGGGAGGATTTTGAGAGATTCCCGCGCGAATCGGACCGCCATGGCACACACGAAGGGGACCCTCAGAAAATGCGCGTACGCGTGTGCGAACCAATGGCACAGAGCGAAGTGCGCGAGCCCTCCGAATACGCCCGTTACAGCTCTTCTTGAGAGGAGCAGGGCGAGCTCCTCGTCCAGCGGACGCGGACCGAGGATCGGTCTCTGCCAGTCGATGAGAATGCCGCCGAGCACGTTGCCCTCAGTGAGGTCGCCGTGCAGAAGACCGACCTGCTCTTCGAAGAATGCGCCGCAGTTTTCACGGAGCGCGCTCCCGAGAGCTTCGAGCTCATCCTCTCCCATCCCCGCATCTTTCAGCACATTTCGTACGGAAGCAAAAGCGATGTTCAGCGCGGCGGGCGAGGAGTAATCAAAATAATGCGGTGCGTCGAGCGAGAAGAAGGGCGCGGTAAGCTCCCTCGCGCGGCGTCGTATCTCCTCATCCGTCATCGAGGTCCAGTCGTCCGGCTCGCCCGTGAGTAACGGGAAGAGGAGCGCGTCGCAGTCGCCAGAGGGAAATGCGGCGATCGGTCGGCAGAGCAGGGGATGGTCGACATTTTCGAAAAAAGCCCGTTCAACGGAAGCGGCGGCAAGCTGTGTTTTCAGGATAAAAACATCCCGCCCCGCGGTGATTTTTTCGACACGTGAAAGCTGCCATTCGTGCACCGTTTCCCGCGCTAAGACGTCTGCGCCGAGGACGCTCTTCAGCTCTCCGTCGTCCGGAATCGTCAGGTATTCGGTTTTCATGCTCATCTCGTCATACCTCCGCGGTTTTGAAATCGAACGGAAAGAGAAAACCGAAGAAAAAACGTTGATCTTATGGAATCCCACCGGATCAACGCTTTTTTCTTTCTCTGAGTGACTGGACTTGAACCAGCGGCCTCTACCACCCCAAGGTAGCGCGCTCCCAACTGCGCCACACCCAGATGCTCTTCACAGCTTCCACATTATAGCACCGCGGGAGGCGTTTGTCAAGGGGGTTTTTGAAATTTCTTCAAAATAGGGGGCATGTTCATTCCGCCCTGAACTCTGATCTGATTAGCCGATCATCAGTTGACGGGCGCGGGTTCATCCGGCGCGATGTAGAGCCAAAGCACGGCGACGAGCGCGTCAAACGCGGTCTTATCGGCGGATTTCCAGCGCGCATGGTAAAGAAAACCGTGATTCACCTCGTAATCAAGATAGTTGATCGTTTCGTGTTGGCCCAGTGTAAAAGACAGCAGATCCTGATCAGCCCTGTACAGTCGGACGCTGGCGTAACTGCCGTAATACCCCCGGGAGCTTTCGGGAGAACTCGCGCTCAGCCCTTTCACGAGGGAGACGATTTCTGAAATTTCTGCCGGTTCGGTTATGACGGTTTTTGCCCCGGTGACGCCGCTGTGGATTTCGATCGAGGTGACGCCGTCGAGGTCAAGAGATGAAAAGTCAACCTCATCGGGAAGGGAAAACAAATGATCCTCCGAGGAGCTTTCCACCGTATCGGAGCCGTCCAGCAGCGCTTTTGCCGCGATATTTCTCGCGCTCAGGATCGTATCGTTTGTATCGAGGAACGTCCAGAGCGAATCGATGTCCGCTCTTAAATCGGAACGAACCACCTCCAGCATAAACGCGTCAAGCAGCTCCTTCTGCGCGCCGACCATGGCTTCGAGCCGGTCTGCTTCTTCGTTCAGCCTGTCGCTTCTCTGGGACGGAGCGATTTGCTCCGCGCTTTCCCGAAGCTCATCTATCAGCCTGCCGGCTTCTTCCACACGGACGGAGAAGCCGACGGCAGCTTCGTCGGAAGCCTCTGTCGGTTCCGCGGCGGGCAGATTTTTGTGATTCTCAAAGCTGTTCAGATAGATGTCGATCACGCGTGCGACCGCTCGTATTTCCTCGTTTTCCGCGTCGCTGCCGCCCGTTGTCTGAAAGCCGAGCTTGCGGTAGGAGCGAAGCACGCGTTGTACTCTCGAAAACGGCGGCAGATCATTTGCTTCCCGGATCAGGCGTATGCCTTGCGCGTGCTCGGACTTGAGCGCGGAGAGAGCTTTCCCGGGGTTTTTGAAAACCGCTACGCCGTATTTGTCCGCTCCGATTTCATAGTCCCTGCCGAGGGAGGAGAAATACTCCGTGTTGACGTTCCCGCGGATATTGCCCGTGCCGGGGACATACTCCTGCGTCCAGGGATTTTTGATTTGGATGGGATCGGTCAGGAAGAACACGGCGAGCGCGGCAAGGACAAGGACACCGAGCAGGATGATCCAGAACGCGCCCTTGCGGTAACTCAGCGCGGCGCGAACCCGGCTCTTTACCCCCGCTTCCGCGAAGGCGACGGGACACGCGGTGAGGGTTGTGCGGTCCGCGCCGACGGCGAGCAGGGTCTCCGCGTAATCCGCGCGGCTCTCGGGCGTCATGCTCTTCACGACAAGCTCGTCGCACGCGAATTCGATGTCGCGGCACAAAAGGATATAGGCGAGCCAGATCAGCGGATTGAACCAGTACACTGAGAGGAGAAGGAATCCGAGCGGCTTGATGAGGTGATCCTGCCGACGGATGTGCGCCTCCTCGTGCGCGACGATGTGAGCCGTCTGCTCTTCGTTCAGACCTGCGGGAAGATAGATTCTCGGGCGGATGACACCGAAGACGAACGGAGCGGGGCAGCTCTCATCCGCATAAATCCTGCCGGATACGTTTTCTGCGTTCCTCATCCTGCGGGCAAGGAGAACGGAAGAAATCACGGCGTACAGCAGCATCCCGATCATCCCGGCGAGCCAGACGACCGCTCCGACGGCAAGCCAGACCTGAAGCGGATTCACGCTGTCTCCCACGGCGGGCGCGAAGCTTTCCGCCACGACGGGGTTCACGGCGTCGTCGATCAGCCCGATGTTCGTCGAGAGCGCGGGCTCCCGCATCATGGCGATATCGGACGGAATCGGCTCGGCGGAGGGGAGCAGGCTGAGCGGGCTTTCAAGCGGGAAAAAGAGCAGCAGCCGAACCCCTACCAGCGCCCATAGCGCGGGCATGAGCCATTTCGGGGCTTTTCTTGCTGCAATGATCCGGATCAGAGCGATCACGCAGACAAGCACACCCGCGGAAAAGCTCATATTGAGCAGCTTCAGAAACCATTCACTCATTGTGGTGCTCCTTTCGGTAGGCATCGATCATCCGCTGGATCTCGTCGAGCTCGGAATCGGAAATGTGTCTGCGGCTTGCGAACGCGGCGAGAAAGGCGGGCAGGGAATTGTCAAATTTCTTCCCCATCAGCTCGTCCGCCTCCGCTGCTCTTACCTCCTCGCGAGACACGAGGGAGGTCACAACGGAATGCTCGTTTTTCAGAACTCCCCGCTCGGAGAGACGCTTGATCACGGTATATGTGGTGGTGGGCTTCCATCCGAGCTCTGCCGCGGCGAGCTTCACGAGCTCTCCGCTTGAAACCGGCTCGTTTTCCCAGAGGATCAGACAGAAGCGGTATTCGCTTTCGAAGATTTTCGGAGTTTCCACGGTACACCTCACAGAAAGAACAAAATCGTCTAATGCATTAGAGTAATTTCAGTCTAACACATTAGAGTGAACTTGTCAAGCGGCTTTACGGATTGTTTACAAATCGTCTTTTCGTGAGTCAAATGCCACGCACGGCAAGAAAATGCCTTGCAATCCGCCGCGCTTTGTGATATGATAAGGACGAAAAATCTTTCCATATGAGAGGCAGACATGAAAATCGCAGACCTTGACCCGAATCTGAAGGTTGAATCCTCCATCGGTTTGTCGAACCTCGTGTGGCTCGACGTCAAAAAAAGCCCGTTCCGCATCCACGGCCTCATGCCGTCTAAACCCGGCGTGGCCTTTACCCGGATGCCGGATGAAATCGCGGCGACCGTTTCCGCCGGGGTGCGTTATCTCGCGACGAATACGGCGGGCGGCAGGATCCGCTTCCGCACGAATTCGACCCGCATTGCCTTAAAAGCCGTCATGCCCGATCACGGCATCATGGCGCACATCACCATGGTGGGGCAGGCAGGCTTCGATCTGTACGCGAGCGACAAGGGAGAATACCGCTATGTCGGCTCGTTCATCCCCGGCGCGCGAAGCCACGGCTTTGAGACCTGGCGTCCGACCGACGGCGGTCTTCACACCTATACCGTGAATATGCCGCTGTACGATCCTGTAGAAGAGGTTTATATCGGGCTCGATGCGGACGCCCTTCTCGAAGAAGCGGAGCCTTATTCCATCGAAAAGCCCGTTGTCTATTACGGCTCTTCGATCACGCAGGGGGGATGCGCTTCCCGCCCCGGAAACGCTTATCAGGCGATGATCTCCCGTGCGCTCGACTGCGATTTCATCAATCTCGGCTTTTCGGGAAACGCACACGGGGAGTCCGCGATGGCGGCGTATCTCGCGTCTCTGGACGCGTCGGTTTTCGTCTGCGACTACGACCACAACGAACAGGACGCACAGACCCTTGCCGCGCGGCATTTCCCGCTTTACGAGACTTACCGCGCCGCGCATCCGGAGGTGCCGATCGTGTTCGTCACGAGACCGGACTTCCATCCCGACGATCCAGTCGATGTCGGACGGCGCGAGGTCGTGATCGGCACATACCGCCGCGCGCTCGGGGCGGGAGACAAAAACGTTCTTTTCGTTGACGGCGCGCACTTGTTCGACGGAGATTTCGCCGATTCCTGCACCGTGGACGGCTGCCATCCGAACGACCTCGGATTTTACCGCATGGCGCGCGGCATCGGCGCGGCGGTGAAAACAGCGCTCGGATTCTGATCAAATCTTGAAAAGTACAAGGAGCATATTATGCAGGCATCGTTTTATCAGAACAACAGAAAAAGACTTGCCGAGAAAATGAAGGACGGCTCGGTCGCGCTGTTCTTCTCCGGTTTTGCGCCGAGAAAACGCGCGGACGAGGACTATCCCTTCTTCTCCGACCGCAATTTCGTTTATCTCACCGGGATTGCCCGGGACGCGGGACTGATCCTCATGATCAAAAAGGAAGGCGGAAAGACTGCGGAAAAGCTGTACCTTCTCCCTCCCGATCTCCTGAAGGAGCGCTGGACGGGCAGACGCACGAAAGCGGACGAGGCGCAGAGGCTCTCGGGCATCGAAGAAATCGGTTACACCGCGGATTTCGAACCGGATTTCGCCGCAGCGATCCGGTCCGCCGTGACGGTCTGCCTCGATCTCGACACCACGAGAGCGGAGCGCGATTACACGGAGGCGCACCGCTTTGCCGCGCGGCTCGCGCAGCAGAACCCCGCGCCGGAAATCGAAAACAGCCGCCCCATCCTCGCAGCTTTGCGCACGATCAAGGCGGACTGCGAAATCGCCGCCATGCGCGAGGCGGTCCGGATCACCGGGGACGGCATCCGCGCCATGATGCGAGGCGTGCGGGACGGTATGAAGGAATATGAGATCAAAATGCTTTACGACAACGCGCTCGTAAAAAACGGTTGTCTCGAACCCGGTTTCCCATCGATCATCTCCGCGGGGAAGAACAACTTCTGCATTCACTATTACGCGTACGAAGGAACGGCGCATGACGGAGACATGGTGCTGTGTGACGTCGGCGCTTGCTATGATTTTGTCGGATGCGACATCTCCCGCGGCTTCCCTTTGAACGGGAAATTCAGCGAAAAGCAGAGACTCCTTTATACAGCCGCATACGAAACGAGCCAGCATCTCTTCTCGACGATCAAACCCGGTTATCCGATGGAAGAAGTCGACCGGGAGGCAAAGCGCTTCTGCTATGAGTACCTTCACGATTACGGGCTCGTCGACCGCTTCGAGAACATTGGAAAGCTCATGTGGCACGGCGGCTCCCATCACGTCGGCTTCGACACGCACGACATCGTCGTTCGGCCGGAATTCGTCGCGCCTGGCATGGTCTTCTGCGTTGACATCGGGATCTACTGCGAGGAATGGGGCATCGGCTTCCGCGTGGAGGACAACTGCCTTGTGACGCCCGACGGATGCGAAAATCTCGGCGTGAACGTCCCGCGCACGATCGGGGACATCGAAGCGGAGATGAAAAAGGGATGAGCATGGTCGCACCGAAGGGGCGGTACGCCCGACTCGAAAAAATCCGTCTGCTCGAGGGCAGCGCGTTTGCCGGAAACATGGCGCGGGATCTTATGTATCTCAGAAGACTCGACGCGGACCGGATGCTTTATAATTTCAGAAAGGCTTTCGGCATCCAGACGGACGCGGAACCGCTCGGAGGCTGGGAATCGCCGGACGGACTCCTGCGCGGGCACTCCACGGGGCATTTTCTGTCCGCCCTCGCGATCGCCGTGAGCGCGACGGGGGACGCCGAGCTTGCCGAAAAGCTCGCGTACACGGTACACGAGCTCCGCGTGATGCAGCTCATGTCGAAGGGCGACCCCGCCGCGTTCGTGACGTCCTGTACTCCCGAAGACACGGATCAGGAAAAATGGAGCCGCGATCCGTCGGTGTGGGGAGAAGGCTATCTCTCCGCCTATCCGCCCGATCAGTTTGCGCTGCTCGAGCAATTCACGCCCTACGCAAAGATCTGGGCGCCGTATTATACGCTGCACAAAATCGTCGCCGGGCTTCTTGAAGCCGCGGAGAGGACGGGGAACACGGAAGCGCTCGACTGCGCACGCGGGATCGGGGATTGGGTGTACGCCCGCCTCGGCGCGCTCACGCCCGAGCGCCGGAAAAGGATGTGGAGCCTTTACATCGCCGGAGAGTACGGCGGCATGAACGAATCCATGGCGCGGCTTGCCCTATTGACGGGGGAGGGGAAATACCTCGAGGCCGCGCGGATGTTCGACAACGAAAACATCTTTCCGTCTCTCGCCGAAGGAGAGGACAGCTTTCACGGACTCCACGCGAACCAGCACATTCCCCAGATCATGGGCGCCATGCTCGAATACGAAGCGAGCGGGGAGACAAGGTACCGCCGCGTCGCGCGCAGCTTTTTCGATCACGCCCTGCGGCATCATATGTATGCCATCGGCGGGGTGGGGCAGGGAGAGCGCTTCGGCGAGCCGGACGTTTTGGCAAAGCGCATCAAAGGCGGCACAAACTGCGAAACCTGCGCGACGTATAATCTTCTGAAGCTCGCGCGCGAGCTGTATGCGTTTGATCCCGAAAACGCGGAGCTGATGGATTACGCCGAACGCGCGCTTTTCAACCACATCCTCGCGTCCCAGGATCCGCGAGAGCCCGAAACGAACGCGGTGACCTACATGCTCCCGATCGGACCGGGCGCGGAGAAGGAGTACTCGGATGACTGGCATTCCTTCACCTGCTGTCACGGAACGGGGATGGAAAACCACGTGAAATACCCGGACACCGCTCTTTTCGACGCGGGAGAAACCGTTTACCTGAATCAGTTCGTCCCGGCGGAATACGGAGACGACGGGTTCTCGGTTCGTGTCGACGTGAGCTTCCCGACGGGAGAGGGACGGATCACGGTGAAGGGCAGCCGCGCGGTGACGCTGAAACTGCGCATTCCCCCGTGGTGCCTGTCCGATCCGTTTTTTGCTGAGGGACTTGTGACGGCGGGACGGTATGCGGTCCTCAGGCATGAATCCGGCGCGGAACAGATCATCGGCGTCCGCTTCGCGTACCGCACGCGCCTTGAATTTACTCCCGATCTCACGGACGACGGACACCGCCTTGCCGCACTGTGTTACGGTCCCTTCGTCATGGTCACATCCGATCCTTCTAAGGAGTATCTCACGCTTGCAGCCGACGCTCATGCCGAGCCCCTGACCGATCGCTTCGGTCTCAGCTTTTCGGGACGTGATTTCGTCCCGATCTATGAGGTTCACGGCATGCCGTACCATACCTATTTCAAAATCGAATGAGCATCGGTAAATCCTCGTATCCGAACGACAAAAAAGCCGCGGTCCGTGCCGCGGCCATTTTGTTTGCTTGGGAATGGATTATTTGCTGAGTCTCGCTTCCAGCGCCGCGAGTTCGTCCCACATGGCGTCGGGAACGCGGTCGCCGATCGACTTGTAGAAGTCCTTGATGTTCTCCACGTCGGTGAGCCAGCTTTCGCGGTCGACGGTGAGGAGCGAGCGGATCGTGTCGAGAGTGACGCCGTCAAGACCTTCGATATCGATATCCTCCGCCTTCGGGACATAGCCGATGGGCGTGATGTCGGCATCGACTTCACCCGCGCAGCGGGCAAGGATCCAAAGGACGACGCGGAAGTTTTCGCCGTAGCCCGGCCAGATGAAATTGCCTTCGTCGTCGGTGCGGAACCAGTTGACGTGGAAGATCTTCGGAGCGTGCGGGATCTTCGTGCCCATTTCGAGCCAGTGATGCCAGTAGTCGCCCATGTCGTAACCCACGAACGGACGCATCGCCATCGGGTCGCGGCGAACCACGCCGATTGCGCCGGCAGCGGCAGCTGTGGTTTCGGAAGCCATGATCGAACCGACGAAGGTACCGTTCTGCCACGAGGTGGACTGATAGACCAGCGGAGCGGTCTTCGCGCGGCGTCCGCCGAAGATCATCGCGGTGACCGGAACGCCTTCGGGATTATTGAACTCGGAGGACAGGCACGGGCAGTTCGTCGCCTTCGCGGTGAAGCGGGAGTTCGGATGCGCGCCGGAGGTACCGATCTTGTCAGCCTTGTCGTACTTGGTGTAGTCCCACTTCTCGCCGCGCCAGTTGTTCGCGTTGTGCGGCGGGTTGTTGTCGAGACCTTCCCACCAAACGGTGTTGTCGTCAAGGTTGTGGCAGACGTTCGTGAAGATTGCGCCTTCCTGGCAGGTTGCGAGCGCGTTCGGATTGGACTTGTCGTTCGTGCCGGGGGCGACGCCGAAGAAGCCGTTTTCGGGGTTCATGGCGTACAGTCTGCCGTCCTTGCCGATGCGGAGCCAGGCGATGTCGTCGCCGACCGTCCAGACCTTGTAGCCCTTCTTACGGAAGATTTCCGGCGGGATCATCATGGCGAGGTTGGTCTTGCCGCAGGCGGACGGGAACGCGGCGGTCACATACTTGATGTCGCCGTTGGGGTATTCCACACCGAGGATGAGCATGTGTTCCGCCATCCAGCCTTCCTTGCGGCCGAGCCAGGAGGCAATGCGGAGCGCGAAACACTTCTTGCCGAGCAGAACGTTTCCGCCGTAGCCCGAGTTGACGGACCAGATCGCGTTGTCCTCCGGGAAGTGGCAGATATAGCGGTTTTTCTCGTCAAGCGTCGCCTTGGAATGCAGACCCTTGATGAACTCGCCGTTTTCGCCGATCGCGTCGAGCACGTCGTTGCCGACGCGGGTCATGATGAGCATGTTCAGAACGACGTAGATGGAGTCGGTCAGTTCGATGCCGTATTTCGCGAATTCGGAACCCACGATGCCCATGGAGTAGGGAATCACATACATCGTTCTGCCCTGCATGGCGCCGCAGTAGAGCTTTTTGAGCGTTGCGTAGCATTCAACGGGATCGAGCCAGTTGTTGATCGTGCCGCAGTCTTCCTTCTTGCGGGTGCAGATAAAGGTCCGGCCTTCAACGCGGGCGACGTCGTTCACGGCCGTGCGGTGGAGATAGCATCCGGGGAGTTTCTCTTCGTTCAGCTTGATCATTTCGCCGGTTCTGCACGCTTCGGCGCGGAGCGCGTCGCGCTGTTCGTCGGAGCCGTCGATCCAGATGATTTTGTCAGGCTTGCAGAGTTCTGTCATTTCGTCAAGCCAGGTGAGAAGCTGCTTATTCTTGGTCATGGTGTCTCCTCTTTTCTGAATACTTCTGATACATTTGGAAAACAGGGGTTTGAAACCCCAAATTTTTCTATGATACATTATAACCAATGGGAGTGGAACATTTCAAGACATTAGTGTGAACGGAACATGAAGTTTCGGAGACGGGAGCCGTGGAAAGGCGCGAAAAAAATCAAAAGAATTTGCGAACACCTGTTTACACGCGTGCGAAAAAATGATATAATTATCCTGTATTTCCGTGCGTGAATTCCCGTCCCAAACGGGAATTGTGCCGAACATAAAGCGAACAGACGGCGAATCGGTCGTCCATCGTTCCGTTTATCGATTTTGAGAGGAAAACAAAATGAAGAAGGCCGGACTTGAGCCGAAAGAACAGCAGATATTCGATTATATCTGTGAAAATATCCGGAAGAACGGCTATTCCCCGTCCATCCGGGATATCTGCCTTGCCCTCGATATCAGAAGCACGTCGACGGTACATACATGCCTCGACCGCCTCGAGAAAAAGGGCTACATCCAGAAAGAAAACGGAAAGAGCCGCACCATCCGCATCGATTCTCCCGATTTCAGAGACAAGGAGCAGAGCGAGGAGATCCTCAGCGTTCCCCTGATCGGGCGCGTAGCGGCGGGTGTTCCGATCCTCGCGGTGGAAAACTGCGAGGGCTACGTCCATTACCCCAAGGGTCTGCGCCCGATGCCCCAAGGCGAACTCTTCGCCCTTCGCGTCAAAGGCGAAAGCATGATCGAAGCAGGTATTCTGAACGGGGACGTCGTGATTGTGGAACGAGCGTCGACCGCCGAAAACGGAGAAATCATCGTTGCGATGATCGACAACGAAGCGACCGTCAAGGTGTTTTACCGTGAAAACGGTCATTACCGTCTGCAGCCCCGCAACCGCACCATGCTCCCGATGATCGTTTCACGCCTGACCGTGCTCGGTAAAGTCGTCGCGAGCCTGCGGTATTATAACTGATTCACTTTACTCATAAATAAAGGAGACGAGCCATGAATACCATCATTCCCGGTATGGGTTTCCACCACGTCGCCCTGCGCTGTTCCGATCTCGATGCGTCCATCGCGTTTTACGAAAAACTCGGCATGAAGTTTTATACCGCGTGGGGTGAGGGAGACGGAAGGATCGCCATGCTCGATTTCGGCGACGGCGGCATTCTCGAGCTCTTCGCCGGCGGTAACACGAATCCGACGGCGGACGCGAAATACATCCATTTCGCTCTCAAAGTGGACGATGTGGACGCCGCGTACCGCACCGCGCTCGAAGCGGGCGCGAAGCCGAAGAGCGAGCCGAAGGTTGTCCCGCTCGCCTCCGCTCCCGTGAAGCTGACCTTGAACTGCGGCTTCGTTTACGGACCGGATGGGGAAGAGGTCGAGTTTTTCAGAATCCTCAAAGCTGAATAAGAAGACGGAGGGATTTACTATGATCGCAACGCTTGTGACCGTTCATGTGATTCCCGGCTGCGCAGACGCGTTCGCCGAGATCACGGAGTATAATCACATCAATTCCCGCAAAGAGCCGGGCAACGTCCGCTTCGACGTGCTTCGCGCGAATGACGATCCGAACTGCTTCGTGCTCTATGAGGTTTATGAGGATACGGACGCCGCGGCACGCCACAAGAAAACCGAGCACTACCTGAAGTGGAAGGAAACGGTCGCGCCCATGATGGAGGTTCCGCGCTCCGGTCTTCCCACGACGCCGCTTTGCTTTGACTAAGCTCGCCACAGAATTTTACCGCACCGACGCTCTGACCCTCGCGCGCCGGATGATCGGAAAGACCCTCGTCCGGCGGACGGATCGCGGCGTCATGGCGGCGGTCATCACCGAAACCGAGGCATATCTCGGCGTCTCGGACCGTGCATCCCACGCGTATGGGGGGAGAAGAACCGCGCGAACGGAAACCATGTATCTGCCGGGCGGTTTTTCCTATGTCTATCTGATTTACGGGCTTTACGCCTGCCTCAACCTCACGGCGGCAGAGGACGGAAATCCGGAAGCGGTGCTGATCCGCGCGGCATATCCCATCGAAGGGCGTGAGCTGATTTATCAAAACGTCCTCGCGGGGAACAGACGGAAAAAGCCGCTTCCGCCTCCCGAATCACTCGGTGAGCTTGACTGGTTCGGTTTTGCGAACGGACCGGGAAAGCTCTGTCTCGCGCTTTCCGTCACGAGAGTGGATAATGCGCTCGACTGTACGGGGGACGCATTGTTTCTGCGCGACGACGGATTTCAGCCGAAGAGAATTCTCGAGCGGGAACGCATCGGCATTGACTACGCGGGCGAGGCGCGTTTTTATCCGTGGCGCTTTACCGCAGCAGAGGAAAACGGGCTTCCTGCTTTCGACCCTGCTCCGAGCACAGCTGAGTTTGCCGCTGTACCGCTGTCAAAATAGCGCATTTCTTTGGTGAACTTGCTGAAACTGTCCTCATTTTCCAAAAAAATATTTCACAAAAATGGCAGAAACCCTTGAAAACTTTCCCCGAATCATGTATAATGAAAAAAGGGAAAGGAAGGGATTCACCATGAACGATGTCTTGGTTCCGATTCCCGCCGGAGAAGAAAACCTCGCGGCGTATCTCTTTCACCAGGGAACCAATTTTCACGCTTACGAATACCTCGGCTGTCATACGGAGCGCGAGGGTGACGAATACAGGACTTTTTTCCGGACGTGGGCGCCGAACGCCAAGGCGGCAGCCCTTGTTTCCGATTTTACGGACTGGGAAACCGGCCTGCCCATGACCCGCGTTACGGACGAAGGGATATGGGAAGTATCCGTCCGCTCGGACAAGCCTCTGACCGGCAGCTTTTACAAATTCTCCGTGACCGGGCGGGACGGCGTCACGCGCCTCAAAGCTGATCCGTACGCGTTTGCCTCCGAAACAAGGGGGAAGACGGCGTCCATCGTCTGCCCGCTTCACGGACACGTCTGGAAGGACGCAAAGTGGCTGGCGAAGCGTTCGGCGACGGTTTGTCCCAAACAGCGCGGATTCCGTCCGAAGGTCAATCATTTTTATTCCGCGCCGCTCAATATTTACGAAGTCCACCTCGGCTCCTGGCGGACGAACGATCGCTCGTCGGGCGACGGGGACCGGTATCTGAACTATCGTGAGATCGCCGACCGTCTTTCGGCGTACGCCGCAGAGATGGGCTATACCCATGTAGAGTTGCTGCCCGTGATGGAGCATCCGCTTGACGAGTCGTGGGGCTATCAGATCACGGGATACTACGCCCCGACTTCCCGGTACGGAACGCCGGAGGATTTCCGGTATTTCGTCGAAAAGATGCACGAGGCGGGCATCGGCGTGATCCTCGACTGGGTCCCCGCCGATTTCCCGAAGGACGAACACGGTCTCTTTGAATTTGACGGACAGCCGCTCTATGAGTATCAGGGCGCGGACCGGATGGAAAACCGCGGCTGGGGCACGCGGTGCTTCGACGTCGGAAGGCCGGAAGTGCAGTCCTTCCTCGTCTCGAACGCTCTCTATTGGCTGAGAGAATTCCACGCGGACGGTCTCCGGGTCGACGCGGTTTCCTCCATGCTCTACCTCGATTATTTCAAGGAGCCAGGCGAATGGCTCCCGAACAGCGAGGGGAACGCCCGCAATCTCGAAGCAGTCGCGTTCTTCAAAAAGCTCAACGGGGCGGTTTCGGCCGAATTCCCGGACGTGCTCATGATCGCGGAGGAATCCACCTCGTGGGCAATGCTGACCACGCCCGTCAAGGACGGCGGCCTCGGCTTCAGCTTCAAATGGAATATGGGCTGGGCGAAGGACGCCTTCGATTACGTCGCGACCGACCCCATCGCGCGCAAATACGTGCACAACAAGCTCACCTTCCCGCTGATGTACGCGTTCAGCGAGAATTTCATCCTGCCGATTTCGCACGACGAAGTGACGCACGGGAAGAAATCCGTTGTGGACAAATGCTTCGGCGAATACGATGACAAATTCGCCTGCATGCGCACGCTTCTGCTCTGCATGATGACCATGCCGGGCAAGAAGCTCCTCTTCATGGGCACGGAATTCGCCCAGTTCCGGGAATGGGACGCCGCGAATCAGCTCGAATGGTTCATGATCGACTATCCGCGTCACGTTGAAATGCAGCGGTTCGTCAAGGCGATCAACCATTATTATCTGAACACACCTGCGCTCTACGAGATCGACGACGGCTGGGACGGATTCGAATGGATCGACCCGGATCAGGCGGATCTCAACATATACTCCTATCGCAGACGCGACAAAAAGGGCAGGGAAGTCGTCGTGGTCCTCAATTTCGCCCCCGTCCTGCGCGAGAATTACCGGCTCGAAGTTCCGAAAATGGGACGGTACGAGGAAGTATTCTCCACCGACCCGTACGAGTTCGGCGGGAAGAACCGCCTCAGCGAAGCGCCGGTGCGGACGATCACCGAGATCCGAGAGGACGGAACCAGGCACCATTCGATCACGGTCACGCTTCCCGCGCTGGGCGGTGTGATTTACGAAAAACAGCAGAACGAACGCTCGGCTATCTGAGAGCATTTTGAAAAAGAACAAAATTTGACGGAGGGTCAATATGTACAAGAAACAGGAATGCGTCGCCATGCTTCTGGCAGGCGGGCAGGGGAGCCGTCTCTACACGCTCACCGAAAAGACTGCCAAACCCGCGGTCCGCTTCGGCGGCAAGTACCGGATCATCGATTTCCCGCTTTCCAACTGCGTCAATTCGGGCATTTACACCGTAGGCGTTCTGACGCAGTACCAGCCGCTTCAGCTCAACGAGTATATCGGAAACGGTCAGCCCTGGGACCTTGACCGCGGGCAGAGCGGCGTCATGGTTCTGCCGCCGTACCAGGCGAAATCCGGCGCAGACTGGTACAAGGGCACCGCGAACGCCATCTACCAGAACTTCAATTTCATTGACCGCTACGACCCCGATTACGTACTCATTCTCTCCGGCGACCACATCTACAAGATGGACTACGCGAAAATGCTCAAGGCGCACAAGGACAAGGGCGCGGACTGCACCATCGCCGTGCTTGAAGTTCCGCTGGAGGAGGCGAGCCGCTTCGGCATCATGAATACCGACGACGAACTGCGGATCACCGAATTCGAGGAAAAGCCGAAGCATCCGAAGAGCACGAAGGCCTCGATGGGCATTTATATCTTCAACACCTCCGTTCTGAGGGACTATCTCGAGGCGGACGAGGCGGATCCGAACTCATCGAAGGACTTCGGCAAAAACGTGATCCCGAAAATGCTCGCCGACGGGCTCAAGATGTACGCCTACCCCTTCCGCGGCTACTGGAAGGACGTCGGAACCATCGATTCCCTCTGGGAAGCCAACATGGACCTCGTCGGGGAACAGCCGATCTTCGATCTGCGCGACCGTGACTGGCGCATCTACTCCCGTAACACCTCCGAAGCGCCGCACTTTGTCGGAGAATATGCGAAGGTTTCGAATTCCCTCATTACGGAAGGCTGCACGATCGAAGGCATCGTGGAGAATTCCGTCCTCGCGAGCGGCGTGAAGGTATGCCGCGGCGCGTATATCAAGGATTCCGTCATCATGTCGAACGTCACCATCGGCGAGGGGAGCACCGTCAATTATTCCATCATCGACGAAAACACCGTGATCGGCGCGGGTTCCGTCGTGGGACGCGCGAAGGCAAGCGGCGAGAAGATCGCCGTCATCGGTTCAGATCTCTCGATCAAGCCCGCCACGAATATCCCGAGCGGGGAAATGGTGGACGCCGCGTGGCTCGCGAACGAGAACAAGTCCAAAAACTGACAGAAGGGGGACGAAAACATGTCTGCATACGGCATTATCTTCTCGAATATCCACGACAGTCATATTCCCGAACTCACACGGCTCCGCACGATTGCTTCCGTGCCGTTTGCCTGCCGCTACCGCTTCATCGACTTCACCCTCTCGAACATGGTGAATTCGAACATCTACAACATCAGCGTCATCACGAACTATAACTATCAGTCCCTGATGGATCACATCGGCTCCGGCAAGGACTGGGATCTTGCCCGCCGTTCCGGGGGCATCAAGCTCCTGCCTCCGAACATCACGGCCTTCGCGAATCCCTATATCCAGAACGCCTCCAATTCCCGACTCGATTCTCTGAAGAGCGTTTCTGCCTCCCTTTCGCGCATCAAGGACGATTATGTGGTGCTTTCCGACTGCGACGTGATCTGCAACGTGGACTTCACCGACATGATCCGCTACCATCAGGAGACCGGCGCGGACATGACCATTGCCGTGAAGAACGTGGAAATGACGTCGGAACAGGCGAAATCGAACGTGATTTTCCGCTCGGACGAGAGCGGACGCATCACCGAGGTCATCCCTTATCCGGCGGATTTCTCCGGCGAGGCGGATATCAGCCTCAATATGATCGTGATGAGCACGTCGTATCTGAACCATCTTGTGCTTGAAGCACAGACGCGAGGATATACCAGCCTCACACGCGATATCATCGCCCGCACAAGCGGCTACAAGAACAACCGCATTTATCGCTGCGACGGTTATTTCGCCGCGATCACGTCCTTCGCCGATTACTACAAGCACAGCATGGAACTCATCGAAAAGCCTTGGGTACGCGAATCCCTCTTCAACGTGAAGAGCCGTCCGGTCTACACCAAGGTGCGCAACTCGACGCCCACCTATTACGCTGCGGGATCGGCCGCGAAGAATTCCATGATCGCCGACGGCTGCTTCATCGAAGGCACGGTGGAGAACTCCATCATCTTCCGCGGCGTGAAAATCGGGAGAAACGCCACGGTCCGCAATTCGATCATCATGCAGGACACTATCGTCGGGGACGGCGCTTTCTTAAACTGCGTCATTGCCGACAAGAATGCCGTCATCCGCGATCAGAGAATGCTTTCGGGGGCGGAAACTCAGCCGTTCTACGTATCAAAGGGCAAAATGATTTAATCGAATCCGGAGGATCATATGAATATACTGTACGCAGCGTCCGAGGCGCTTCCGTTCGCGTCGACTGGTGGACTTGCCGACGTTATGGGATCCCTGCCGAAGGCGGTCAAAGCAGAACTCGGGGAGAAGAGCGATATCCGTGTCGTGATCCCGCTCTATCCCAAGATCCGCGACCAGTACTCCGAACAGCTCGAGCTTGTGGCTGAAACGAACATCCGCCTGTCCTGGCGCAACCAGTACTGCGGCGTATGGAAGATCGAACGGGACGGCGTGATCTTCTATTTCATCGACAATCTGTATTATTTCGACCGAGGCCAGCTTTACGGGTGCTACGATGACGGCGAGCGCTTCGCCTTCTTCTCGAAATGCGTGGTCGAGCTGATGAGCATCGTGCATTTCTATCCCGACGTGCTCCACGCGAACGACTGGCAGACCGCGCTGGCTGTGATCTACCTCAAGCGCAAGTACGCGCATCTCGACGAATACCGCGCCGTCCGCGCGCTGTTTACCATCCACAACATCGATTATCAGGGGCAGTTTGACTTCGGAATTCTCGGCGACGTTTTCGAGCTGCCGGAATGGGATCGCTCCGTGGTTGAGTACAACGGCGTGATTAATCTCTTGAAGGGTGCGATCGTCTGCGCGGATATGGTAAATACCGTCAGCCAGACCTATGCGCGCGAGATTTTGACCGAATACTACTCGAGCGGACTGCATCACATCCTCCGGCAGGCTGACGCGGAAGGCAAACTCACAGGCATCGTCAACGGCATCGACGTCAATTATTACAATCCCGCAACCGACCCGGACATCGCAGCGCGCTTCACGGCATCCGACCTCAGCGGAAAATCCGTCGACAAAGCCGATCTGGAAGACGTCTGCGGCTTCTCACACGCTCCCGATACTCCGATCATCGCCATGGTTTCCCGCCTTGCCTCTCACAAGGGTTTCGATCTTGTCCGGCACGTCATCGAGGAGATCATCACGACCGAGGATGTCCGCTTTGTTCTGCTCGGCACGGGCGACGCCGCGTTCGAAGACTTCTTCCGCGATCTCGGCGCGAGACAGCCTGGGCGTGTGTGCATCCGCCTCGAGTACAACAAGGCTCTTTCGAAGAAATTCTATGCCGGCGCGGATATGTTCCTCATGCCGTCAAAGAGCGAGCCGTGCGGACTGTCCCAGATGATCGCGTCCCGGTACGGCACGGTTCCGATCGTGCGTGAATGCGGCGGTCTTGCCGATACCATCCGTCCTTACAACGAATACGAAGGGACGGGCAACGGCTTCACCTTCACGAATTACAACGCGCACGACATGATGAACGTCATCCGTTATGCACTTCGGTTGAAGAAGGATCGGACAAAATGGGACGATTTAGTGAAAAATGTCATGATTGTCGACTTTTCGTGGAATGTTTCGGCAAAAAGATACATTGATATTTATTCCAAATTGAAGTAAAATAAGATACGGGTACGAAGTGACGTTTCATTCGGCGCATGGGATTGCCTATGCGCCGAAATCTTTTTTTGAAGAAAATCGGAGAAACAATATGGACAATCAAATGAAAGAGCACAAGACCGCAGTCCGCGCGAGCATCGAGGCGAAGCTGACGAGCCATTTCGGCGTTTCCCCCGAGGAAGCGACGGAAGAGCAGGTGTTCAAAGCGACCGCGCTTTCGGTGAAAGATCTTTTGATCGCGAAGCGTCAGGTTTTCCACGACCGGATCAAAAAGGTCCATCCGAGAAGAGTTTATTATCTCTGCATGGAATTCCTCATGGGGCGGCAGCTCAAAAACAACCTCATGAATCTCGGACTCGCCGATGAATACCGCACCGCGCTCAAGGAAATGGGCTACGATCTTGACCGCATTTACGAACTTGAACCCGATCCCGGACTCGGCAACGGAGGTCTCGGACGGCTCGCCGCCTGTTTCATGGATTCCCTCACCACGCTCGATTATCCCGCGACGGGCTTTTCGATCTGCTATGAATACGGGCTGTTCAAGCAGCGCATCATCGATGGCAACCAGGTCGAGCTTCCGGACGCGTGGATGAACGAAGGCAGCACCTGGCTTGTGGCGCGCAGCGACAAGGCGTACAATGTCAAGCTCGGCGGCACGGTCCACGAGAGCTGGGAGAACGGAAAGTGCTCCGTGACCTATGACAACTACAAGGAAGTTCGCGCCGTTCCGTACGATATGATGGTTTCGGGCGCGGACTGTGAGGCGGTCAACGTTCTCCGTCTCTGGAAAGCGGTTGAGACCACCAATTTCAACATGAATCTGTTCTCTCAGGGACAGTATTTCGAAGCGATGCAGCAGACCGCGAACGCGGAAGTGCTCTCTAAGGTCCTTTATCCCTCCGACGATCACGACGAAGGCAAGCTGCTCCGCCTTTCCCAGCAGTATTTCCTCGTTTCCGCATCCCTGCAGTCCATCATCGCCGACCATCTTGCCGCTTACGGTTCGCTGTTCAATTTCGCGGACAAGGTCGCGATCCACATCAACGACACCCATCCCGCCCTCGTCGTTCCCGAACTGATGCGCATCCTCATGGATATCTATTCCTACACCTGGGAAGCGGCCTGGAGCGTGGTGACCCGCGTCGTGTCCTACACGAACCACACCGTTCTCCCCGAGGCGCTCGAAAAATGGAACGTTCAGCTCTTCCAGCTCCGTCTGCCCCGTATTTATATGATCGTCGAGGAGATCAACCGCCGCCTCTGCGCGGACCTCTGGACGATGTATCCCGGCGACTGGGACCGCATTTCGCGCATGGCGATCGTCGGTTATTCGCAGGTGAGAATGGCGAACCTCTCCGTCGCCGCGTCCCATACGGTCAACGGCGTATCGGCGCTTCATTCCGCCATCCTGAAGAAGACGATCTTCCACGACTATTACAACGCCATGCCGTATAAATTCACCAACGTTACGAACGGCATCGCGATGCGTCGCTGGCTCTGCTACTCCAATCCCGGACTGACCGCCCTTCTTGACGAGGTCATCGGACCGGAATACCGCAAGGACTTCTCCCGCCTCTCTGAGCTGAAGACTCGTCTGAACGACAAAGACATTCTCGAGCGTCTTGCGAAGATCAAGTCGGAAAACAAGGTGCGCTTCTCGAAGTATTATTTTGACCGGACGGGAACGGCTCTCGACGTTTCCTCGGTCTTCGACGTTCAGGTCAAGCGCATGCACGAGTACAAGCGCCAGCTGCTCAATGTGCTCAAAATCATCTCCCTTTATAACGATATCCGCGATAACCCGAACGGGGACTGGACGCCCACGACGTTCATTTTCGGCGGAAAAGCCGCGCCGGGTTATTATATGGCGAAGAACATCATCAAACTCATCTGGGATCTCGGTCAGGAGATCGCAAAGGATCCGAAGGCGCGCGACCTTCTCCGCGTCGTCTATCTTGAGGACTACAACGTCAGCTCCGCCGAACTGCTCATGCCCGCGTCCGACATCAGTGAGCAGATTTCCCTCGCAGGCAAGGAAGCGAGCGGCACGGGCTGTATGAAGTTCATGGTCAACGGCGCGCTGACCCTCGGAACGCTTGACGGCGCGAACGTCGAGATCCGCGACGCGGTGGGCGACGCGAACATCTATATCTTCGGTCTCAACTCCGCGGAAGTGGACGATCTCTGGAAGCAGGGATACTCCTCCCAGAACTTTTATCTCCAGAGCGAACGTCTCCGCCGCACGATCGACCGGATGCGTGGCACGTTCAACGGCTGGAACTACACGGATATGGTGAACTACTTCCTGTATTCGCATGGCGTTCCCGACCCGTATATGTGCCTTGCCGACTTTGACTCCTATCTGGCAGTGTACGGCAGAATGATCGACGCCTATCACAACGCGGATCTGTGGCTGAGGAAGTCCCTCATCAACATCGCCAGCGCGGGCTTCTTCTCCTCCGACCGTTCCATCCGGGAATATGCGGAAAACATCTGGCGGATTTCTCCGGTCAGATAAAGGACTTTATGAGAGCGAGAGAATACAAATTCGACGTGAAAAGAAAGCTCCGGGTCAACGAACTCGGAGCTTTTCGGGCAAACTCCGTCATCCGGTTCGCGCTTGAGCTTTCGGATGACGCGAGAATTGCCGTTCATTCCGCTGCCATGGTCATTCACCGGGACGCATGGAATACGGGAAATACAACCTACGAGGCCTTCGCTCTTGAGGAACAGCCGGGAGACGGCACGACCGCGCTTTACAGCCTGACGCTTGATTTCGAAAAGGACATTGATCCGGAGAACGGCGAGGGGCTGTATTATTACCACTACGCGGTGCAGCTCGCCGACGGTTCGTGCTTTGTCATCGGCGGAGAAAAGCCCGTGGAGCTCGATTTCCTGAGTCATTATGTCGGAGAGCGCCAGCTTTTGCTCTACCGTCCGGATTTCACCGTGTCCAGACGTTTCAAGGAGGGTACGGTCTACCACATTTTCGTGGACCGGTTCGCGCGGAGCGGAAAATGTCCCGTGAAGCAGGGCGCTGTTTACGATCCGGATTGGGAAAACGGCACGCCTCAATACGCCGAATACCAGGGTGCCGACGTCGCAAACAATGTCTTTTTCGGCGGCGATCTGTACGGCGTCACGCAAAAGCTCGACTATATCGCTTCCCTCGGTGTGCGCACGATCTATCTCTCTCCGATTTTCGACGCCGCCTCGAATCACAAGTATGACACGGGCGATTATCTCTCCGTGGACGTCATGTTCGGTGGGGACGACGCGCTCGAAGAGCTGTGCCGGGAAGCGAAGAAACGCGATATCGACATTCTGCTCGACGGCGTTTTCAATCACACCGGCGCGGACTCCATCTATTTCAACAAGTTCGGGCATTATGACTCAGTCGGCGCGTATCAGTCAAAGGAATCGAAGTGGGCGGACTGGTACGAGTTTCAGGAATTTCCCGAACGGTACACCTGCTGGTGGGGCGTGAAGACCCTTCCGCGCGTCTCCAGCGAGATGGAGGATTACCGGCAGTTTATCTGCGGTGAGGTCGTGAAAAAATGGATGGTCCTCGGCGTGGGGGGCTGGCGGCTCGACGTGGCCGATGAGCTCTCGGACAGCTTTCTCGACGATTTCCGCGAGGCTGTCAAGGAAGAGGATCCGGACGCGGTCCTGCTCGGCGAGGTCTGGGAGGACGCGAGCGACAAGATCAGCTACGGCAGACGCCGCCGCTATCTGACGGGGTCCCAGCTCGATTCCGTGATGAATTACCCTCTCCGTTCCGGGCTGATTTCCTACATCCTGCGCGGCGAAACCGAAGAGCTGCGGCACGCTACGGAAGGGCTGTACCGCCGTTATCCGAAAGAAACATCGGATAATTTGCTGAACTTTCTCGGCACGCACGACACCGAACGGATCCTCACGCTTTTCGGCGGGGAAGAGGCCGGGAGCAAATCGAACGCCGAGCTTGCCGCCCTCAGATTGACGGACGAAGAGCGAGCCCGCGCGAAAAAACTCGTGGGATTGGCATACGGCATCCTCGCGGGGCTTCCCGGAGTCCCCTGCGTCTTCTACGGGGATGAGGTCGGCATGGAAGGATACCGCGACCCGTTCTGCCGCCGTCCGTTCCCCTGGCACGCGATGGACAGCGACCTGCTCCGGGTCTATTGCTCGGTCGGCAGGGCAAGAAAAAGCCTTCCCGCATTCTACGACGGCGGCTTCCGCATTCTCAGCCTCACCGCCTTCTGCTTTATCTATCTCCGCGAAACGGAGCGGGGAGAGAGCGTTCTCGCTGCGGCATGCAAAACGGGAAGTCTGACGCTTGTTTTCCCGACTCCCGTCAGGGAATATCTCAGCGGCTCCTCAGACGATATCTTCCGACTCAGGGAAAACGAGTTCGGATATTTCCTCATTCCACAAGGCATGAACCCGGATCGGATCAAGTGGAAAGCAGAACCATAATCGGACTTGAATCAAAAAAACCGCGGTTCCCGTATGATGGGTTCCGCGGTTCTTTTCAGTGCGCCCGGATTCTCAGCTTTTCGCGTCCTCCTGCCCGAGGATCAGGCTGTAATCCCCGGATTTCAGGACTTCGATGAGCTGCTTTTCGCTTGTGATCGGATATGCGGTACGGATGCCGGCGTCGGGCATGTGGTCGGGATTGTGGTGGTCCGTGCCGGAGGTCATGATCTTGCCGTATTTCTTTGCCCACGCTTCGGCGATGTCGTTGTGCGAATCGTGTCCCGGATGACCGTTGAAGATCTCGATCGCGTCCACGTGATCCGCAGGCGTGACGACCATGCCGTGGCGGAAGGGATGCGCGTGGATCGTAAAGATCCCGTCCTCCCTCGCAATCTGTGTGAAACGGCGGATTCCGCCCTTCAGAATTTCCCCGGTGCGTTCGATCAGCCAGTCGCGGTCGAAGCCGAATACCAGATAATCGTTGTTGTTCTGCACGAACCGGAATTCAAGTCCCATCAGAATATGGAGCCGGTCTCCCGCATAATCCCTGAGCTTTTCGTAAGCCGCGTATTTGCGGTCGATTTTCGCCACCCATTCGGCAGGATCGTCGATGTTTCCGGTCGGGGTGAAGTGATTCGTCAGGCAGATCGTTGTATAACCGTAACGCAGGTATTTTTCGGTGATGCCCTCCACGGACTCGGAGGAACAGCCGGAGGCGTCGCGGGAATGGCAGTGCAGTTCGGTTTTGTATGTTTGAGCCATTTATCTCTCCACCAGAATCGTCTTGATCTCGAAGGGACGGAACGAGAGCTTCACGCATCCGTCTTCCAGCGGCAGCTCCTCCTGTTTCTCCTCGAGCATATTCGTGAGCCATACCTTCTTCGCGCCTTCGAGCTTCAGCACGCAATTCGTCGTGCTGCGCTCCGCTTCGTAGAGGCGGATCACATACGCGTTTACGATGTCTTCGGCGTTCTTGACGGCTTCCGCGATGATGTTGTCGGCGGAGACGGAGAAGAGCGCTGGCACATTCACTTCGCCCCAGACGGGGATGGGAGTCGTGTTGAAGGCGTAAGCGGGCTGGACGACGGATTTCGCGCAGAAAGGACCGACGTGCGGCAGGAGCGCGTATTTCATCCTGTGGACGCCGTTGTCCGTGAACGGGTCAGGACGGCAGCCGCCCTTGTGCAGAGTCAGGCGGATATCGCTTTCCTCGCAGGAGATGCCGTACTTGCAGTCGTTCAGGATCGCGACGCCGTAATTGGTTTCGGAGAGATCGCTCCAGCGGTGGTTGCAGACCTCAAACTTCGCAGATTCCAGCGTGGTGTTGCGCGTGGTCGGACGGTCGACGTGACCGAACTGGATCTCGTTCTTGATGAACGCGGAGCGGATGTTCACGTCAAACCCTGCCTTGAGAAGACGGTGACGCTCGTGCCAGTCCACGGTGAGCTCATAGTCGATCCTGCGGGAGCCCGCATAAAAGACGGTGTCGAGCACGGCGGAGGATTTTTTGCTGAGCTGGAATTTCGCGCGGATGCGGTATTCGACCGCGCCGTCGGATACGAGCTCGACGGAATCCGCCGCCGCGGGCTTCATTTTCCGAATGGCGTCGTCTTCGATCTCCCAGTTGTCCCAGCAGGTCGGCATGTCCTCGCCGAACCAGAGCGTACCGAGCGGCGCGCCCTTCGGATTGGCGATCTCACGGTCGAGCTGACGGTCGATGAGGGAAACGATGAGTCCGGACTTGTCGAGCTTCGCGATATAATACGGCGTGGTGAGCGTGTCGCCTTCGCGGACGAACGCGCTGTCCTCATATGTCACCTCATCCTTTCCGCCCTTCGGTTCGAGAATCACGGCGGAAAGGGCGGGGATCACGGTCTTCACGGCGGTCACGACCTCGCCGTTCTGCGCGGTATAGGTTTGCGCAGTCTTGTTGTCGAACGTTTCGCACCCGGCTACGTTCACGACGGTATCCGCGTCGAAGGACAGCGGGTTGAAGATGGAGCACATCGTCTTTGGGCCCTTGTCACATCCGGGCATATGAACGGTGGGATTGGATTCGGTCGTGAACGGCAGGCGGAATTTCTCGTCCGCTTCTTCCTTGTCATCCCAGGTGGCAGGCGTAAGATCGGAGAGATACTCGTAGGCGATCGTCTTCACCTCATCGTACGCCCTGCCCATTTCCTCTTCATAAACCTCGTAAACCTTCGGGATGCACGTGCCGGGGAGGATGTCGTGGAACTGGTTTTTGAGAAGGATTTTGTAAAGCGTGTCGTGGTCCCTGTGCGTCCGCTTGCCAGCAAGGACGCCGAGCAGCTCCATTTCGTAGAGCGCGATTTCCATTTTGCGGTTCATCTTCTTCACTGCGTGCATCTGCGTGAGCGTGCCGCGGTGCAGCTCAAGATAGAGCTCGCCGTCCCAAAGCGGGAGACGGTCGCGCTTTTCTTCGAGATCGCGCATGAATTTCGACGCCGTAGTGGGCTCGATCACGGGCATGCCGGGCAGATCCTTCGTCCTCTTCAGGAATTCGAGCATGCCGAAGGTCGGTCCGCCGCCGCCGTCGCCGTAGCCGTAAGCCGCGAGCCGCGTGCTGTCCGCCTTCTTGTCTCTCAGCTCGCTGACCGCGCCGCTCAGGGTCTTCACGTCCGGAATGAGGTGCATCTGATTGAGGTGAGAGATGACCTCGGAACCGTCGATGCCGCGCCAGATAAAGGTGTCGGCAGGGAAGCGGTTGCAGTCGTTCCAGCTCATCTTGGTCGTGTAGAAGTATTTGACGCCGCAGCCCTGCATGATCTGCGGGATCGCCGCGTTGTAACCGAAGGTATCCGGGAGCCAGAACGCGTCGGAACGGTAGCCGAGCTCCTTCTCGGTGAATCTCTGACCGTAGAGGAACTGGCGGACCATCGCTTCGCCGCCCGTGATGTTGCAGTCGCATTCGACCCAGACGCCGCCGTTGGGCTCATAGCGTCCTTCCTTCACGCGCGCCCTGATCCCCTCGAAAATGGCGGGATAGTATTCGCGCATCCAGTCAAGGTGCAGGGCGGATGACTGAATAAAGGTGTAATCCGGGTAGAAATCCATGAGGGTGAGTGCTTCGGCGTAGGTGCGGGCGCATTTGCGGATCGTCTCGGACACGGGCCAGAGCCACGCGGTGTCCATGTGGGAGTGACCGATCACGCCGACCTTGCCGCGGGAAAGCTCTCCGCCGGTCTTTTCAAGCGCGGGCGCGATGCAGGCGCGGATCGAGCGGATGGACGCCTGAATGTCCTCCTCGTCCGCGGAAAGAGGATCGCCGATGAGATAGGGGAACGCGTCCATCAGGCATTCGTGCGCCTTCGTCGCCGTGAAATTCGAATGCGGGAGTTTCGCGATCTGGAGTACGGTTGCGAGATCGAAGACGAAATCGCGCATTTCCTCGTCCATCACGCAGAGGCGGATGCCGCGGTAGGTGTGGGTGTAGTTGTCCGGCTTGTTTTCGTCCCTGCCGTATGCGTCGTAGGGCTGGGTGCCGAAGCAGGTGTGCCCGGCGTAGCACTCAAACGCAAGGGAAACGGTCTCACCGGCCTTTGCGCCGAAGGTGATGAAGAAGGCGGGGTGCTCGCCGCCGATGAAATGGTTTTTCGAGTTGATGATCCCGGCGGGCTTACCGTCCTTGAAGCAGAGGATCTCCACCGCGTCTGCGTCGGGAATGGCGCAGAGGATCTTGCCGTCCGCCTCGGCGGGAACGGTGACGTCCGTTTCGAGCCAGAGATTGCCGTATTCCGTGCCCCAACTCTGACCGGGCGCGATCTGCTTCATTTCCCCTCTTTCGGGCGGCAGACGCAGATGCTCCATGGTCTCGCATGCGTACACGGGACACGCCTGCGATACGGTTTTGAGAAAGCGCGCCGCGTAGATTTCAAGCACGCTTTCGAACTTTTCGTATGTGCGGTCGATATAGCTTGGATTGTTCATACTGCACTCCTTTTTTCGGATATGTGATCGGTTTCAGTATAGCATAATTCCTGCGGCAATGCAAGGATTTTCGAGGGATTCCTAAGATTTTTGAGCCTTCGCGGTTTCATGCGGAAGGCTTGACAAGTCACATACGGTATGATACAATCAAAACACAGCCGGTGATAAACCCGGAGAACAGGAGGATATCATGACAAGAGAAGAAAAACTTGCGCGGGCGCGGGAAGCGTTTCTTTCGCACAAAAAAGCTTATTACGCCGACGGCGACTACCGCGGCGCGGACTTCTGGGACTACGCGGAGATTTTCGAGATCGCGGATGATTTGTACGAGGTGTCCGGCGACAAAGCTCTCTTTGAGCAGTTTGCCGAAATGACGGATTTCATTCTCAAAAAATGGGGCGAGGATTGGGAGAAGAACCCGTACAACGACGATATCATGTGGCTCGTCATCGCGCTGACCCGCGCGTATCTCTTCACCGGGGAAAAGCGGTGTCTCGATCTCGCAAAGCTCAATTTCGACAAGACCTTCGCCCGCGCGGCGTCAGACGATCTCGGCGGCGGTCTGTTCTGGCGGATCGAAAACGAGACGAAAAACTCCTGCGTCAACGGACCGGGCTCCGTCGCGGCAGCGTATCTTGCAAAGGCGACCGGCGACGAAACCTATTGGGACAAAGCGGAATACTGCGCGTCCTGGCTGATCAAAACCATGTTCGAGCCGGATACCGGGAAGATCTACGATTGCGTCAATATCAAAGGGCGCGTCAACCGCTGGTCCTCCACATACAATCAGGGTACGTTCATCGGCGCGTGCCTCGGCATGTGGAAGCATACCGGGGATGAAACATACCGGGACTACGCCCTGAAAGCGGCGGACTATACCGTGCACGAAATGTACGCGGAAGGGATCATGGACAACGAGGAATCCGGAAACGATCTCCCGGGCTTCAAGGGCATTCTCGCGCGCTACATCCGCCGACTCTCCGCGGAAACGGGGAGGGAAGAGTATCTCCTGTGGCTCGCGAAGAACGCGGACAGCGCGTGGGCAGGGAGAAACTCGGACGGGCTCATGACGACCCAGCTCGCGCATAAAACCGGCGAGGGGACGGAGTTTGACGTCTTCACCATGTCGGCGGCGGTGTCGGTCATCGTCAACGCGGTCGGCTGATCCGCCGCAGCTTCGGACTTGCCGTCGGATTTTGCAGCTCAACCTTTGGTTGAGACCGGGAGAAATCCCGGTCATTGCTTTTCTTTCACGTTTGTGCTATCATGAAGTCGGGGGTGATCAAATGACCATCGGTGAAACGATCCGCGCCTTGAGAATGAAAAAAGGCGTGACGCAGGAGGAACTCGGAAGAGTGCTGAATATCACGCCGCAGGCGGTCAGCAAATGGGAGAACCACAGCGGAAATCCGGACATCACAATGATCGCGCCGCTGTGCCGTTATTTCGGTATTTCCGCGGACGAGCTGTGCGGCATTCAGAACGAGAATGTGCGTGAGGCATTGGAAGACGCGGAAACCCAAAGCTCCGCGCTTTATACCCGGGGGGATATTGCCGGAATGCTCTCCCTCTGGCGGAAAGCGGCCGCGTGTTTTCCCGCGGATTATGCAGTGCTCGCCAACCAAGCATTCGCGGAGTTTGCCGCCCTGCACAGCGGCAGGCTGCCGGAGGACGAGAACCGTGAGGAGTTGATGAAGCATGCGGTCGCGCTCGGCGAGCGGATCCTCGCAAACTGCCGCGACGAAGAGGTCCTTGCCTTTGCCCGGATGCCCCTTGTCGCGGAATATAGGAACGGGGAGTTCTGCCATGACCCGGCGCGTGCTGAGGAGATCGCAAGGAGCGCCGGAGATATCAGGGGCTCGTCGCAGTTTCTTCTTCGCTGGGCGCTGGAGGGCAGGGCAAAAGAAGACAACAACGTGGAACTTGCAGTGATCTGTCTCAGCACGTTTTCCGATCTCCTTGAAACGGCGGATCTTTCCTTTTGGAGCGAAGATTCAAAAAAAGCGGTCCGGACACTGTCGGACGGAGTGAGCGATGTGATGAACAGACGCGGGCTGTGACGAACGGATCACGGAATGGAGGCCGCCAGTACGAGCTATGCGGTTGAGATCGCCGAGAAATACGGTTTGAAATATACGGGAACGGAAGACTGAAGTCGATAGACCTGACAAAAAAGGGAGGATGCGGAATCCTCCCTGAACTCATTTTGGACTTCTCAGCCCTCGAGCTTTTCACAGAGCTTCGCGAGAGCCTTGTCCCAGATCTTCTGCTTCGACTTCATGGAGGAAGCGATCTCATCCTTCGAAATATTGTCGTAGAAGAAGTTCATCAGCCCTCCGCAGGAATCGCCCCAGTAGAAGGCGAAGTCAGCGGTGACGTTGTCGTGGATCAGATCGATCATCTGCGCGGTCGTCGCGTCGCGGCTGTACTTGTTCTTCAGCGCAAGGTCGTAATACGCAGGGATGACCGTCTGGCTCGTCATGGAGCAGAACGCCTCGAGGAAGGTGGCGACCATTTCGTACTTATCCTTCGGAAGCGTCGTGCCCACGCCGTAGATCGGAACACCGTCATACTGGTTCACGCGGTAATTCTCCTGCTTTTCATCGCACTTCGGGAGCGGAATGACGTAGAAGTCGGATTCCATGGCGCGGACTTCGTCCTTGCTGCAGAACTCAAAGGTGTAGGGGCAGAAGAGGACGCGGTCTTCGGTGAACATCGTGACGGCGGTCGTGTCGAAAGCGGCATTCTCGAGCATTCTGCCGTATTCCGTATTGTAGAAGAGGTTGTGGAGCTTCGAGAACGCGTCGACCGTCTGCTCGCTGTTGAGCACGATCTTATAATTACCTGCGTCGTCCCGGCCGGTGAAGGTGATGCCGGACGCGAAGACCATGCCGTTCAGAGTGTGACCCTGCTGCATGATGACGCCGAAGGAGTCGTTGTCATCGACCTCGGTATTGCCGTTCTTGTCCTGGTACGCGCCGCCGCAGAGCGCGTTCATCTTGTCAAGCGTCCATTTTCCCTCGAGAACGATGTCATAAATATTCTCGCCGGGGTGGATGTTCTGCCAGAAGGTTGCGTTCACGAAGGTCGCGTAGATCCAGCCGATGAAGTTGTGGGACATGTCGCCGGTGACCCAGTAAATATTGTCCTTGTAGTTGACGTTGCTGATGTAAAGGTCGCTCCAGTAGGGCTGGGTCAGATCGATGATGTCCGTGAAGCCGTTTTCGTTCAGCTTCAGCATGTAGCCGTTCGCCGCGAGGTTGATGTTGAAACGGGTATGTCCGACCAGAATGTCGTAATCATCGGTGCCCGCGGTTACGGACTGGGAGACGGCGGGGTTGAAGTCGCCGTAGCCAGTTTTCTTCGCGAGAACGATCTTGACGTTCATGCGCGATTCGAGACCGGTATTGCGCTTCCAGTACGCTTCGTTGACCACGTCGCCGAGGTCGTCGACCTCTTCGTCCAGAGCGATGGATTTGTCTTCATAGGAGGAGAGGAAGGTCATTTCGTATCCGCCGTAGTCCATTTCCTCGGGCAGATTGTCAAGGTATTTCTTCTGCTCTTCTTCTTCGGTGTTTTCTCCGGAGGTCGTGGGATTCTCGGGCTTGGGCTGGGTCGTTTCCCCCGAATCGGCGCAGGATACCGCACTGAAGAGAAGGAATGCCGTGAGGATGAGACAGAGAAGTCTTGTCAGATTACTGCTGTGGTGTTTCATGGTATGCTCCTTTATGTGAATAGTTTTGAAAACGATAGGGAACGCGGAAAGAGGAATGCTGAGAAATATACAAAAAAGTTCACTATTTCTTAACACAATGACATAAGAATCGATAAAACGCGCGTGATAAAATTACGGGTATCACCGGAACAGAATGGAGACTGATCCATGCTTGAAACACATGTACTCCGCATATCGGACCGAATTCATCTTCGTTTTTATCAGCGGCTGTTTTCCATCATCAAGGAACGCGAAGCAAGTCTGACCGCCATGGAGGTTTTCGCCGTTGAGGTCATTCACGCGCTCGGCAAACCGACCATCAGCGAATTCGCCGATTTTATCGGGATCTCCCGCCCCGGCGCGTCCTATAAGGTCGCGTCCCTGATCCAGAAGGGCTATGTGACGAAGGAAATGTCCGAGGGGGACAGAAGGGAATACCGGCTTGTGCTGACGGACAAGTATTTCAAGTACATCGGTCTTTACGAGGAGAGCCTGAAGCAGACCGTCCGGCAGATCGAAGAACAGTACAGCAAGGAACAGCTTGAGCAGATCAGCGTTGCGCTGACCGATATCGAATCGAAAATCTGACGAACCGAATGCCCGCCGCATTCCCTGAAAGGAATGCGGCGTTTTTTATATTGCGACTGTTATCCGGAGAAGACAAAAACCTGCCAACCCGTTATTTGCGTACGAGCGCAAGGGTTTCCTTTGCCAGAGCGTCAACCTCGACGGTGTTGTAGCCCTCTATGGAGGTGTACAGACGCTTTTCGAACGGAGCATACCAATAGGGATCGATGCCGCCCGCGCCGAGCATGATGCCAAGGATCGAGCCGACGGTCGCGCCGTTGCAGTCGGTGTCAAACGCGGACTGCACGGCAAGACAGATCGAACGTCCGAAATCGCCCTCTCCGCCGAGCAGCGCCATCGTGACGATCATCGCGTTGGAATTGGTGTAGCACCAGTCATTTGCGGAATGTTCGTTGAAGGTCTTGTGGATCTCCTCAATGATATCCATTGCGCTCATTCCGCTCTCATACAGCGCGAGAACGCGGCGCACGTCCGCGGTCAGGCGGGATTTCGAGGGAATATACGCGAGCCCGGTTTCGATCACGGCTTTCATGTCGCTCTCGACCGCCGCGGCGGCGATCATGGCGGCGATGAACATCTCGCCGTAGATACCGTTTTTGACATGGGAGATCGACGCGTCCCGGAACGCCATTTTCGCGGCGGTTTCCGGGTCGCCGGGATTGATGTAGCCGAAGAAATCCCCGCGGATCTGCGCGCCGATCCATTCGCGGTAGGGATTCTTGAACGTTGCGGTGGCTGGCGGCATCATCCCCGCGGCAATATTGCGGTATGCCGCGCGCTCGGCGGTACAGGTCGCGAAGGCGGGGATCCAGGAGAGCCACGCTTCCGCCACGTCGTCCGCCGTGAAATCGCGCCCGTAACGGCTCACGAGCTTCAGCGCGAAGGTGGTGTAATTGGTATCGTCGTCAACCGGCGAGGCGTAATGCACGTTGTCCGCGAAGCAGGCGCCGGTGTGGAGATGGTATTTTTTCACAAGCTCCTCTGAGAAGGAGGATTTTGTGATATAGCGGCGCATGGGATAATTGTCCGTCGCCCTCAGAACGGGGAGCAGCAGATCGCGCCGCCATCCCTCGATCGGCTTGCCGAGCAGACAGCCCGCGATCCTGCCGATCCACGCGCCGGTGAGCTTGTCTAAGAGGACTTCGTCGTCCGGCTGGGCAGGAAGCACGGGGGCGGAGACGGCGGAAGGAGATTCCTTCAGGATTTCTTTAAGATCGGAGGGCTCGACGTAGGGATAATCCGCGCGGATCGGCTCGGATGCCATTTTCTCGGCGAAGAGCGCGACGGCGGCTTCGTTGCGGAAAATCAGTTCGTTGTCCGCGGCAAGGATGGCGTTGACGATGGGCTCGTACCCCTCGACCTCACGGCCTTCTCTGAGGCATTGCTCGTATTCAACGCGGATATCGTTGCCCAGACGGAGCCAAGGTTGATGTTTGAGCATAAGCAGTCCTTTCCCGGCTGATCAGCCGATGAGCTTTTTATAGTTTTCCGCGACATCCTGATAGGTCGGACCGGCGTGCAGCTCGTAAAGAAACCGTCCTTCGTATCCGATGTCTTCCAGCGCGGCGATGATGCCTTTCCAATCGTTTTTTCCTTCTCCAGGGAGCCAGTGCTTTTCATCGATGAAATCATAGTCCGAGACGTGTAAGCTGACGATTTTGCTCCCGAGCGCGCGGATGAAGTGCGGGTTGTCCTCCCGCAGGCTGTGATTCGTGTCGAACACGGCGCGGAGCGTGGGGATCGCTTCGAGGAAGCGCAGCATCTCGGCGGAGTCACGTCCGAGGCATGTGCGCGGCAGGTTTTCAAGTGCGAGCGTCACGCCGGCTTTTTCCGCGGCGTCCGCGATGACGGAGACGACTTCGACGGCTCTTTCGATGCGTTCGTCACGTTCATCGTCCGGATAGGGTTCGCCGGAGGGATGCAGTACGGCGATCCCGACCCCGGCTTTTCCGGCTGCATCGAGCAGCTCGCGCTGGATGCGGATCAGATACGCCCGCTTTTCCGGATCCGGCGTGGAAGGATCGACGTTGCTGAACGGTCCGAACGGCAAGTGGATCGAGGAGATGTTTACGCCGTGCTCCTTCGCGAGGGAAGCGATCTCTGCGGAGCGGCGCGGGAAAGCGAGAACGGAGTAATAGGGGTCGACGGCTCCGGAAGACAGTTCGATCTCGCGGATCCCGGCGGCGGCAAGCGCGTCGAAGCTCTCGGCGTTCATGGCGCCGGGACCGACGGATAAAGCGAGCTTCCAAGTGCGGCGGTCTGACATGGCGTGTTCCTTTCATTCCGGTCTATATCTATAACCAAACAAAAATATACTAGTGTCATCTTAGCATATGTGAAGCGGTTTTTCAAGACATTTCCGTGAATTTTATGCTTTCTTCCTATTGACAACAAGAAGCCTCTGGGGTATAATGTTTGCAATATCAAAAAACAACGGCAATGACGGAACGAGTAGGTGTCTGCCCCTGTGGGTACGCGCTTCAGAGAGCCGGGGTACGGTGCGACCCGGCGCGCGGGGACACGCGAAAATCACTCCCGAGCCGCAGAGTGAAACGGTTTATCCGCTTGAGCTCCCGCCGGAATCCCTCCGTTACAGGGGAATCGTATCCTGTGTGCGAGTGGTTTTGCAGACGCCGTCTGTTCCCGGACATGGTCCGGTTTTTTTGTTTTTCGCTATGTCAATCTATCATAGGAGGCAGTATGTACAACAAGGTCAATCCCAACCTGAATTTCGTAGAGCGCGAACGCGAAACCCTGAAATTCTGGGAAGAAAACGACATTTTCAAAAAGCAGCTTTCCGCGAGCGAGGGGAGACCCGGCTTCACGTTTTATGACGGACCGCCGACCGCGAACGGCAAGCCCCATATCGGCCACGTTCTGACCCGCGTTATCAAGGATATGATCCCGCGGTATCAGTGGATGAAGGGCCGGGACGTTCCGCGCAAAGCGGGCTGGGACACGCACGGACTCCCCGTTGAGATCGAAGTGGAGAAAAAGCTCGGACTCGACGGCAAGGAACAGATCGAACAGTACGGGCTTGAGCCCTTTATCAACCGGTGCAAGGAATCCGTATGGCAGTACAAGCACATGTGGGAGGACTTTTCCGGCACGGTCGGTTTCTGGTGCGACATGGAAAACCCCTATGTCACCTATGAAAACAGCTATATCGAATCCGAGTGGTGGGCGCTGAAAGAAATCTGGAACAAGGGACTGCTTTACAAGGGCTTCAAGATCGTCCCCTACTGCCCCCGCTGCGGGACCCCGCTTTCCGCGCAGGAAGTCGCGCAGGGTTATAAAACCGTCAAGGAACGTTCGGCGGTCGTGCGCTTCAAGGTCGATGGGGAAGACGCGTACTTCCTCGCATGGACGACGACCCCGTGGACGCTGCCCTCAAACGTCGCGCTCTGCGTCAATCCCGAGGAGACCTACGCAAAGGTGAAGGCTGCCGACGGATACGTCTATTATATGGCAAAAGCGCTCCTCGATACCGTGCTCGGCAAGCTCTCGAAGGAAGACGCGCCCGCCTATGAGATCCTTGAGGAAATGCCCGGCTCCGCGCTCGAATACCGCTCGTATCTTCCGCTCTGGGAATGCACGGGAGAAGCGGCTGCGAAGCAGCGCAAAAAAGCGCATTTCATCACCTGCGACGGGTACGTCACCATGTCGGACGGTACCGGCATCGTGCACATCGCTCCCGCGTTCGGCGAGGACGACTCCCGCGTCGGCAGAAAATACGATCTCCCCTTCGTTCAGTTCGTCGACTCGAAGGGCGAAATGACGGCGGAAACGCCCTACGCGGGTCTGTTCGTCAAGAAAGCCGATTCCGTTATCATTTCCGATCTTGCGAAGGAAGGGAAGCTCTTCGACGCCCCGAAATTCGAGCATGAATATCCGCACTGCTGGCGGTGCGACACCCCCCTGATCTATTACGCCCGCGAATCCTGGTATATCCGCATGACTGCGGTGCGCGAGAACCTGATCCGCAACAACAATACCGTGAACTGGATCCCCGAATCCATCGGCAAGGGCCGCTTCGGAGACTGGCTCGAGAACGTGCAGGACTGGGCGATCTCCCGCAACCGCTACTGGGGCACCCCGCTCAATATCTGGGAATGCTCCTGCGGGTGCCGGCACTCCGTCGGTTCGATCGCCGAGCTGAAATCCATGTCGAAGAACTGTCCGGACGATATCGAGCTGCACCGTCCCTATATCGACGCTGTGACGCTCGTCTGCCCGGAATGCGGCGGCGAGATGAAGCGCGTTCCCGAAGTCATCGACTGCTGGTTCGACTCCGGTTCCATGCCGTTCGCTCAGCATCACTATCCGTTTGAAAACGAGGATAAGTTCAAGGCGCAGTTCCCGGCGGATTTCATCAGCGAAGCCGTCGACCAGACCCGCGGCTGGTTCTACTCCCTCATGGCGATCTCCACGCTGCTGTTCGACTGCTCGCCGTACAAAAACGTCCTCGTGCTCGGGCATGTGCAGGACGAAAACGGACAGAAGATGTCGAAATCGAAGGGCAACGCGGTCGATCCTTTCGACGCCCTCGAGACCTACGGCGCGGACGCGATCCGCTGGTATTTCTATACGAATTCCGCCCCGTGGCTGCCGTCCCGCTTCTCGGGGAAGGCGGTCCAGGAGGGGCAGCGCAAGTTCCTCGGCACGCTGTGGAACACCTACGCCTTCTACGTCCTCTATGCCGAGATCGACGGTTTCGACCCGACGAAATACGATCTGTCCTCCTGCAAGCTGACGGTCATGGATCAATATATCCTTTCCGTTCTGAACGCCACGGTAAAGACGGTCGATTCCTGCCTCTCGTCCTACCGCATTCCCGAAGCGGCGAACGCGCTCGAGAAATGCGTGGATGAGCTTTCCAACTGGTATGTCCGACGCAGCCGCGAGCGGTATTGGGGTCCCGACATGACGGACGACAAGATCGCCGCGTATATGACCCTCTACACCGCGCTCGTTACGATCGCGAAAGCCTCCGCTCCGATGGTGCCGTTCATGGCGGATGAGATCTACCGCGGACTGGTGTGCCCGGTCGATCCCTCGGCCCCCGTCTCCGTCCATCTCTGCTCGTTCCCCAAAGCGGACGAAAGCAGGATCAACGCCGCTCTCACGCAGCAGATGGATGCCGTGATCGACATCGTCGTGCTCGGCCGTGCAGCGCGGAACGCCGCGAACCTCAAGAATCGCCAGCCTCTTGCAGCGCTCTATGTCAAGCCCGAGGTCAAGCCGGACGAGGAATTCACGGAAATCATCCGGGATGAGCTCAACGTCAAGGACGTGAAGTATATCGAAGACGCAAGCGAGCTCAGCGCTTACCTGATCAAGCCGAATCTCAAGACCGTCGGCCCGAAATACGGCAAACTGCTCGGCAAGATCCGCGCGTTTCTTCAGGATGAAGCGTTCGACGGGAACGCCGCCATGGCGGAATTCAACAAGAACGGAAAACTGACGCTCGATATCGACGGAACTTCCGTGGAGCTTACTGGAGACGATATGCTCGTCGAGATCAAGTCGAAGGAAGGCTTCTGCACGCAGGCCGATCACGGCGTGACGGTCGCGCTCGACATCCGCCTCACGGACGAGCTGATCGCGGAGGGCTTCGTCCGGGAGACGATCTCGAAGATCCAGACCATGCGCAAGGAAGCGGATTTCGTCGTCACCGACCACATCCGCGTGACGATCGCGTGCGGGGTCAAGCTGAAAGACCGCCTCTCTGCCGCCGAAGCCGATCTTCGCTCCGCGACGCTCTGCGACGAACTGATCTTCGCCGAGCCTTCAGCGGGATACCGCAAAGAGTGGGATATCAACGGTGAAACCGCTGTGATCGCAGTGGAAAAAATCTGATTTTCAAAACCGCGGCCCGGAGTGATACAAAACAGACGCCGAGCCGCGGTTCTCTTTTGTTAAACCTGCCGATAAAAAAATGGCGTAAAGCTATTGATTTCATCCGTTCGTTTTGCTATAATATGCTTAGAGCGGAGGTGTTTCTTTTCCTGTTCCCTCAAAGCGACAGGGAAGGAAGCGAAGGAATTCAGCCTCGGTTTTTGTTATACATTATAAACCTTAAACCATTACTTAATCAGGAGCGTAAGAGATGATTTCGTGTGACGTAACCATTAAGAACAACGTTGGTTTGCACGCAAGACCGGCGACGTTCTTCATTCAGAAGGCCAATTCCTACAAGAGCTCGATTTGGGTTGAAAAAGACGACCGCAGAGTCAATGCGAAAAGTCTGCTCGGCGTTCTCTCCCTCGGCATTGTCAAGGGCATGACGATCACGCTGATCGCGGACGGCACGGACGAAGAGGAAGCTCTCGAAGGTCTGTGCACCCTCATCGACAGCGGCTTCGTCGAATAAGCTGCGCTGAATAATTCGGAAAGAAGAGCGATGGTGAGCAAGCATCATCGCTCGATTTGTTATCGGAACGGTATGAAATGACACAGGATATATCCCCGAACATCACGGCGCTGCAGAACAAGGCGGCAGCCCTGCCGCGTCAGCCCGGCGTGTACATCATGCAGAACGAAACCGGCAAGGTCATCTACGTCGGCAAATCACGCTCCCTGCGCGACCGTGTGTCCCAGTATTTCCACGGCGCGCACGACGCGAAAACCGCGCGGATGGCGGCATCCGTTTACGATTTCCGTTTTATCGCCTGCGACACGGAGATGGAAGCGCTCGCGCTTGAAAACAGTCTCATCAAGCAGTACACGCCGAAATACAACGTCAAGCTCAAGGACGCGAAATCTTACCCCTATATCAAGATCGACGTGACCGCGGAGTATCCGCGCATCCGCATGGACCGCAAGCGCGTGCCGGACGGCTCCCTTTATTTCGGGCCGTATTCCTCCACCGGAACCGTTTTTTCGGTGATCTCCGAGCTGGAACGCACGCTTGGGCTCCCTTCCTGCAAGCGCCGCTTCCCGGAGGATATCGGCAGGGAACGTCCCTGTGTGTATTATCAGATCGGCCGCTGCGCGGGTCTGTGCACGGGGGAGGTCACAAAGGAACAGCACCGCGCCTCCATCAACGCGGCGGCAGGCATTCTGCGCGGCGGAACGCGGGACGTGATCGCGTCCCTGCGCGAAAAAATGCTCGCCGCGTCCGAGAGCCTCGAGTTCGAACAGGCGGCGAGATACAGGGATGAGATCGAGAGCCTCCGAAAGCTCGGCGAGCGCCAGAAGGCGGTTTCCTCTCCCGACGTGGAATGCGACGTGATCGGTCTTCGGCTCACGGATGTCGAAGGCGTGCGCTTCCGCGACAGCGCGTCCGTGTTCTATATCCGCAGCGGCTATATCGCCGACAGCGAACACTTTCTCTTCGGAGGGGACGAAATCACCGCGGGTGAAGACGACGACATGGCCGATTCTCCTTTTTCCGCCTTTCTCATGTCGCTGTACCAGTCGCGCGAGTACATTCCGGGCGAGATCCTGCTTTCGTTCGATCTTCCGGAGCACGACAGGGAACTCCTCTCTTCGTATTTCACAGAACGGTCCGGTCATAAGGTCGAGGTCCGCACACCGAAGCGCGGAGCGTCAAAATACCTCTGCGACATGGCGGTCACGGACGCGGAGAAACACGCCGAGAACTACGCGAAGCGCGAGCGCGACAACGAAAAGACCTTGCTTCAGCTCGCAAAGACCCTCTCCCTCGAGGTCCTGCCCGAACGCATTGAAGCGTATGACATCTCAAACCTCGGCGACGAGCACATCACCTGCGGCATGGTTGTCGTCGTTGACGGAAAGTTCAAAAAGAACGAATACCGGACGTTTTCAATCCGCTCGAAAATCACGCAGGACGACTACGCCGCGATGACCGAGGCGCTGGAAAGACGCCTCTCCCATATCGGCATGCCGGACGACAACATGAGCGCCATGCCCGATTTGATCCTGCTGGACGGCGGACGTCAGCATGTTTCCGTCATTCGTGAAAGGATGGCGCAAAGCGGCTATGACATACCGGTTTTCGGCATGGTAAAGGACGAGCATCATAAAACAAGGACCCTCGTCGATGACAGCGGGGAGATCCGTTTCGCCCGCCAAGCCGACGTGTTCAAGCTGATCTACAGCATACAGGAGGAAGTGCACCGCTTTTCCGTCTCCCGCATGTCGAACGCTAAGCGGAAGACACTCAAAACCTCGTCCCTCGAAAAGATCCGCGGCATCGGTCCGGCAAAGGCGAAAGCGCTTCTTCAGGGACTGAAAACGATCAAAGCCGTGAAGGAAGCAACCGTCGAAGAGCTGGCCGCCGTACCGGGCGTCTCTCAGACGGACGCCGAAGAGGTGTACCGGTATTTCCATGCGGCGAATGAATCCCAGCTTCAAAAGAACAATCATCCGGAGGATATACTATGAGAATCATCACGGGAAGCGCGCGGGGCACGAAGCTCGAATCCCCGGCGGGAGAGACCACACGCCCGACTTCCGACCGCGTGAAGGAAGCAGTTTTCTCCATGCTTCAATTCGATATTGAGGGAAGCGCGGTGCTCGATCTCTTTGCAGGCAGCGGGCAGATGGGGCTGGAAGCCCTTTCGCGCGGTGCGGAGAAGGCGACATTCGTCGATATTTCCCGCGAGGCAGTCGACGCGATCACGGCAAACGCGAGAAAAACGCACCTGATCGCGAAATGCCGCATCATATCGACGGGTTTTTCCCCATTCCTGCGCGGTGAAGCGGGAAGGGAAAAATACGATCTGATCTTCCTCGATCCCCCCTACGACAGCAAGCTTTTGCCCAAGGCGCTCCGATCCATCGCCGACGCCGGGCTGTGCTCCTCCTGGACGACCCTCGTCTGCGAAACGGACTGCGATATCCCGCCGAAGGCTACGAGACTGCGCAAGGACGAGGATGCGGCGGCCGAATACATCTTCTGCGACGTGTTCGGTGAGGACGAGGAACTGAGAAAGAAGTACAGAACTCTCAAGTCCTCGCTTTACGGACGGACGAGGATCACCCTACTGCAGCCCCAACCCGAAGGGGAAGACGCGGAGGCGAACGAATGAGACACGCCATCGTCACGGGGAGTTTTGATCCCGTCACAGCCGGACACGCCGATCTGTTCGCACGGGCGTCCGCGCTCTTCGACCGCGTCACCGTCGTCATTCTCGCGAACGCCGAAAAGCCGTCCGGCTTCTTCTCCGCCGCTGAGCGGCTCCGTTTCGTGGAAGAAACGGTTGCTGATTTGGACAACGTAGACGCCGTCGTGTACGGGGGACTCACCTCCGACATCGCCCGCGAGCTTGACGCGCGGTATATCGTCCGCGGCGCGCGGTCGGCGACGGATTTCGATTACGAATACGGGCTCGCCTTCATCATGAAGCGCTTTGATCCCGCGCTCGAGACGGTGATCCTTCCGGCTCGGCCCGAATACGCGATGATTAGCTCCACCTATGTGCGGGAGCTTCTGCGCTACGGATGTCCGCTCGGCGACGCCGTGCCGGAGCAGTGCCGCCGTGACATGGAAAAAGCGCGGGACGCCATTCTCGAAAAAGAAGAATCCCGCGCCAATTCCTGACGCGGGAGTAAAATCGATCATCGGAAATCAGACTTTCCGATGATCCGACTGATTCTGATTCTCAGACGAGTCGGCCGATGCAGCCGCCGCATCCGTTGCCGCAGCCGGTATCCCCGTTGTTCGTGCCGTTTGAGCAGAAGCTGTCATTGCCGCAGAAAATGCAGGCGGCGACGAGAACCAGCGCGATCCATTTGAGTCCGTTGTTGCAGAACATTCCTTAGCCCTCCTTTCGTGAGCGCTGTTCCAATATATGCGCCCGCGCCGCGACATGTTCCGCCCTCCGGGCGGCAGTCGTTTCGATTGACGCAGCGTGCATAAAGCGTTCTTCTTCCGGTCATACTGAAAGCAAAAGCCGGACGGAAGGAGGATTCCATTTTGAACCCAGACAATAAGCTGCCCCGTCTTCACAAAGGCGAACAGATCCCGCCGCCTCTTGGCGCCGCGCTCATGGAAACGGACGCGTCCCTTGAAAAGTTTTCGCGTCTGACCGAGGATGAAAAACGGGAATTCATCGGAGGCGCCGAAAACCTTCACACGGGATACGAGCTTCGTTCCTATGTGCGTTCCTTTATGACGCGCGGAGAAGACCTGCGGTAGCGGAAAGAGGAACCCATGCCCATCGAAATCGAGCGCAAATTTCTGATCCGGCTTCCCGATCCCGCCATTCTCTCTGCCATGGAAGGTTATCGGGTCCGGCGGATCACGCAAACCTATCTCCGCCCCATCAAGGGGAGCGATACCGAACGCCGCGTCCGAAAAATCGAGGAAGACGGGCATGTCATCTATGTCTTCACGAAAAAAGAGAATATCACCAAAATGACCAGACGGGAAGACGAGAGGGAAATCGACGCAGCGGAATACTTGGACGCTCTTCGAGAGGCGTATTCCTCTCTTACAAAGACGCGGTTCAGCTTCCCCTACGAAAAGCACGTGATCGAGATCGACGTCTATCCTTCCGAGATCGGGGGACCGGAATTGGAGGGTTATGCGGTACTCGAAGTGGAGCTGGCAAGCGAGGGAGAGGACTTCTCCCTTCCGCCTTTTATCGAAGTCGTCGAAGAGCTGACGGGAACGCGCAAGTTTTCGAACAAGGCGCTCGCAAAGCGCGTCGAAAAGGCATGAAACGAGACCATATGCCCCCATCCAACCGAATTGCGCATCACGCGCAGTTCGGCTTTTTTCGTTTTCCTCTTGACAAAGACGCTTTCCGATGATATAATGGCGAATATGAAAATGAAAATCAATTTCAAATCCGTTTTCCGGAGGGAACCGAATGCGATACAAGACGAAGCAGCGGGACGAGGTTCTGCGCTTTTTTATGGATCACGAAGACGAGTGCTTTTCCGCCCGCGAGGTATATGAAAAAGTAGAGGCGGGCGAGGCGACCGTGTTCCGCGCGATCACCGCTCTGACCGAAGCGGGACTTCTCACCCGATACGCCGCGGGAAACGGACGCAGCGAATACGCGACCTATCGGTACAACGCGAAGAGCGCTGGCTCGGAACATATTCATCTGAAATGCGAGCAGTGCGGACGTCTCATCCACATGGACTGCTCGTTCATGAGCGAGATCCTCGATCATTTTCTGAGCGAGCACGGCTTCGCGGTCGACTGCGGAAGAACCGTAATTTACGGGCTGTGCGAAACCTGTCAATCGGAGGAAAAGCATGCGTAAGACCATTTCCATACTGCTGACTGCGGTGATGATTTTCGGCGTCTGCCTCATGAACTCCTGCTCGGATGATCGGACGAATAGCGACGGAAAACCGCAGGTTCTTGCAACGAATTTCGCCATGTATGATATCGCGCGCGGGATCGCCGGTGATACGGCTGAAGTCTCGATGCTCCTGCCGCCGGAAACGGAAGCGCATGAATATGAACTGACGCTTTCGGACGCCGGGAAAATCGATGTCGCCGACCTCTTTGTCTGTGTCGGGGGAGAGAGCGAGGACTGGGTATTCGATCTCATGGACTCCATGAGGGAGGAGGAGCGCCCGCGGACCGTTTACGCCATCGACGCCGCTCAGACAGCGGATGAGGCACTGGTGTCCGCAATCGAACGGGAAGAGGGCGGGGAAGAGACCGAACCGGACGAACATGTATGGACCTCCTTCGAAAACATCCGCCGCATCGCTGACGCCGTCGCGGAAAACCTCTCCCTCGTCCTGCCAGACAAAGCGGATGTGATCGCGGGCAATCTCGCGGCATACAAAGCGGAAGCGGACCGGCTTGAGGCCGAATACCGCGAACGGCTGGCAAACCGCGCACGCAATACGATCGTCGTTGCCGACCGATTCCCGTTCCTCTATCTGACCGAGGAATTCGGACTGGAGCACATCGCCGCATTCACCGGATGCTCTTCGAACGTGGAAGCTTCGCTCGCTACGATCAGCGCCCTGATTTCCGAAGTGCGCCGCGTCGGCGCGCCCGCCGTGTTTGTGATCGAATTTTCGGATCAGAAATGCGCAGAAGCGGTCGCGAAGGAAACCGGATGCAAAATCATGACGCTGAATTCCGCGCACAACGTCTCAAAGGAACAGTTTCAAAACGGCGTGACTCTGTTTGAGCTGATGTTAGAAAACCTCGACGCGCTCGAGGCCGCCCTCTCGTGAAAGGAGCGTATTCATGATTTTGATCAAAGCCATCGATCTCACCCTTGCCTACGACGGGCATGTCGCTGCGGAACACGTCGGCTTTACCTGCTCGAGCGGGGATTACCTGTCCGTCGTCGGTGAGAACGGAACGGGAAAGAGCACGCTTCTCAAAGCGATCACGGGAGAGATCAAACCCGCGGCCGGTCTGCTCGATATCGCTCCGGAGGTCAGGAAAGCCGGGATCGGCTATCTGCCGCAGCAATCCAAAATCCAGCGGGATTTTCCGGCGTCCGTGAAGGAAGTCGTGCTGTCCGGATGCGTTCGGCGCGACGGTCCCGGACTGTTCTGGAAGAAATCATCCCAGAAACGCGCCGCGGATGCCATGGAAATGCTCGGCATCGCCGATCTCTCCGCGCGCACCTTCGGCGAGTTGTCCGGCGGTCAGCGCCAGCGGGTCCTGCTCGCGCGCGCGGCCTGCGTCTCGGAGACTCTGCTTCTCTTGGACGAGCCGGTGACGGGGCTGGATCCAGACGCCGCGCACGGGATGTACGAAGCGATCCGGCGCATCAACCGCGCGGGATGCGCGATCATCATGGTCACGCACGACGTTCAGTGCGCCTTACGGGAGGCAAACTCCGTGCTTTCGATGTGCCGCGGGCATTCCTTCTACGGCACGGTAGCGCAGTATGAAAAGCATGAGAGGATCGACGAGGCGGAGGACGAAGCGCGTCATCCGCATGAGCACCGCGATGCGCGCGGGGGAGGGGAAGCATGACGATTTCCGAGATTTTCGCGTCGGAATTTCTGATCCGCGTGATCCTGCGCGCCCTTGTTGTCGGCACACTTGTTTCGCTGTGCTCATCCGTGCTTGGCGTCAGCCTTGTTTTGAAGCGCTATTCCATGATCGGAGACGGTCTGTCCCACGTCGGCTTTTTCGGGCTCGCTCTCGCCGCCTGCGCCGGGGTCGGTTCTCTTTATTCCATGGAGATCTCCGTCCCCGTTGTGATCCTTGCGGCGGTGCTCATCCTCCGGCTTTCAAGAAACGACGGACGTCTCAACGGCGACGCTGCCTGTGCCGTCGTCTCGACCGGCGCAGTCGCCGTCGGCACGCTTATGTATAATCTAACCGGTGGCAGGGCGGGGGACATCTGCTCGTCCCTATTCGGCTCGGCATCCGTGATCACGATCTCGGATAAGGATCTGCTGCTTTCGCTCGTGCTGTCCGCCGTAGTCATTGTATGGTTTCTCTTTACCTTCAAAACGATCTTTGCCGTAACCTTCGACGAGACGTTCGCGCGGGCGGCGGGCGTATCCGCCGATCTGTTCGGACTGACTCTTTCGATACTGACAGGCGTTACCATCGTGGTCGGCATGAAGATCATGGGTTCGATCATGATTTCGGCGATCCTGATTTTCCCCGCGCTCACCGCCATGCGTCTCACCGGGGATTTCAAACGAACGGTGATCTTTTCCGCGCTGATATCCGTCGTTGGATTCATCGCGGGCTTTATCGCAGCCTGTCTGCTCGGGCTGCAGACCGGAGCGTCCGTCGTGACCATCGATCTCGTGATCTTCTGCCTGGTCTATCTTTTTGCATGGTTAAACGCAAAACGCAGACAAAAAGCGGCGGCGAAATAAGCCCCGCAGCCGCTGCAAATTTATAAAACGGGCAAAAACCTCCCGCGGCTCTTCCTGTTCGGAAGCGCGGGAGGTCTTGCGTTCGTGACACGATCGAGCGATCACGTCGGATCATCTGAGTCGATTTGCTTCTCAGTTCTCGTTCTTGCTCTTTCCGTTCTTCTTCGGCGGATTTTTCGTCGTCTCGTCGACCTGGTTTGCGTTGAGCATGTCGACACGGTTCTTCATGTCATCTGTCGCGTCTTTTCCGCTGCCGCTGTCATGCTCGGCCGTCGCGTTTGGATTCTGCTTCTTTTTCTTGTCGCTCATCTTCAGATTCCTTTCCGGTTGTTTGCCCCATCGGGGTCAAGAGGAGTATGAACCGAAACAGTTTCCTTTATACATGAAAGAGAAAATCAGCCGTAAATACGCTGGACCTTAAAGATCATTTCCGCTGCCTCCCCGCGTGACAGGATGCTGTTCGGTGAGATCTGTCCCGCTCCCGTCCCGCCGAGAACACCCGCAGCGGTCAGAGCGGACAGAGAGCTTCGCGCCCATGCGGGAACGCTTGAGCTGTCGGCGAACACGGCGATGGCGTCGCTGTCCTCCGCGCCGACGATTTTGTTGAGGATCACGGCGGCTTCCGCTCTGGTCACACAGTCCTTCGGCCGGAAACAAAGCTTGCCATCCTCATTGCTCCCTCTGACAATGCCGAGGGAATACGCGCGCGCCACATACCCGCTCGCTGAGTCGGAGATTTCGCCGTCATCGTCAAATACGGTCTTCGCCGGAGCGATGTCTCCCGCTCCGAGCGCTTTCATCACGGTCGTAAGGAAATCCTCGCGCGTGATTGCCGCATCCGGATCAAAATAGATCTCCCCGTTGACGTACCGGACGTCCATTGCGTTTTCGGACGCCATAACAAGCGCGGCGTTATGAGCCCAGTGACCTTCCATGTCGGCGAGCTCGAGCGTCGACGCCGCCTTTACGACGGAGATGCTTACGGTCTGCGGCTCGGAATAATGTCCCCATTCGTCCCTCACGGTATAGGTGAAGCTGTCCGAGCCCTGTACTCCGTCAAAGGGCGTATAGCGATAGTCGCCGCTGGACGGGGACAGCACTTCGAGCAGACCGTGATCCGGATATTCGACGACTTCAAAAAGGATCGAATCCCCGTCCGGATCGTACCCCGGCATGGAGCCGTACACCGATATGTCCTTCTGCGTCCAGCAGGCGACCGCGTCACCGGATACCGAAGCGGACGGGGCGGCATTCGCGTGATCCGTCCAGCGCAGGATGCAGGGGAAGGAATAGCCTTCGTCGGCACGGAAACGGAAGGAGCTTGTTTTGCAGGCCTTTGTCGGCTCAAACCGCAGAGAGGAAACGGATTTCATGCGGATCTCTTGCCCCGCCGTCACCGGCGCGTCGCCGAAAAAGAGGGTTCCGTCCGCGGCAGACGGCAGGGAAGTGATCGTGACGCTGTCCAAGGATTTCCCTACCGCATTCTCAAAATCGGCCGATGAAAAACGGATCCCCGCGCCGATGAGCCCTGACGCGATCATTTCGTTTTCGTACGCGATCTGCTGCAAACCGGGTGAAAGCGCTCCGGAAGCGGATACCGCGGCGGGCGCAAGCGTGAGAAAGCCAAAGACTATGATGAGATAACACAGCCGTTTCATGAGAGGTTTCCTTTCGGATGTTTCGGAGATTTGCTCCATTTTATGCGTGCGGGGGAGGGCTTATGCCGCGCGATTTTTTGCCCTTCGGATCAATATTTATCCGCAAAAACCTTGCACTTTCCCATAAAATGATGTATAATAAGAAAAAAATTTCACGGAGGCAATTATGCTCAACATCAGAATTGATAAAACGCCCTCTCCGAAGGTCAAACCGGACTACAAAAAGCTCGGATTCGGCAATTATTTTACCGATCACATGTTCCTCATGGACTATTCGGTCGACAAGGGCTGGCACGATCCCCGCATCGTCCCCTACGGACCGATCGCTCTTGACCCGTCCGCAATGGTGTTCCATTACGCGCAGGAGCTTTTTGAGGGTCTGAAGGCGTATCGCCGTAGCGACGGCGGCATTCAGCTCTTCCGTCCCGACTGCAACATCGAGCGCATGAACGCAACCTGCGACCGTCTCTGCGTTCCGGAGATCCCCGCGGAGGACGTGCTCCAGGCGATCAAGGCGGTCGTCGAATTCGATCAGGACTGGGTCCCCTACGACGAAGGAACATCTCTTTATATCCGTCCGTTCATCATCGCGACGGACGCACACCTCGGCGTGCATCCTTCCCACACCTATCTGTTCGCCATCATCCTTTCCCCGGTCGGCTCGTACTATGAGGCGGGCATCAACCCGGTGAAGATCTACGTTGAGCGAGAATATGTCCGCTGCGTCAAGGGCGGCACCGGCAGAGCGAAGGCGGGCGGCAACTATGCCGCATCCCTCATCGGTCAGAAGAGAGCTGAGGACATGGGCTATGCGCAGGTGCTCTGGCTGGACGGCATCTACCGCAAGTATATCGACGAAGTCGGCGCGATGAACGTCTTCTTCGTGATCGACGGCGTAGTGGTGACGCCCGAGCTGACCGACGGCAACATCCTTCCCGGCGTGACCCGCCGTTCCTGCGTGGAACTGCTCAAAAAGTGGGGCATTCCCGTTGAGGAGCACAAGCTCTCCATTGACGAAGTCATTGCCGCGAACGACGCCGGCAAGCTCGACGAAGCGTTCGGTACCGGCACCGCCGCTGTCATCTCCCCCATCGGCGAACTGTTCGACGAGGGAAAGCGTATGATCATCAACAAGGGCGAGATCGGTCCCATCGCGAAGAAGCTCTATGACGCCATCACCGGCATGCAGTGGGGCAAGCTTCCCGACGATATGGGCTGGATCGAAAAGATCAACTGATCGCTTCGTTCACCGAAACCGTTCAACACAAACCGCGGACCGTCAAAAGCCCGCGGTTTTTTCGTGGAACCGCGGACCGCAGCGCGGCATAGACTGACACCGAAATCAACAATCGGAGGGGTTTATGCGCGGATTATTCGACGGATACCGCAAGATGGAAGAATCGGGCGAGGTCTGGTTCGCAGGAGCGAATACGGACTCCGGATTCAAAGGATGCTATCCCGATTTCGCCGACGAGGGAAAGCTGGAGAGGCTGTACATCATCAAGGGAGGGCCGGGCAGCGGAAAGAGCACGATGATGAAGCGGCTCGCGGACGAGGCAGAGCGAAGAGGGTATCCGGTCGCGCGGTACCTCTGCGGCTCCGACCCGGATTCGCTTGACGCGGTCGTGTTGGACGGAAGAATCGTTATGCTCGACGGGACGCCGCCGCATGCGGTCGAGTCCGGCGCGCCGGGCTCCGTCGGCGAGCTCGTAGACGTGTCTCGCTTTTGGAACAGCGGAAAGCTCGAAAAGCGGAGAAAAGAGATCGAAGCGCTCGCGGCTTTGAAAGCGGCGGATTATGCTTCGGGGACCCGCTGGCTCGCGGCGGCGGATGCGGTCGTTCGTGAAGAGCTTCATCGCGCGGAGGAGCTTTTTCTTCGCGAGAAAGCCGAAAAGACTGCCCGGCGTCTCATCGAACGACTCGGCAAACCGGAGAAGAACGGTGGCGGCATCCTTTATCGGTACGACCACGCCGTGACCATGCGCGGCAGAGCCGCTCTTTCGACAATCGAATTGGGGGCGGCAAGGAAATTTGTCATCGAGGACGCTTGCGGGACGGCGGCCCTCTTCCTTGACCTTCTGGCACGAGAAATCGAAATAGCGGGGTTCGCCGCCGAGTTCGGCCTGCTTCCGCTCGGAAGACGGATCGCAGGAATCCGGGTGAAGGACGCCGCGTTCTATGTCGGCACACCCGGGGACGGTGATGCCGTTATCCGCACGAGGCGGTTCGTGTCGGGCGCGCCGCGCGGACCTCTTCGCCTCGCGTCAAAAGTCCGGGAATCCTGCTTATCGGCGGCGGACGACGCACTGCGGTCAGCGGCGAAGCATCACTTCGCGCTTGAGGAGATCTATAAAGACGCGATGGATTTCGACGCGCTGCATGAAGCGGAGGACACTCTGCGAAACTCGATCATGGACCGGCTTGCGCGGTAAATGATCAGGCGGCTGCTCTTTTCGGGAAAACAATTTCCGGCTGAGCATGCCGCCGTTTTTTCGTTCCGTCCTTGACATCGCGTCTCCGTTTCGCTATAATGGAGAAAACAGCGCATGGGAGACCGGCATGAAAATCTATGACATCACGCAGGAACTCTTTTCCTGCCATGTATATCCGGGGGATATAGCTCCCTCTTTCCGCCGTGTGTCGGACGTGGAAAAGGGTGACGTTTGCAGCATCACGGAGTTTTCGATGAACGCCCACAACGGCACCCACCTCGACGCACCGCGGCACTTCGTGAAGGGCGGAAAAACGATCGAAGAGCTTGATCTGCAAACTTTGATCGGACCCTGTACCGTCGCCCGCTTCGACGGCGGCATCGACATGGCGGCGCTGACGCCTTACCGGGGTACCGAAAGGCTGCTCGCCAAGGGGGACTGTTTTCTCACCCTTGAGGGTGCGAAAGCTCTGTCTGAGATCGACGTGAAGCTCTTCGGCCTTGAGGCGCAGAGCGTGACGGGCTCGAACCCGCCTATGGCTGTTCACGTAGAGACGCTCTCAAAGGGCATCGTGCTGCTCGAGGGGGTCACGCTGGACGGCGTGGAGGAGGGAGAATACACCCTGTTTGCCGCGCCGCTCAAGCTCGGCAGAGCGGAAGGCGCGCCCTGCCGCGCCGTTCTCATCAGAGACGAAGGGAAGGATGGGCGGTAAATGAAATTCCGGGAGAAGCTCATCCGGTTCGGTCTCGGACGCTACGGAACCGACGAGCTGTATTACGCGCTTTTCGCGCTGTGCCTCATTCTTTTTCTCGTCGCGGCGCTTACGCGCTCCTACCTTTTCTCCGTCCTGCAGCTCATGCCCCTGTTCCTCATGGTATTCCGCTCTTTCTCGCGGAATATCCACGCGCGTCGGCGTGAGAACGCGGTATTTCTGCGGATCTGGAACCCGATCAAGTCATGGTTTGTCTTGCAGAAGGATCGCATTCGAGACAGAAAAACCGCACGTTACCGCGTGTGCCCCAAGTGCCGAGCCATGATCAAGCTCCCCGTGAAAAAGGGGAAGCACACCGTCCCGTGTCCGAAATGCGGGAAGAGGTTCGAGACAAGGATTTTCTGACGAGGGTATGCTTCAAACATCATTCAGGATATCATAAAGAAAGGAAACATCATGGAAATCAGGGATTTTCTGAAAGCCGCCGCGCACGTCAAGCCGTCCCCGCGCCAGATGGCGTGGTTTGACACGGAGTTTTACGCATTCGTCCATTTTACCGTCAACACGTATACGAACCTCGAGTGGGGTCTGGGGAACGAAGATGAGGCGATCTTCAATCCCGTGGATCTCGACTGTGACGAGTGGGTCGCGGCGGTCAAATCCGCCGGAATGAAGGGACTTGTGCTCACGGCAAAGCATCACGACGGGTTCTGCCTCTGGCCGTCGCAGTACACGGAGCACTGCGTCAAAAATTCTCCGTGGAAGAACGGCAAGGGCGACGTCGTGCGGGAATGCGCGGACGCCTGCCGCCGAGGCGGGATCAAATTCGGCGTCTACCTCTCCCCGTGGGACCGCAATTCCCCCTATTACGGCACCGACGCGTACAACGATTACTACTGCAATCAGCTCACGGAACTGCTCACGAATTATGGCGAGCTCTTCATGGTCTGGTTTGACGGAGCCTGCGGCGAGGGACCGAACGGCAAGCGCCAGGTCTACGATTTTGACCGCTATATCTCCCTCATCCGGAAGTATCAGCCGAACGCCTCAATTTTCAACGATCACGGTCCGGACGTGCGCTGGTGCGGAAACGAAGCCGGACGCGCCCGCCGGGAGGAATGGGCGGTCGTTCCCGGTGAATTATGCTTCCGCTCGGAGCCGCAGACGGACGGCGCGCCGCTCGAAGGAGAGCTCGGATTCATGTACAACACGGACGAGTCCATCGGAGAGCTCGCGAATATCCTCTATTCTAAGCGGCTGGTCTTCACGGGAGCCGAAATCGATATGTCGATCCGTCCGGGCTGGTTCTATCATCAGAACGAGGAACCGCATTCGCTGGAGCGCCTGTTCCGCACCTACGTGAATTCGTGCGGCGCGAACGCCTGCTTCAATCTCAACGTTCCGCCCATGCCGTCCGGCCGGTTCGACCCCCGCGACATCGCACGGCTGAAGGAACTCGGCGACGCGATCCGGGAGGCGTTCGGGGAAGAGAAGAGGATCCCGGCATCTGTGACACGCGTCGACACGGGAAGCGATACCCAGTGCAAATATGAAATCCGCTTTCCGGAGAAAAAAAAGATCCGCTACGTCGATCTCCGGGAAAACATCGCCGAGGGTCAGCGGATCGAGCGCTTCCGTCTGCTTGCGAACGGCGGAACGATCTATTCAGGCTTCACCGTCGGGCACCGCAAGATCTGCCCGGTGAACGCCGAGGCCGACTCTCTGACGCTCTTCGTCACCGCCGCGCGGGACACGGTCGACATGCGTGAGATCACCGTTTATGGAGAATGATTGCCTCGACCGAATGAAACGTCCGGAGATGATCCTCTTCGATTACGGTCATACGCTCCTATACGAGCCGGACTGGGATCCGGAACGCGGAGACCGTGCGCTGTTCTCGCATGCCGTGAAGAATCCGAATAACTGCGGAGTAGATGATATCCGGAAAGAAGTCCGCGAGGTATTCGGCCTGATCGAGCGCGTAAAGGGTGAAATGGACGTCGAAATCCCGTGCACGATCGGAGACCGGCTTGTGTACGATCATCTCGGCATCGAATTCTCCCTCTCGCCGCTCGAGCAGGAAATCGTCTTCTGGACGGCAGCCTGCCCGGGCGCGGTCATGCCGGGCGCTGCGGAAATGCTCGATGAACTCCGTTCGATGGGGATCCGCACGGGGGTCATCAGCAACAACGGATGGTCCGGCGCTGCGCTGCTGGATCGGCTCGACCGGCTCCTTGTGCATAACTCTTTTGAATTCGTGCTGTCCTCCGCGGACTATATGATCCGCAAGCCGGACCGCCGTCTATTTGAGATCGCGCTGACGAAAGCGGGGCTGGCGCCGGAATCGGTGTGGTTCTGCGGGGACCACTTCGAGAAAGATGTCCTTGGAGCGCACCGCGCCGGTCTGTTTCCCGTCTGGTACGAGGATGATTCCGTCGGACGCTCGCCAACCAACCCCAAAACTGCCGCAGAGCCGGATTTCCCTTGTCTTCACATCCGCAGATGGGACCAGCTTACCGACGTCCTGAGAGACCTGTGACCACGTTCCGCACTAAGAAAAAACGGCATGACTCCGAGCGAGCCGTGCCGTTTTTTGATGTGTGGTTTTTGAAGTGTGCGGTCAGTTTATTTTTTCAGGCTGTCGTGCGGCATGCCGAGCATGTCCTCGAGGGAATTCGTGCAGGCATGAGCGTTGGCGTGCGCCTCCGCTTCGTCCGCGCCGTTCGCGAGAATATAGAATTTGATCTTCGGCTCGGTGCCGGACGGTCTCGCAACGACGACGCATCCGTTTTCGCATGCCCAGTAAAGAACGTTGGATTTCGGAAGCCCCGTTCCCGTGACCTCGCCCGTGAGCACGTTTTTCGAGGTCTCGGCGCGGTAGTCGCGGATGTTTACGACGGGGGACCCGGCGATCACGGCGGGTTCGTTCGCGCGGAGCTTTTCCATCAGACCGGCGATCTTTTCCGCGCCGTCCAGACCTTCCATATAGATCTCCGCGGCGTTTTCGGTGTAGAAGCCGTATTTCTTGTAGAGCGATTCGATGGCGTCGATCAGGGTCATGCCCTTCAGCTCATAGTAAGCCGCCATTTCCGCGATCAGCATGGAGGCGACCACGCCGTCCTTGTCCCGCGCGTACTGGCCCTTCATATAGCCGTAGCTTTCCTCATAGCCGAGCAGGAAGGTACCTTCTCCGCGCTTCTCATGTTCCGCGATGACTTCGGCGATGAACTTGAAGCCGGTGAGAACGTTGTAAAGATCGACGTGATGCGCCTCGCAGATCTTCGTCGCCATTTCGCTTGTGACGATGGTCTTGACCGCATAGCCGTCGTCGGGCATCTTCCCCTGTTCCTCGAGCGCGGAAAAGATATAGTCAAGCAGGAGGGAACCCATCTGGTTGCCCGTGATGCATTCGAATTCGCCCTTCGCGTTGCGCGCCATCACTCCGACGCGGTCGCAGTCCGGGTCGTTCGCGATGATGAGGTCGGATTCGATCTCTTCGGCGATCCGGATGCCTTCCTTAAAGGCGGCGGGGTATTCCGGATTCGGCTTCTCGAGTCCCGGGAAATCACCGTTCGGGGTGATCTGGCTCGGAACGGTGTGAAGATGCTTCACACCGATGCGCCGGAGTACTTCGGGGACAATGCGGTAGCCCGCTCCGCAGAGAGGAGTATATACGATCTTCAGCTCGTCCGCGTCGCGTTTCACGGCGTCGGGATATACCTGCTCGTCCATGACCTTGGAAATGAAGAATTCGTCAAAGTCACTGCCGACCATGGTGATGAACTCTTCCTTCGCCATGTCGGGCGTGGGAACATCCGCGAAGACGTCGGAATCACGGATGAAGTCCGCGACCTTGGACGCGACGTCGCCGGTCGGCTGCGCGCCGTCTTCCCAATAAAGCTTGTATCCGTTGTATTCGGACGGGTTGTGAGAAGCGGTGATGTTGATCCCGGCGATGCAGCCGAAATGACGAACGCCCGCGGAAAGCATCGGCGTGGGTCTCAGCTCGTCGAAGAGATAACAGCGGATTTCGTGCGCGGTCAGGACCTCGGCGCAGCGGCGTGCGAAAGCGGCGGAATTGTTGCGGCTGTCACAGCCGAGCATGACGCCGCGTTTTTTTGCGTCTTCGCCGAGCGATTCGATCAGGCGGGCGACACCCTCCGTCGCCTGCGCGACCGTGAAGAAATTCATCCGGTTCGTGCCGGCGCACATTTTGGAGCGCAGACCGCCCGTACCGAACTCCATGGTGGAGCCGAAACGCATTTTCAGTTCGTCTTCGTCGTCGGCGATGGCGCGCAGTTCGTCTTTAGACGCGTCGTCGAGAAGATCGGACTGAAGCCATTCCTCATAGCGGGTTCTGTAGTTTTCCATATGCCTATCCTTTCAAAAATAATTGACCGTTTGATCGCTTTTACGGGATAACGTCGTAGCAGCCGACGATCTCGTAGCGGATGTGCGAGCTGTCGAGATAGAGGGAGAGCGCGGAGGCGTCGGCGCGGCGGATATCGAACTCAAAATCCAGGGAGACGCGTTCTTCCGCATAGCCGACGGGGCGGGAATGAACAGAAAGGAGAACGGCGCCGAGCGTCTCGCATGCTGAGAGGAACGCACCGGGCGTGGGCTCCTCGTCAAGAACAGCGGAAAGATCGAGGACGGAGGGCATCTTCTCACGGGGCGGGATCCCCTTGTGAAGAAGCGCGAAACGCATCGAGGTCTCGTCGCCGGTCATGACGTCCGTCGCCGAGGTGATGCGAAGGTCGTATCGGGAAATCAGGCGGCGGAAGGACAAAAGCTGACCGTCCGCGGAGCTCGAAAGCGGCAGAATGGCGTGGGACGCGCGGCCGTAATAAACCTCTTCGGCCACTTCCCGGAAGCCGGGAAAATACACGGCGCGCGCGTTTTTCAGATGCGCGGAGAACGTTCGGTACGCCCGGTCGGAATATGCGTTCTGCATATATGCGATCCGTGCGGGATCCTCGTCCGCGCTGTCCTCGTCAAAGAAGGCGGGCGTGGAGGGAAACTCAGCACAGATCGCTCTGCAGAACAGCGGGAAGTTCTCGCGTTCGTCGCCGAGCTGTGAGAAGAGCGCCGCGGTCTCGTCAGGGGAAGGTGGGGAAGAAAGGGAAGCGCCGCGCGCGATTTCGCGGTACTGGTCGTCGCGGATATCCCGCACCGCCTTCTCGGTACCGTTCAGAAGCGCGAGATTCTCGTCAAAAGGTTTCATGCCATGGAATTCTCAACCGTCGAGACGGTTCAAAAGATCGTAGCTGTCGGAGACGAATTCGACCAGCTCGTCCGCAGTCAGCTGGCGCTGGCTCAGGGAGGCAAGCAGCCAGATCTGCTTCGCGAGCTTTTCTGCGCTTTCTTCCTTCCCTTCGTCAAGCATCCGCCCGAGCTTTGCGATCAGCGGGGAAGCGGTGTTGAGCAGAAGCGTCTGCTCGACGGGAACGTCGCCGCCCATTTTATAGAGGCGCATGATGTCGTTCATGCGGCGAATTTCCTCGGGGAGATTGAGCAGCGCGGGGGTGGACTCGTCGCGCAGACGTTCAAACTCCACCTTGGTGTGCTCGCCCGCGATCTTTTTGAAGAGCTCCGCGACTGCGGGAAGCTCGGTTTTGTCGCCGTCCGCCTTGAGAGCGTCGGCCAGATCCGCGTCGATCCGGAAGAATTTCACGCCCTCACGCGTTTCTTCGATCACGGAGATGAACTGCGCGTCGATGACGCGGTCGAGAAGGATAACTTCGATGCCCTCGTCCCGGAACATCTTCACATATTTCGACTGCGCGGTGACGTCGTTCGCGTAATAGACCTTGTTCTCATGCTTTTCCTTCGCCGCTTCCAGATACTCGTCGATGGTACGGAACGCGCCGTCCGTCGTCTCGAAAATCACGGAATCCTTCACGCGGTCGTAGAATTTACGGTCGCGCAGGGAACCGTATTCAACAAAGGTCTTGAGATCGCGCCAGATCTTCTCATACGCCTCGCGTTCGTTCTGGAACATCGAGTTGAGCTTGTCGGCGACTTTCTTCGTAATGTGCTGGGAAATCTTCGCGACGTAACCTGAGTTCTGCAGATAGCTGCGGGATACGTTCAGCGGCAGTTCGGGGCAGTCCAGAACGCCCTTGAGCATCAGCAGGTATTCCGGAATGACCTCTTTGATGTTGTCGGCAACGAAGACCTGATTATAATACAACTTGACCTGTCCTTCGAGGCTTTCGAATTCGCTCCCGATGCGGGGGAAATATAGGATGCCCTTGAAATTCAGCGGATAGTCCGCTTTCAGGTGGATATGGAACAGCGGTTCCTTCCAGTCACGGAAGACTTTGCGATAAAACTCCGTGTATTCCTCATCCGTGCAGTCGGAAGGGTTCTTCAGCCAAAGCGGATGCGTGTCGTTGATGGGTTTGTCTTCCTTCTCGGGCTTTTCAGCACCCTCATCGTCGGAATCCTCTTTTTCCTCACCATCGTCAAGCAGAATCTCTTCCGGCATGAACGCGCAGTATTTTTCAAGGACCTCGCGCAGCTTCCAGCCGGAAAGGAATTCCGTGCCTTCCTCGCTCACGTGCATGATGACCGCGGTTCCGTGGTCGGGAACATAATGTTCCTCATCCTCGTAATTGTCTTCGATTTCATAGTTTCCGTCGTCGCCGCAGACCCAGTGAACGGCGGGGCTGCCCTGATACGAACGCGTGATGATCTCAACCGAGGAGCTCACCATGAACGCCGAATAGAAACCGAGACCGAAATGCCCGATAATGCCGCTTGCCTCGCCCTCGGTCCCTTCGTATTTCTGAACGAAGTCCAGCGCGCCGGACAGCGCGATTTGGCAGATATATTTTTCGACCTCCTCTTTCGTCATACCGATCCCGTTGTCGATGACGGTGATGGTGGAGGCGTCTTTATCCAGTTCGACCCAGATTTTCTCGTCGGAAAGATCAACGTCCGCCTCGCCGAGAGAAACGAGTCTTCTCAGCTTCGTGATGGCGTCGCAGGCATTGGAGACGATCTCTCTCAGAAAGATTTCCTTTTCGGAATACAGCCACTTCTTGATGATGGGGAAGATGTGCTCAAGCTCGATCGAAATTCCCCCGCGTTCGGTTTTCTCGTCCATTTGAAACTCCGTAAATACGATGTTGTAGGGGAGAGAGGCGCATAAAATCCGCCTCATACTCCAAATTACATTATACCTCTTTTTGCCTTTCTTGTCAAGGGTCCGCGCGGAGAACGCCGCGCCGAAAAAAGGAAAGCGAAAAGGGAAAACCGCTCCCGAAAGGAAGCGGTTTTTCGCCCGAATATCGGTTTGCGGTCCGACGTGCTTCAGAGAATGGTTCCGTCGGGGCGGAAAAGCGGGAGCTTCTCGAGATAGATCAAATCGTCCCGATCCTGCGCGTCGCCTTCGGCGAGGACCGCCATCTTTCCGACGATATTGCCGCCCGCGGCCAGCACAAGCTCTTCCAGAGCGCGCAGGGATTCGCCGGTGGAGATCACGTCGTCAACGATGAGAATGCGGGAACCACGGATCAGATCCGCGTCGGCGCGGTCGAGGAACAGGCTCTGTTCGCCCTGGGTGGTGATGGAATGAACCTTGACCTCAAACACGCCGGTCATATACGCTTTCGCCTTTTTGCGCGCGACGAAGTATTTCTGATTCCCGGCAAGACGAGCCATTTCATGCGCGAGCGGGATGCCCTTCGCTTCGGCGGTAAGGATATAATCGTATTCCGGCGCACGGGCGAGAAGCTCCTGCGAGATGGCGGTAGTCAGCTCCGGGTCGCCGAAAATCACGAATCCGGCGATGGCGAGATTGTCGTTCAGCGGGCAGATCGGGAGTTCGCGATGAAGTCCGGCGATGGTCATGGGATAGGTCAGCATGATGATATTCCTTCCTTTCGCGTATGGTGCTGCGTTAACGGAGTTTCACGCCGAGCTTTGTTTCGAGCGCGGCAAGAATGGCGGAAACGGCTTCGTCTGCTTCGGCGTCGGTCAGGGTACGGTCGGAGGCGCGGAGCATCACGGCATAGGACATGCTCTTCTTCCCGGCTCCGATTTGCGGACCGCGGTAAATATCAAACAGCGACGCGCTTTCGACAAGAGTGCCGGACGAGAGGATTGCGGAGGCGACGGTTGCCGCTTCGACCGCTTCGTCGCAGACGAAGGAGAAGTCGCGCTCGATGGCGGGATGCTTCGGGATCGGCGCGTAAACAATGGCGGCGCGGCGGACTTCATACAGCGCGTCGGTCGCGATTTCCGCGAGGTAGACGCCTCCGTCGAGACCATAAGTGTCGATGACGGCGGGATGCGCTTCGCCGAACACGCCGAGCTTCGTGTTCCCGACGTAGATCTCGGCACAGCGGCCGGGATGGAAGGTCGGCTCGGTCGAAACGGAGCGGAAGGACGCACCCTTCACCCCGGCGAGATCGAGGATGGCTTCCACATAACCCTTCATGAGATAGAAACCGTCGTTCTTCGGCGTATGGAAGCCGAGCGTGAGTCGGGCAGGTTCTTCCGGGAGCTTGTCGGACGTCGTCGGCAGATAAACCTTAGACATCTCAAAGAGCTTGAAATCGCGGTTTTTCACGCTGTAGTTGTCGCCGAGGGTCTTGAGCATGGAGGGCAGGGTCGTCGTGCGCATGACGGAGGTGTCTTCGCCGAGAGGATTGGAGATCACGACGCAGTTCCGGCGGCTGTCATCCGGAGAGAGGCGGATCTTGTCATACCAGGACGGGCTGATGAACGAGAAGGTTTCGATTTCGTTCATGCCCATGCCCACGAGCATGTCGTGAAGATTGTTGTCGAAATTCTGGCGTTCGGTTCTTGCGCCGAGCGTCGGACGGGCTTTCTGCGACAGCGTGGACTGAATCTTATCATAGCCGTACATCCGCAGGATCTCTTCGGCGATGTCGTTCATGCAGCGCACGTCGTCGCGGAAGGTCGGGACGGTGATCGTTTTTAAGTCTTCCGAGACGCCGAAATCGAGCTTTTTGAGCGTTTCAGCCATATATTCCTGCGTGAGGCTTACGCCGAGGAAGGCGTTGATGACATCCGCGTCGAGCGGGAGCTTTACCTCCTCTTTCTTGACGGGATAGCAGTCGATCGTGCCGTTCACGACTTCGCCCGCGCCGAGCAATTCCACCATTTCGCACGCGCGGTCAAGCGCGGGCATGGCGTTTTCCGAGTCGAGCCCCTTCTCGAAGCGGGAGGAGGATTCGGTTCTCATGCCGAGCTTTTTCGCCGCGAGACGGACGCTGCCCGGATGGAAGGTCGCGGACTCGAAGACGACCGTGGCGGTAGAGTCGGTGATTTCGCTGTTCTCACCGCCCATGACGCCCGCGAGCGCGACGGCCTTTTTCGCGTCGGCGATGACGAGCATGGAGGAGTCGAGCGTGTGGGGAATGGAGTCGAGGGAGACGAACTGTTCACCGTCGCCCGCGCTGCGCACCACGATCTCGGACCCGTCGATGCACTTGTAGTCGAAGGCGTGCATCGGCTGACCGTATTCGAGCATGACGAAGTTCGTAATGTCAACGATGTTGTTGATCGGACGAACGCCGGACGCGCGGAGCTTCATGCGGAGCCAGAGCGGGGAAGGCGCGATCTTCACGTTCTTGATGACGCGCGCGGCATAGCGATAGCATTTCTCCGTATTCGCGACGGTGACCTTGAGATAATTCCCGATCGAATCGCCGTCGGCAGAGGGAGAGGGCTTTTTCACCGGCGGAAGCGTGAGCGGTTTCGAGAACGTAACGGCGGATTCGCGCGCCAGACCGAGCACGGAGAGGCAATCCGGACGGTTCGAGGTAATTTCGAATTCCACGACGATATCTCTGAGTCCGAGCTCCTGAACGAGGTCGGCTCCGACGGGGATATCCCCGAGTCCGACGTCGCCGAGGATGAGGATGCCGTCCTCGATCGCGCCGGGCATGTCGTGCAGGGTCAGCCCGAGCTCCGCGATGGAGCAGAACATGCCCTCGGACAGCTCGCCGCGCAGCTTGCCCTTCTTGATCTTCGTGCCGCCCGTCAGAGACGCGCCGTCCATGGCGACGGGCACAAGCGCCCCTTCAAAGACGTTCGTCGCGGCGGTGATGACCTGAACGGGAGCGGCTTCTCCGACGTCGACCTGACAGATCACGAGGCGCTCCGCGTTCGGATGGCGTTCGATTTTGAGGATTCTGCCGCATACGACGCCGGAGAGCTCTGCGCCGAGCTCCTTCCAGCCCTCGACCTTGGAGCCGGTCATGGTCATTCTGTCGCAGTATTCCTTGATGGTGATATCGCTGACGTCCGTATAATCCGCCAGCCATTTCATGGAAAGATTCATCTTATTCCTGTCCCTTTCTGTCAGCTTCTGTTCCGAGACGCGCGTCGATATAGGCGGTGAGCAGATCGACTGAGACCTGTCCGGCGTTCCCGTTGATCACGACGTCGGCATGCCAGCGGCTCGGTTCGATAAATTCATTGTGACGGAAGCGCACCGTGTCGATGTACCGGTCTGTGACTTCCTCGAAGGTCTGTCCGAACGACATAAAGCGCTTGATGCGGCGCACCAGTCTCTCGTCGCTTGCGAGATCGACGAAAATCTTGAGATCGAGCTTCTCCCGGATCTCGTCAAGCCAAAGCGCAAACAGCCCTTCGATGATGAGAATTTCGGGACTGCCGGCATTTACAGCAGCGTCGATATCGGCATACAGACGGTCGAGTTCGAGCGTGTCCGGATGGTTGTGTTCCACATAAACCTTCCGGGTGATCGGTGCGACGGTCGTGGGAGACGGCTTTTTGAAGTATGCGTCCATGTGGATGACGCGGCACCGGTCCCCGTAGATGTTTTCGAGTTTACCGGCAAGCGTGCTCTTTCCGGAGCAGGTTCCGCCGGCGATTCCGATGATGAACATACGCGCCTCCTCAGAATTGATTCAGGAAACGGATATCGTTCTCATAAAGCAGACGCATGTCGTCAATGTGATATTTCAAGAGGGCAATGCGCTCGATGCCGAGTCCGAACGCGAAGCCGGAGTATTCTTCGGGGTCGATGCCGCAGTTTCTCAGCACGTTGGGATGCACCATGCCCGCGCCGAGGATCTCGATCCAGCCCTCTCCCTTGCACAGACGGCAGCCCGTGCCGCCGCAGACAAAGCAGGAGACGTCGACTTCGGCAGACGGCTCGGTGAAGGGGAAGTGATGCGGGCGGAAGCGGATCCGCGTCTGCTCGCCGAACATGCGCTTCGCGAACATTTCAAGCGTACCCTTGAGATCGCCCATCGTGATGCCGCGGTCGATCACAAGACCTTCGAGCTGATGGAAGAGCGGGGAATGGGTGGCGTCCACCGCGTCGGAACGGTACACGCGCCCGGGAGAAATGATCTTGATCGGGGGTGTCGTTTTTTCCATAACGCGCGCCTGGACCGGGGAGGTCTGGGAGCGGAGAAGAATATTCTCGGTGATATAGAAGGTATCCTGCGTATCGCGCGCGGGATGATCCTTCGGGATGTTCAGCGCCTGGAAGTTATAATAATCGTATTCGACTTCAGGACCGTCGACAATGCTGTAACCCATGCCGAGGAAAATGTCTTCGAGCTGACGCTGGACGAGCGCGAGGGGATGGAAACGTCCGGTCTTAACGCCTACTCCGGGGACGGTGACGTCGAGTTTTTCCTCGGCGAGCTTCGCGTCGAGCTTGGCAGCCTTCTGCTGCTCGGAGAGCATCTCGATTCTCTGTTCGATCTGCTGACGGACGCTATTCGCCAGTTCTCCGATTTCACGGCGTTCCTCCGGCGCAAGCTTTCCCATTCCGCGGAGAACGGCGGTCAGCTCGCCCTTTTTGCCGAGAAAACGGATGCGAAGCTCCTCGAGCTGCGCGGAAGGAGAGCTCAGCGCTTCGAGCGCTTCTTTTTTGATTTTTTCAAGGGTTTCTCTCATGCTTCATATCCTTTCTGTGGGTTTGGACTCAATAAAAAATGCCCCGACGCGATAGAAGATCGCAGATCAGGGACGACAAACGCCGCGGTACCACCCGGATTCCATGCGGAAAGCATGGCGCTCGAAAGAGGCTTAACGCGCCTCCCGGACGTATGGAACTACTCCGGCTTGACCGCCGTTTCCCCCCATCCGCTCGCGCTGCCGGACAGCCCGGCTCACGCGGAAAAGTGAAGACGCGCCTCGGCTCCGCGTCGGCTTTCAGCCAGTGACCGACGCTCTCTGACGAAACCGGGAAAAGGCGCGCGCTCTTTCCCGAAGCGTTTGAACGCGGCTTCCGACGCTGACGGAAACCGCTGTATAAACATAGTTATTATATCACAAACGATTGCATTATGCAAGGGGATTCTCAAAAAACTCTTCTCCGATGTGAACAAATCACTCTTCAATTCTGCAAGGCGGTTTGACAATCCTGTCGTTCGGTGCTATAATAAAGAAAAACCGATCGCCGCGGAGCGGGGAGGTCAGCATGAACGAAACGAACATCCATACAGACACGGCAGCGGAAGCATCCGGTTTGAACGTACTCGCGCTTGGGGTGAAAAACGACGGAACGGAGGACGTATCCGATCTTGTAAACCGGGCAACCGAGAAGAGCGCACTCTTTTTCCCGGCGGGCCGCTATCTCGTAAAAAAGCCCCTGAAGCTCAAAAATCCGATCTTCGGCGCGGGGTACGCGAGAAATCCCGCACAAGACGACACGCACACATGGCTTATCTCTGAAATCGAACACGAGAACACGAGCGTCCATGAAGAAGTCGGTGTGGTGAGCTTCGGCGGAGACGGCACATTTACCGTCGAAAACCTGAATATCATCTGCCATAGCCACGAGTGCGGGATCCGCATCGATCCCTGTGTGCAGGGGACCGCAGTCTTTCTGAACAAGGTTGGAGTTTTTGACGTGAGAGGCTACGGCATCCTCGCGACAAAAGGAGAGGACGTGCCAGGTTTCGCGTCTCGCCCGCTGTTCTTTGACGATCTCACGATCTGGGGTACAAGAGATTACGCACTGCCGTCCGTGGGAATCTATCTCGATCACCGCATCGGCGATAACCGCCTCTCGAACACGGAGATCATGGGAACCTGCCGGGGACTCCATCTGAACGCTTCCTTCCTGTATGGGGACAATATGCACATCTGGACAGGATGCCTCGCCGGACGTGACAACGGGTCATGGTGGGAGAATACCCGCGGGATCGTTCTCGGCACCGGAGACGCCTCCTTCATGGGCTCGAACATCTATGTTGACACAAGCTTCGCCCTGCTTGAGTTTCATTCCCAGAGGAATCTTCTGTCCATTCACAACTTCATCTCGTGGGAGGACGGCTCTCCTGCCGGATGTCCGCGGGAAGACGCGCGGATGTTTTCGATCCCCGAGCCCCTGCCGGACGAACCGAGCGTCGAGCTGACCGACGGCATCGTTTACGTCAACGGCTGCGACGGTCATCCCGGCAAGCTCGCCGACCTTACGGCGCCGATGAAAAACGCGCGGATCACGGGAATGCGCATCCTCACGGATTATGAAATCACCGGAAAGAACCGGCACCGCTTCGCATACACGAATTACGGAACGCCGTCCTACCGTGTGCCGTGCGCGGCCGCCGATCACACGCGCTATGTAAGGATTGCCGCGCTTGTCGCGGAACTTGACGGCGCGTGCGAGCTGATCTGCTCGTCGACAAAGGCGGAGTCCGCCGCGCTCCGCTTTGCCATGCGCGGGGGGGAACTGCGCTGTGACGTCCGTCCGGGTCTCTTCTCCGGGACAGAGTTCTACCTGCGAAGGGACGATCCCCTCATCATTGTTTATGCGAAAACGGAAGCGGGAGAGGCCGTCGATTATTCCGTCACGACGCGCAGCTCCTCGTTCGGATTCTTCCCCCTTGATCTCGGCTTGATCAAATCCCGCCGTGATTACGCGATCAAGACGGAAGTCCTTGATTCAGCCCGGGAACTGACGCGGATCGATCTTTGACACCCGGAGGAACCGATGAAGCTCGTCGATACCTTGCTTTCCTTTTTGTTTCCGCGCCTCTGTTATCTGTGCGGAGAACCCGGGGATTCGTTCGGTCTGTGCAAGTCCTGCCGCGAAAAGTGGGCACGCGAGACCTTTGTCCGCTGTCCCATCTGCAGCAGAAACGCCGCAAAATGCCGGTGCGGCTTTGACTGCGCCGAAATCACGGACATGCGCATCGGCTCCATGCCGAACATCTCGCTGACCTTCTACTGCCCGTCCGAGGTGAAGGACGGAGACCGTGTGACGGAGCGCATGATTTTCCTCTTGAAAGAGAACGGGGAGTTCGCCGAGTTCTTCGCCGCGGAGCTCGCGCGGGAGATCGCGCGGCGTTTTGAAGCGGAGGGTGAGAATCCGAAGAAATGGATTCTCACCTACTGTCCGCGCTCCATCGAGAACTTTCTGAAAAACGGCGTCGATCAGGGGGAAGAGGTCGCGAAACGCCTTGCCAAGCTGCTCGGATGCCACCTCGAAAAGGTTTTCTATTCGCACCGCGGCGCAAAGGAACAAAAGAAGCTCGACGCCGCGGAGCGTGCCGAGAACGTAAACGAATCCGTCGGCGTCCGTGCAAGCCGAGTCGAGCCCGGCGCGTGCTACCTGCTTTTTGACGACATTATCACATCCGGCGCGACCGTTTCCCGCGCCGCACAGCTTTTGAGAGCGCATGGAGCCCGGGAGGTGTTTCCCGTGTCCATAGCCCGCACGATCCCGCGCGTGAAACAGAGACCCCATCATTCGGACAGCGGCGCATAAACGGCGCTGTCCGTATTTTCCCGATTGATCGGATAGCTTGAAAAACAGGCTGTCGCAAATAGTCCCAAAAGTTTTCGTCCACCTTTTTCAAAAGGTGGTGGGGTGTCGGGGCAACGCCCTGACCCGAGGTCCGCAGACCTCGGAACACCCAAGACACGGAAAGAGTTCCTCTTTTTGGTCCT
>JAFYBN010000118.1 GCA_017540175.1 Clostridia bacterium | reverse complement strand
CCGTGACGAGCGGCCGGGCGAAGCTTACCGTCGGCACGAATGCCGAAACGGAAGCGCTCTCGGTCAAGACCCAGCCCCAGTCCCAGACAATGAGCGCGGGCGCGTCCGTTCAGCTGACGGTCACCGCGCAGGGCGGGAAAACGCCCTATACCTATCAGTGGTACCGCTCATCGAGCGCGACCGCCGCGGGCTCGAGGGTGAGCACGAGTCAGACCTACACCTTCACCGCCATAGCCCGTTACTCCGGCTATACCTATTACTGCATCATCACGGACGCGAACGGCGACAGCGTGACGAGCGGCCGGGCGAAGCTTACCGTCGGCACGAATGCCGAACCGGAAGCGCTCTCGGTCAAGACCCAGCCCCAGTCCCAGACAATGAGCGCGGGAGCGTCCGTCCGACTGACGGTGACCGCGCAGGGCGGGAAAACGCCCTATACCTATGAGTGGTACCGGGCGACAAGCGCGACTGCCGCTGGAATGAAGGTGAGCGCGAGCCAGACCTACACCTTCACCGCCGTCGCGCGTTACACCGGCTATACCTATTACTGCATCATCACGGACGCAAACGGCGATCTCGTGATGAGCGACCGGGCGATGATCACGGTCGGTTCCGAGGCCGGGCAACCTGCCGGGCAACCTGCCGGGCAGCCCGCCGGGCTGACGGACGCGCAGGTCCTCGCCGGAGTGAAGCAGTATTTCGCGGGGAGCCAGCTGTATGATTCGGCGGTCAAGATCACCTCGACGCTGCTTCAGGACTCCGAGTCCTTTGCCCCCGCGTTCATCGCGGGCATTCTCGGAAACATCGTCTATGAGGGCTCCGCCGGACAGTTCGAGTACGCCTCCAGCATCCGAAGCTCCCAGAACAGCGGAACAGCCCGTCTGCAGTGGCTGAACAACTATTGCGATTACGAGAGCACCTACGGCGGGAAATTCATTTACAACGGCTTCTCGCTGCGCAGGGTGCGCGATATCTCGACGTCGATGTACGGCGCGGGATTTACAAGCAGCCTTTACGGGCTCGGAGCGGTCCAGTGGACCTATGTCACGCGGCACTTGAAGCTGATCGATCAGTACATCGAAAAGGCGAGGGGCGCCGATACGATCTCAAAGGCGCAGACTCTCGAAGCGGAAGCGGAGCTGATTGCCGCGGAGCTGTCGGGCAGGGCCGGATTCTATAATATGAAGTGGATCTATACAAGCTGGAAGAGCGCGCACGCTTCCGAGCTCAATTCGAGCACAAGCGCGTACGACGCGGGCGTGCGGATCTGTCAGCAGTACGAAGCGCCGGGTAATAACGATCAGTACAGCGTGTACAACCCGAGAGCATCCGCGGCGCAAAGGATTTTCGAGAAAATGTCCGGACAGTAATCCCGGATTTTGAGTCCCGGGTTTTCGGGCACAGGTTTTTAACCCCCGGGTTTCGGACGCGCCTCTCACGGCGTCGTCCGGCGTCGATTTTCCTTGATCGGTACCGATCTTCGCGGGAGGCTTCCTCGCGCGGCGGGTCGGTACCGTCTTGCGTCTGCGGACTTGCAGGCGCGGCGCGCACGGTCATGGACCGAAAAACCGCTCTTCTTTCACACCATTTCCGCGAAGCCGATGCGCTGGGGATTGAACTTCCCGCCGCGGCAGCAGGCCGCGCACACGACGGCGTGCTCCCCGAAGCGCTCGCGGATCTCGTCCACGGCTCTTTCGAGCCTCAGGAGCTTTTCCTCTGCCTCGGCGTCGAAAAACAGATCGAGCTGTTCGGAGGCGGGGGCGGCGGAGACGTAGATGGCGCGCACGGAGACGCTGCGGATGTTGTTGCGCCAGACGTGCCGCCTTCGGAACAGGCGCATGGCGCACGCGGCGATCTCGCGGGTGAGCTGAGTGGAGCGGGTGAATTTCTCCTGATACTCCCGCCAGGACAGGTCGTTTTCGCGGATGGCGACGGCGACCCCGCCGCATTTCAGGTCGTTTTTGCGCAGCTTCGCGCCGACCTCCTGCGTCAGCTCGAGGATCGTCTCGAGCACCTCTTCCTCCGAAACAAGGTCCGCGACAAGGGTCATGCCGTGCCCCACGGATTTGATCGGACAGCGCTCGTCCTGCTCCATGACCGGGGAGCGCTCGAGTCCGTTCGCGCACACCCAGAGCGCCGCGCCCGCCTTGCCGAGATAGGACTGCATGAGGGAGATCGGGCAGCGCGCGATGTCGCCGACGGTGCGGATGCCGCGGTAATAGAGCTTTTGGTAAGTTTTCATCCCCACGCCGAGCATGTCGCGCGACGGAAGGGGCCAGACGATCTCGCGGAAGGACTCGGGCGGGATGACGGTCACCGCGTCCGGCTTCTTCATGTCCGAGCCGAGCTTCGCGAACACCTTGTTGAACGAGACCCCGACCGAGATCGTCAGCCCCACCTCGCGCTTCACCGTTTCCCGGATCTCGTCCGCGATGGCGGCGCCGCTCCCGAAAAAGCGCTCGCTCGCCGTCACGTCGAGAAAGCATTCGTCGATCCCCATCGCCTCCACCTGATCGGTGTAGCGCTCGTAGACGGAGCGCACCGCGCGGGATAGGCGGAGGTATTTGTCGTAGTGCGGGGGCAGGGAGATCAGATGCGGGCACTTGTCGATCGCCTGCGAGAGGGTCTCGCCGGTGATGATGCCGTACCGCTTCGCGGCGTAGTTCTTCGCGAGCACGATGCCGTGGCGGTCCGCCTTCGATCCCCCGACGATGACGGGAAACTCCCTCAGCTCCGGGTGATCGAGCAGTTCCGCGGACGCGAAAAAATTGTTGAGGTCGCAGTGCAGGATGCTGCGGTAGGGGGGCAGGGGACCCGTGCGGGGGTCGGTCGCGAAGAGCCGCTCGCGCTCCGTGTCGGACGCCGGCAGGGAGATGATGGGGTAGGAGAAGGACGGGGCTGCCATGATTGCCTCCGGAATACGCCGCACAATGTGCCGCGCAAAGCGCCGCGCAAAGCGCCGCGCAGTGCGCCGCGCAGTGCGCCGCGCGCCGTCGAAAGCTCTCGGAATGCCGCCGGGAAAAACGACGAAAAATTTTCCGGCGGAAATTTCACGATAACTCTTGACAAACGGAAGAGAATATGTCATAATTAGTTATGATCTTGATTCTATTATACGCGGCGACACCGGAGTTGTCAATAGTTTTTAGAATAAAAGTTTCAGGAAAAGAGTAAATCTATATTATGTGCGGAAGATATCAGGCTTGGGTGGAGGATGACGAGATCGTCCGGATCCTTGAAATCGAAAAGCGGGGCAGCGCGGAGGAGTACCTCCGGCAGGACGAGGTCACGCCGGGGACGGTGCAGCCCGTTCTCTACGGTTCGGCGGTGAAGATCCGCGCGCACCTGTCCCTGTGGGGCGTGCGTCTCATGCCCGAGGAGGGGAAGACGGGGCGGTTCCTCATCAACGTCCGCGCGGAGACGGCGGCGGAAAAGAGCCGGTTCCGTCCGGCTTTCGCTCCCGCCGACGGCGCGCGGGCGGGCGACGGGGTCCACGCGGACAGACGGGCGGCGGTGGCGGCGTCCGGATATTACGAGTGGAGGGACGGCATCCGGTACCGCATCGAGCCGGAGATGGGCGGCACGCTCTATCTCGGCGCGCTCGAGATCGGCGCTCCCGCGGAGAAGGGAGCGGGGAATCCCGGCAGGCGGCACCTGATCCTCACGACATCGGCGCGTGGGGAGATCGCGCGGGTGCATTCCAGAATGCCCCTCTTTTTGCTGCGCGAGGAGCTGGACGACTGGCTGTACGATCCCGTCTTCGCGCGCCGCAGGCTCCTCGGAGAATGGGTGATCCCCATGCGCGTGGAAGCGGGCTGAGAAAATACGTTCGGAAACGGGCGTTTTAATATGACGGAGCAAAAAACAGGCGTTTGTTCTCCCGCGCTTTGGAATATCAACATTCCGTACAAAAAACTGCCCTCCGAATTGGCGGTTATTGCTGTTGACGAAACGCATTGAATCCTCTATAATAGAGATAGGATCGGGAAGGCGTTTCCCCATACATCAGCTTCAAGGAGAAGGGCATGAGAGGACGACGGAAAACCGTGAGGATTTCCGAGGCGGAATGGAGCATCATGAAGGTGCTGTGGGACGGCTGTGAGACAACCGGGCGGGGGCTTACGCTGGGGGAGATCGCGGCGGAGCTCAGCGGGACGACGGGCTGGAGCAGCACGACGATCCGCACGCTCATCATCCGGCTCGCGGAAAAGGGCGCGGTCGAAATCGACAAATCCACGGGTGTTTACAAATACACGCCGCGGATGAAAAAAGCCGAATGTGTGGAGGCGGAGGTCGCCGCCTTTGTCGCGCGTGTTTTCGATGGTTCGGAGTGCGCGCTGATGGAGATGCTCGCGCGGAGCGGAAAGCTCAGCGCAGAAGAGAAACAGAACGTCATCGGGATTCTTGCAGAACTGTGAACGGGGGATCGACGGCCGCGGGGCCGCGGGGGCGACGCTTCGCGGCTTTTTCGTTTCCCGGCCGCACAAAGACATAGAAAAAACGGGTCATCCCTTCGTCATGCAGGGAAACCCGTTTTTTTGGTTCACAATGATGGGCGCGGCGGTGTGCGCCGGAGCGCGCTTTTGCTGATCAGGGGAGACGGACGCCGCTTGCCGCGTTATTCTTTGTCGCCTCCTCGAGCGCCCGGATGAAGGTCAGAGCGTCTTCGCTCAGGCCGAGGTCGGCGCGGTAAATGAGGACGAGGGAATAGACGTCGTTCGATTCGAGGGGAACGGATACGACGCTGCCCTGATTCAGATCGGACGTCATGATGCCCGTACCGATGGTGTAGCAGTCCGTAGAGAGCAGGAGGTTCATGAGGGTCGCGCGGTCGCTGATGCGCACGGTTTTCTTCGCAGCCGGATTCTCCGCGAGCTCCTCCGAAAACTCCGCCGCGCCGCTTTCTCCCTGATCGTAGGACATGTAGGGATAGTCAGCGAGCTCTTCGAGGCTCAGCTTCGCGCGCCCCGCCAGAGGATGGTTCTTTCCGAGGAAGACGTGGGGCCGGGTTTCGAGGAATTCCCGGAACTCGAGCCCGTGACGCCGGAGATAGCGCTCCATGTACACGCCGCCGCTCGGATCCTTGAGGTAGGCGAGGATGCCGATGTCGGAGCGCAGACCGAGCACGTCGTCGATGACCTGCGCCGTTCTCGCTTCCTTCAGGGAGAGATTGTAGTCGGTGCGGAACTGCTTCAGAAAGGAGACGAACGCTTCCGCCACGAAGTCGTAGTGCTGGGCTGTGACGGCGAAATTGCGCACGCTCGAGGGTTCCCCGGTGCGGTAGCGGTCGGTGATGACCTCGTACTGCGCCATGAGCTGGCGGGCGTACCGGATGAATTCCGTGCCGTCCTTGGTGACGCGCACGCCCTTGTTCGAGCGGTCGAAAATGCGGATGCCGAATTCTTCTTCGATCTCCCGCACGGCCGCGGACAGGCTTGCCTGCGACACAAGCAGCTTCTTTGCCGCTTCGTTCATCGATCCCGCGCGGGTGATGGCGAGAATGTATCTGCACTGTTGGATCGTCATGCTTGGAAGCGTCCTTTCTCGGGGAAATGGGGGAGGCGCGCCGCGATCCTTACGCCTCGATGCCGGCGTAAGCAAAGAGCCGCTTTTCCGCGTCGGCGCACCAGAGATTGCCGTGCGCCTTCACGATCGCGTCGAGATCGGCGAACAGTTCGCCCGCCGGGGTGTCCTTGTTCTCCTCCGCGGCGGCGGCGAAGTCCTCGAGCGCCGTCAGGGGCAGGTCAATGTGGGTGTAGATCAGCTTTTTCGCGCCCTTGATCTTCGGCAGGTTCATGGTCGCCTCTGCATACGCGTTCAGACCGCCGATGTGGGTGATCATGCCCGCCGGATTGATGCGTCCGGTCTGCATGAGGTCGATGGACTCGCGCATGTCGTCCGTGTTGCCGCCGGACGTGCCGACGATGTGGGTCGCGCCGTAGTGGACGTTGTAGAAATTGAACATCGCGGAGAACTTCGGGTCGGTTGGACCGGCGAAGAAGTTCAGGCAGCCGTCCCGCGCGAGCAGGGCGTCGCCCATTTCAACGACGGGTTTGACCGGCGCGTAGACGAAGACGTCGTCGTAGCCCGCGCCGTCCGTGAGCGATTTGAGGTATTCCGTCGGTTCGTCGATTTTGCCCGTGTTGATGAAGCGGAGGTCGACGCCGTATTTCGCCGCGTCCGCGGGGGACAGGATCTCCTCGGCGCGGGAGAGCCGTGCGTCGTCAAGGTCGGTCACGATGAGGAGCTTCGGCGGGTTCGGACCGTGGATCGCGTAGTCCGCGCAGCCCAGTCCCATCGCGCCCGCGCCCGCGAGGATCGCCATGTTCCCGCGGGGCTTCGTGCCCATGTCGTGGGAATAGATGCCGGGCTTCGTATGATAGCTCGCGTGGAAGCCGCCGACGATGCAGGACATGGGCTCGGCGAGGCTGCCGTAGAAATACGCGTCGCCGTCATAGGGCAGGAGGCAGTCCATGAGCATGACCTCTTCGGGGAGGATCACATAGGTCGCCGCGCCGCCGCAGTACCGGTAGGAATATCCCGGCGCGGCAAGGGAGCCCTTGTAGTTCAGCGCCGGCTGGATGACGAATTTGTCGCCGGGCTTGAATTTGTCCTGCCACTTCGCGCCGATCTTTACCAGCCGTCCGCAGAACTCGTGGCCGATGATGACGGGGTTCTCCGCGACGTCGTCGGGCACTCTCTTGTGATTCTTGCCCTGGCTCGCCGCCTTGTAGGAGGACATACAGATGCTGTCGGAAAAGATTTCGGCAAGAATCTCGCCGTCCGTGATCTCGGGCAGGTCGAATTCTTCCATTCTGAGGTCCATCACGCCGTACAGGCGCACCGCTTTGGTTTTCATGATCCATATCTCCTTTGAAATTTTGATTGACATTGATCGGCCGCGGGGCCGGAGCGGGCTTTTCGGGGAGCGGTTTTTACCGCTTCAGCTCGATGAACCCGACCTTTCTTCTGACCTTCGACATGGTGCGGGCGGCGTCGTGGGCGGCCGCCTCGGCTCCCTGTTTCATCACGGTTTCAAGGTATGCCTTGTCGGCGGAAAGACGGGCGAACTGTGCCTGAACGGGCGCGAGCGCGTCCGCGCAGACCTCGCCGACCGCGAGCTTGAAATCGCCGTAGCCCTTGCCTTCGAATTCCTTTTCCACCTCGGGGACGCTCTTTCCCGTGAACGCGCCATAAATGGAGATCAGGTTCGTCACGCCGGGCTTGTCTTCCGCCGCGCGGATCTCGCTGCCCGAGTCCGTGACGGCGCGCTTGAACTTGCGGATGATCGTGTCGCGCGGATCGAGGATGCGCACGACGGCGTTTTCGTTCTCGTCGGATTTCGACATTTTCTTGGTCGGCTCGGCGAGGGACATGATCTTCGCGGTTTCCTTCGCGATATAGCCGTCCGGCACGACGAAGGTGTCTCCGTAGACCTGATTGAACCTGAGGGCGATGTCGCGGCTCAGCTCGAGGTGCTGCTTCTGGTCCACGCCGACCGGCACGAGCTCGGTCTGATAGAGCAGGATGTCCGCCGCCATCAGGGTCGGGTAGGTGAAGAGCCCCGCGTTGATGTTGTCCGCGTTTTTTGCGCTCTTGTCCTTGAACTGCGTCATGCGCGACAGCTCGCCGAACATGGTGTAGCAGTCGAGGATCCAGCCGAGCTCGGCGTGCGCGGAGACATGGCTCTGCACGAAGAGGGTGTTCTTTTCGGGATCGAGACCGCAGGCGATGTAGAGCGCGAGGGTCTCATAGGTGCGGCGGCGCAGATCGGCGGGCATCTGACGGACGGTGATCGCGTGCTCGTCCACCACGCAGTAATAGCAGTGATAGGCGTCGGAAAAGTACGCGAAATTCTTGATCGCGCCGAGGTAATTGCCGATGGTGAGCACGCCGGAGGGCTGCACGCCGGAGAAGACGACTTTTTTGTCCTGGTACATGGCTGAATTCCTTTTATATCAATGATTTTTGATCCGATGAAGTTTCGGGATGATCCGATGGGGGGCGACTGTGCCGTCAGGCGCGGCTTTTCGCTTTTTTCAGGGCGAGCAGGCGTTTCATGACGTCGTCCCCGCCCCTGCCGAAATGGTCGGAAAGGGTAAGGTAATCGGTATAGAGAGCGTCGTAGGTTTCTTTGTATTCCGCTCTCGGGCGGTAGATTTTGTCGGAGAGGGCTCCCATCACCTCGGACGCCGCATAGATGTCCCGGTATCCGCCGCGTTCTTCGCCCGCCGCGGCCGCCGCCCAGATCGCGCTTCCGAGCGCGGGTCCTTCTTTCGACGAGCCGACGGCGATCTCCATGCCGAGCACGTCCGCGTATATCTGCATGATCGCGGGGTTTTTCTGCGCGATGCCCCCCGACGCCGTGAAGCTCGTGACGGGGACGCCGTGCGTCCGGTAATTCTCGATGATGGCGCGCGTTCCGAAGGCGGTCGCCTCGACAATGGCGCGGAAGATCTCTTCGGGCCGGGTCGATAAGGTCAGCCCCACGATCAGCCCGGAAAGCTCGGAATCGTTCAGAAGACAGCGGTTGCCGTTGAACCAGTTCAGCGCAAGCAGCCCCGACTGCCCGGGCGCGAGCTTTTCCATTTTTTCGCACAGAAGGGCGATCGGGTGCAGACCGCGCTCCGCGGCTTCCTTCGCATACGCCGCGGGCAGGTGCCGGTCGGCATAGCGCGCGAAGGCGTCTCCGACGCAGCCGAGCCCGGCTTCATATCCCCAGAGCCCGGGGACGATCCCGTTTTTGACGATGCCGCACACGCCCGGGACGGGGATGAATTCCTCCGCGTTCACGAGCATGCAGGTCGAGGTGCCCATCATGGCGAACATCTCGCCCGGGCGGGTCGCCTTCGCGGAGGGGGGCGCGACATGGGCGTCCGCGTTTCCCGCCGCGATCACCGTGCCGGGGCACAACCCCGTGAGAGCGGCGCCTTCCTCGGTGAGAGGACCGGCCGCGGAGCCGACGGGAAGGATCGGAGCGGAGAGCTTTTCCCGGATGAGAGCGGGCAGCGCGGGGTGCAGTTCGGCGAGGAATTCGTCGGAGAGGGGCGTTTTGCCGTCCGGGACGATGTTTTTGTAGCCCGCAATGCTGGAATTGCGCGTCAGCCGTCCGGTGAGCCGGAAGACGAGCCAGTCCGCCGCGTCGGCGAACGCAAAGGCGGCCTCGCAGACGGCGGGGTCCTCCGTCAGGGTCTCAAGCATCTTCGGGAGCATCCATTCGCTCTGGATCGAGCCGCCGTAATGCGCGAGCCATGCTTCCCCTCGCCGCCGCGCAAGAGCGTTGATCCGGTTCGCGTACGGCTGGGCGGCGTGGTGCTTCCACAGCTTCGCGTACGCGTGGGGATCGGCTGAGAAGCGCTCGTTTGCGCAGAGCGGCTCGCCCGCCGCGTCGATCGGGAGGAGGGTGCAGGTCGTCGAATCCACGGCGAGCGCGGCGACGTCGGAGGGGCTGACCCCGGACTCGTCGAGCAGGGCGCGGACAACGTGCCGCAGGGCTTCGATCCAGTCCGCGGGGTGCTCGAGCGCCCAGTCCGGCGGCAGGGGGATTTTTCCGCCCGGCGCGTCCAGCGCGGCGTCCATGACTCCGTGGGGATAGGCGAAGGACGCGGACGCGATTTCCGCTCCGTCGCCGATCCGGACGAGCAGACCGCGGGCGGAGAGCGTGCCGAAATCGATACCGACCGTATACCGCATGCTTTTCCCTCCGTTCGCCGCTTTTCCGCTTTGCCGCTTCGTTTTCCTCATTATACTCCATTTGGGAAGAGAAGTCAAGAAAAGAAGGGACAAAAGCGGATAAAAACCGCGCGGAGGCGGAAAAGGGCGCTTGCATTTTGCGCCGCGCCGTGTTATACTGATAACAGATGTGCGACGGGAGGCTTCCGATGGAAAACGAAAAAAACAGAACGGTCCGCGAAAATTCCGAAGAGTCCGGGGAGCGCGTGAAAAACGATCCGGACGCGCGTTCCGCGAAAGGCGGGGACGCGCCGGAGGAATACGAATCGAACGCCGCGCGCCGTCTGCGCATGCTCGGAGAGGGCGAAGCCGGAGCCGAGGGCGCACAAGGCGGGGACGGCGAGGAAGAGATCGTGGAGACGACGGCGAGCCGTCTTTCCAATTTCTGGTATCACAACAAGTGGAAGGTCATCATCGGCGGCGCGTTTGCCTTTATTCTACTCATCGCGGTCAGCCAGTATTTCTCCCATTCGAGCCCGGACGCGAGCCTCTTGTATTCCGGGACCACCTACATCACGGCGAACGGGAACCGCGCGTTCTGCGCCGTGCTCGAGGACATGATGGACGATTACAACGGCGACGGCAGGACCTACGCCCAGCTCAACGACCTTGTGTTCTATACCGACGATCAGCTTGCCGAGTACGAGGCGTACTGCAAGGAAAACAACATCGACGCGGTGGTGGACCGCATGGCGAACGCGCAGGCGGCGGAACGCTTTACCTATCAGGTCTTCGGCGGGGAATCCCTGATCTGCATCCTCTCTCCGGATCAGTACCGGATGGTGGCGCAGTCCGGGGGCTTTGTGAAGCTCGCGGAGATTTTCGACGAGATCCCCGAGGGAGCCCTCGACGAATACGGCGTGCGCTTTGCGGAAACGAAGCTGTGGAAATTCTACGACGCGGTGCGCATTTTCCCCGACGACGTGATCGTCGCCCTGCGCACCCTGCCCACGGTTTCCGCCATGACGGGCCGGAAGAGAGCCGAGCGGGAACACGCGTACAACGAAGCGCTGTTCAAAAAGATCCTGACGTTCGAGTATCCGGAGGGATACGTGCCGCAGGAATGAGGGAAAGGGCGTCCCGCTGCTTGCTCCGCTGCCGCCGTCTGCCGGACGGAAAAAGGCGTTTCGATTCCTGAGCCGCTGCGGCCGAATGTACGGCAAACTGCTTGCAATTCAGCGGCGGATGCGCTATAATGATGCTGTAAACGAAGGAGGCGGAGACGCTCGCGGCAAAGACGGCGGAGCAGAGCTTCGCGGAATCGGCATGGAAGAAGTCAAACAAAATCAAACATATACCGGGAGGGATTTTATGAAGAAGATCACCGACACCATCTACTACGCCGGCGTGGACGACCGCAGCATCGACCTCTTCGAGGGACAGTACAAGGTTCCCGAGGGAATGAGCTACAATTCCTATGTGATCATGGACAAAAAGATCGCCGTCTTCGACACCGTGGACGCGCGCTTCGGGCACGAATGGCTCGACAACCTCGCGGAGATCCTCGACGGACGCAAGCCGGATTACCTCATCGTCCAGCACATGGAGCCCGACCACTCGGCGAACATCGTGAATTTCGCGAACACCTATCCCGACGCCGAGATCGTCGGCAACGCGAAGACCTTTACGATGATGAACCAGTTCTTCGGCAAGGATTTCGCGGACAGACGCGTCGTCGTAAAGGACGGCGACACGCTCGATCTCGGCGGCAGGGAGCTCACCTTCGTCTTCGCGCCCATGGTGCACTGGCCCGAGGTCATGGTGACCTATGATCCGGCGGACAAGGCGCTCTTCTCCGCGGACGGCTTCGGCAAATTCGGCGCGGCTGGCGGGCAGTCCGTGAAGTTCGACGACGACTGGGCGTGCGAGGCGAGACGGTACTATTTCGGCATCGTCGGCAAGTACGGCGCGCAGGTCCAGGCGCTGCTCAAGAAGGCGGCGAAGCTCGACATCGCGCGCATCCTGCCCCTGCACGGTCCGATCCTCGACGAGGATCTCGATACCTACATGAACTACTACTGGACGTGGTCGTCCTATGAGCCCGAGACGGACGGCGTGTTCATCGCCTACACCTCGGTCTACGGCAACACGAAAAAGGCGGTCGAGCTGATCCGCGACAAGCTCATCGCGAAGGGCTGCCCGAAGGTCTCCGTCGCCGACCTCGCGCGGGACGACATGGCGGAGGCGGTTGAGGACGCGTTCCGGTATTCGAAGCTCGTGCTCGCGACGACGACCTACAACGCCGACATCTTCCCCTATATGCGGCAGTTCATCGATCACCTCACGGAGCGCAATTATCAGAAGCGCACCGTCGCCCTTGTCGAAAACGGCACCTGGGCGCCCCAGGCGGCGAAGTGCATGAAGGGCATGTTCGAGTACTCGAAGAACATCACCTTCGCCGAGCCGACGGTGACGCTGAAATCCGCACTCTCCGACGAGAACAAGAAGCAGATCGAAGCGCTCACGGACGAGCTCTGCCGCGAATACGTCGCGCAGAATCCCGAGACGGCGAACAAGAACGATCTGACCGCGCTCTTCAAGATCGGCTACGGTCTCTACGTCGTCACCTCGAACGACGGCAAGCGCGACAACGGTCTCATCGTCAACACGGTCTCCCAGGTCACGAACACGCCGAACCGGGTCGCGGTCTGCATCAACAAGCAGAACTACTCCCACCACATCATCAAGCAGACGGGCAAGATGAACGTCAACTGTCTCTCCGTGGACGCGCCGTTCTCCGTCTTCGAGAACTTCGGCTTCCGTTCCGGGCGCACGGCGGATAAATTTGAAAATCTCGAATTCTTCCGCTCCGACAACGGGCTGGCGTTCCTGCCGCGGTGGATCAACGCCTTCATGTCCCTCAAGGTGGAGAGCTACGTCGACCTCGACACGCACGGCATGTTCATCTGCACCGTCACCGAGGCGCGCGTCGTCTCCGACCGGGAAACCATGACCTATACCTATTATCAGAACAACGTCAAGCCGAAGCCGCAGCCGACCGAAAAGAAGGGCTGGGTCTGCAAGGTGTGCGGCTATGTGTACGAGGGCGAGGAGCTGCCCGAGGATTTCGTCTGCCCGCTCTGCAAACACGGCGCGGCGGACTTCGAGCCGCTGGGCTGAGACGCGTACGGGGGCGAAGAACTGCCCGAGGACTTCGTCTGCCCGCTCTGCCCGCTGTGCTCGCTTGACGCTGGTGCCGTTGCCGCCGCACGGCGCGGCGGACCTTGAGCCGCCGGGCTGAGGATGCCGCGGCCACACGACAAACCGCTGTTTCGCTGTTTATATGAAATGATTCAGGAGGTAAAAAAATGGGACTTCTCGATAAAGCCATGACCTCGGCTTCGAAGCTCGCTTCGGAGGGAGTCGGACTTCTCCCCGCATGGACCGAAGACAGACGGATCGTGATTCCGTCGCCCGCGCCGGAAAACCTCGACGAGCTGAAAGCCGCCGTGGACGTTACCGATCCCGGCAGCGTGGCGGCGTACTGGCTGTACAGCGTGCTCTGCCTGACCGCGGACTATGAGATCGGCATGTCGATGATGAAATATCTCTTCGCCGATCTCGAGCCCTTCGGGAGGGGCTTCACGGAGGGAGGCTTGTCCGGGCGCGCCGGCTGGGACACCTATTTCAACGAGCGGCTGAGGGACGACGAATACCGCTGGCTGCCGCGGGCGTATTTCGAAGGCGCGGAAGCGAAAAACGGCTTCCACCCCTCGATGCCCCTCACGGTCGTGCTGCGGTACAACAAACCGAATACCGAAGCGATCAACGCGCAGAGCTTCAAGCAGCTCGGCAGGCTGAACATCGTCTACTGGTACACGAGCAACGCCGCCGGCAACCGCGTCAACGTCGAGCTGTCGCGTTTCGACGGCTCGAACCGCTTCTACGTCACGAAGGGCACGGCGTCCTCCGCGCTGTTTTACGACCAAAGAAGCGCGCTGACCGCCGAGGCGCGCTCGAAGCTTTGGGAGTGAGGGAGTGAGCGCGTCAGAGCTTGCCGCAGCGGTTCCGAGCCGCCGGAGGAAGCGAGCGTACGATGAGCCATGAGCCCTGAGAAAGCGGTTCGAGCGCGGGGCGTGCTGCCCCGGCTCCCGTGAACCGATCACAAAACAGATTGAGGCGTCCGGGTTTGCGCGTCCTGCACAAATCCGGCGTCTTTTTTTTGCTCGAAAAGGGGGGAATGCGCGGATCGCGCCGCTTTTTTGTCATGGAGCGTAACGGTTCATGACGGATCGGGGGCTGATTTAACGGAGAGTCAAGAGCGGAGACGCCGCTCGTGCGCCCACGTCCTCCAGACGATGACTTCGGCTCTCGATTTCTGTCATTTTGTAAAAGTTACTCTTGCATTCGTGTGGCAACTGTGCTATAATGGTCATATGAAGAACATTTTCAAAACCTTCGCGGCACTCTCCCTCTCGAAGAAGAAACTCAACTTCTCGCTCGCCAAAAGCGACGGCGCAATTTACGGCATCGTCTCGTCGCAGCGATACTGACTCAGATCCCTCGGAAGGATATGTGTGAGGATGGGGAAAAGCGGCGAGAGGGTTCTGAGTATGATGTCCGTCGCCGCGGCGCTGCTGCTCAGTACGACGGCGATCGATCTTTATTTTCTGACGGCAAACTATGATCCCGTAAATCTCTCCGCTGCGATCCGGAGCATTCCGTTTTTCGAAGCCGTGAAAGCGGATGTGAGCATCAAAGAGTACCTAATTATGTATCAATGCATGGCGGTCCTCGGGTATGCCGTCTGCTGGGGCACCTCCATCCTCATCGGCGCTTCTGCGAAGACCTCCCGAAAATCACTCGCGGTTTTGATCTTGACCTTGTTCCTGCCGTACCTGACTTCGGTTCTCGGCACGGAGGTTTTTGCATGGGTGAATTACGCGAGGATCACGGCTCCGGCCATCGTCGCCAGCGCCGTTCCCACGCTGATCTGCATATCCGCTGCCGCTGTATATCTTGTGATCAGGAACAAGCGTTATTTCGGCAGGTGAGGGACAAAAAGGGAATATGCCGACGACAAACCGTCATTGACTAAGGTCATACGGCGCTGACCCCGCGTTGACTACGTTTGCTTTCGTGCTTATGCCCGGCCTCTGCGCTCAGCTCTGCCCGAACAGCTCGGGAAAATCGATTCTCGTGAGCAGCATCGCGATGAACATCCTTGCGGACAGCCCGAGAAGGGAATACGCTTCGAGGATCGCAAACCGGAATTTACAAATTTGGCGTATATTTTACAGCGTGTTTGTGGTAATATGAAATCAGCTCATCCGCAAGGAGGTCCGACCCGTGAAACGAATCTGCCCGCTGTGCCTCGCCGCCCTGCTCCTCTCTGCGGCTTTTCTTGTCTCCTGCGGCGTGAAACAGCCTGAGATCCCCTTCAAGGGATTCGTACAAACCGTCGCGTATGACCGGGAAACTGCCCGCGCCATTGACGGCTCGACCGGAAAGGAAACCATCATCGATCTCACGCATCCCCTTTTGAGCGATATCGACTTTTTTGCCGAGCACTTCAAGGCGCTCACGCTCGGTCCGATCGACCGGGAAATCCCGAAATACTGCTACCGGATCAAGATTCTCGAGATCGAGAGCTATACGGAATACCCGAGCATCTTGAGCTGGGACGGGCAGCCCATGACCATATATCACGTCATGGTTCTGTACGACGAAACACACCACGAAAAGGTCAACAAGGACGCTTACCTCCTCGATCGGTATTCCTGTCCGGCGTATCAGGTCTACGGCTATCCCCGGTACCATATCGGAGGCGAATACCTGATCGCGGACGCTTATCTGCCGTATCTGACGGAGTGGCGGCAGTTCCCTGAGGATTACTGTTACCCCCCTTTTTACTGCTTTGAGATCGAAGAAATCGACGGCGTGGAATACCTCTATCCGATCCGCACGGATATCAGTTCCCTGGATTTCAAGATCGAAATCACCGATCCCGCGGAAAACCGGATGTATAAGGACGACAAGGACGCGGATATCGTCCGATATCTCGCGGAAAAGGGCATGGAAAACCCGGTGTTCGGATATAAGATGCGGCTCGACGACTTTGTGCGGTACCGCTCGGACTATACGGCGGAGTGGAACGCGCGGATCACGGAAAACGGACCTCCGCCCCTCGACACCGATCCGAAGAAATTCGGTGATATGTCGCACTTCGGCGAGCGCACGATCGTCAATCCGCGGAAGTATTGATGGGAGCCAGATATGAAAAAACACAGGAAGACAGCGATTCTGCTTTTCTTTGCCGCGCTGTTCTGCCTTTCCGGTTTCTCCTGCGGCACGAAGGGAGCGGACGATGAGAAAGCGCGGCTCGAGGGCGTGTTCCGCGGGACGCCGCTCGTCCTCGCGGAGGGGGAAAGACCGCTCGCGTCGGTGCTCCCCCACATCGATCGGGAAGGGAACAGGGTTTTGTGCATGGCGGGCGGCGACGGCGCGGTCACGGTGTACGCCTGCACCCCGGACGGGGACGCTGCCGAGGCGGTCCGCACCGATTCCGTTTTTGGAGAGATCCTCTGCGGTTCGGTTTCGGCGGACGGGTTCGTCCTTGTCACGAGAGCGGAGGATGAAAACGGCTCCCCGGTCTATTCCCTCGTCCGTGCGGAGGGGGAGGACGTTCTGTCCGCAAATCTCGATGAGATCCTCCCCGCGTCCGTGTCCCGCGATTTCTACGGGGCGGCGGCGGACGGGGCGGGGAGTGGAAACATCGTCCTTTTGGCGCGGGAAGCGGCGGCGGTCCTTGAGCCGGATCTCTCCTGCCGTCTTGTGATCGACGCAGCGGGCGGCGAAAAGCTGGTTCGCAGCCCGGACGGCGCGGTGTGGATCCTCTCTTCCGACAGAACGGATTACAAGCTTCACCGCGTCGATCCGCAGACTGGGTCCGACGGATTCGCCGAAACGCGCGCTCTCTCCGCGCCCGAAGGGATCCGCGGCGCGTGGTTCGACGGGGACGGGGAGCTGTATGTCGGGACCCCGGCAGGGATCGTGCGGCATCGGGACGGGGAGGAGGACGCTCTCCTCATGAGCTTCGTCAATTCCGCTGTCACGGGCACAAGTGCCTGGGTCCTTGCCGTGCCGGACGATGAGCACGTCCTCGCGGTTCGGCACAGGTCGGATATCGGCGTCGATCTTTTGACGATGTACCGAAAGGTCGCCGAGGAAGCGCTCGGGAAAACGGTGCTCGAGGTCGCCGTTCCGTGCAGTATCCCAAACCGCTATTACGAGAAAATCGTGCTGTTCAACGACTCCCACGACGACATTCAGGTGTCCGTCCGGGATTATTCCGTGTATAACACGGACGAGGATACGGACGCCGGGAACCGGATGCTTGCGCTCGACATCCTGACCGGCGCGTATTCGCCCGATCTTGTCGCGGGGCAGTACGACAACGACGCCGTCGTGAATCTCTGCGTGGAGAGGAAATTCTATCGG
>JAFYBN010000117.1 GCA_017540175.1 Clostridia bacterium | reverse complement strand
TGTAATGCGCGTTTATGAGCGCATGAGGAAATTCGCGCAGGCGCGAATTTCCAAGTTTCGGCTGCAGCGTATTTAGTTCGCGCTGAATCTGTTCAAGTCCAGTCCCCTTGTCACTTGCTGTTCGCCGACAAGTACCGCTGAATAGGGGAGAGGAGTGAAGCTTCACCGTCGGAGCCGCTTCGGTGGTGATAGAAGCACAGATATAATGGCCAAGGGGACCCGCACAGCGCGACTGCGTCGGCGCAGGGGGCATGCGGCCTGAGCTGCCCCTCCGTGCCGCCGCCCGCGCAGGGCAATATCTCGTACCACAAACGCGCAGCGTTTGTTTCCTCAATTTGCCGAACGGAGCCGGTGCAGTTACATGAGGAGTGCGGATGTAATGGCCAAACGGCCATGAGCTGTGTGCCCCGCGCCGAGTGCGACAGCGTCGGCACGGCAGTCGCGCTGGCGAGGCAAGGCAAAGCTTTGCGATGACCCCCGCGCCGGTGAGGCAAGTGGACAGCATTCTCTTTGATGCGGTTTCAGCAAACTTCCCCCTGCCTCCGCCCGCCGGGCGGAAATTTTGTGAAATGGACTTGTATTTTCCATCCTATTATGCTATAATATACATTGGCGTGTTTTCGCCGCATTGTTTTGGAATATGAAGCGCCCCGCACGGGGCTCGTGATAGACGTTCGCACAGGAACGAATCCGTTCTCTCAAAATCCGAAAGGAACCGATATGCCTCAGACGAAGAATTCGAAGAAAACCTCGGCCAAAAGCGGCGCGTCCGCGAAAAAGGGCGCAGCCGCGAAGAACAAACAGAAAACCGCCGTAAAGAAGACGGGCGGCGAGTCTTCCTTCTTTTCCCACGCCGCCCCGTTTCTGCTCGTCGTGCTCGCCGTGCTCGCCGCCGTCTGCGTGATCATGAACGAAGGCGTCGTGGGCAAGGGCATCCGCGGGGTGCTTTGCGGACTGTTCGGCGGCGCGGCGTACGCCCTGCCCCTGTTTCTGCTCGTCCGCGCTCTCTTCTGGAACCGCGACCGCGAAGAGCAGAGGAACGTGGGCCGCACCTGCGCGACCGCGATCGAAGCGCTCCTTCTCTGCATGATGCTCCATTTGATTTTTACATGGAAAGCGCCGGAGGGGGATGGTCTGCGGCTGCTCGACGCGAAGACCTTCTATACCGCCGGTCAGGAGCTTAAGGGCGGCGGTGTGACCGGAGGGATCCTCGGCGAGCTTCTCGCGAGCAGCTTCGGTCAGGTGTTCAGCATGATCGTGCTCATCGTCGTCATGCTCCTCGTCGCGCTCTATATCGCGGGCCTCACCCCGCGCGGAGCCGGCGCGGCGATCGCCTACCACGCCTCGCGATTCGCGGAAAAGCGCCGCGAGAAAAAGGCGCTGAAGGAAGAAAGAAAGCAGAATCTCGCCCCGACAAAAAGCCAGGTGAAGGAGGAGGAATACCTCGCCTACCTGCGCGAGAAAAAGCGCCGTCAGCGGGAGGCGCTCGAGCGTGCCGTGACCGAGCCCGTCGCCGGGAAAAACAGCGGACGCGCGGCTTTTGAAAACGCCGTGACCGAACCCGTATCCGGGCAGCTCAAAATGGAATTTCCCGCTCCGACCCCCAAAAAGAAAAAGCCCGGGGAAGTCTACCACGTCCGAAAGCGCCGTCTGACCGAGCTCGATATCCCCGTGAGTGGACCGACCGAGGTCCAAAAGGACGAAAACCTCATTTCGCTCCACTCGCGCCGCGGGCGCAAAACGGGCACGGCAGCCGCCGCTGCCGCCGCTGACGCGGATAAGACCGGCTGGGCGGCGGACGCCTTCCGCGATCCCGACGGACCGGACGGGCTGGCCGACGCAGACGGACAGACGCTCTCCGCTTCCGAAACCGCGGTCGACGCCGACCCCGAGGCCATCGACGAAAAGATCTTCGACGAGGTCATGCGCCGCACGCGCGAACGGGTGGAGAAGAGCAGAAAGGAAAATACGCTGCGGCAGAGCGGCGTGAAGAACGCAGGAGCAAAGACCGGCAAATCCGCTCCCGCGCCGGACGACAGCGGGGACTTTCTGCCCGATGCCGAGCAAAGCGGCGGGCGCAGCGTCGGAAACCTCGACCACGCGCTCGGACTTGCCGAGGGCTTGAAGGAAAAAGAGCGGATCGCCGCCGCGGCGGGGAACGAAACCGATACGGTTTCCCTTGCCACACAGGGGGACGGGGAGTTCGACGTCAAGGATATCTTCGTGCATCCGGAGGACGCCGAGCTGATCGAAAAGCTCTCCCGGCAGTTCCAGACCTCCCCCGAGCCGCTCGACGTCAAGAGAAAAACCGTCTCCGAGCCCGAAAAGGCGAAGGAGAAGCCGGAGCATCCCGAGTACAAATTCCCGCCGCTTGAGCTCCTCACCCCCGACGCGGGTCCCACGAACGAGGACATCCGCGACGAGCTGGAGGAAAACGCCGTCAAGCTCGTCGACACGCTGAAGACCTTCCGGGTCAATACCAAAATCGAAAACATCTCCCGCGGCCCGACCATCACCCGGTACGAGCTCTTGCCCGAGGCGGGCACGCGCGTGCGCTCCATCACCAATCTCGTGGACGACATCGCCCTGAACCTCGCGACGACGGGCGTGCGCATCGAAGCGCCGATCCCGGGCAAATCCGCCGTGGGCATCGAAGTCCCGAACAAGACCCGCGCGACCGTGCATCTCAGGACCCTGCTCGAAAACGACCGCTTCATCGGCGCGAAAAGCAGGCTCACGGTGGCGCTCGGAGAGGACGTGGCGGGCGACGCGGTCTATTTCGACATCGCGAAAATGCCCCACCTTCTGATTGCGGGCGCGACCGGCTCCGGTAAATCCGTCTGCATCAATTCGGTCATCACGTCGCTCCTCTACAAGGCGTCGCCGGAGGACGTGAAAATGATCCTCATCGACCCGAAGAAGGTCGAAATGAACATCTACAACGGCATTCCCCATCTGCTCGTGCCCGTCATCAGCGAGCCGAAAAAGGCGGCGGGCTCCCTGTCGTGGGCGGTGAGCGAAATGGAACGCCGCTACGGGCTGATCGAGGACATCGGCGCGCGCAGCATCACGGAATACAACCGCCGCGCGGCGCAGAACCCCGACTACGAATATCTGCCGTCCATCGTCATCGTGATCGACGAGCTCGCCGACCTCATGATGACGGCGAAGGACGACGTGGAGGAATCGATCTGCCGCATCGCGCAGAAGGCGAGAGCGGCGGGCATGCACCTCATCATCGGTACGCAGAGACCGGACGTGAGCGTCATCACGGGTCTGATCAAGGCGAACATCCCCTCCCGCATCGCGTTCCGCACCTCCTCCCAGGTCGACTCCCGCACGATCATCGACATCGGCTCGGCATCGAACCTCATCGGCATGGGCGATATGCTCTTCGCCCCCGTCGGCGCGAACAAGCCCTTCCGCGTGCAGGGCGCGTACGTCAGCGAGGACGACGTGGAGCAGGTCGTGGATTACATCAAGAACATGAACCGCGACGAGGGCAGCTACTCCGACGAGATCGCGAATCAGATCGAGCGCGAGGCGCAGAAGTGCGGCGTCGGCAAGAAGGGCGCGGCCTCCGAGGAAGGCGAAGAGGACATGAGCGACGAGGACCCGATGTTCTGGTCCGCGCTCGAGGTCGCGGTGGACGCCGGCAAGATCTCGACGTCCCTGCTGCAGAGAAGACTGCGCGTCGGCTACGGACGGGGCGCGAAGCTGATCGACCGCATGGAACAGCTCGGCTACGTCTCCGCTCCCGACGGCATGAAGCCGCGCGACGTTCTGATTTCGCGCCAGGAGTTCGCCGAACTGAAAATGCGCGCGGAGTGAGCGCGCGGAAGGAGTGGTTCGCCATGGGTAAATTCATCGTTCTCGAGGGGCTCGACGGCTCCGGAAAGGGAACGCAGACCGCGCTCCTCGCCGAGCGGCTGCGCGGAGAAGGGAAAAAGGTGTGCACGCTCGAGTTCCCCGACTACGCCTCCGAAGGCTCCGCGCTCGTGCGGATGTATCTCGCGGGCGCGTTCGGCGAAAAGCCCGACGACGTGGGCCCCTACGCCGCGTCGATGTTCTTTGCCGCCGACCGGTTCGCCAGCTGGGCGACGGGATGGAAGGGCGATTATCTCGATCCGGACACCGTGATCGTCGCCAACCGCTATACGACGGCGAACGCGGTGCATCAGCTTTCGAAAATGCCGGAGGCGGCGTGGGACGGCTTTCTCGCGTGGCTTTGGGATTTCGAATACGCGAAGCTCGGCCTGCCGCGCCCCGATCTCGTGATCCTGCTCGACATGCCCGAGCGGGTCTCGTCCGCCCTCGTGAAGAGGCGCTCGGCTGAGACGGGACAAAAGCTCGACATCCATGAAAAGGATGAGGAATATCTGCTCCGCTGCCGCAGGGCGGCGGCATACGCCGCCCGCGCGGACGGCTGGGACGTGATCCCCTGCGCCGCGGAAGAGGCGGACGAACCCTTTGACCGCGCGCTGATCGCCGAGAAGGTTTACGCGTCTGTTTTGCGCGTGTTGTGAGCACGCGGAGCGATTTTTCCGGGATTTCAGCGAAAAATGGGAAAAAAGCGCAACAATGTTTATGAATTGTTAATCGCTTCCCGGCGGCGGACTGTTATAATATAGGGTACAGCAGGCATAAGACGGCTATGAAAGGAGTGCGGGACGCCGAAGGACGGACGCTTCCGCGGCAGCGATATGGTACTTTTGTTTTTAGCGGAAGGATTTGAAGAAATCGAAGCGCTGACCCCGGTGGATATCCTGCGGCGCGCGGGCTTCGACGTCAAAACGGCAGCGGTCGGAGGCAAAAAGGTCGTCGTCGGCTCGCACGGCATCCCCGTGACCGCGGACATCGCGGCAGAGGAAGCGCTCGCGATGACGGACGAACTGGAAGCGGTGATCCTGCCGGGCGGCATGCCCGGCGCGAAGAACCTCGACGCGGACAGCTCGGTCGATCAAATCGTGAGGACCGCGGCTGAAAAAGGCATCCTGCTCGCGGCGATCTGCGCGGCTCCCCTCGTTCTCGGAAGACGGGGGCTGCTCGCGGGCAGACGCGCGACCTGCTATCCGGGATTTGAAAAAGAGCTCTCCGGCGCGACCGTCACGGGCGGCCGCACCGAGATCGACGGCCCGTTTGTCACGGGATGCGGCATGGGCGCGGCAACGGAATTCGCGCTCGCGCTGCTCAGTACGATGAAAGGAGAGGAAGCGGCGCAGCAGATGCGCGCTTCGGTATTGGCACGATGATCAAAAAACAGAAAGACGATATCCGCGAGGAATACAAAGAGCTGAGACGCTCGATGCCCGCGGAAGAGAAATTCAAACGGGACGAGGCGATCTGCAAGGCTGCGGAAGGGCTTGTGAGCTTCCGCTACGCCGAATACGTCCTTCTCTACGCGGCGACCGCGGATGAGATCGACGTTTCCGCCATCGCGAAGACGGCGTTCGCGAAGGGCAAGAAGGTGCTCTTCCCGCGCTGCGACCGCAAATCCCATACCATGACCTATCACGAGGTGAAGTCCCTCGACGAGCTGCGCGACGACGGCATGGGAGGGCTCGAGCCCCCCGAGGAAAATCCCGTTTACGATACGGAACACGAGACGGCGGGAGCGGTCTGCTTCGTGCCGGGACTCGTCTATGACCGGGCGGGCTATCGGCTCGGCTACGGCAAGGGCTTTTACGACCGCTATCTCTCCGCGTTTTCCGGCTGTACGATCGGCGTGGTCTATTCCGATTACATCCTGCCGGAGGTTCCGCGCGGACGCTTCGACGTCACCGTGGACATCCTTTTGACCGAAAAAGGCGTGCGCGTGACGAAGGACGCGGGAAGATCCCGTCCCGGAAAGGGCTGATTTTGAAAAAGAGCTTTCCGTCGACCGTATTTGTGCCGGTTCTGCTCCTTGTCGTATTCGCGCTCATTCTCGCGTCCTCTCTTCTGCCGCAGGAGACGCTCGGACTGAGGGACAACCCCTATCTCGCCTCCGTCGTCATCCAGCTTTTGATCTTCGCGGTCCCCTCCCTGTTCTGGTGCAGGATCCGGGGAAGGGAATTCACGCCGAGGCTGCGCCTGAACCTGTTCAGACCCCGCCAGCTGCTCTATCTCTGGCACGCGGCGGTCTTCATGACCTCTCTCTCCGTGCTTCTCGAGACGGTGCTCTACCGCCTCCGGCCGGAAGGATTCGTCGGCTCCTCCCTCGTGGAATACGCCTCGTTCGCCATGAACGACCGCTTGTTCGACGGCGTGTATCTCGTGACGGCGTTCGCGATTTTGCCCGCTTTGACGGAGGAATTTCTGTTCCGCGGCATCGTGATCGGGGAGTACGAAAGTCTCAGCCCCACGGTCGCGGTGACGGTTTCGGCGGCGCTTTTCGCCATGTCCCATTTTTCCTGGGTGCGCTTCCCGATTTATTTCACGGCGGGACTCGTGCTCGGCGCCGTCCTCTACGCCTCCCGCTCCGTGCTCGCGCCCATCCTCGTGCACGCGCTGTACAACACGGCGGTCCTGTTCGGGGAGAAAGCGGCGCTCGGCATCGCGGACAAGCAGAACGTCAGCTCTTTGCTGCTCATCATGATCCTCGCGGCCGCCATGCTCGTCAGCGGGCTTCTCATGTGCTTCGAGGCGCAGAACATCTATAAGGATTACGCAGAGGCCAATCTGCCCTCCGACTACGGAAGAACGGGGGAGAGACGGGGCGCGTTTTCCCACATCGCCCAGGCGTATTTCTCGCCGACCTTCCTGCTTCTGGTACTTGTCTTCATTACGGCGGCGACCGCGCTGCGCTGAGACGCCGCTCTTCATGACTCTTTTACCTCAGACGAATCGAGGTGACGCTTACGGATTCGACCAATCAGAATAAAAAACCGTTCGGTTCGACCCGGACGTTCTCCGTGCAGCCGCACACCGCGCAGGCCCTGAAGGGGCGCATCAACCGCGACAACGAACAGCATCTCGAACGCCGCGCCAGAGCCGTTCCGCGCGCCGTGCGCACGTTCCCCGAGTCCAAAACGGGCGCCGCCGAGCAGACCCGGACGCAGGCGCAAAGCCCCGTTCAGCGGACCGCGGCGAACCCCGCCGCGCAGACGCCCACTCGGGCCGCCGCGCCGCAGAACGCCGCGCACGCACCCGCCGCGCAGAACGC
>JAFYBN010000116.1 GCA_017540175.1 Clostridia bacterium | reverse complement strand
TGAATCTCTTATGACCTCCATTATAGCACACTATCCAGTCTTTCAACACACTATGATCTGAAATTCCATACCTTCTACATATTTCACATTGACTGCCCTCTCCCTTCAGGTACGCTTCGACCGCTGTCACCTTTAGTTCCACGCTGTACCTTTTGTTCTTCCCCCTTGACATGAATAACCCCCTTAGTGTAGACACGTTTTTGTTTTTTCGTGTGTCTACTCTAAGGGGATTATATCAAAAGGGTTTGGGGGGAGTGTGTTTTTCGGGGACCGCCGCCGTTCAGCGCTTCACGCGTTCGATCCACTCCGGATCGGGCACGAAGGAGGAGCCGATGCCCGGGAGCAGGGAATGGTATCCTTCCGCGGCGTCGCTTCTCTCCGGATACAGCGTTCCGTAGTCCGCGCGCCATCCGTGCCCCTCTGAGAGTCCCGCGGCAGCGTTTCCTTCGATGGTGTTGACGAGGTCTTCTCCCCGGCAGCTTTCGTTATACAGAACCGCCGTGCCTCCGCCCAGCAGAAGATTGGAGAAGACCCGGTTTCCCCGGCTCCTCTGCACCGCGATCATGACGTCGTTGTCCGAGAGGGTGTTGTGATCGAAGGAGCATTCTTCGGTAAACCCGAGGTCCCGGGCATATCCGCCGAAGCATAGTCCCGCGAATCCCCGGCATCCGGCGATCACGTTGTCGTGCACCCGGATGTCTCTCACTCGGAAAAGCGGATTGTCGTCCGGACTGTGCTCCGTCGCGACCTCTATGCCGATGTCGCAGTCGAAGACGAAATTCCGGGTGATTTCGATGTGCTGGCCGCCGTCCACGTAGATCCCGCCCGCGCAGCGGTCGAAGGAACCGTCCCTGTAATACGCCATGTTTCCCTCGGTGCAGATGCGGTAAACGAGGTTGTCCCGGCAGACGCCGTTCCGGACGAAATCGTTTTCATAGGGGTTGACGCCGTCCGCGCCGTCCGGATGGCGCGCCGTGCCCTCGAAGCCGATCATGTCGATCCCGATGTTGTTGTTGTCGTGGATCACGTTCCCGGCGACAAGGAATCCGTCGATGTTGCCGTTCAGAACTACGGACTCGCTGGACCCGCATTCGCAGTCGAACACATGACAGCCGCGGATCGTGAAATTCCGCACGGGATCGGTGTCGCGGCGGGCGTAGACACAGATCCCGTGCACCCCTCTCACACCATGGACCGTGCAGTTTTCGACGGTGATGTTCCGAAGGGGTATGTCTCCCGCTTCCCGGGTGCTCTCATACCGGATCCCGTGGGTCCCGCCGTCCGTCTCGAGTCCGTCCAGCACGATGTTCCCGACGTTGACGAGGTGGACGCAAGTGCCTCCCGCACGGCGGATCACGACCCGCTCTCCCTCCGCCGCTCGTATCACCGTCGGGGAATCGTCCGTGCCGGAGCAGTGTCCGTCAAGCCGGATCCCGCCGTAAATCCCTTCGTGCATGAGGATCACCGAGCCCGGATGGGACGCGGCGGCTCCCGAAACGGTCGCGAAGGGAGCGTCCGGCATACCGGTTCCGCTCTCGTCGCTCCCATCTGGGGAAACGTGAAATTCGATCTGTTTTTCTCCTTTATCCGTCATGATGTGCCTCCGGGCGGTGGTGTGAGAGGTCGGGGCTGTCTTTCTGTCAGCCCTTCGCGCTCTGCTTCATACCGCTGAACCTTAATTTTCCCTGATGGACCGTGTACAAGAATGTCCGGTTTCCGTAATCGTGAGGTTCGTATTCAAACATTTGAGATTCTGTCATATGTACAGATACCTCGATGGAATCGTCGCCGTTTGATCGGGCTGTCATCGTCTCCGTGTTCTTCAAGCGCTCTTCGGCAGGTGTTTTACGGAATGCGGGTTTGCGGCCGCTTCTATCGCGCGTTCCACGGTCTCGCGAAGATCCTCCAGACGCCGTAGGCGAAGAGGCATCCCGTTTCGCGGATCAGAAACGGTACGACCGTGCGCGCGCTTTTGTAGAGTGTGGTCGTGGTCGGGCTCGCGTATCCCACCACGCCGAAATCCCGCGCGCAGAGCATCGCCCGCTTCATATGCAGGGGATCGCTCACCACAAGCGCCGTCCGCAGCCCCTCCCGCTCCATGATCCCGCGGGCATACAGGAAATTCTCGTGCGTGTACCGGGATTCTTCCTCCGTGAGGACATCCTCCTCCGGGATCCCCTGCGCTTCGATCCAGCGCCGCGCCGCTTCCGCGTCCGTCACGGTGTTTTGAGGGTCCAGTCCGCCGGTCAAAATGATCTTTTGCGCGTATCCGGCGCGGTAGAGCCGGACGGCATGGGCGAGGCGCTCGCGGAACACCGGGGAGACCTCTCCCTCCCATGTTCCGGCGCCCAGCACGAGGATGCAGTCGGCGGCGCGGGTCTCGTCGGTTTTCGACGCCCGGACGATCGACACGGCAAGGAGGAGAAAAACGCAGAGGAGCGCGGCGAAAACGGCCGCCGATAGTATGATGCAGCGTTTCTTCATGTACCTCTCCGATGGCAAACAGAATAAAACATATCCGCTGTGACAAAAACACGATCGGAACGCGCTTTCCGCGGTTTCCGTCTCATGAAAGAGCGCTCTCCGCCGCGGGGCATCCGGTTCTTCTTCCGGAAGCGCGGGTTCGGCTGTCGAGCCGCGGCAGGGTCGGTTTTCGTGTGGATTCCTTCTCGATCATTAGACGTCAGAAGAGCGCGATTTGTTCCGGAAACCGGATATTTCATTGATATTCTGTCAAATCGGATCGCGGCGGAGGAGGCAGTCTTCGGTTCCGCGGCTCACATCACGGGTCCTGCCCGATCTCTTCTCATCCCGGGAAAATCCCGGCAGACGCATCCCCAAAGAAGAGCGCTGCCGGGAAACAGCCCGGTATCAGGAACCTTTTACTGATGCTCCGCCAGCCAGATCGACACTCTTGACTGGATCTTTTTCGCGCAGTCCTCCGCCGAGCCGACGCCGCCGACGAGCGCGGATATTTCTTCGTTCACGATCTGCCGGATCTGCTCAGGCACGGTGAAGATCAGGGGCTGACCTGCCGTCTCGCAGAGGAAGCTCAGCCCGCGCTCGCAGTCTTCGTCGGAAAGCCGGACGACATAGCCCGGTCCGCCGAAGTTCACCTCTTCCGACATGCCGTAGTAGGAGGTGCTTCCCGTCGAGAAGCTCAAAACCGTGACGCCTTCGGCGCGTTTTTCGAATGCTTTCCGGTAGTTTTCGCAGCTTGACGACGAGCTGCCCCCCTCAAGCCCCATTTCATACGGTTCCTTCATGATCGTTTTGATCCAGTCCCATCCGGCGTCGGGGTCCGTGCAGAACGAGGTCATGACGAGGCAGCAGCGGGTGTAGACCCGGCTCCCGTTGCCGTTCTCCGACGGATAGCCGATCAGAACGTAATCCTTGGTGCCGAGCTCCGCTTCAATCTTCGCGAGGTTGTCCGGGGAGGCCACGTTTATGTTGTAAAACGCGACCTTGCCGTCGTATTGATTCTGAAAGCGCGAGCCGTCCCTCACGCCGTCAAGGGGCGAGACCCTGACGAGTTCGTTGTAATCCGCGGGCAGGGAGACGTAATAGCGCAGCAGGCGCAGAAAGGTCTCCCCGGTGAAATCACAGGAAGCACTTTCCCGGTCATAGAACGCGGACAGGACGTTTTCGCCGAACAGGAGGGAAAAAGCGTTTTCGCGCGAACAGCGGTATATCGGGATCGCGTCGGCGGGCAGGGACTCGAGAAAATCGAGCATCTCCCCGATCGTCCAGCCGGTCTTTTCCCTCCCGGCATACGGACCGAGCACGTCCGCGCGCGCGGCGAGAGTAAAACAGTAAAAGCTCGGGGCGATCGCCCACATACCTCCGTCCTGCGTCGCGAAAAACCTCTGCATCGCGCCGGGTACTGTATCCCGGTTTACCTCCGGATCGGCCTCGAGATACGGGTCGAGGTCGGCACAGAGCCCGTTTTCGTAGAGCTCGGGCAGGTTTTTGTCATCCGTGCCGCTGAGGACGAAGTCCGGCTTATAAACGCCCGTGAGCATGTCGATCATCAGTTTCTTAGAGCCGCCGTCCGGATTTTCCTTTGTGTTGTACTGCGTATAGTCCCGGACGGAGAGACGGATTTCGGGATGGTCGCGGTTATACTCAACGAGCTTGGTCTTGATGATGCGGGGCTCCGGATAGACGTCGATGCCGAGGATGTCCGCGACCTCGAGCACCGTGATCGCGGATAGGTCCACATCCTCGCCCCTGTGGTACAGCACGGGAACATAGGACCTCGTTCTCTCTTCCCGAAAGATGAAATTCTCCGCGTCGGCTGCCAGGGAGAGCTCGACGCTGTCCGGGGTGACATTCGAGTTTTCGTAGCTCATGAGAAGCTCGGTCTCGTTTCCTTCGTCCGTGACGCGCACGCCGAAGATGCCCTTCGCGGTGGAATAGAGGAAGGTGTGATCCCCGTCGAAGGCGATTTCTTTCACAGCCTCGCCGCATTCGAAATCCTCTCCGCCCTTCGGCGCGTCCGGGTCGATCCGGCGGACCTTTGCGTTCAGCGTCATCCAGATCCCCCCGTCCGGGTCGGCAAAGAGCGCGCCGGGGCGTTCGATGGGAAGTTTTTTCGCAAGCCCGAAGCTTTCGTTCAGAGCGAACAGCTTGTCCGAAGTTGAAAGCCAGACCGTGCCGTCCGCCGTCGCCGCCATGCTGAGGATCCCCTCGATCCGCTCGCCGAACGTGACGCACAGATCGTCGCTGACTTCGAGCTTTCCGGTTTCGGGATCCCTCCGATTCAGATAATACCGGATCGGGTTTTCCCCGTCGTTTACCGCGGTGACGGCATAAGCGTACCGTTCCGTCACGGCGGTTTTGAGGAGCATCCCGTCTCCGATGTCAAAAGGCGGGTCTCCGAGTACGCCCTTTTCAACGTCCGTCGTCACGAGACGGAGCGTGTTTGCGCCGTCGAGCATCAGGCAGACGAGCGCACCGGTCTCGGAATCGAGCCGGAGAGGACCGCTTGTCAGACTGTAATCCTCCGGGACGGAGAACGCCGTTCTGCGGTAAACGTTGGTCAGGGTATCGGTCTTTTCCACGATTTCCTCATCGGTCTCCGCCCCGCCGCCTTCTCCGCGGCATCCGCCGAGCAGCAAAACGGCCGCGAGAAGCAATGCCGACAGTTTTCGTGTCTTCATAACCACCTCACCGTCTTTCCCTTTCTGTTCTGGGTTCGTCCCCCGGACCATATGTTCACCGGTTCGGGTTGATCTCCACCCCGACGGCCGTCTCCCCGTCGTACACCACGCGCACGGAAACCGCGTCCGTGAAGTTGTGCTCGGCGATATAAAAGCGGCGCACCGTCTTTCCGTCGGCGGAGAAGAGAATGTCCTCCCAACTCGTCACGGGCTGCCCGTTCCAGTACGGATCGCCCGTCTCGGTTCCTTCTCTGCGCTCAAAGCTGACGCCGTAGGGGGCGAACTGATCGTAATAGTCCCGAAGCGCTTCATAGCGCAGGTCGGCGTTGGGCGCCCACCCCGGCTCTCCCTCGGCGGTATCGGAGATCCCGAAGCCGGAACTGCCCGACCCGCTGTCATAGTCGAAATCCGCGCGGAATTCGAGGATCAGCGCGTCGAGACTTGCGAGGCGGTCCTCCCGGCTTTCCGCACCGGTCAGCAGGATCTCGCAGATCCGGTCAAAGATCTGTCTCTTGTCCAGCCACTTGGCGGAGGCAGCCTCCTTCGCCGCTCTGAACGCGAGAACTTCCGCCCGCATTCTTTCCCGCTCTTCTTCCGCCGCCCGCTCCGCTTCTTTGTGTTCCAGTTTTTCCCGGATTTTTTGATATTTCTCGCCGTGGAGGTATTCGTCCTCCGTAATCCCCAGCTTCTCCCACACGGGAATTTCCGCTTCCGGATCCTGTTCCGCATCGCGTCTCAGCTTCGCCTCCTGCTCTGCCTGAAGCCGTGCCTGCTCCGCAAGCCTCTGCGCTTCCTGTTCCTCGAGTTTTTCGCGGAATCTCAGGGCCTTCTCCGACATGAACTCTTCTTCTGTCAGACCGTATTTTTCCCAGAGAGGGATTTCCGCCTGCGCCTCCTCCTGACGCTGCCTTTCCGCTTCGAGAGCCCGCTCCGCTTCATCCCGTGCATGCTGCTCCGCTTCGAGCTTCAATTGTTCATCCAGCTCAGCCTGTACCTGTGCCTGAAGCTCTGCTTCAAAAAGTCTTGCCTCTTCTTCCTGTTCGGCGGCAAGCGTATCTGCGCCCGCATCCATTTGTTCTGTCTGTTCCGTCTGTTCCGGTTTCTCGGGGGTCTCCTGTGCCGCCGTGGTCGCAAACACCGCCGTGATGCCGCACACCGCGATCACTGCCGCGAGGGACGCCGCCCATGTGATTCTTCTGACCTTCATGATCGCACCGATCCTTTCCCTGATCGCCACCTGTCCGAACCCATTCACGGGCAATACGGGCAGGTTCTTCTTTTCGACAAACCCGATCAGCATGAGGGCATAGTCCCGCCTTGAATCCGTGCCGAACATCCGCACCACCGCCTCGTCGCACGCCAGCTCCATATCCCGGTTGAACAGGACGAACAGGAGCCACACCGCGGGATTGAACCAGTGGAGCGAAACCGCGAGCGCGAGCGTGAGTTTTGTGAGCGAGTCAAAATGCCGGATATGCGTCAATTCGTGGGCGAGGATAAACTCCAGCCGCTTCGTGTCCGTGAGATCCGTGTCCGAGGGCAGAAGGATCACCGGGCGCAGCACGCCGTAGGTCAGCGGGGAGCCGATCCGGTCCGAGCGCCGCACCTCGATCTTCCGACCGGGGGAATACGCCGCAAGCCAGTCCCGGGCAAAGTCCGATTCCAGAGGAAGGGACTGCCGGAAGCGCTTCAAGGCGCGAACATAGAACGCGGCAAAGAGCGAAAGGCAGAGAACCGCCCCCGCGATCCAGACGATGAGCCGCCAGTCCGGGGCAAACCGGGCGGAGGACGCGCTCTCCTGCGCGATCCCCCCTGCCGTATGGAAAGCCTCGGAGATCGGAGGAGCGTCGGACGGGGCAGTCTCAAAAAAGAACGTGCCGTGTGAGACGCCGGAGGACGTCGGAGAAGCGGAAATATCCGCCGCGCCTGCGCCGTCCGGCCGGGAGAAGATCTTCGCCAGCGGTCGGATCAGCTTCTGCCCGATGCTCGCCGCGCTGAACGGGGACGGGAGCCCGAAGGGCAGCAGCAGCCGCAGAAGCGCGACGTGCCAGAGAACGGTGAACGTCCGCATGGGCAGGCGTTTTCTGCCCGCGGCGCGCAACAGGATGACCGCGAAGATCAGGACCGCGCCCGTGACGCTGATTTCAAAGACGTTCATTTTTGCTCTCCCGACAGCTCGTCCACCCTCCGGCGCAGGCTTTCGATCTGCTCGGGGGTGAGCTTTTCACGGCGGAGAAGGGCGGCGAACAAGAGATCGAAGGACCCGTCGAACACGCGGTCGATCATGTCATCCACCTCCTCGTCCTGCGCCGTTTCCTTCCCGATGAGCGCGCGGCAGACAAAGCCCGGCTCGATCCGCTCGATCGCTCCCTTCGCGACGCACTTCTTGATCACGGTGTAGGTCGTGTTTTTGTTCCAGCCGATCTCCTCACCGAGGATCTCCGAGACCCGCTTCGCCGGGATCTCCCCCTCACGCCAGAGCACTTCCATGACCTTTCTTTCGGATTCAAACAGCTTCATCGTTCCATCCTCCCTCATGCTGTCCGCAGGCGTCCCTGCGAGTTTAAGACTATCGCGGTAGTCTGCCATAATACTATCACAGTAGTCCAGACATGTCAATACGGCAGATCCATAATTCACAAATTGTTTAAATGCGTCGTGGGTGGTTATGCGCCGAGCAGCCGGAATACCGGAATATGGTCGGCAGAAGCGGCTTTTGCGCTCTCTGTTGAGTGTGCGTATGCCCGGGGCAGATCAAAGACCGTTCTGCGTGCATCGGCGGCGACATCGGAAACGTTCCCGCACAGCCGTGATCCTTGCCATACGAAAAGCCGCTGCCCTGTGGCCGGGAGCGGCTTTTTTGACGCGAAGCGGCCCTTCCGATTGACGGGAAGGGCGGGGGAGTGATCCTTCAACAGGATTCAGAGCCCGAGCCTGTTGTCAGGCATGGGCGATCTCTTCTATACCTCCGCTGAAAGGCGGTTTTTGTCTTTATGCCGCGGATCGGCAGATTGGTCAATGGCAGCCGGTTCATCCGTCCTCGGAGAAACACACCGGAACTGCGCTGAAGTAAGACCGCACGCATTCGCGCGTTTGCGTCTTTCTCAACCCTCCGCACCCTCCCGCCGGAAGGTCTCCCTGTACTCCGTCGGGGAGCAGCGGTAAGCTTTGCCGAAGCTGCGGATGAAATAGCTGACGTTGTTGAATCCCGTGTCGAAGGCGACGGAGAGGATCTTGAGGTCGGTGGTGCGCAGCAGTTCCGCGGCTTTGGTCAGGCGGTAATTCAGGATATAGTCCGCCGGGGATTTCCCCACATACCGGCGGAATGTGCGGATGAAGTACCCCACGCTCAGACCGGCATCCGCAGCGAGTCTCTCCAGCGTGATTTTTTCTCTGTAATGTCCGTGGATGGTATCGAGCGCCTGTTTGATCGCGTCCTGCCTGGTCTCTTTCACGACGGTTTCCCCGTCCTGCATGGAATGCTCCATCCAGTATGCCGTCAGCTCGAACAGCCCTGCCCGCACGAGCAGTTCGTAAAACGGCACCTTCTCATTCAGAGCGCTGTACATCCGGAGA
>JAFYBN010000115.1 GCA_017540175.1 Clostridia bacterium | reverse complement strand
CCAGCCATTTTACGTTAGTCGGCGAAAAACTTCATTTTCTCCGGCTTTTGTTGTCATATGCTTTTTTCATCATGAATTCACATCATGAATTTTCTGTGAATTCTGCTCCCAGCCTATTGACTTTTGTTTGCAGGACTCCTTATTCGTTCCGACCGATCAGCTCCGATCCGTTCAGGATGGCATCGGTCAGTTTTTCGTCCCTGTCGTAGGCGAGCTTCAGGGTGAAAAACGGTTCGTCTTTCACGAGCCGGTCGAGAAACACGCGGTCGCCCTCCCAAAGCTCGAGACCGTAGACCGCGCTCTTCGGGACCCACGCGAGCTCGCCCTCGTCGCAGTCCTCCCGCAGCGTTCCCGTAAAATCGGAGCAGGTGAAGAGGAACATGAGCTCCCCCTCGCCCCCGTCCATGACAAAGGTCACAACGGAGCGGAGCACGGGATTCAGAAGACAAAGCCCCGTCTCCTCCATGGCTTCCCGGCGGACGCAGTCCTCCGGGGATTCGTTTTCTTCCAGCCCGCCGCCGATGCCGATCCATTTGCCGCGGTTGGGATCGATTTCTTTTTTCACGCGGTGGAGCATCAGCCAGGACCCGCCGCGTTCGATGTAGCAGAGCGTCGTACAGCGCATAGCAGCCTCCCTTCGGGAATCTGCCTTCATTATACCGCCCGCGTCCCGACTTGTCAACAGCGCGGGAAAAGAACGCGCCCGCCGCGGTGAACAATTCGTAAATATTCCGCGAGACGTTTGCATCCGCGCGAAATCTGTGGTATAATGAAACACTTGATTTTTACATCCGAAAAGGAAAAACGACGTGAAAAAAGGATTGTGCCTGCTGCTTGCCCTCTGCCTGCTGTTTGCCGCGTGCTCGAAAACCGAAACCGGAACGGAAACCGGAGCCTCCGCGTCGTCGGACGGGAGCGGTTCCGCAGAACAGCCCGGTACCGCTTCTCAGCCGGGTACGGGGCCCGCGGTGGTGAGCGACGCGGATTTTGACTATAAAACGTCCGACCTATCAAAATACGTCCGGATTCAGAGCCTCGAAGGGCTGGCCGTGACGAGACAGGATCCCGCTCTGACCGACGAGGAATACGCGAACGAAGTCGACGCGATGCTGGAATCGTATTCGTATTATCCCGAGATCACCGACCGTCCCGTCGAGGAGGGCGACACCGTCCTCGCGGATTATTCGGGCTATCTGGACGGCGAGCCGTTCGCGGGAGGGACCGCGCAGAACCAGAAGATCGTGGCGCAGGGAGGCACCGGATACATCAACGGGTTTGCCGAAGCGTTCATCGGCAGGATGCCGGACGGGGAGGAGTTTTCCTTCAACGTCACCTTCCCGGAAAACTACGGAAGCGACGAGCTGAACGGGCAGGAGGTCACCTTCGTCTGCCGCGTGCATGCCATCGTTGCGACGGAGCTTGTCGTGCCGGAGCTGAACGACGAGTTCGTGACCTCGCATTTTGCCTACGCGAACGTGGAGGAATTCAACAAAGCGTACCGCGAGAACGTTCAGTGGCGCAAGAACTACTACGTCGACGGGGCAATGTATTCCGAACTGTGGGAGCAGGTCCTGCAGAGATCTGAGGTGCTCATGTACCCCGAGGAGGAAGTCGAGCGCGTGTATCGGGAGAACCGCGCCCAGTACGAGTATTACGCGCAGTATTTTCAGGTGGACTACGACACTCTGCTTCAGGCATACTACGGCATCACGGACGAGGACGTCCGCGAGGAATCCAAGGGATTTGTCAAGGAAGACCTCGTGATGTACGCCTGCGTGAAGGAGCTCGGGATCGAGCCGACCGAGGAGGAATACCGCGAGGGCATGAAGTTCTACGCGCAGTACAACGGGATGGAGCTTGACGAGTTTCTGAACTATTATTCCGAGGACGTTCTCCGAACCTCCGTCCTCTGGCAGCAGCTTATCAAGGAAATCATCGAGCGGTACGCGACCGTGACACAGGAAGGCGCCGCGTAAATCCGCGCAAAGAAAAAGCCGGGAGGATGCTCTTCCGGCTTTTATACTCTTCTCCTGCTAAAACGATATGCCATCACGAAGAATTCGAAAATGTTTCATCGGTACGCCGCACGTTACCCCGAGGTGCACTTAGAGCGGTTCGCTGTACCGGTCGTATGAAGTTCTTTGCCAGGACTTTCTTTGGGGGAAAGCCGCGTTTCCCCCGTTTCTATTCTATCGGCAGGATCCGGTCGTTTTCGAGGATGACCGGCGCGCCGTTCTCGCGCCCGATCACGGTCACGGCGCAGTTGGGCGGGACGCGCCCCTGCCAGAAATCCGAGGGATCGGCGTACAGCGGGTTCAGCATGGCGCGCAGCGCGCACCCGTGGGTCGAGACGAGGAACACGCCGTCCTTTCTGATGAGCTCATGGAGAAACGCCTGCGTCCTGCGGCAGACGTCCTCCACGTGCTCCCCGCCGGGGAACGGGTCCAGGGATCGTGGATCGGAGAAAAACCGCGCCTCGGTTTCGGGGGGCAGGACGGTCCCGTCAAGCTCGCCGAAGCAGATTTCCCGCAGTCTTTCGTCCGTCGTGACCGGGATCGTATTACCGCTTTCCCGGAGAATGATCGCGGCGGTCTCAGCGGCGCGCCGCAGAGGGCTCGAATAGCAGGCGTCGAAGCGGATCCCGCCGAGCGCGCGTCCGGCACGGGCGGCGAGCGCGCGTCCGTTTTCATTCAGCGGCTCGTCGAGCCAGCCCTGCATGACGTGCTTTTTGTTCAGATCGGTTTCCCCGTGGCGGAGCACATAAATCCTCATGCCCCGTCCTCCCCGTGCCGCGCCCTGCGAGAAAACTCGCAGCCGCAGTAATCCTGACGGTAGAGATCATACTGCTTCGACAGCTCTATGGATCGCTTGTAGCCGTCCTTTTTCTTGAAGTCCGAGCACAGATAGGGCACGCCGTATTTCTCACCCGCGGCAAGCCCGAGCTCGTTCAGCCACGCGGCGTTCTTGTACGGGCTGACCGAGAGCGTGGTCGTAAAATAGTCATACCCGCCCGCACGCGCCGCCTCCGCGGTTTTTTCGAGGCGCAGGGCGTAGCAGTCATAGCACCGCGCGCCGCCCTCCGGCAGGTCCTCGCGCCCCGCGGCAAGCGCGTAAAACGGCGCGGGATCGTAGGCGGGGGCTTCGACTCCGACGGAGGAATACCCGGCCTCCGAGAGAAAGCGGAGCAGTTCCTTTTCGCGGAAGGAAAACTCCTCCTCGGGCGAGATGTTCGGATTATAGAAATAGACGGTGATCTCAAAGACCCGCGCGAGCGATTCGAGGCACGCGGACGAGCATGGGGCGCAGCAGGCGTGGAGCAGGAGCCGCGGGCGTTTTCCGCTTTTCCCGAGCTCTGCGAGAGTCTTTTCAAATATCAGTGCGTAATTCTCTTTCATTTCCCGGCGCCTCCTTTTCGCATCATGAGGGTATTATAACATATCCCCATGGATTTTGCAAGCCGCAAAAAAATTAACAAAACCCACGAAACGCGGCAAAGACTTTCGATTATACTGAAACCGTATAACCGCGCCTTCTCCGGCGCGGCGCGAGGTGGATCATGCGTGAGTTTCTCGTTCCCCGGTACTTCCCGGATTTTTCGTGCAAAATGGGCGCGTGCCGCCGGTCCTGCTGCGAGGGATGGGCGATCACGGTGTCGATGCGGAATTATTTCCGGCTGATCGGACTGGACTGCTCCGACGCTCTGCGCAGACGGCTTGACACGGCGCTGCGCCTAGTCGATCACCCCACCGAGGAGGAATACGCGCGGTTCACGCCGAACTGGCTCGGGGACTGCCCCATGCGGATGGAGGACGGGCGCTGCTCCCTCCACGCCGAGATGGGGGAAGGGGTCCTCTCCGACGTCTGCCGTCTCTATCCCCGCGGGGTCCGCACGGCGGTCGATCCGACCGAGGCGGCGCTCGAGTGCTCCGCGTCGAACAGCTGCGAGGCGACTGTGGAACTGCTCATGAAGGAAAAAGACCCCATGACCTTTTCGGTCCGCCCCCTCGCCGTCGAACCCCCGCCCTTTCCCGGCAGCCCTTCGATCCCTTCGACGGTCGACGATCCCGGCGCGCTTCGGTTTTCCCTCATCCGCGCGATGCAGCAGAGGAACCTGCCGCTTGAGGACCGCCTCGGGACCGTGCGCGAATTTCTCGGCACGCCGCGGCGGACGGCAGAGCCGGCAGAGTGGACGGAGCTCGGACTTCATCTGATCGCTCGGTACGGGGAAAACAGCGATTCGCTCAGGGACTGGGCCGTCCTGCTCGGCGCGCGCAGCTGCGGGGACGCCCGTGCGGCGCACCAGGACATCCGCCGGTTCCGCGAGAGCCGTCCGGACGCGGACGTCTTCTTCGAGCAGCTCCTTGTGAACCATATGTTCTTCACGCAGTTCCCCTTTCACGGGCTCTCGCCCGAAAGGGAAGCGGACGCGCTGGAGGGCGTCTCGGCCATGCTTGTGACGCTCGTTTCGTGCGCGTGCGCCGCAGGCGGGGAAGAGAATACCCCCGCGGACGCTGCCGCCGCACTGTTCAGGCTGATCGAGCACACGCGCTTTTATGAAAACTATCACAGGACGTGAGCGCGAAACTTACGTCTTCCATCAAATTGACACTTGCAATTCTTCGCAGAATAAGGTATAATATACTTTATCATGTGATACGAAAGGAAAAGACCCATGCTCTCCGCGCTTAAAAATTTCGGCGTCACATTTTTGGTCGCGGCTCTGATCTTCGGCGTCCTCGCGTATTTCGGCGCGATGTTCGTATCCCGTACCGTGAACGATCTTCTGGACGAGGGGGACGCGGAGCTGACGAACATCATCAATACGGACGGCGAAGAGACCGCTCCCGCGGAATCGAAGCCCGCGACAGAGGATCCGACCGAGGACCCGCTGCCTTCGGGCAAAAGCGTCAACTGCCTCTTTGTAGTCGATGATTACCGTCCCGATCTGTATAACGACTATACCCCGGACGTCGAGACGATCGAAGCAGCGACGGCGGAGTTTGACAACGCAGTTCCCACGCTCGGCATGCTGTCCGCGAAATTCCGCTCCATAGGCGCGTCGGCGATCGTGCTGGTCCGAATCGACACGAACCGCAAACAGGTCGTCTACACCTACTTCACGCCGGAAATGCGGGTCTATACGCCCGCCGGCTATCGGACGCTGTCGGAGATCTATTCGATTTACGGCGTCGGTCAGCTCGCAGAATACGTCAACGCGTTCACGGGCCTGCGCATCGAATATACGTACACGATCGACGGCTTCCGTCTGGACGAGCTGACCGAGGTGCTCGGCTCCGTGACGGTCTCCCTGCCGCGCGACATTTACGACGACGGCACAAAGATCACGATGGAATTCGAAACCCTCGTGGAGCACATCGGTACCGACGGCTGGCCGTGGATGGAGCACGTCCCGAATCAGTGGCTGCTCGGCGCGGGCGACCGCACGGTCACGGGGGAGGATCTATTCACGCTGAACTCCGTGGAGGTGCACACCGAAGCCGACCGGGACGCGAAGCAGAATTACACGCTTTCCCTCGTGCGGGAATATCTGAAGCTCTTCGCCTCGCTCGGGGAGGAGGACGCCGTCGACATGCTTGCGCGGCTGACCGCGGATATCCACAAGCCCGAGGAACAGACCGCGGCTGAGCCGGAGCCGGAGACCGAACCGATCGAAGAGGATCTGCCCTTCGACCCCAATCCCTCCACCGAGCCCGTGGAACAGATCTTTAACGAGGACGGAACGCTTGCGGTCCCCGAGGAAGAAGAGGAAGAAGAGACCGAGGCACAGCCGCTCTGGGTCCAGCCTCTTTACGAGCCCTCCACCCCCATTCTGAAAACCGAATTCACCGAAGCCGACCTGCGTGCGCTGTTCGAAACGCTCACGGCGGTGGAGGTTTACGAAAACGTCAACATCACCTATCCCTGCACCTTTATCCCCGCGACCGACAATACCCCCGAGAGCTTTGAGGTGCGTCCGAAGGACGGTCTGAACCTCTTCGCGGCATATCGGACGGCGGGCGAATCCTGATTGAAACTGCCGAAAAGGAGAAGATTGATATGCGCATGTCCAACGAAGCGAAAACCATGGAGAAAATCGTCGCCCTCTGCAAGAACCGGGGCTTTGTCTACGCCGGTTCCGAAATCTACGGAGGTCTCGCCAATACCTGGGATTACGGCCCGCTCGGCGTCGAGCTGAAGAACAACATCAAAAAGGCGTGGTGGAAGAAATTCGTTCAGGAAAACCGCTACAACGTGGGTCTTGACGCCGCCATCCTCATGAATCCGCAGACCTGGATCGCGAGCGGCCACCTCGCCGGATTCTCCGATCCGCTGATGGACTGCCGCGAATGCCACGAACGCTTCCGCGCGGACAAGCTGATCGAGGACTGGTGCGCCGAGAACGGCTTCACGCTCGAAAAGCCCATTGACGCGTTCTCTCAGGCGGAGATGAAGGAATTCATCGACGCGCACGAAATTCCGTGCCCGACCTGCGGCAAGCATAATTTCACCGATATCCGTCAGTTCAACCTGATGTTCAAGACCTTCCAGGGTGTGACCGAGGACGCTAAGAACACCGTGTACCTCCGTCCCGAGACGGCGCAGGGCATTTTCACGAACTTCGTGAACGTCCAGCGCACCTCCCGCAAGAAGATGCCCTTCGGCATCGGTCAGATCGGCAAGTCCTTCCGCAACGAGATCACCCCCGGCAACTTCATCTTCCGCGTCCGTGAGTTCGAGCAGATGGAGCTTGAGTTCTTCTGCAAGCCCGGCACCGATCTCGAGTGGTTCAATTACTGGAGGACCTTCTGCCACAACTGGCTGCTTTCCATCGGCCTGAGAGACGAGAATCTCCGCCTCCGCGACCACGATCCCGAGGAGCTTTGCTTCTATTCCAAGGCGACCACGGACTTCGAGTTCCTGTTCCCGTTCGGCTGGGGCGAGCTCTGGGGCGTGGCGGACCGCACCGATTACGACCTGACCCAGCATCAGACCGTCTCCGGCAAGGACCTCACCTATTTCGATCCCGAAACGAACGAGCGCTATATCCCCTACGTCATCGAACCCTCCCTCGGCGTGGAAAGAAGCGTGCTCGCCGTCCTGTGCGACGCGTACGACGAGGAAGTCGTGGACGCGGAGAAGAACGACGTCCGCGTCGTGATGCACTTCCATCCCGCGCTCGCGCCCGTGAAGGCCGCCGTTCTCCCGCTCTCGAAGAAGCTTTCCGAGAACGCGCAGTGGCTTTACGAGGAACTGCTTAAGAAATTCAACGTCGATTTCGACGACGCGGGCTCCATCGGCAAGCGTTACCGCCGGCAGGATGAGATCGGCACGCCGTTCTGCATCTGCTATGACTTCGATTCCGTCGAGGACGGCTGCGTCACCATCCGCGAGCGCGACACCATGGAACAGGTTCGCGTTCCGATCGCCGAGGTATCAAAGATTCTCGAGGAAAAGCTGGCGTTCTGAACATAAACCGGACCATAGAACCGGATCACACGAAAAGGAGACCGCAGCATGACGTTTACTCTGACCTCTCCCGCCGCCTCCGCCGTCGTGCGGACCTTCGGCGGCGAGCTCACTTCGTTCGTCAAGGACGGCATCGAATACGTCTGGCAGGGCGATCCCGCCCACTGGAACGGACAGGCGCCGATCCTTTTCCCGGTTTGCTGTTCCCCGAAGGACGGCAAGATCGCCTTCGACGGCACGGAATATCCCATGCCGAAGCACGGGATCGCGAGAAAGCGCGAATTTGATCCCGTCTATATCGGCAAGGACAAGGTTGTGCTCGAACAGCGCGAAACCGAGGAAACCCTCAAAATGTTCCCCTTCTGCTATTCGCCGAAAGCGGCGTATCAGGTGCGGGACGACGGCTTTGACGCGACCTTTACCGTGAAGAACCTCGACCGGAACGAAATGACGTTCTGCATCGGCGGGCACCCGGGCTTCAACTGCCCCCTCGCCGCGGAGGACGGCGGCTTTGAGGATTACAGCCTCTTCTTTGAGGACACGGCGGGCGTCACGGCGTCCATCACGAAGGACGGATACATGAACGCCGAGCTTCCGAAGCTCGACATCCTGAAGGACAAGACCGAACTGCCCCTCGTCTGGTCGGATTACGACAACGACGCGATCATTCTCGAAAACCTGCCGAAGAAGACCGTGAAACTCGTTTCCCGCAAAACGGGGAAAGGCCTCCGCTTCGATTTCGAGGGCTTCGACGCCCTCGGTCTCTGGACGCCGGATCACAAGCAGTCCCCGTTCATCTGCCTCGAGCCGTGGAACGGCCTGCCCGCCGACGTCGCGGAGACCACCGACGCGAAGAGCAAGAAGTACCACCGCTGCCTCCAGCCGGAGGAAAGCTATTCCGTCGGCTATTCGATGACGGTGATCCGCTGAGCCATGGAGCTCACGAATCCCGCCGTCGTCCGCGCTTTGCTGGAAAAATACGGGCTTCAGCCGAAAAAAGGCTTCGGACAGAATTTCCTCGTGAATCCGTCGATCCCCGCGCACATCGCGGCGTATTCCCGTTCTCACGCGCCCGCGGACAGACCCGCCGGCGTGCTTGAGATCGGTCCGGGTATCGGCGCGCTCACCGCCTGCCTCGCGGAGGAATACGACCGCGTCGCCGCCGTGGAGATCGACCGGGGACTTTTGCCCCTGCTCGAAGAAACGCTCGCGGACTGCGGCAACGCCGCCGTCGTGAACGCGGACTTCATGAAGCTCGATCTGCCGTCCTTCCTCGACGAGCATTTCGGCGATCTGCTCAGCGAGGGCGGAACGCTCAGCGTCTGCGCGAATCTGCCGTATTACATCACGAGTCCCGTGATGATGAAGCTGATCGAATCCTTTCCGTTTTCGCGCCCCCTGCCGTTTTCCTCCATGGTCTTCATGGTCCAGCTCGAGGTCGCGCGCAGGCTCGCGGCACAAGCGGGCTCGGCGGATTACGGCGCGATCACGGCGTCCGTCGCTCTGCGCTGTACGGTCGAAAAGTTCACGGACGTCTCGCCCGGGAATTTCCTCCCGCCTCCGAAGGTCAGCTCCGCGGTCATCGGACTGATCCCGCACGGCGGCGTGAGAGAGATCGATCCCATGGCGCCCTCTGGCGACACGGAGCTCGAGCTGTTCTCAGCACGTGTGGAGGAGCTCATAGCCCTCGGCTTCGGACAGAGAAGGAAGACGCTCCTCAACGCCCTGCAGCCGAAGGTCCCGAAGGACGTGACCGCCGCGGCGCTCGAGGCGTGCGGCATGCGGGCGGATATCCGCGGAGAGAAGCTCTCGGCCGCCGATTTCTGCCGCCTCGCGCACGCGATGGAGAAGACCGGCGCAGAATCATAAATCAAATACGTCAAAACGAAGGTCTGCCGCGTGAACTCCGAAAAACGGAGTGAACCGCTCCCCGTCAAGTAGACAGTGAAATAATTAACGAAAAGTTCACAGCGCTGCGGCGCTGTGGCAACCTCAGATCCGGTCAGATGCCAAGGCATCCAACCGGATCTGAGGTTTTTAAGCCGCTAAGTAAAGATT
>JAFYBN010000114.1 GCA_017540175.1 Clostridia bacterium | reverse complement strand
GTCCCCTTGACACTTGCTGTTCGCTGGCAAGTACTGCTGAATAAGGGAGAGGAGTGAAGCTGCACCGTCGGAGCCGCTTCGGTGGTGATAGGAGCACAGATTGGATGGCCAATGGGCCCCGCACGGGGGGACCTGCGGCCTGAGCTGGTCCCCCCGTGCCGCCGTCCGCGTAGGACAATTTCAAATCCGTAATTCCCAAACGCGAAGCGTTTGTTCCAAAAATAACAGGCGGTTTCAGCAGACTCCATCAAAAGAACGCGCGGTTTCAGCAGACTCCCCCCTTACATCTGCCGTCCTTCTCTCCTCGCCCCCTGCACCCGCACCGCGCGGGCGTCTTCATAGCGATAGGTCGAGAGCGCGCGCCCGAAGGCGTCCTCGGAATGCGCGGCGACGGCGGGATCCCCGTCCCGGTTCCATACGACGAAAAGGGAATGATAGAACGTCCCGCCGCGCCCGAGCTGTATGACGTCTCCCGCACGCGCCGCGTCGGGAGCGATCGGGATGCCGAAGGGCCCGACGCCGGTATTGGACGTGAGAAACGCCCATAAATACTCGACCCCCGTCCACGCGGCGGCGCGGTCGTCCGGCGAGCGGTAGTACCAGCCGAGATCGGGGGTGAAGTTCATGGGCGCGCCTCCCGCGAAAAGGCATTGCGAGACGAAATTGGTACAGTCCCCGCCGATCCCGTCGAAATCATAGAACGCCGGATTGCGCGAAAAAGCCCACCGGCGCGCGTAGGCGACGGCGCGGGGAATGTTCAAAGAAACGATGATCGGCATGACGGCCTCCTGCCGCGCGGCAAACATGGTTTTGCCGCAGGATATGCGGGAGATGGCGGTCATGCCTCTTTTTTGACGCAGAAAACGGAGCCCGCGTCGTCGACGGTCAAGAGATAGACTTCGGCGAGGGCGAGGGACCGCGCGGCAAGCTCCTCGTCAAGCCGCTTTTTGTCCCACCCCGCGCGCGCGAGGTTCTTCTCCACGACCGTTCCGTCGATGACGCAGACGTGGGCGATCCCGCGCTCCTTCTGCCCGCCGCCTCCGGAATTCGTGCCCGGGGCCCCGCCGGAGGAAGAGCTCCCGCCCGCATCGCTTGGAGAGGGGGACCCGGCCCGCTCAAAAACGGAGAGCTTGCCGTTCTCCTCGAGCACGGCGTAGGAAACGTCGCGCGGATCGGCGATCCCCGCCTGCCGCAGTTCGGAGATCAGCTCGTCGATCTCCACCCGCTGGCGGCGCATCTCACGCTGGTCGATCACGCCCCCGGCGATCAGGATCGCGGGGGAGCCGTAAAACAGGCGCTTCAAAAGATTGGAGCGCAGCAGCAGGCAGGAGACGAGAAGCTCGAGCGCGACGAGGACGACAACGGGCACGAGCGCGTGGAGAAGGGACTGGTTCCGGTTTGTGACCGGGGAGGCGGCGATTTCGGACAGCAGGATGGTGATGATGAACTCCGAGGTCTGCATTTCGCCGATCTGCCGCTTGCCCATCACACGGATGGAGAAGAGCAGCAGAAAATAGACGATAACGGTGCGAATGACGATCTGTTCCATGCTCCCAGTATGCCGCGCCGATCTTTTTTCTATACGCGCGGCGGCAGGGATCGGCGGGCTTCTTCGCTTTTCGTGCATTCCGACAGAGGCGGCGCGCGAAAAAGGTGCAAATTCGATGAAATGCCTATTGCAAGCGCGCGGGCGGCATGCTATAATAAAAACAACAACCGAATACATCGCTTATCAAGAGTGGCTGAGAGACTGGCTCTGTGACGCCCGGCAACCTGTCGCAAGACAAGGTGCCAATTCCAGACAGATGAGTACGTGAGTTGACCCTCGTTCTGTTTGGAGCGCGGGTTTTTTGTTCGGTCTCGAAGCGTGAAAGGACAGATTATGAAAAGACTCTTTACCTCCGAATCCGTAACCGAGGGGCATCCCGATAAGATCTGCGACCAGATCTCCGACCGCATCCTCGACGAAATGCTCCGGCAGGATCCCATGTCCCGCGTGGCGTGCGAGACCTGCTGCACGACGGGGCTTGTGATCGTCATGGGCGAGATCACGACCGAGGCTTACGTGGACATTCAGGACGTCGTGCGCAGAACCGTGCTCGACATCGGCTACAACCGCGCGAAATTCGGCTTCGACGGCTCGACCTGCGCGGTGGTGAACTCCATTCACGAGCAGTCCCCGGACATCGCGCTCGGCGTCGACCGCTCCGCCGAAGCGAAATCTGGCGAATCCGGCGACGAGGACGACATCGGCGCGGGCGACCAGGGACTGATGTTCGGCTACGCCTGCCGCGAGACGCCGAACCTCATGCCCATGCCCATCGAGCTCGCGCATAAAATGGCGAAGCGCCTGACCGAGGTCCGCAAGACAGGGCTCCTCCCCTATCTCCGTCCGGACGGAAAGACGCAGGTGACGGTGGAATACGACGGCGACCGCCCCGTGCGCATCGATACCGTGGTGACCTCTTCCCAGCACGACCCGGACGTCGATCTCGAAACCATCCGCCGCGACATCATTCTGAACGTCATCCGTCCCACGATCCCGGAGGACATGCTCGACGACCGCACGAAGATCTACGTCAACCCGACGGGGCGCTTCGTCATCGGGGGTCCCATGGGCGACAGCGGGCTGACCGGGCGCAAGATCATCGTGGACACCTACGGCGGGTATTCCCGTCACGGCGGCGGCGCGTTCTCGGGCAAGGACCCGACAAAGGTCGACCGCTCCGCCTCGTATGCCGCCCGTCATGTAGCGAAGAACATCGTCGCCTCCGGCATTGCGGACCGCGCCGAGGTTCAGATCGCGTATGCCATCGGCGTGGCGCGTCCCGTATCCCTGCTCGTCGATACCTTCGGCACGGGCAAGGTGGACGACGACGCCATCGCGCAGTTCGTTCTGGACGCCGTGGATCTGCGTCCCGCCGCGATCATCAGGCGCTTCGATCTGAGAAGACCGATCTACGGCAGCCTCGCCGCTTACGGGCACATGGGCCGCGAGGACCTCGACACGCCGTGGGAGCGCATCGATCTCGCCGACGAGATCCGCTCGATGTTCCACTTTTAATATCTGACATCCCCCCTCTGCCGCTCGCGGCGGAGCGGGGGATTTTGCGTTCGCGCTCTCTTCCCGCGATAACTCTTGACACCCGCATGTGTTCCATGCTATAATCGTCTCAACATCCGTGCTTCCCGGACAGGCAGCGCCGGACACTTGACCGCGGCGGGGACCGGACGGAAAGGAGAGGCTCATGAAAACAAGAAATCCCTATCTTCCCTCCTGGGAATACGTCCCGGACGGGGAGCCCCACGTATTCGGCGACCGGCTCTACGTCTACGGCTCGCACGACCGCTTCGGCGGCTGCGTGTTCTGCCTCGGGGATTACGTCTGCTGGTCCTGCCCCACGGGTGACCCGGGCGACTGGCGATACGAGGGCGTGATCTACCCGAAAACGAGCGACCCTTTGAACGCCGACGGCTCGATGTGCCTCTACGCTCCCGACGTCACGCGGGGACCGGACGGGCGGTACTACCTCTATTACGTTCTCGATCACGTCTCGGTCGTGTCCGTCGCCGTCTGCGATACCCCGGCGGGGCGGTATGAGTTTTACGGCTACGTGAAGCACCCGGACGGGACCCTGCTCGGAAACGCCCCCGGGGACGAGCCCCAGTTCGATCCCGGCGTGCTGACAGAGGGGGAGGTCACATACCTCTATACGGGCTTCTGCGGCTTCGGGGACAAAAGCCGCCACGGCGCGATGGCGACGGTGCTTGAGCACGATATGCTCACCGTGAAGGAGCCGCCGAAAATCGTCGTGCCCGGCAGGATGTACGCCGAAGGGACGGGATACGAGGGGCACGCGTTCTTCGAAGCGCCGTCCATCCGCAAGATCTGTCAGACCTATTATTTCATCTACTCCTCCGAAAAAATGCACGAGCTCTGTTACGCGACGTCAGACAAGCCGACGGAGGGCTTTCGGTACCGCGGCGTGCTCGTGAGCAACGGGGACGTCGGGATCGGGAGCTACAAGCCCGCGGACCTGCCTGCCGCGTTCACGGCGAACAACCACGGCTCGATCGTGAATCTCGGCGGCGAATGGAAGATCTTTTACCACCGCCACACAAACGGGACCTGGTATTCCCGCCAGGGCTGCGCGGAGCCCCTGACTCTCCGGGAGGACGGGAGCTTCGTTCAGGCGGAGATCACCTCGCAGGGCATGGACGGAAGGCCGATCCCGGCGAAGGGGGAGATCCCCGCGTACCTCGCCTGCTGTCTCTACACCGAGGACAAACCCGGGCGCTTCGGCGACGGCTGCGCGCGCATCACACAGGACGGGCGCGACGGCGACGAGGAGGAGGGCTACATCGCCCGCGTCGGAAACGGGACCGTCATCGGCTTCAAATACCTTGACTGCCGGGGCGTCACCGGACTGACCGTCACGACCCGGGGCTATCTGAACGGCAAATTCGAGCTGAAAACCGCCCCGGATGGCGAGGTCCTCGGCGCGGTCGAAGTTCATAACGCCAATATCTGGACGCCGCGCAGCGCGCCGGCTGCCGTGGAGGACGGCGTGCACGCCGTGTGGCTCGTGTTCCGCGGGCACGGCGAGGGACAGGTCAAAGCGTTTGAACTCACATAAGGTGACGGAAGTCAAAGAGTGAAGAGTGAATAGTGAAGAGTGAAGAGGGAGAGAGGGAGGGGGACCGCGAAGCGGTGGAAGGAGTCGTTTTCTCCCGAAAAGAGTCCATGCACCGCAGTCAAAACCGTACTTGACCTCGGTACACTCTCAGAATGAGAGGAACGCAAAAGAGCGAATACCGAATGCCGATCAACCGAAACGAACAGAAAGGATCACCGTCATGAGACAAATCACCGAAACATCCCTTACGATGAACCACGGGACGGAGACCGTCCGCGTCGAGGCGTGGGGCAGGGGCATCCGCGTCCGCGCCGTACCCGTGGGCGAGATGCCCGACAAGCCGTGGGCGCTCGATCTCACGCCGCCCGCCGTCCCCGCCGTCGTCACCGAGAATTCCGTCGAGGTCGGCGACATCCGCTGTCAGGTCGAATGGGACGGGCGGCTGCGCTTCTTCTCCGGCGAAAAGCTCCTGCTCGAGGAGCAGAGTTATCCGTGGGCGCTGCACGAGCGGGCGCGGTGCTACAAAATGCGCGCGGGGAGTCCCTCGTTCGAGGCGACGGTCAAATTCGAGCCGCAGGACGGCGAGGTGCTCCACGGCATGGGCCAGTACCGCAACGCGCGGTACAATCTGAAGGGCTGCACGCTCGAGATGGCGCAGCGCAATTCGCAGATCACCGTTCCCTTCCTGCTCTCGAGCCGGGGTTACGGTTTCCTCTGGAACAACCCCGCGATCGGACGCGCGTCCTTTGCCGAAAACGTCACGGAGTGGAAGGCCGAGGCGACCTCGTGCGTGGACTACTGGGTCACCGCCGCCCCGACTCCCACGGGGATCCTCGCGAATTACACGGACGTGACCGGGCACGCCTCTCCCCTGCCCGAAAGCCTCATGGGGCTGTGGCAGTGCAAGCTCCGCTACCGGACGCAGGATGAGGTGCTCGAGGTCGCGCGGGAGTACAAGCGCCGCGGTCTGCCGCTGGACGTCATCGTCATCGACTTCTTCCACTGGGATTATCAGGGCGACTGGTCCTTCGACCCGGAATACTGGCCCGATCCCGGCGCGATGGTGAAGGAACTGAAAGAAATGGGCGTGCGGCTCATGGTGTCCGTCTGGCCGACGATCGAGCAGCGCTCGAAGAATTTCCGCCGGTTCGAGGAAAACGGATACCTCGTGAAAACGGAGCGGGGGCTGCCGTATCAGATGAACTTCCTCGCGCAGACCTGCTTCTACGACGCGACCAACCCCGCCGCGCGGGAATTTGCTTACAGCATCCTCCGCGAGAACTACGGGCAGTACGGCATCGACATGTTCTGGCTGGACGAGGCGGAGCCCGAATACTCCGTGAACGACTACGACCATTACCGCCACTTCATCGGCTCCTCCCTCGAAGTTGGGAACATCTACCCGCGTATGCACGCCATGATGACCTACGACGGGCAGAAGGCGGACGGCGTGCCGGATATTCTGAACCTGCTCCGGTGTGCGTGGGTCGGGACGCCCCGCTTCGGTGCGATCGTGTGGAGCGGCGACGTGGAGTCCTCGTTCCGCGAAATGAAGGTGCAGCTCTCAAACGGCCTCAACATGGGCGTCGCCGGGATCCCGTGGTGGATCTCCGACACGGGCGGCTTCTACGGCGGCAACATCGAGGACCCGGTCTTCCGCGAACTGCTCGTGCGCTGGTACGAATGGGCGGTCTACATGCCCGTTCTCCGGATGCATGGCGACCGCGCCCCGAATCTCGGCACGCTCAGCCACGGCGTCGACCACGGCGGCGGATACTGCTCCTCCGGCTCCCCGAACGAGCTGTGGAGCTACGGCGAAGAGGTGTATGAGATCCTCAAGAAATACCTCTTCATCCGCGGGGATCTGAAACCCTACCTCAAAAAGACCGCGGACGAGGCGGTGGAGACGGGCCTCCCCGTGATGCGGGCGATGTACCTCGCATACCCGGACGATCCGGTCTGCTGGACGCTCTCGGATCAGTACATGTTCGGCGCGGATTACCTCGTCGCCCCCGTGACGGACTACGGCGCGCGCGAGCGCCGCGTGTATCTCCCCGCAGGGAAATGGGAACGCGGCGGAGCCCTCATCGAGTCGGCGGGCGAATGGATCACGGCTCCCGCCCCGCTGGACGACATGCCGGTCTACAAAAGAGTCTGACGCACGCGGCGCGGATCACACGCGCCTGCGCGGGATCGCGCGGTCGGCGGAAACGGTTTTCAAAACTCCGGTTTCGGATGGTGTATACTGTGCTCACAGCTCGGGAATGAGCCTGATACATCACGAATACGGAGGAAAAAATAATGGAAAAGAGCAAATGGGGAATCGGAGCGGTGATTTGGTTCGGGTTTTACATCCTGACGCAGTGGCTGATGTGCATCGAATACGCGACGAAGCCCGCCACCGCGTACACCACGGCTTATCAGAACATGGCGCTCATTTATGGGATCGACGGAGCGATCGGGACCGCTTTGATCCTGTGGCTCGCGATCAGCAAAACTAAGAAGCCCATGATCTGCATCTTTGTCTGTGCCGCCATCAGCGCCGGCGTCATGCTCATTCAGGGAAACAGCGGCATCCTGTGTCTTGGTCCGTTTCTCATGCCCTTTATCACATGGCTGATCGTCCGCAGAACGATCGCCGAGGCATAAGCCCGCGTTCGGACCGTGCGGAAAAAGGAAAAGAATCGTTCCTTGCTGCGAAGCAAGATTTGCGCAAAACAGCCTCTCGGAGAGATCCGGGGGCTGTTTTTTCGTCTCGGCATGCTTGACTTTTCACGGCCGGGATTCCGATTTGCTTTGTTTTTCACAAATCCGTCTTCGGTTTTCGCGTCCCTCTTGACAAAACCGCCAAACGGGAGTATAATGAGTCAACGCTACCATGCAAAGGAGAACAACCCCATGAAAAAAGCGATCATACTGCTTTCCGTTCTCGCTCTTGCCGCGGTGCTCGCGGTTTCCGTCTCGGCGGGGACCGTCATGTATCAGGGCGGCGGCGCGGAGAACAACTACAAAACCGGCCAGGCCGGCGCGCTCGTCATCCAGCTCAATTTCGAAGAGCCGTTCAATCTGGACGACGCGGATTACCTCTATGTCCGCTACTACATTGAGGACCCCGACATGTACGCGAACGCCGGTCAGGTGGAGATCACCTCGTCCGGTCAGTGCGACGTGAACGAGTACTCCTGGGACATCAACAACCTGCCGAAGGAGCAGGGCTGGAACGAATGGCAGCTCGACCTCTACGCGGCGAGCGAGACCGGCGGCATGCCGGACTTCGCGAACATCAATTTCTTCCGCGTTTACTTCTTCACCGACGGTGAAAACGCGGTCGCGCTCGACTACGTGGCGTTCGGCGGCGACGGAGAGGACTTCTCCTCCATCGCGACCGAGCTCGGCGAGGTCCAGCACGAGGAGCACATCCCGAAGGACAGCGTCACGCGCGAGGGCGAGGGCGAGATCGGCGCGATCAACGTGCAGGCGTCGATGGAGATCAGCCCCGTGAACTCCTCGGAGCACGATTTCGCGTTCGTCCGCCTCTGGCTGGACGGCGTGGAGAACTTCAACGGCAACGGCCAGCTCGAGTTCACCTCCAAGCTCGTTTCCGACCAGCAGGAGATCCACTGGAACGTATCGAACCTCGAACTGCAGGACGGCTGGAACGAGATTCAGCTGGACCTGTGGGGACCGGATGAATACGATCCGGAGTTCAACGTCGAACACATCAACTACTTCCGCATTTACATGTTCACCGAAGGTCCGCTCGCGATGAAGCTTGACTACGTAGGCTTCGGCGACGAAAACGACGAATTCAGCGAAGATCTCCCGCTCTATCTCGTCATGCCCGCCTCGAAGGATCCCACCGTCGGCGCGGACGATCCCGGTGAGCTCGGCGCGGTGAAGGTCATCATCGCCAACGAGTACAAGGAGTGCGGCCCCAACGCGAACGAAGAGCTCCAGTACAGCTCGGAAGATCCGACCTTCATGACCGCCATCCCGCTCAAGCCGATCATCACCGACGAAGCGCCGTCCGACGCGTGGTTCGATTTCGACATCGACGTTGAGACGGAAGGCGACGTGACCTTCACGTTCCTCTACGCCGCGAAGGCGGACCGCTATATGGACGTGACCTTCAACGGCGAAACGAGAAAAGTCACCTGCCCCGATACGGGCAATTTCCAGACGTTCTCGACGATCTCCACGACCTTCTCGGGCGTGCCCGCCGGAACGCAGACCCTGCGCGTCGCGGCTCCCGCGGATTATTCCGACGACTGCAAGACGCCGAACATCGACTTCATTTTCTACAACACGGGCAGCGAAGCCGGTCCCATTCCGGAAGTAAGCCAGTTCGACGAGGATGAGCCCGAAGAAACCCCCGCCGAGACTCCGGCGGAGACTCCGGCGGAGACCCCGGCCGAGACTCCCGCGGAAGAACCTGCTGAACAGCCTGCCGAGCAACCTGCTGAACAGCCCGCGGAAGAACCTGCCGAACAGCTTGCGGAACAGCCCGCCGAGCAGCCGGCTGAACAGCCGGCTGAACAGCCGGAGACCCAGCCCGCCGACGAGCCCAAGGCCGAGACGCCCGCCGCCGAGGAGAAGAAGGGCGGCTGCGGCTCCTTCATCGGAGGCCTGCCCGCCGTGCTCGCCGCGATCGCGCTGTGCGGACTTGCCGTATCGAAGAAAAAGGACTGAACCCGTAAATGATCCCGACGCCGCACAGATCAAACCCTGTGCGGCGTTTTCTCAGAGGTGAAAAGACTTCATGAAACAGCAATCGATCAGAATCGCCGCTCTGCTCCTCGCCTTCCTTCTGCTTCTCCCGCTTGCCGGATGCGGAAAACAGCCCGCGCCCGACGAAACAACTGCTCCGCCCGATACGGCGGACGCGCAGGAGCAGGAGAAGGAAACGGAGCCTCCGGCCACGGAGCCGGGAGAAGCAGAGCCGGAGCCGCAGTCAGAAACAGAACCGGAAGAAACCAAACCGTCAGAGACAGAGCCCGCAAAAGAGGAACCGGAGGAAGAAAAACCCGCCTCTGAGGAGATGCGCTCGTTCAGTCTCATCGAAGGGGGACGCGCGGCATTCCTGCTCGTCAAGCCCGCGAACGCGGACGACGCGGTGACGGAGGGCGCGTCCGCTCTCGTCAAGGCGGTCAACGGAAAAACGGGCAAGAAATTCAAGCTCACCGAGGACACGGCAGAGGAACAGGAGAAAGAGATCCTGATCGGCGTGACGAACCGCGAAGAATCCCGCGCCGCCGCCGAGGAGTACGCGGATGCGCTCGCCGCGGGACAGTTCGTCGTCGCCGTCCGGGGGAACAAGATCTGCGTGCTCGCGACGAACACCGCCCTGATGCGCGCTGCCGTCGACGAATTCGCGGAAAACTGGCTCACCGCGCAGACCGTCAAAATTCCCGAGGGAGGAATCAGTATGGGCACAATGCAGCCGACCGTTTTGAGAGCTCTGGACGAGAACACGCGCCCGGCGCTGATCAGACCGGCGCACGAAACCGAGGACATCGTCATCGCGGACGTCCTCGCCGCCGACTACGGGGCGGACCCGACCGGCGTAAAAGACAGCACGAAAGCCATCCAGAAAGCGCTCGATGAGTGTTTTGCCGCGGGAGGAGGAACGGTCTGGCTCGGGGCGGGGCAGTACCTCGTCACGGACACGGTCGAGATCCCGGCGTTCTGCGCCCTGCGCGGGGAGCGCCCGCTCGACGAGATCAAAACCGCCGGGGACTACGGCACGGTCATCCTCGCGAAGCCGAAGACCGGGACGAATACGGAAAAATCCCTGTTCGTGCTCCGCGGCAGCTGCGGCGTGCTGGGGCTGACGGTTTATTATCCCGAGCAGAGCATCGCCGACCCCAGTCCCTATCCCTATATCTTCTACGTGACCGGCAACGGCGTGGGAGGCTACATGCTACAGACGATCGAGGACGTGCTCGTCGTCAACGGCTGGGACGGCATCGGTGCGTGCGTGACGGAAAACAACGCGCACGAGCAGACGACCATCGAAAACTTCCGCGGGACGTTTCTGAACTCTGCGGTCGCCAGCTTCAACGAGGCGGACGTCGGCACTTTCAAGACCATCCGCGTCTCGCCGTCGTATTGGGCACAGAACCTGCTCGGAGACGCGCCGGACGTCGGGGCGATCCGCGCCTATACGCGGGAAAACGCCACCGGGCTTCTGCTCGGCGACCTTGAGTGGGACCAGTTTGCGGACATCGAAATCGAGGACTGCAAAACCGCCCTGCACATGGTCAGCGGCAAGCGCGCGACCTTCACCGGGGAGCTGACGGACGTTGTCGTGAAGAACTGCTCCGAGGCGATGATCGTCGACTCGCTCGACGGACGATGGGGCATGAACCTTGCGAAATCCGTCTTTGAGAACTGCCCGGTCGGCATCGCGAACAGCACCGCGGGCATCGTCAAGGTCACGGACTGTGAGATCGACGGCACGATCAGCCGCGGCGTCTGGGGTGCTGAGGGCGAGCTTGACCCGTACAAGTACGACTACGGTGCGACCTACAAAAAGCCCGAAGGCGGCGTCTGGACGGCGAATCTGCGCGCGGACGTCGGCTGCGATATCTCCGCCGAGCTTCAGGACGCGCTCGATCAGGTGAAGGCGGCGGGAGGCGGCGCGCTCTATCTCCCCGCGGGGACCTATCGGGTGAATTCGCCCGTCACGGTACCGGCGGGCGTGGAGCTGCGCGGCGCGTCCTCCGTGGCGACCCGCGACCAGAATGGCTGCTCGAAGGGGACGCTCGTCGCGACCTCATGGGGGCTTGGCGCGGACGAAGGTGAAACCGCGCTCATCACCCTTGAGGCGGGCGCGGGCGTGAACGGCATGCGCTTCGTCTATGCCGAAAACGGTCCCGCGTACGCCGAGACGACGCCGTTTGTGATCCGCGGCGCGGGAGCGGGCGTCTACTGCGTGAACAGCGCGATCGCCGCCGCCGGGGGAGGGATCGACTTCCGCGGCTGCGACGGGCACTTTATCAAGAAGGTGACCTTCTGCTGCTACGATCACGGCATCGTCGCGGGCGGAAAGGGCGGCGTCATCGAGGGGTGCCTGCAGAACGCCACGACGATGATGCGCCACGGCATGAACTTCTTAAAGGGCTGGATCGTGGAGGGAGAGGTCTTCCAGAAGCTCTTCCCGATCCTCAGGGTCCGCAGTGTCTTCCTCACGCTCGAGGGCGCCGAGGGCGAGCGCGTGCTCAATTACTTCGCCTACGGCGTGAAAACCGTCGTCGAGGCAAGGGATTCGACCGACTGCGTGATCTTCAACCTCGGCGGGGACAACATCGGGGACAAGGCGCCCCTCGTGAAGTGCGAGCGCAGCGTCCTCACCGTCGTCAACGCCCAGCGGTACAACGGCATCCTCTGCGAGTTTGACGCGGAGAGCGATTTCAGCCTCTACAACCCCACCTCCGTCGACAAGAAGCGCGAGAACAGCATCATAAGCGGCACGGAAGCGGTGTTTGAGACGATCAAGCAGTAATACTGTCAAACAGGGGGAACGCGGCGCAGTCCGCTGCCGCGGAGCGGTCCGCGGCGCATAAAAAAACAGACCGGGGTCGGTTCGGATTGAACCTGCGCCCGGTCTCTTTGATTTGCTTTGATTTTCGGAAGACTCCCGCCGCTTCAGCGTTCAGCGCGCATATCCCTCGTACAGCTGCGACAGCCCGCCATGCGAGGTCTCGCGGTACTTCTCGTCCATATCCTTTCCCGTCCTGTACATGGTTGCCACGACCTCGTCGAAGGAGATCTTCCGCGTCGCGTAGAGAAAGCGGGACAGGTTCACCGAGCTGATGGCGCGCATCGCGGCGACGGCGTTGCGCTCGATGCAGGGGATCTGCACGAGCCCCTTCACCGGATCGCAGGTCAGCCCGAGGTTGTGCTCCATCGCGATCTCCGCGGCGTACTCGATCTGGTCGATGTTCAGGCCGTAGAGGGAGGCGAGCGCCGCGGCGGTCATGGAGCAGGCGCTCCCGATCTCCGCCTGACACCCGCACTCCGCGCCGGAAATGCTCGCGTTCGTGCGGATGACGTTGCCGACGAGGGCGGCGACGGCGAGCGCCTCGTGGATCTCCTCTTCGGGGAAGCCTCTGTCGTGCTCCATATAATACAGCACGGAAGGCAGGACCCCGCAGCTGCCGCAGGTCGGAGCGGTGACGACGATGTTTTCGCTCGCGTTTTCCTCGCTCACCGCGTAGGCGTAGGAGGCGATCACGCGGTTCATTGTCACGTCCGCGCTTTCGTTGTAGCACCGCTTTTCGTGCAGCAGCTTCGCCTTGCGCTCCACCCCGAGCCCGCCCGGCAAAATCCCGTCGGCGGAAAGCCCCCGCGCGATGGATTCCTTCATGGCGTTCCAGACGTACGCGAGATAGGGGCGCAGGGAGATGTCCTCCGTGCGGTAAATGAGCTGGCCGAGGTTCACGCGCCGCGCCCGGCAGAGGTCGATGATCTCGGTGAAGCTTTCCTGCGGCCAGACTTCGACGTCCTCGTCCGATTCCTCGCCCTCGATCCGTATGGAGCCGCCGCCGACGCTGAACATGCGCTTCTCTCCGATGACCTCTCCGTCCTTCAGGGCGGTGAAGAGCATGGTGTTCGGGTGGGGAAGCTCGGAGGTCTTCCGGTCGAAAATCACCTCCGCATGCGGAAGCACCGCCCGGATCGCCTTGCCCGTGCCGTGTCCCTCGCCCGTGAAGGCGAGCGAGCCGTAGAGGGTCACGCGGTACGCGTCCGCGCCGGGATAGCGCCCCGCGAAGATCTGCGCGGCGTGGTACGGTCCGACCGTGTGGGAGCTCGACGGGCCGTTGCCGATCTTATATACGCTCTTGATGCTTTTCATTCAGTGCCTCCGCTGTTATTGTGGGAAACCGGCGCGCGCCGGATGCTTCTTTCGCGCGGGTTCAGAGCTGCTCCGAGAAGCGGTCCATGTCCACGACTACGTCGTTCAGCCGGGATTCCTCCGCGGCGAACGCGATCAGGTGGTTCAGATAGGACGTCCGGATGGAGCAGACGGATTTCGACGGGGTCTCCCCGCCGAAGTACTTCATGAGATCGATCATGATCCCCGTGTCCCCGCCGCCGTGCCCGGACGAGATCGTGTTGCCCGCCCGCGTGACTTCGTATTCGCGCCGCTGTCTGTCCTCGAAGGTGAAGACCTCGATCTTCTTCGAGCGCATCGACGCGTTCAGCTCGCCCTTTGTGCCGAAAATGCGGATGGAGCGCCCGCCCTCGTTGAAGCAGTTCATCGAGAACATCACGGTGCACCCGCCCTCGAATTCCATGTTCACGACCTGATGGTCCACCACGTCGTTGTCGCAGTGGTAGACGCAGCGCCCGTAAGGACCGCGCGTGATCGCCTCCATCACCTGCTCGTCCGTGGGGTTGACCGAGGTGTTTGCCGCGACGGAGCGGAACCAGCTGTTGTTCTTGTCGTCGTAATAGAGCTTCACCGCGTTGTAGGGGCAGGCGGAGCCGTGGGGACAGCCGTCGACGCAGTAGTCCGGCGCGCCCGCGGGGCGGTTCGCCTCGGTGAAGTGGGTCAGGGAGCCGAAGGACTGCACCTTTTTGCACTCCTTCCCGATGAGCCACTGGATAATGTCCGTGTCGTGGCAGGATTTCGCGAGGATCATCGGAGAGGACTCGGCCGTATTGCGCCAGTTCCCGCGCACGAAGCTGTGGCTCTGGTGAGTGTTGCCCACGTTTTCGAGGTGAACCACGGACATGATATCCCCGAGGATGCCCTCGTCGATGATGTCCTTGATCGCGCAGAAGAACTGCGTGAAGCGCAGCACGTGGCACACTATGACCTTCACGCCCTTTTTCTCCGCCGCGACGCAGATGTCCTTGCATTCCTTCGCCGTCGGCGCCATGGGCTTTTCGAGCAGGATGTCGTAGCCCAGATCGATGCAGCGCATCGCGGGCTCGTAGTGCATGTGGTCCTGCATGGAAATGATGACGAAATCCGCCATTTTCGGGCGCGCGGCGACCTCGGTCCACGAGTTGAAGAGCATGGAGTCGTCGAGTCCGTGGCGTTCCTTTGCATAGAGGCGGCGGTTGTCCAGCGGCTCCGCGACGCCGACGATCTCGAGCTGATCCGGGTGCTCGACGGCGTAGCGCGCGTAAGTCGAGCCGCGCATGCCGTACCCCAGTACGATAGCAGTAAGCTTTTTCATGATAATTCCTTTCGGTATGTGATGGGAGCGCGTAAAATCCCCCGCTTGTACAGCAGGGGACATTTCATAAAGTTCTTTGCCAGGCTTTCTTTCAAGAAAGCCGCGTACCCCTTATAATATTTCCTTCCTGAACGCCGCGATCCAGCGGTCCGCGATGAGCTGGTGCCCCGCGGGCGTCGGATGCACGCCGTCCGCAAGCCAGTAGGACGCGGGCATCACCTTTTCCGCCTCCTCGAACATGTCCTGCAGCGGGAGGAAGACCTGACCGCATTCCCCGGCGATCCGCTTCACCGCCTCGGCGCGCTTCAAGACCTCGCCGTGGAAGTCGTCCCACGCTCCCTCCGTCGCGGAGGCCTTCAGAACGAAGGGCTCCATGAGGATCATGCGGATGTTCGGAAGGCGCTCGAGCGTGTCGCACACGAGCATTTTGTAAACGTTGTAGAAGCGGTCCGCCTCCACGCCGTTTCTGCCGCCGAACTCGTGCCAGACGTCGTTCACGCCGATCAGGATCGAAAGCAGGTCGGGCTCGTGGTTCCAGCAGTCGCATTTGATGCGCGCGTACACGTCGACGACGCGGTTGCCGCTGATGCCGAGGTTCACGAACTCGTATTTGCCCGGATCGTCCACCGAGAGGCGCGCGTCGATCAGCAGGGGATAGCCCTGACCGATGGAGACCACGCTCCCGGCGTTGCGGTTGCGACCGACGTCGGTGATGGAATCGCCCTGAAACAGGATTTTCATAATGCCGCTCCTTTGGAGGTTTTCTTTTATTCTACCACAGTTTTTGCCGCCGCGCAAGTGTTTCCCCCGAAATAGTGCTTGACACACCCTCTTTTTTTGGTTATAATTGACATGACCCGGGCATGCCGACCCGCATTCCAAATCAAATATGAGAGGTAGCGAAATGACCTTTGCCGACAAACTGAAAAAAGTCCGTTCCGTATTCGGCACGAATTACTGGGCGGACCGCCTCGGAGCGGAGCTGACCTACATGACCTGCCTGTCCTCCGTCCGCGGGCACGCGTACGATAAGCGCATCGAGGAGGCGCTCGATTTCCTCATCGCCGCGCTGGACAAAAGCCACACGATCTCGAAGGAAACCGGGGAAGAGGCGGAGGCGATGCTCGCCGATCTCTCCCCCGCCGCGAAATCGCTCAAGGTCTACTGCATTTCCCACGCGCACATCGACATGAACTGGATGTGGGGCTTCCAGGAGACCGCGTCCGTCGCGGTCGACACCTTCCGCACCGTGCTCGAGCTCATGAAGGAATACCCGGAATTCACCTTCGCGCAGTCCCAGGCGTCCACCTACCGCATCATCGAGGACTACGCCCCGGACATGCTCGACGAGATCCGGAAATACGTGCATGAGGGACGCTGGGAGGTCTCCGCGTCCACCTGGACCGAGACCGACAAGAATATGCCCTCCGGCGAATCCCTCTCCCGCCATATCCTTTATACGAAGCGCTATCTCGGAAAGCTCCTCGATATCGACCCCGATTCCATCCGCATGGACTTCGAGCCGGACACCTTCGGGCACAACCTGAACGTCCCGGAGATCTGCCAGAATGGCGGCATCGATTACTATTACCACATGCGCGCGAACGACGACCGCCCGGAGCTCTACCGCTGGCGCGCCCGCTCGGGCAAGGAGCTGCTCGTCTTCCACGACACGAAATCCTACAACGGCGACATCAATATCCGCACCTTCGAGGATCTGCCCCTGTTCTGCGATAAGAACGGCACGGACACCTACCTCATGGTCTACGGCGTCGGCGACCACGGCGGCGGACCGACGAGAAACGACATCGAGCGCATCATCGACGACGCGAAATTCCCGCTCTATCCCACGGTCGAGTTCGGCACCTACGCGAAATTCTTCGCCGCGTGCGAGAAGATCCGCGACACCCTCCCCGTCATCGACCACGAGCTGAACTTCGTCTTCACGGGCTGCTATACCTCCCAGACGAGGATCAAGATGGCGAACCGCATGAGCGAGGACCGCTCCTTCGAGTCGGAATGCCTTGCCGCCGCGGCCACCGGGCTGACCGGCGCGCCGGGCCGCACGGACCAGTTCCGCACGGCGTGGGAGAAGACCCTCTTCAACCACTTCCACGACATCCTCCCCGGCTCGGGCATCGTCGACACCCGCGAATACGCGCTCGGGCATTTCCAGGACGCCATGGCGGGCATCGGCATCGCCGCGAACTCCGCGATGAAGAACCTCTCCGACGCGATCGACACGAGCGGTATCAAAACCGAGCCCGATCCCTATACCAATTCGGAGGGCGGGGGCGTGGGCTTCGGCGTCGGCTACGACTCCGGCTACCGCTTCCCCCAGACCGAACGGGGACGCGGCAAGACGAGGATCATCCACCTCTTCAACCCCACGATGTACGACCGGCAGGACTGCGCCGAGATCACCGTCTGGGACTGGCGGTACGATCTCGGACGCGCCGAATTCACCGATCCGAACGGGGAGCGCGTCCCGTTTGAAATCCTCACGTCCGGCAGCGGATACTGGGGACACTGGTTCACACGGTTCCTCGTCAAGGCCCCGATCCCGGCGTTCGGCTACACGACCCTCGTTCTGCGGCTGAGAGATTCCGAAGGGCTCGGCGGCATCGCGGGCTGCGAGTCCGGCGGCTGGTGCGACTACATCGCCGACACCCCGACCGTGCTCGAGAACGAAAAGCTCCGCGCCGTCTTCGATCCGTATTCCTTCGCCATGACCGAGCTTGTCGACAAGAAGACCGGCGAGCGGATCGTCACGCCCGAGAAGCCCTCCGCCCTGTTCCGCTTCATTGAAGAAAACCCGCGGCACGGCATGACCGCGTGGCGCGTCGGCCCCTACATGCGCACCGAGGTGCTCAATACCGCCGAGCACGCCGTGCGGCTGATCGACCGCGGCGCGACCGGGCTCAGAAGCTGGCTGAAATACGAGATCCGCTTCGCCTCCTCGACGCTCACCGTCACGGCGGAGCTGCGCTCCGACGCGGACTATATCAATTTCCATATCGACGTCGACTGGCACGAGATCGGGCGCGGCGGCGACAAGATCCCGCAGCTGAATTTCTCCGTTCCCGTCGCCTACGCCGTGAAGGATTACACCTACGACATCCCGATGGGCGTCATCACCCGCGGGGATATTGCCCACGACGTGCCGGGCAACAGCTTCATGCGCCTGAACAAGGACGGGAATGCCCTCTATCTCGTGACCGACACGAAATACGGCTTCCGCGGACACGACAACGCCGGAGCGGTGACCCTCATCCGCGCGTCCGTCGACCCCGATCCGTACCCGGAGCGCGGTGTGCACCACATCAACATCGGCGTCGGGCTCTGCACCGCCGAAGAGCAGAAGAAGTCCGCGTCCCTGTTTGTGCACCCGGCGTCCTTCCGCGCGGGGACCTCGCACAAGGGAACGCTGCCGCTCTGCGGATCCTTTATGCGCTTTGAGGGCGAGATCGGGGACCGCGTCATGACCTCCGGTGTGAAGAACGGAGAAGACGGCGGCCTCATCGTGCGCGTGTCCGATTACGCGGGCAAGGGCGGCGACGTGACCCTTGCGCTCGGCGGGGATATGCCCGTGCCGAAATCCGCCTGCCTCGTCGATATCACCGAGCGCCATGTGATCGGAGAATGCGCCGTCGACGGCAGAAAGATCACCTTCCCGCTCGCGCCGTACACCATGGCGACGTTGAAGATCGAATAAGCCGCGGACCGCGGAGCCGCAAAGGAAAGAAAAATCCCCGGAATAAGAGCATAAGAAAACCGACCGTGTTGCCAGAGAACGCGGTCGGCTTTGTTTGCGTGAGATTTTTCAGTATGGAGCGACTCCTTCCGTCACGCACCGGCGCAGTCGCGCCCGCCGTGCCGCCTCCCTCAGAGAGGGAGGCACAACGAGAGGGGGCAACCCCGGCTCCCTCCGTGAGGGAGCTGTCGCCCGCGGCGACTGAGGGAGTCGTTCCATGTCGCAGCCGGTGACGGAGAGGGCGAAGATAGAGTTGAAAGTGTGTTCGACTCCTTCCGTCGCCCGCGGCGACTGAGGGAGTCGTACCCCAAAACCGGAAATCTCAGTTCGAAAACGGCATCTTCAAAAGCTCGAGCAGCGCCCGGTCGACCTTGAAGCCTTTATAATCTTCATACACCGTCCCCGGTCTGCCGTGCTCGACGATGCCGAAGGTGCCCTTGAAATTCCACAGGGCGTACCCCCATCCGAATTCCCGGAAGACGGAGAGCACGTCGGAGAACCAGCGCAGGGCAAGGTCGTTCGGGAGCTTGTTGTAGCAGCCGAATTCCCCGATGTGCACTTTTACCCCCTTCGCCTCGACTTCGCGCCACGGGTCGTAATACCGCTTGATCCATTCCCGGTCGCGGATCTGCCCGGGCGCGACCTCGCCGGGGTATTCGGGAGCCGCCCAGTCCGCGCCTCCTCTTACCCATTCGGCTTTATAGTGCGTCACCTGAAACGGCTCGTACCCGCGGCCGCTGTGCACGACGTTTTGCTTGCCGAGATCGGCGAGCTCGGGCAGGGCGGTTCCGCCTCCGTTAAAGCCGTCGATCACGATCCCGCGCGCGGGATCGACCGAGCGGATCGCCGCGACCGTCGCGCGGATGACCTTTTCATGATCCTCCCGCGTGCAGGGATGGGAGGGGCCGATGCTCGCCGGCTCGTTCACGAGATCGAAGCTCAGCTCGTCCGACGAACAGCCCTTGTACCGCTCGGCGAACATCTTCCAGAGAAAGAGGAATCCTTCGAGCGCCTCCTCGTCCCGCCAGAGATTGTGCTTTTCCCGCTCCGGCCAGTTGATGCAGTAGCCGGGCGCGCGGTGCAGGTTCAGCGAAGCGTGCAGCCCGCGCGAGCGGCATGCCTCGATATAGCCGTCGATTTTCGAGAGGACGCGCTCGTCCGGATGGAAATAGTCGAAATCCTTCGTCCAGCAGTGATAGTCGACGGGGATGCGGACGAAATTAAAGCCTTCCTCCGCGACGAAATCCAGCTCGCGCGGATCAGCCTCCGCGGGTTCGCGTCCCGCTGTGTACATCCAGAGGAAATTGAAGCCGTATCGGGTCGGTGTGGGCATGTTTGCGCCTCCTTTTCGTTTGTTCAAACCGATTATAGCACGGGCGGCGGGGTTTGTCAATTCCGGGGAAGGCGTTTCTTGTTCCGCGCTTCGGCCGCACCTCGCCCGGGAGTTTTCACCGGCCGCGAATCCCCGCATTCCTCCCAACGCATTTTTTCCTCCGCCTTGACAACCGCCCGAAAAAAGTGTATAATAACGGATGGTAAAATAGGAAAGTTCTGCAAATCTCATGTCGGAGGGCCTATGCCTGAAATCACCGGGGTGCTGCCCCGTTCCCGCGCGGCGAAGGCGGGGGTCAGGGAAGGGGATTGGCTGCTCGAAATCAACGGTCATCCCATCCGCGACGTGCTCGACTACCGGTTCCGGCTCGCGGAAAGCCGCGTGAAGCTGAAGCTCCACCGCGGCGCGGACATTCTTGAGATCACGATCAGAAAGGATGTCTACGACGACATCGGTCTGGAATTCGGCACGCCCCTCATGGACAAAAAGCGGCGGTGCGAAAACGCCTGCCTCTTCTGCTTCATCGACCAGAATCCCCCCGGTATGCGGGAAACGGTCTATTTCAAGGACGACGACAGCCGCCTGTCCTTCCTGCACGGCAATTACGTGACCCTCACGAACCTGAAGGACGAGGACATCGACCGCATCATCGAAATGCACATCTCCCCCGTGAACGTGTCCGTCCACGCGACGAACCCCGAGCTGCGGGTGAAGATGATGAAAAACAAGCGCGCGGGCGTGGTCCTGCGCTACCTCGACCGGCTCGCCGAAGCGGGGATCGCACTGAGAGGGCAGATCGTCCTCTGCCGCGGGCTGAACGACGGAGCAGAGCTCGAGCGCACCATGCGCGACCTCTCGCGATACTGGCCCGCGATGGATTCGGTGTCCGTCGTCCCCGTCGGGCTGACCGCGCACCGGGCGGGGCTTTACCCCCTCGAGCCGTTTTCGAAAGAGGAGTGCGCCGCCGTCGTCAGACAGATCGAGCGCTTCAACGAGGCGTTCGGCGCGGAGCACAGGGGCGAGGACGGCGAGGCCGCGCGGATGTTCTTCGCCTCGGACGAGTTCTATGTCCGCGGGGGACTGCCTCTGCCGCCGGACGAGTATTACGGGGACTACACCCAGATCGACAACGGCGTCGGGATGCTCGCGTCCCTGATCCACGAATTCCGCCTCTGCCTGTCGACGCTCGGCGATGAGGAAAAGGAGCTTGCCGCCGAGCGGACCGTGTCCGCCGCCGTGGGGGAGGCTGCCGCGGATGTGATCGCCATGCTCGCGCGGGAGCTCGAGGACGCCTGCCCGAAGCTGCGCGTACATGTTTACCCGGTGAAAAACCGCTTCTTCGGCGGACAGGTGACCGTAACGGGCCTGCTCACGGGGCGGGACCTGACCGAAGGACTCGAAGGAAAAGAGCTCGGGGAGACCCTCTTCCTTTCGCGGACCATGCTCCGCGCGGAAGGCGACCTCTTCCTCGACGATATGACGCCCGAGGCGCTCGGACAGACGCTCGGCGTCCCCGTCCGGTTCGTGGAGAACGACGGCGGGGCGCTGTGCGAAGCGTGGCTCGGAATCTGAACCTGTATCTGAACCCAAGCAAAGGAGATCAAATCATGCCAAAACCGGTGATTGCCATTGTCGGACGTCCGAACGTGGGAAAAAGCACCCTTTTCAATAAACTGATCGGAGAGCGCCGCGCCATCGTGGAGGATACCCCGGGCGTGACGCGCGACCGCATTTACGGCGAATGCGAGTGGCGGGGCAAGACCATGCTCGTGATCGACACGGGCGGCATCGAGCCGAAGACCGATTCGCTCATCCTGCAGAAAATGCGGGAACAGGCGCAGATCGCCATCGACACCGCCGACGTCATCCTGTTCATGGTGGACATCCGCACGGGACTCGTCGCGGACGACATCGACATCGCGCTCATGCTCAAAAAGAGCGGCAAGCCCGTCATCCCCGTCGTGAACAAATCGGACCGCATCGGAAACGTCGACCCGCAGTTCTACGAGTTCTACGAGCTCGGCTTCGACTGCGACCCCATCGCGATCTCCTCCCTGCACGGGAGCGGGAGCGGGGACGTGCTCGACGCGGTGCTTGAGGCGCTGCCCGATTTTGAGAACGAGGAGGAAAACGACGAGGTCGTCTCCGTCGCCGTCATCGGCAAGCCGAACGCGGGCAAATCTTCCCTCGTCAACCGCGTGCTCGGCGACGAGCGGTGCATCGTGTCCGATATGCCCGGCACGACGCGCGACGCCATCGACACCTATTTCGAGAATTCGCACGGGAAGTATAATTTCATCGACACCGCGGGCATCCGGCGTCAGTCCCGCGTGGACGACCGCGTGGAGAAGATCAGCGTCCTCCGCGCGAAAATGGCGGTGGACCGCGCGGACGTCTGCCTCATCATGATCGACGCGAACGAGGGCATCACCGAACAGGACGAGAAGATCGCCGGCATCGCGCACGAGGCGGGCAAGGCGTCGATCATCTGCGTCAACAAATGGGACCTCGTCGACAAGGACAACAACACGACGAAGGAATTCGCGAAAAAGATCTACGACGCGCTGTCCTATATGACCTACGCGCCCATCCTCTTCCTCTCCGCGAAGACGGGGCAGAGGATCGAGCGGCTGTTCGAGGAAATCAATTACGTGAACATGCAGTCGAAGCTGCGTGTCACCACGGGCATGCTGAACGACGTCCTCGCCGACGCCGTCGCCCGGGTCCAGCCCCCGTCCGACAAGGGCAGACGGCTGAAAATCTACTATATGACCCAGAGCGAGGTCGCGCCGCCCACCTTCGTGGTGTTCTGCAACACGGCGGAGCTCTTCCACTTCTCCTACCAGCGCTACCTGGAAAACTGCCTGCGCCAGACCTTCGGCTTTAAGGGCACGCCCATCCGGATGATCATCCGGCAGAGGGGGGACAGTGAGGATCAGGATTTCGGAGGGAAAAAATAATGCTGCATCTGTTTCTTCCGGGGGATTTTCTGACCTCGGGTCTCGGCGCGAGAGGGCCGATCGGGAACGCATTCCAAGATATTCCCCTCATTCCGCAGCTTGTCTTGCTGTTCGTCGTTCTGTTCGCCGCGTATCTCATCGGCTCGATCAATACGGCGATCATCGTGTCCGGAAAGATCTATCACGACGATATCCGCAATTACGGCAGCGGCAACGCGGGCTTCACCAACATCATGCGCATCTACGGCAAGCGCGCCGCGATCATCACCTTCGTGTGCGATTTCGCGAAGACGGTCGTCGCGATCCTGATCGGGTGGTGCTACCTCGGCTACCTGACCGCGACCCTCGCCGGGTTTATGTGCTTCCTCGGACATATCTTTCCGCTGTACTACCGGTTCCGCGGCGGCAAGGGCATCCTCTGCCTGACCGCGATGCTCTTCATGCTCGAGTGGCGGGTCTTTCTTATCCTGCTCGTCATCTTCCTGCTCATCGTGAAGATGACGAAATACATTTCCTTCGGCTCCATCCTCGGCGCCATGCTCTATCCGCTCCTGTTCGACCGCCTTAACACGAACTATCCCTTCGAGGGTCAGAATATCTGCCAGATGGTCGCGATCCTCGTCGCCGTGATCGTCGTCATCAAGCATTGGCAGAACCTCAAGCGCATTTTCAACGGCACGGAAAGCAAATTCGAATTCAAGCGCTCGAAGAAGGAGCCGGACGCGGAAGCAGCCGGGGCCGAGGTTCAAGAGAACCCCGAGGAGTCCGAGGCACAGAAGCCCGCCCGAATCAATTACGGCGCGCTGCCGGGCACGGAACACAAGAATCAGAAAAAAAACAAAAAAGATGGAAAACGATAAAATCGCCTCGTTCGCGGAACTGCTCGCGGCGTCCGCTGCGGGCGGCGGGCTGTACAACGTCACGTTTCACGCGCCCGCGGGAGGCGACGTGCTGAAGATCCGCGGGACCCTCCGCGAAATCGGCGGGGCGCGGGTCGTGCAGCTCGAATCCTTTCTCACGGAGGGAAGGGTCTCGCAGAAGAACGTCGCCCCGGACGGGCTCGAGGCTGCCGTGCGGGAGGCGATGACGGTCTTCCGCAAAGCGGATCTGCTCGACGCGGGCGGCTCGGCGTCGCTCATGATCTCGAAAAAAGGTGCTCTCTCCCTCGTGAAAAAGGGAAAGATCGGAATGGCTCCCGTGAATCCCGCGGCGATCCGGAGCGCGCCTCAGGGCAACGACCGAAAGAAGCGCCGCCTGCTCGCCGGGGACGAGAAATTCCTCATCCCCCTCGGCATCTCGGACAAGAGCGGGCGGGTGCACGACGCGATGCAGTCCAAATTCCGGCAGATCGAACGCTTTTCGGAATACGTTGCCGAGGCGGAGAAGAAGCTCGGCGGGGACGGGACGCTATACGTCTGCGACCTCTGCTGCGGCAAGAGCTATCTCTCCTTCGCGGCCTACCATGTCCTCACCGCCGTGTGCGGACGGGAGGTCGAAATGGTCTGCGTCGATCTGAAGGAAAGCGTCATGAACGAATGCGCCGAAATCGCGCGGGCGTGCGGTTTCGGGGGCATGCGCTTCATCGCGGGAAACGTCGCGGATTTCAAACCGGAGCGTGAGCCCGATCTCGTGATCTCCCTGCATGCGTGCGACACGGCGACCGACCTCGTGCTCGACCTCGCGGCGGCGCACGGAGCGAAAATCATCCTCGCCACACCCTGCTGTCAGCGGGACCTTGCCGCGCGGCTCGACTGCGGTGCGCTCGATTTCATCGCCGACCGCCCGATTTTAAAGCAGAAATTCTGCGCGGCGGCGACGGACGCGCTGCGGCTCCTCAAGCTCGAGGCGCAGGGCTATAAGACGGACGCGACGGAGCTCATCGATCCCGAGGACACGCCGAAAAACGTCATGCTCCGCGCCGTGCGGCGGGAAGATTTCGATCCCGCCTCTGAGGACGCGAAGCGCAGACGGGAGAAATACGAGTCCGCATACCGTTTTTTGACCGGAACGGACCCTCGGACGGCATGAGCCGGGGGAACGGCGGAGCGGGGACTTGCGGACCCGCAGGCACGGACGGCATCGGGCGGAAAGAGGACGGAAAACGCCTCGGGGTGCCCGCGATACAGACGATACAGACGATACAGAAGAAAGGCGCGAACATGGAAACAAACGAACTGCTGAGACAAATCTTCAGAACCGACATCACGGCGACCGAGCGGCTCGAGGCGCTGCGCGGCGTGAAGGCGGCGATCGCCGCGGGCGACATTCCGACACCCCCGCGCGGGATCTTCGTCAACAACCACATCCACACCTCGTATTCCTTCTCCCCCTATACCCCCTCCGCCGCGGTGTACGCGGCGTGGGCGGCGGGTCTTTCGACGGCGGGGATCATGGATCACGACTCCGTCGGCGGCATGCGGGAGTTCGTGGAAGCGGGCGCGATCATGGAAATGCCCGTGACCTGCGGCTTCGAGTGCCGCGTAAACGTGGATGGCACGCCCCTTGTCGGTCGAAAGATCAACAACCCCGACCAGAAATCCTGCGTCTATCTCGCGATGCACGGCATCCCGCACACGCAGATCGACCGCGCGGAGGCGGTTCTCGCCCCCCTCAGAGAAAAGCGCGGCGAGCGCAACCGGAAAATGACCGCGAACATCAACGATCTCGCGCGTCCCTTCGGCATCGAGCTCGATTACGACGCGGATGTCGTGCCCCTGTCCATGGCGCACGAGGGCGGCAGCGTGACCGAGCGCCACCTCTGCTGCGCGCTCGCGAAAAAGATCACGGCGGCGTACCCCGACCGCGCGGCCGCCGCGGATATGATCGAAAAGCTCACGGGCGTGCCTCTCGGGGAAAAGGTGAGAACGAAGCTGCTCACCGCGCCGGAGAACTTTTACGAGTTCGACATCCTCGGCGTGCTCAAGGGACATCTCGTGGAGAAGTTCTATGTGGACGCGGACGAGGAGTGCATGAACATCCGGACGTTTACCGCGCTGGCGAAAGAGCTCGGCGCGATCTCCGCCTACGCCTATCTCGGCGACGTCGGGGAATCCCCCACGGGCGACAAAAAGGCGCAGAAATTCGAGGACGACTACCTCGATCTGCTCTTCGACACGCTCGCGGACTGCGGCTTCTCGGCGGTGACCTACATGCCCTCGCGGAACACGAGCGCGCAGCTCGAGCGGGTCATGAACCTCTGCCGGGAGCGGGGACTCTTCCAGATCTCGGGCGAGGACATCAATTCCCCGCGGCAGTCCTTCGTCTGCGCGGCCCTCGCCGATTATCCCCACCTGCGCCGCGCGACCTACGCCCTCATCGGGCACGAGCTCGCGGCGACCGACGACCTCGATCACGCCATGTTCTCCGAGATCACCAAAGCGAGATACCCCGACCTCGACGAGCGGATCGCGGTTTACGCGAAGCTCGGCGGATACGCGGGAGACTGACATTACAATTCATTCCGAAAGAAGGATTAAGAATATGCGGACCCTGATCGAATTTTCCAACCGTTACGGACGCGACGCGGGCTTTGTGCTCGCGGGCGGCGGCAACACCTCGATGAAAACGGAAACCGAGCTCTTCGTCAAGGGCAGCGGCACGTCCCTCGCCTCGATCACCGAAGCAGGCTTTGTGAAGATGAACCGCTCCAAGCTCGCGGCGATCTGGCAGAAGACCTACCCCGCGGACGCCGCGGCGCGCGAGGCGGCGGTGCTCTCGGACATGATGGCGGCGAAGGAGCCGGGAGAAGAGGCGAAGCGCCCCTCCGTCGAAACCCTTCTGCACAATCTCTTCCCGCAGAAATACGTTCTGCACGTCCATCCCTCGCTCGTGAACGCCCTGACCTGCTCCGAAGAGGGCAAGGCGGCGGTGAAGAAGCTCTTTCCTGCGGCGGCGTGGGCGGACGAGTGCGAGCCGGGCTACATCCTCGCGTCGAAGTGCCGGGAAAGCCTTGCCGCCTACCGCGCGGAAAACGGACGCGACGCCGACGTGCTCTTTCTGCAGAACCACGGCATCTTCTTTGCCGCGGACGACGGGGAAGCTCTGGACGCCCTCGTCTCCGGGATCATGACGACCCTCGGTGAAAAGGTGACCGACCGCCCCGATTTCACGGACTGCTCCGCGGACGCGGACCGCACGGCCGCCGCGAAGATCGCGCCCGTGCTCCGTATGCTCTACGATGAAAACGGCTCCGCCGCGGTCATCTTTGCGGCGAATCCGACCGTGATGAAATTCGCTCAAAGCGCGGAGAGCTTCGAGGTCCTGAAGACGCCGCTTTCCCCCGACCACATCGTCTACTGCAAGGCGGAGCCGCTCTGGCTCGAGGACTTCACGCCGGACGGCATCCGCGCCGCGTTTGAGGAACTGAAGGCGCGCCGGGGATTTGCCCCGAAGATCGCCTTCGCGAAGGGCGTGGGCATGTTCGCGCTCGGCAAGAATCTCAAGGAAGCGAAGACCGCGCTTGCCGTCTGGCAGGACGCGATGACGATCACCGTGGAAGCGTCCGCCTTCGGCGGTGTGCGCCACATGGCGCCCGCCCTCGCAGACTTCATCGTGAACTGGGAGGTCGAGAGCTACCGCGCGAAGGTCTCGCTCGCGGCGGGCGGCGGCAAGCGGCTTGCCGGGAAGATCGCCGTCGTGACGGGCGCGGCGCAGGGCTTCGGCGAAGGGATCGCGCGCTGGCTCGCCGGTGAGGGCGCGGCGGTCGTGATCGCCGACATGAACGCGGCGGGCGCGGAAAAGACCGCGGCGTCGATCGCCGGGGACTGCGGCGTGCCGACGCTCTCCGCCGGCGCGAACGTCACGGACGAGGACTCCGTGCGGAAGATGATCGAAGACACCGTCCTTGCGTTCGGCGGGCTCGATATCTTCGTGAACAACGCCGGGATCGTGCGCGCGGGCTCGCTCGAGGAAATGACGAAATCGAACCTCGAGCTCGTGACCTCGGTGAACTACACCGCGTACTTCCTCTGCGCGAAATACGCCTCCGCGGTGATGAAGCTGCAGCGGGCCGCCGCGCCGGAGTACATGGCGGACATCATCGAAATCAACTCCAAATCCGGGCTGTCCGGCTCGAACAAGAATTTCGCCTACGCCGGCTCGAAGTTCGGCGGCATCGGGCTGACCCAGTCCTTCGCCCTCGAGCTCGCGCCTTACGGGATCAAGGTCAACGCTGTCTGCCCGGGCAATTTCCTCGACGGTCCGCTGTGGAGCGATCCCGAAAAGGGGCTGTTCGTGCAGTACCTCAACGCGGGTAAGGTCCCCGGCGCGAAGACGGTCGCCGACGTGCGGAAATTCTATGAGGCGAAGGTCCCGCTCGGACGCGGCTGCCGGATCGAGGACGTCGCGAAGGCGGTCCTCTACATCATCGACCAGAAATACGAGACCGGTCAGGCGGTTCCCGTGACGGGCGGTCAGGAAATGCTGAAATAAGCCCGCGCGTGGGTTTTGCCGCGCCTCCCCCGTCATCCCTCCTGCGGTGAGGCGGGGAGAGTCCGGTCGGGAGGAGTTTGCCGGGAAACGAAGCGGTTTCCCGAAAAGACCCGGCGGCCGCGGAGCCGACCGTAAACCGTAATTGAATAAAAGAAAGGACGCGCGTCCGGCAGCAGGGAAGACGATTCCCGCCGGCACGGGTCCTTTTTTAGTTCCGTGCAAACGGCGGGGGTTCTCTCTTTCTTCGCCGGGATTTTCCGCTCCGCCGGTGACCCGACGAGGAAGAAAATCGGCAAAGAACGGCCGGAAGCGGTCAAAATCACCAAACGGCGGAAGAGAAACTTATACAAAGCGACAAAATTTCAAAAATCGAGGATGGAGCGGCGTGCAAACGCTTGAGATCGCCGCCGAAAAATGTTATAATATAATCGGATATTTATCTTATCAAGAAACGAGCGGGATCATTCATCATGAAGCGCACACATCGAACCATCAGTCTGATACTTTCGGTCGCCATGCTTTTGGGTGTCCTCGGACTTCCGGCTGAGGCCGGCGGCTTTGTGCCTGCGGGCAGCGGGACTTCCGCTTCGTCCGAACCGCTCACCGTCGTGACCCAACCGGAGTCCCAGACGGTGAACCCGGGGGCGACCGTCTGGCTGACGGTGACCGCGCAGGGCGGGAAGACGCCCTATACCTATCAGTGGTACCGCTCATCGAGCGCGACTGCCGCGGGCTCGAGGGTGAGCACGAACCAGAACTACACCTTCACCACGGTCTCGCGTTACAGCGGCTATACTTATTACTGCGTCATCACCGACGCGAAGGGCGACAGTGTGACGAGCGGCCGGGCGAAGATCACCATCGGCACGAATGCCGAATCGGAAGCGCTCTCGGTCAAGACCCAGCCTCAGTCGCAGACGGTGAGCGCGGGCGCGTCCGTCCAGCTGACGGTGACCGCGCAGGGCGGGAAGACACCCTATACCTATCAGTGGTACCGCTCATCGAGCGCGACCGCCGCGGGCTCTAGGGTGAGCACAAGCCAGACCTACACCTTCACCGCCATAGCCCGTTACAGCGGCTATACCTATTACTGCGTCATCACCGACGCGAAGGGCGACAGCGTGACGAGCGACCAGGCAAAGCTTACCGTCGGCATGAATGCCGAACCGGAAGCGCTCTCGGTCAAGACCCAGCCTCAGTCGCAGACGGTGAGCACGGGCGCGTCCGTTCAGCTGACGGTGACCGCGCAGGGCGGGAAGACACCCTAT
>JAFYBN010000113.1 GCA_017540175.1 Clostridia bacterium | reverse complement strand
AGAATGGTCTCCTCCGCCCTCGGATCCGGGTACCGCCACCTCGACAGCGCGATGTTCTATTACAACGAACGCGGCGTGGGCTGGGGGATCCGGGACAGCGGCGTCCCGCGGGAGGAAATCTGGCTGACGAGCAAGATCTCCGGCAATCTGGCGGACGCGCAGAACGCCTTCGAGGGAATGCTGGAGCGCCTGCAGGTCGAATACATCGATCTTGTCTACATCCACCATCCCGCCGGAACGCTCGAGGACATTCTCTCGGCATGGCGGGTGATGGAAGCGGAGTACAAGGCGGGAAGGATCCGCGCGCTGGGCATCAGCAACTTCGACAACCGCATGGACGCCTTCAACTACATCATGGAAAACGCGGAGATCAAGCCGCAGGTCGCGCAGATCGAATGCCATCCGCTGGCCCAGAGAACCGCCGCGCGGGAGCGTTACCGGGAGAACTATGACATTCAGGTGGAATGCTGGTACCCGCTGAACCACAACCGCCCGGGCGCGGACGTGGACAACGACGTGCTGAACGAGATCGCCGAAGCGCGGGGGAAGACCGTTTACCAGATCATCCTGCGCTGGCATATGCAGGAGGGGCTCTGTCCCGTCCCCGGCTCCACGAATCCGGATCACATCCTCGAAAACATCTCGATCTTCGACTTCGAGCTGACGGAGGAGGAAATGGCCGCCATCCGCGCCGTCGATCAGGGCGAGGCGGGCCGGTCGTTTCATCTCGGCTACGGCGACTGGGGCTTCGGCGATTTCACGGATTACGCGTATGATGAGACGGTGGATCCGTGAGGGGGAGGCCAAGTCTTCACTGTGAGTTCAGAGGAGGCAACCCCTGCTCCAAATCACGACGTGGGGTACAAGCTGCATAGAATTATGACCATCCCAAAACCGATGGTCATTTTTCTTTTGTGGCTGTAAAAATCGTCTCTCCCTACTCTACAGATTGCGATTCTTCAAAACATCATCATGAGGGAAAGGGAGAATATGAATATATATACGCAAATTGGATCGAAAATAAATAATATATTCACAACCATATCATTATAAATTCCACGACGCTGGACTGTACTCGCAAATTCCGAGATTTCCTCGGCTCTGCACGAGCCATGAAGCGGCTTAACGATACGATATGTGCAGAAAACGGATACTCAATCGTGGAACATCCAAAACGAAAAGGGAAGACCTATGATGTATGGCAGGGCGAAACACGGATAGCTTCCCGCAGAGAGCAGATTTGTAAGGCAATCGATGCCGCACTCCCAAAGACTTTTTTGGAACTCTTGGAAATGCTTCGCCAAATGGGATATGAAATCCGGGAACACGGGGAACCGGCTTTGCGCGGGAGGGATCAAAAACGATTTATTCGGATGGATACGCTCGGAGAGGGATATTCTGTAGAAATTCTCAAAACGGTGATAGCCGGAACGCGAAAGCATCAAACCTATTCAAGAACGAAGACACAGCAGATCAGCCTCCTAATTGATGTTCAGGCAAAACTTGCTGAAGGAAAAGGGATCGGCTGCGCAAATTGGGCAAGTCGGTATAACATCAATCAGACGGCAAGGGCGTTGTCATATCTGAAGGAGCATGGATTATTAAGATATTCAACCCATCCGCAGATCAAAGAAAATGTGAAGAATGGTTTTGTTGTCGGTCGTTATCAGCAGCAATTCTAAAAAAGACTTGACAAACCCTCCGTTTTGACATAAACTGTAACCGGTCCCTTTTTTGTCCCGCGTTATATGCTATCCTATATTCAGATTCAGGAAAGGAGTCTCCGAAATGAACGACAACCGCGAACGTTTCCTCCGCGTGAGGGATATTCTTCTGGCAACCGACGAGGATCACCCCGTTACCTCCGCCCAAATCGTCGCGCGGCTCGATTCCGTCGGCTTGAGCTGCGACCGGAAAGCCGTGCTGCGGGATATCGAAGCGCTGACCGACTACGGCATGGATATTCTGAAGTGCCCCGACAACAAAACCGGCGTTTTCCTCGGAAGCCGGGACTTTGAGGACTGGGAGCTGAAGATCCTGATCGACGCGGTGCAAAGCGCGAACTTTCTGACCCGGAGTCAGACGGACGGCCTGGTACAGCGGCTGTCCGCGCTGGCAAGCGACGCGAGCGCTCAGACGCTTGCCGCCGTGCCGAAGTCGCCTTCCTCGATCAAGCGCGGAGAAGGCGAGACAAAGAATCACATCGAAACGCTCCTCCACGCGATCCGCAAGCGCTGCAAGGTTCATTTTCTCTACACCTATACGGGCGGGGATATGGCCACGAAGTTCCGGCACAGCAAGAAAACGGAACCGGTCAGCCCATACGCCCTGATCTGGCAGCACGACAAATACTACCTGATCGGCAACTGGTCGGGCGCGGCGCCGTTCTCCTACTACCGGCTGGACCGGATCCACAAGCTTGAAATCTTAGAGAACGTCCCCGCCGTGCCGCTGGACGAGCTTCTTCCGAACGGGGAGAAAGGGCTGAGGAACTATATCGACGAGAATATTTACGCCACGAGCGGCAAGCGCGTGCTGATCGAGCTGGAAGGTTTTGAGGACATGACGGATACCGTGCTCGACGCGTTCGGCGACAACGCCGTCATCGAACAGTTCGACACCGATCGGATCCGGTGCAGGATCAAGACCAACGAGAACAAGGGTCTGTACGGCTGGCTGATGGAGCACGCGGAGAACTTAAAGGTCATATCTCCGGAGCATATCCGGGACGGCGTGAGGGACAGGCTGCGCGCGGCGCTGGGCGTATATGAAGAGGAGCACGAGGTTTACCGGAACATGCCGCCGCAAAAAGATTGAACTCTACCGATCCGTTTTTTGACCTCGGTTGTGTGATATAATGGTCCCGTAAGATGAGAAAAGGACGGCTCGGCCGCCGGAAACGAAAAAGAAAGGAAAACGAATATGGAAAACAAAGCGATTCTGAAACAGGAAAGCAAAGAAAAGAAGCACGACACGAGCCTTGTCACGAAAGCCGTGACGTTCGCCGCCCGCGCCCATGACGGGCAGGTGCGCAAGGGGACCGAAATCCCCTATATCGTACACCCGATGGAGGCCGCGGCGATCGCGGCGGGCATGACAGCTGATCCGGAGGTGATCGCAGCCGCCGTGCTCCACGATACGGTGGAGGACACGGACGCGACGCGCGAACAGATCGAGAAGGAATTCGGGTCCCGCGTCGCGGAGCTTGTTGCCGCCGAGAGCGAAAACAAGCGGGAAGAGCAGGCGGCGGAGGACACGTGGCAGATTCGCAAGAGCGAGACGATCGAACACCTGAGGCACTGTGACGACAGGGACGTGAAGATCCTCGCCCTTGCCGACAAGCTCTCGAATCTCAGGGCGATTTACCGGGATCACCGCGCCGTGGGCGAAAAGCTCTGGGAGCGGTTCAACCAGAAGGACCCCGGGGAGATCGGGTGGTATTACGGGAGCTTCAGGGAAACATGCGCGGCCCTGGCGGACACGGCGGCGTATATGGAATATGCGGAGCTGCTCGACAAGGTGTTCCCGGAGAAGGCTTGAGCTGATATGAGAATTCGACGGGTTCTCTGAAATTGAGAGAAAAACAGGTGTGTGATTATGGTGACGTTCCGATTGATAGAAGAATCCGAGCAGCATATGCTCACTTATTGGTATTTCGTGGAAGGGGAGGAGGACAAAGGGCACGGCGTGATTCTCGTAGATATGGCAAAAAGAAGAATCAAAATTACCGAGGTCGCCCCGGAAGACTACGAACGGGATATCTCCCCGGAAGAACTTAATGAAATGGCAGAAGCCATCAACGAGATGGAACGCGAAGCCGGAGGAACGGACTTTGTTGAAATGACCACGGAGCCGGTTCACAAAATAACATACGGAGATCATGCTGTGGATTATATTGGGGACTGCATTCGCAGCGGCGAGGCGCCTGCAGAAGGGAAGGTATTCTGGTACTAAAAATCGGAGGACGACCCGGCTCGGAGATACCGCCGGGAGCGCATCGGCAGAACCGCGGTCTTGCCGAATCCTTTCATAAAAGAAGATTACAAAGCGGGGGACAAGGGAGCGATCGTATGAGCAAATTCAATTTCGAGGGCTTTATTGATTACGAAGACGGACAAATGGCGCATGTTTATACGGTCGGCGATAGGATCCCGCTGAATATCCATATCGATAACGCCGACTTGTTCTGCGGTCTGAAGGAGGGACCCTGTGAAATCGAGGTCTGCGGCGTCACGGAGGAAATCAAAGTCTTTCCTTCGGAAGAGGCTTATTATGAGTCGGGAACCCATTTTGCCATGCCAAGCCTGATTCCGATCGGGACTTTCCCGATGACTGTTTATGAGGATATGTTTGAGCCTTCCGCAGATATTCTGTTTACCGGGAAAATCCTTGGAGTTCGCAGGGACCTCTGCGGCGAAAAAGACGAACCGAACTGCTGTCTTCGCATTGAAACCCTGGGGTTTGAGTTCTCCCTCTGGCTCCGATACGAAGATGAAGCAAACGAAGGAGACATCGTTTCGGGTATGGCATGGCTCTATGGAGAGCTTACGGGGAAAGGTCCGCGCAGAAAGCGCACGCACACGGCAAGCGATTCGATCGATGACAAGTTGTGTGATTGGAGCGGGTCCTGCGTTCGTATCACGGACTGGAACAACGATGCGGACGAAGGACATATCGACAGTTATACACACAGAGGCGATTCCGACCGAACGGGGTTTTCCTTCATAGCGGGCTGCTTTATCCACGGAGGGCCGACCTTCTATTATGAAGACGAGATTCGTGAAATAGAGCTCCTCGGAGGGACAGAAGCCGAAATCGTCAGGGGGAAATTGCGGGAGATACGATAAAGGAGTTTCTTTCCCTGCTGACCGATGCGCGGATTTCATGGATAGCCGGGGAGACGGGTATGAAGACCTTCCGTTTCTTCCCAAAGACAGGACCGGTGAATTATATGAAATGATTTCCGATACAGAGGCCGAAGAGGCGGCTAACAACGCGGATAACATTACGATCTTTTCCCGGCAAAAGACTGCGGCGGATATTCTTTCAGCCCTGAGCATGCGGATCTCCGATGCGGATCATGAAACGAAAACCGAGAGACAAGAATACCGGGAATGAACCTTTCGGAACGGAGGTATCAGAAATTGAAAGCAAAATGGCTCGGAAATACGGAACCCCTGTGCCTGACGCACGGTAAAGTATACGAAATACTCAGCAAGGAATATGGCTTATACCGCGTCGTCGACGACAGCGACGAGGACTATCTGTATGACGCGGAATTATTTGAGATTACGGAAGGCTCGGAAGAAGATCTGCGCAAAGCGGGAAAAATCATAGGGGACGAAGACAACGGACCGAAAATCAGGGAAGCATTCCTCGCTTTAACGGAGGAAGAGTTGTCGTTCCTTGCGGCGGAATTCTCTGCGGATCGAAACTGGATCGAATCTGCCTCGGAACAGGATCTGAGTGATTTATACGACAAGGTCGGATTTATAGAAGCCGACGAGATCGAAGAGGCAGGCATTTCGCCGCTTTCTGCGCGCGGGGAGCTCGCATCGTCCGTTGTCACGAAGGTAGGGGAGGTTATCCGAACGTATTGGGAAGGGCGCGGCTGCGGCCTTGATTGACCGGCGTCGTTCTTCCGCTCCGAAATCAAATACCGTCCGTGAAGAGCGGGCGGCAGGTTCTATGCCCGCGTGGCATCAGTCGTTGGACATGTAAACAAATAGAGTTCAACCGATCCGTTTTTTGTCCATTCTCGTGTGTTATACTGTGCGCGTAAGGAAAACGAGAAACCATGCAGAGTACGAAAGGAGCGCAGTTTATGAAAGAGAACAGAATTTTCGACGAAGAACCGAATGAAGGCGGCGAGATGGTAACGGACGAAGAAGAGCTTGCCGTCCCGGACAAGGCGGACGAGGGGGACAAGGCTGACGCGGCAGAGGATGCGGCGGAGGACGCGGCGGAACGGGAGCTGCCGGTATTTCCGTTTCACGCGTACGGGGATGTTTCCGTTCAGCTCCCCTTCCGGATGGTCGCGGACGTCTCCGAAATCATCCGCGGATGGCAGAGCGAATGGAACGAGGGGTTTTCCTTCGAGCAGGAAAGCGCGGAGCCCTGGCATTTTCACTCCCCGGCATTTTTGCCCGGAAACCGGCTGGCGCTCATTTTCGAGGCGGACGACGAGGTATATGAAGGACGCGTCGAAGCGGCGCACGTCCTGAACCGGTTCCGCGTTTTGGTCTTTGATCTGTGCACCATGGAGATCATAAAGCGATTCGCGTTCCATGGTCAGGACACGGATGTTCGGACGGTCCTGTCCACGCCGGACGGAGAGGGCATTCTCGCCGTGGTGAAGGTCAGCGGCAAAGAGGACGGGATGTGGACCGTTCTGCCCATGGTCCCGTCGAACGACGAAGGGCAGTTCAAGATCGCCCCCTATGTCAGAGAGGTCCTGCAGTTCCCGGACGGCATGATCGCCGCGTCGTATGCTCACAACGATCTCGACCGGGAGAAAACCCCCGTCGCGTTTTGGGATTTGAACGACGGAAGCTACGCCGGAGGTCTGAAAGCGCCGGAGGAGCTGGAATGCGCCGCGCTGACCCTTGACTCGGGCGGCGCCGCGTGGGCGCATCTGATGCCGTCCGGAAAAATCGTCCGGATGGGAGAGGGAAAGGAAGCGCAGACGTTTGAGAGCGCGTATCACGGCTTCAGCGCGTTCGGGGTCTCGTCAAACGGGAACCTGATGGCGGTTTCCTATCAGAGCGGCGCCTGCGAGAACCGGATGTATCTGATGTTCAGAAAGGACAACCGGTATCTCGCTCTCGGAAAGCTGGATTTCAGCCATCTCCCCGGCAAGGAAGACCCGCTCGACTGCGGAGCGTTCGGCTTCCCGGTGTTTTACGGTTCGCGGTTCGTATTCAACAAGGACGGCGCGCTCTGGCTGTTCGATCTGGATCGGGCGGGGATTTGAATTTGTATCACATAAAAAAGAGGAGGATTTATGAAGGCTTCTATCGATCTTACAATCAAAGTGGTCGGCGACGAGGTCGAAGACGTCAGGATCTGGGCGTGGCTTGCGGACGGAAGGCACTTCGGCTGCCATACCGAGTTCGTGGACCCGATAGGCGAAGGCGAGAGCTATACGTACAGCTATACGATCGAGGGGGAAGAAGTCGAAAAGCTGCTTGCCGCGACAGGCGCCAAAGACGATCCCTCGGAAGAGCTCCCAAGCTTTTTCGACGACCCTGAAAACTGTTTCGGATTCAGCCGTTTCTGCGATGAGCACGGGATCGGGTACAGCATCTCGCTGGATGAATGACGGCCCGTTTCACAGATAAGCACACTCAAACCATCTAACCAAAAGAAGGAGACGAAAACATGATCGGAGCGATTTTGGGCGACATGATCGGCGCGCCCTACGAATTTGACAGAGGCGATAAAACGAAGGATTTCCCGCTGTTCGGCCCGGAGTCCGGTTTTACGGACGATACCGCCATGACGGTCGCCGTGGCGGATGCGCTGACACACAGTCTCGGAAAAAGCGACGAAAAGATCCGGGCCGCGCTCGTGTCCTCCATGCGGAAATGGGGCGGGCGGTATCCCTATGCCGGATATGGGGGCATGTTCTATCAGTGGCTGCGGGCAAAGGATCCGAAACCATACGGGAGTTTCGGAAACGGCTCCGCGATGCGGGTGTCTTCCGCCGGATGGCTGTACGATACGCTTGAGGAGACAAGGCATATCGCGCGGCTCACCGCGGAGGTCACGCACAACCACCCCGAAGGGATCAAGGGCGCGGAGGCGGCGGCGAGTGCGATCTTTCTGGCGCGGACGGGGAAGACGAAAAAGGAGATCAGGGACTACATCGTCGGGGAATTCGGTTATGATCTCTCCCGCACCTGTGATGAGATCCGCCCGGGGTACTTCCACGTCGAAACCTGTCAGAAGACCGTTCCGGAGGCGATCACGGCGTTTCTCGAGGGCGAAGACTTCGAGGACGTAATCCGCACGGCGGTTTCTTTAGGCGGCGACTGCGACACCCTGACCTGCATCGCCGGCGGGATCGCGGAGGCGTTCTACGGAGTTCCCGAAGAGATCGCCGCGGAGGGAATGCGCCGCCTGCCCCGGGATATGCGGGAGGTCCTCGAGCGGTTTGAGACTTTCAGAAGAGAACCGCGGAAGCTTTGAACGCATCCCCGGTCGGACCTGTCGGTGAAAAACGGAAAAAGAGGTCACCCGTCCGATTTTTGGACTATGCTCGGTGATATACTGAACGCGTAAGGGAAACAGGAGGGCATCTGCGAAAACGGTCACGGAGAGAAGCATGGAATTTCGGAAGGAACGGGAAGGGGGAACCGTATGAGCAAGTTTTTCTTTTACGACTATATCGATTACGAAGAAGGCAGAATGGCGCACGTTTGTACGACGGATATGAACGAAATCCCACTCAATATTCATATCGACAACGACGATGAATTCCCCGATCTGAAAGACCGTGAATGTGAAATCAACGTTGCCGGTGTAACCGGTGATATTCAGGTATATCCGGAGGCGAAAGCGTTTTATGAAGCCGGAACCGGTTTTTATGAAAAGAGTCTCATTCCCGTTGGTACATTTTCCGTTCCCGGAAATGAGGATACATTCAGACCGTCGGCGGACGTGATATTTACCGGTCAGGTGCTCGATGTTCAATGGAATCCCGACAGCGAGCCGGGAGAGCCGAACTGTTGTATCCTGATTGAAACACTGGGCTTTGAGTTTTCCCTGTTTCTCGAATACGACGGTGAGATCGAAAAGGGATATATCGTTTCCGGGTCCGCGTGGCTTTTCGGGGAGATCGGGGAGGTTTATCCCGAAAGCGAATACGCGGACATGGCCGACCCGGACTGTGACGAAGACGAAGAGGAGGATTATTCCGAAAGCGAGCCGGACGAAAACATGGCGGACAGGATATGCGACGCTCTGGGTTCGTATGTCCGTCTGACTTGCCGGAATACCGGTCTGTGCGCCCGTTATGAAGGGCGGATCGAAGAATACACCGTGAGGGCTCCCGGCTGGATCTCATCCGTACGGGGACACTTTCTCGGAGTCGGGGATAAATCATTCTACCCGAACATAATACAGGAGATTGAGATTCTGGAAGGCATGGAGGCGGACGTGCTCCGCGGAAAAATCACGGGGAATACGATTCAGGAGTACATTCTCCCCATGACCGACGCGCAGATCGCGTTTCTTGCGGCGGAGATGAAGGTCGATCTGGAGGATTTCCCGTTTTTCCCGGAGGACAGGATCGGCGATATCCTTGACATGGTCACCGACATAGAAGCCGCGGAAACCACCGCCGCGGAGCGGGAACACCGGGAGATTTCGCAAAGAGGCAGAACGGCGGCGGAGATCGCTGCCGTACTTGAGGAGAAGCTCGGAACAACAAGATCAAACGGCTGATCAAGGAGGACTACGATGAATCCCGAAGGACTTGACCTGATCAAAGAAGTGCGCGCGAACCCCGGAAAGTACCTGCCGATGTATGACCACACGGAAGAGGTCCCGCGCCGGAATCAATTCGGCGACGTGAACATCGGATGGAACGCCGGACTGCTTGAGCCGGACCGGCCGTATTTCGCCGAATGCTGGGCGGCGGACGGGGTCACGATGCTGACGCTCTTCGTCTCGAAGAAGGGGATCGAGCAGAGTACCCCGGACGAGCTGACGATGAGGTTTCTCGACGTCGGATATTTCAGCTTTCCTCAGGGCGGATATCAGACCGCGGAGATCGGGAAATTCACAAATCCGAAGGGCGAGGAATTCTTTTCGGTCAATATCGCCGTCGGCGCGGAAGACGGCCCCGCGCTGATCGAAGGAGCGGTGATTTATCCGTGGAAAATCCTGAACGAGTACAATCGGATGACGAACGCGGGGCAGCGTCCTTCCCGCGCCGGAGAAGGAGAGGCCGGGGACGGATCTTCCGCTGAAAACCCGCCGATTTGAGAATTCGCATCTTTTTTTCCGTGAAACGGAGCGCGGCGTGCGGTAAGATGTGAAGCAGAGCCGTATTGCCGGCATACACAATCCTTTTCAAGAGAGGAAGGCAGAAAAATGTTATCGAATCCGGAATTGTTTCAGAAGGTGGAAGAATTCATTCGTTCTCAGGACTCTTTCAGGAAATGGGAAGAAGCAAACGGGGCGGTCAAGGGGAGAATGATGATCGACGCTGCAGAACTCCCCGAAGGGGTCGAGCTTATTCAGGATCGGGACGACAAAATCGTCGCCTTTGAAGCGTCGTTTGATTTTTACGACGTCGTTTTGGGAATCGGGATCTATCCGAGGACAAACGAACCCGCGACAAGGGTGTGGTTTGTCAGACAGACGCCCGACGCCGAGCTTCCCGATGAAGTGTGGGTGGAGTTTTTCCTTGAAAAGCTGTACGGTGCGATCCGCGGCGACGGATCGTTCGGATATCCGATTTGCAGCCTCGTAAATGACACATCCGACGTAACGATCGTCCCGGGTCCTCCGCGCGGCGAATGATTGGTAAACGAACCCGGTGACGAGCACGCGGAGCCGGCTCATTCCGGAGTGGACGCAAATCAGAGACGAGTGTGCAGGGAAGGAGAAGGAAAGGATGACTTATTCTGAATTCAGGAATCAGTTTTCGAGTACCGAAGGCTTTATGTGGGCTTATGGCAAGCTCACCCTCGAAGAAGCAAGCGCTTTGATAGAAGCGGAAAAAACCTCCACAACTGCAAAAGCCTGTATGATGACTACTTGGCGTGAAGCAAGAAGAAAAGTCAATCTGTATACTGTTAGTGTGAGGTTACAAGATGACTTTAGCCTTACTATAGTATTTTATGAAGACGACAGCGAGTTTGACGGAAACGATTTTGAGTATCGTTATTATCTTGACACTGATAATGCAAAGGCTTTTATAAGTATGATCCCTCACCCTTGGGCAGAAATAAAAGCGAATATCGAGGAATGGTTGGTTGAAAACGTGCAATGCCACGGGTTCGGCAGCGATCTGCTGCAAAAGTGGATTCAGATGGGCTTGCATGGAAAACATGTCGTTTTCGAAGATTATCCCGGAGGGATCTATCGTGAAGAGGTCTTCTGAGCAGATATTTCCGGCCCGGCATGCGGGCTGTCCGAAACAAGCGGACAACCGATACAACAAAATATCACCCATGAAGAGTGCGCGAGAGACAAGCTCGACGACCGCACAGCAGCCTGCCGGAAGGTAAGGTGCTAAAGCTTGACCGATGGGGATAAAAAAGGCTCATCGGTGACGATGGGCTCTTTTGCGCTCTTATGGGGAAACATCTGATCATTCTCACTCACAGGAGGCGTTTATGAATCCGGATTCCACCGTTTTCCACATCCCGCACGCTTCGACCTGCATTCCGCCGGAATATCTCAGCGATTTTTACGAGAACGTTCTGACGGAAAACCTACTCCGCATGACGGACCGGTACACGGACGAGCTTTTCGATTTCGGCTTCGGGGAGCGGATCGTCTTTCCCGTCAGCCGGTTGCTCTGCGACCCGGAACGTTTTCGTGACGACGGGCGGGAGGAGATGGCAAAGATCGGCATGGGCGCGGTCTATCTGAGCGGCTATGACAGGAAGCCCCTCCGGCGTGGTTTGAATCCGGAAAGACGGGAGGAAATCCTCCGGGCGTACTACGACCCGCATCATCGGCTGCTGGAGGAAAAGACAAAAAACGCTCTCACGAGGTTCGGAACCTGCCTGATCATAGACTGCCATTCGTTTTCCCCGATACCGCTTCCTTACGAGAAAGACTCCCTCCGCCCGGATATCTGCATCGGAACGGACAGGATTCATACGCCCTGCTGGTTATCCACAGCTTTGAAGAAGTCCTTCAGGGGCGCGGGCTTGTCTGTCCGGTTGAACCGTCCATTCTCCGGCACGATCGTGCCGATGAAATACGATCGAACGGAGCCGCACGTTTTTTCCGTCATGGTCGAGGTCAACCGAAGGTTGTATCTTGCGGAAGACGGAAAGAAAAGTCAAGGTTTTTCTGAGATTTTCCATCTGCTTCGGCGCGTGATTGTGTCCGAAATAATCCGGAGAAACCCTTGAGAAACTTTGACAGAATCGTCGTTTCTTTGGTATTATATAAATGGGTGTGGGTTTCGCATAATAACAGGATCGACATTCGAGGTGTGATTGGGAAAAACAAGAAAGAGAAATATCTGCCCGATATACCTCTAAAATGGTAAAGAGCAAGGCGATTGAATGCATTGCTCTCTGTTTGCGGTTATGGATTTGTTTTAGTACCGATCGGCGTATGGTGCGGAGGAAACGCCCTTTTTGTGAAGTCGACAAACGATATGGTCCAGATATTTCTTCCATATGGATTTGAACCAAACTGAATCGCCAAAACGAACCACAAGCTGAGGGCTGATCACGTAATATACTTTGATGAAGGCTCTGCCAAAGCTTGTTTTTGCGAGAGAATCGTCCCGGAACCGACGCAGCGTCCAGACCTCAGGACAATCGTAGGAGCCGTAAACGCAGGTGGCGATATAGCAGCCCTGATTGCCGGAGGTGCTGGCGGAACTCGAGTCGGAGAAGTTTGCGTTCGGAGATGAGCTGTGACGAATCGATCCGAAGAGGGCAGGATCGCTCGAGCCGATCTTATGACCCTTGCTGTCATAATGGGTGTATCCCCCGAAGAGGCCGGGATCACTGGTTCCGGTCCTGTGACCTTTGATGTCGTAGTGCATATAGCCGCCAAAGAGCCCGGGATCGGTGCGGCCGATTCTATGGCCTTTGGCATCATAGTCTATGAACCCTCCGAACAGTCCGGGTTCGCTGCTGCCGATTTTCTTTCCGTTTGAATCGTAATGGGTATAGCCTCCCCAAAAGTTTGGTTCGCTCCGCCCGCTCTTTCCCATCGTTGTCCTCCCTTCCGTGCGCTGCTCCCTCAACGGACGTTTCCGGTTTGCTGTGATTATTATGGTTGTCGGCATATTCATAATCAAGGTGAATCCGATTAAGGATTGTTAGAAGAGGATGAGAGCAAAAAAACGGAAGGGAGAATCCGCGTCCTCGATCCGCGGTATGCTTCCGCTGACCGCTGGCGGTATTGCGTCTGGTTCTTCCGCGTCCACAAGCTCAACTCCGGTTTTGGGGAGCATATCCCGGGCTGCACAGCGGCGGCCATCGTCAGCTTGTTCAGGGTGCAGAGAAGGCTGCTGCACAGACGATCCTGTTGATTTCCCCTCTTGATTTTGAGTCCGAAATATGATATCCTTTTCACAGTGTCCAAAACCATATGGAGGAGACGAAATGAAAACACTGGTTGCCTTTTTCAGCGCAAGCGGAGTGACCGCGAAAGCGGCGGAAAAACTGGCGGATGCTGTCGGCGCCGACTTGTTTGAAATCGAACCGCAAACGCCATATACGAAAGCCGATTTGAACTGGATGAACAAAAACAGCCGCAGCTCCCTTGAGATGAAGGATCGGACAAGCCGTCCGCCCATCAGAACCAAAGTGGAGAATATGGAACAATATGAAGTGATCTTCGTCGGATTCCCTGTCTGGTGGTACCGCGAGCCGTCCATCATCGATACATTTATGGAATCCTACGATTTTTCAGGGAAAACCGTCGTCCCGTTCTGTACGTCCGGCGGCAGCGGTCTTGGAGACACGGCAAAGAATCTTTCACGGCTGGCTCCCGGCGCAAATATCAAGGAAGGTAAACGCATGACGAGACGTGAAAAACCGGAAGAGATGAAGGTATGGGCGGAAAAAGCAATGTGAAGATTTCCTTCGTATGCCTCGGCGGTGACCGTGAAAGGAATCAGGATTCTGTGAATATCGCTGAGTAGAAATTTAGGAGGAAATAGTTGTGCTTGAGTATTCGCGCATCATGAACTTGACGCGGAGCACGTTTCGTCCGATCCGCAAAGCGGCATGATCCTGTTCCGACTCACGCCGCAGGACCGCAATTTGAATCTTTGAATCAAACAATGACCATCCCTAAACCGGTGGTCATTTTTCTTTTGACGCGCGGAAAATTCCGTCTTCCCGCAGTCTCCCGAACAGTTCGGGCAGCACAAGCCTTGAATATGCGCAAAACCGCACGACCGGAACCTGACCTCCGTCTGTGCGATGCTCGCCGAGCGGGCTTACCCCGGCCATTGCATGGGCGGCAGGCGGACCGTGCCGTCCTTCAGGAACAAGAAGGGGGGAGCATGAATCGGGAAATGACGGAGCGGAGCGCGCAGAACAAGAGACTCATAATCGCCGCCGAATGGCGGGAGTGAATGTTAAGGAAGTGCCGAATAAATCGGAGTACAAAACTGCATGATCATGATGATAAGAGCATGCCGTGGTTTCCATTGACAAATCCGTTTGGGAATTGTATAATGACGCCATGGAGCCCATCCGCTCTTAGGGTACCTTGCGGGCTGTTTATTTGTCCGCGCGGAGACAGGGAAGGGTTTGCGGAATGAAACTGATTGCGACAAATGAATATCACAGCACCCCCATCAGCAAAAGACTGCCCTCGAATTTCATCGAACTTGCGTTCGGAGCCGCGGACACCGGCCTTGCCGCCGGGCGTGAGAAAGCCTTTCCATGGTAAGCGCCGAGTATCCCTCCGGATTGATTTGGCGCCCCCCTGCTCGTGCATACCCTCAGCCTCGGAGTCGGGTCATCGTGTGTCGAAAAAACAGAAGAAACCCCAAAAGGGAGTTTGAGCGAGGGAAAGTGCCGTGGACGAGATCACGGATGAAGTCAGACTGCGTCCCGGGATCGACGGGCCGGCACGGAGGGTCAAAGGTCCGTTCAACCTCGATCCGTATGGGAAGAACGTCCTGTTCCTGTTCTGCGGACGGATGAGCGGCCGGAGGAAGGGAAATTTCAAGGCCGAGGCGCGCCGGATCACGCAGGAGCGGTTTGAGCGGCTGAGGCCACACAGTGGAGGGAAGCATCCGGGAAGCAAAGCCGAAAAGGCTGTTCTGAAAAAAGACTTCGTCAAAACGGAGAATTTTCGGGATAGCAAAACCATCTGAAACTTTGCCCGACAGGGATTTCCCGCATATACGCGCGGTATTCCGGCGGGCAGAATGAAACCCAATTGACTGCAGCAAGGAGGACTCATCATGTCATACGAACCTTTATCGGGCGGTTCCCCCGAGGCGAGCGGAGCGCCGCTTGAGAACTTTCCGGAATGCTCCGCCGTTTATCCGCCAGCCGTTTACACGGTCGCGAACGATTTGGAGCCGAACCGGAACTATTCCGTCAGGCTGTATCTCGACCATATGCTGAACGGCCTCGGGAGGGAATACAAAATCCGGTTCCCGAACGGGCGGCTGGACTACGACTTTTTCTCGCCCGTCAAAATCACCTCTCCCTCCATGGAGGACCCGGGAATCGTATATAACCGGGGCGAGGCCTGTTTCGAAGAGACCGAACGCGTCTCCCTCTGTCTGAACGGGATCCCGTCCGACCGTCGATATCGGTTCGACGTCAGGCACAGAAGCGTTTTGAACAGCGCGGCGGGGAAAGTCACGCCCCGGATCCTGTGCATCGGCGATTCGATCACTTGGGGCGAGGGAGCCGTGACGCCGGATGACCCCGACGACAACCAGGTCTATTGGCTGAAATGCCTCGAGATGCTGAAAAAGGATCAGGCTGAGAGCGGCGGCTCAGGATACGACGCGCTCTTTCTCGGCAAGGCAGTCCGTCGGTCGCGAAGCTTTTCCTACAAATCGCGCACCTATGAGGTAACGGGCAATTGCGAGGGGTACAGGGGCTGGTCCTTCTCTACCTTCTATTCCGAACACAGCCCGTTCTATGACGCGGAGAGGGGAAAATTCAGCATCCGCAAATGGCTCTCGGCGTACCGGACCATGGACGAGTGCGGAAACCGGCTGGCTCTCGGCGAAGGCACCGGGTATGAGATCAACGAATCGAACATCGGTGAAATCGACGTGTGTACCCCGACGGTCGTGACGATCATGCTGGGCGCAAACGGCGGCGGCACGGCGGAAGAGTTCCGGAGGCTCGTCTCCGATATCCGGGAGGAATACCCCTCCGTTCCCATCGGTCTGATGGTTTCGGACAGCGCGGGGACGTATTTCCCCTCCGAGCATCCGAACGCCTCGCGAGAGCTGACCTTCTGGAACAATACCGCCAGAGATCAGGGCGACGCCGGACACAGACACACAACCATGTTCAATGCGATGCGGGCGATCCTCGAGGCGTTCGGGGACGGCGCGGCGGAGCGGGACAATATCTTCATCCTCCCCTTCTATTTCGTCCAGCCCACGGCGGAGAGCGGGGAGATGCGATCTGTTCCGGAGCCCGACGCGGAGTTTGCCTTCATGGGGTCCCGGGCGAATCTGTACACAAGATACGGCTGGTGTCCGACAACGCACGTCAACGCCGCCGCCCACACGAATTTTGCCTATCAGCTTTACGCCTGGCTGAAATATCTTGAAGTCAACGCACTCATCCCGGAAGAATAATTGAAGAAAGCAGGAGTTTGATATGGAGTTTTACGCCGCAGGAAAGTCCTCGCCCGTTCATGCGCTCGAAGGATTCGGCAACGACAGAATCAAGGTCAATTCCCGGTATCTGACAAAGGACGACAAGCCGTGGATCCCGGTGATGGGAGAATGCCATTACAGCAGGGTTCCCCGGGAGAAATGGAAAGAGACGCTTCGGAAGATGAAGGAAGGCGGCATCGAAGTCGTCGCAAGCTACGTCTTCTGGATCCACCACGAAGAGGAAAAGGGTCGCTTCGACTTTCGCGGGAACCGGGATATCCGCGCCTTCATCGAGCTGTGCCATGAACAGGATCTGGAATTCTGCCTGCGCATCGGTCCGTGGGCGCACGGAGAATGCAGAAACGGCGGGTTCCCGGACTGGCTTTGCCGGGAGTGCGCCGACAGTCTGCGCTCGACGAAGGAGCCGTATTTCGGCTATGCGAAGCGGTATATCGAAGCGGTCGCCGATCAGGTGCGCGGGCTCGAGCTCTTCGGGATCCAGATCGAGAACGAAATGACACACCGTCCCGCGTATCTGGAAGAGCTCCGCCGCCTCGTCGTGTCCGCGGGGCTCACCGCTCCCCTGTTCACGGCGACGGGATGGGGAAACGCGAAGCTCCCGGATACGCTGATCCCCATGTACGGCGGGTATCCGGAGGCCCCGTGGACGGGTCATGTGCATGAACTGGAGCCGAACGCGAATTATTTCTTCTCCCATGTGCGGGAGGACGGCAATATCGGATCGGATCTTTTGTCCATCGCGGAAGGGAAGGGGCACACCGAGGCTCCGGACAGCGCGTTCCCCTTTTTGACCTGCGAACTGGGCGGAGGAAATCAGTCGACGTACCACCGCCGTCCGCGCATCACGTCCGGGGACATCGAGGCGCTTGCCGTCTGCAAGCTTGGGAGCGGGGCGAACCTGCTCGGATATTATATGTACGCGGGCGGTGTGAATCCCGTCGGAAAGACGACGATGCAGGAGAGCAAGGCCACCGGTTATCCGAACGACTGCCCGGTGATCTCCTACGATTTTCAGGCCCCGATCGGCGACATGGGTCAGCTGCGGGAAAGCCGGTTCCGGCTGGAACGGATCCACAGATTTCTCCGTGCATTCGGCGAACTGCTCGCCCCGATGACCGCCGTCATGCCGAACGAGATGCCGACTTCTCTCGCGGACACGGAGACGCTCAGATGCGCGCTGCGGACCGACGGCAAAGGGGGATTTCTGTTCGTCAACAACCACATCCGGCTGAAGAAGCTGCCCGAAAAGAGATCCTGCCCGTTCACGTTCCGTTTTGCTGAGGAAACCGTCTCGTTCGAAATGGACGTGCCCGCGGACTCATGCTTCTTTATCCCGGTCAACCTGACGCTCGCCGGTCTGAAGATCCGCTGTGCCTTCGCTCAGCCAACCGATCAAAGCGGAAACACGCTGACGCTGCAGGAGATCCCGGGGCTTGAGCCGATCGTTTTGCTCGGGGATGGCGGGACAGTCCGTCTGGAAGCGGGGGACAACCGGATCGGGGAGACGGTCATACGCTTTCTCCCCTTCGTCCCCTATACGCCCACCGCGCTCACTCCCACGCCCGTCGCCGCGGAGAGAGTCACGAGCACCTGCCCGTCCGCTTTGCTGATGGAGCACCTCCCCATGGGGGACCGCACCGTCGAATACGCCGTCCGCTGGACCGAAAACGACCGATGGATGGTGATCCGGGCAAAAGGCAGCGTCGCCGGATTTTACGCGGACGGCGTTCTCGTGAACGACTCCTACCCCGACGGCCTTCCGTGGGTGATCGATCTGCGGCAGCTGAAGGCAACAGAAGGGATTATCAAGATCCAGCCTCTGACCGATGAGGATCGTGGCACGATGTATCTTGAGATCCCCTTTGAGAGCGGGGTCTTTGCGCCGGAGGTGTTCGTGTCCGGAGAAGATGTTTTAAGGATTTGATCCCGCATCGCCGCAGCCGCGGCCGGAAGCTGAATCTCCGGCTGCGGATGGGACGAAGCTCTTTGCGAAAGCCCGCCTTTTCGTGTTTTGTTCCCGCAGCTGCCGTTTGCCGCAAGAGGATACTGAAAACCGCCCCCGGTTTGCAAAGTGCCGGCAAACCGGGGGCGGTTTCGGGTGAAATTGTATGCGGATATCGGCACAGGGCTTGATGGGGACCATTTTTCCCCATTTCCGCCGCCCCGCCGTGCGTTCGGGGGGATCACGGAAACTCCGGTTTTGATGCTGATCCGCCGAACACCGAACGGTCCGTCCGACGGCCGACGGCCCGATTTCGTTTTGACTCAGTCCGAAATGGCGTCCAGTGTCTTCTGCATGGACTTCGCCATGACCTTTTCCATTTTCTTCATGGTCGACATGAACGTTCCGGCATCGCCGGTAAGCCCGGCGGTGATCGTTCCCTCGATGCCGCTCCAGTTATAGATATGGCCGATCTCGAACCGCGCGTCGGAAGAGTACAGCATGCGGAGGATGGAGATCGCTTCCGCATCGCGGACGTATTTGAAGTTCACAAGCTCTTCGAAATAGCACTCGCGAACCAGTTTGTACGATTCTCCGCAGAGGTTCTCGAGCACCACGCCCGCGCGGTCCGGATCCTGAACGGTGATCGGGATCATCATCGGCTGGATCTGGTTGGTGATGAACGAAATGTAATTCTCCTGTTCCGCGTCGTATTTCGGGAAGGGCAGGACATAATAATCGAACTCCGTCTCGCGCATGACGCTGAGGCCGCCGACGGTAAAGGAAGTGAAGAGCGTCAGATCGCTGCGGAACCTGCCGGCGAAATCCCCGTTGTGCTCCGCGAAGCTCTTGTCGCCGAGCACCTCGGAGTAACGCGAAACCACATCGTAATACTTCTCGCTCACGCCGTCATAGACGACGCTGCCGTCCTCGCCGCGGCTGAACAGCTCTACGTCGGCCGCGTGCGTGAAGCCGAGCTCCGTCGCGGTCTTGTAGCCCGTGAAGCCGACGCGGTCCTGCGCGTCGCCGAGCTGTCCGTTGCCGTCGAGGTCCTCAGCCCCTTCCCTGACCATCGAAAGGAACGTGTCGATCGTCCATTCGCCCTCCCGTACGAGCTCATAGGGGTCGGTCATGCCGTGGTTCGTGACGAAGGGCTTGTTGCAGATGATGATGCTCTGGAAGTCGAAGAGATAATAGTTGATATCCCCGAACGCCATGTAGATCCGGTCGTTCAGACGGATGCTGTCCATCGCGTTCCGGTTCCACCAGGGCGCGGAGAAATCGAACGCCGGGATGTCGTTCAGCTGCATCACATAGTCCTTCTGCAGGAAATTCGTGACGGCGGTCGTGCTGTGCTGCCAGAAGGCCTGATAATAGTCGTCCCCCGCGGGGATCGAGGTGCTCATGATGCTCGTCACGTCGCTCAGGCTCGTTTTATCGAACACGATTTTGACGCCGAGGCGGTCGTTCACATTGAGCGTGCGCTGAAAATCGCGTCGTTGACGGATTCCCCGTTCATTTCCTCCACGCAGATCGTCGAGGTGGCGGCGGCGGTCTCCTCGTACTGGAGCAGGGGGAAATCCGCTCCGCCGTAATCCGCCGTCGGCAGATCGGCGTAGAGATCCGGCTCCGTTTCCTCCTCCGCCGGGGCTTGCTCAGCGGGTGTCTGAGCTGCGGGGGTGCCGCCGTCGGACTTGGCGTCGGTATTTTCCGCGCTCTCCCCGCAGGCTGTGAGGATCAGCATCAGCAGAGCCGCAAGAAGGCTAAGAGCGCGTGTCATCCGTTTCTTTTTCATGATCTTTCTCCCATCCTGCTTGAATTTCGGATATGTTGTGATTCCGTTATACCGCAGTTTTCCTTGTTTGGCAAGCCCCGGACCGGAAAAACTGTGCCCCGCCCGAAATGCCGCACCGGAGGCACGGATTCGCTCTCCCGTTCCGTTCGCCGGGCGGATCACCATTTCCAGTTCTCGGGGGACTCGGCGGGATCAAAGTCCGGCACGGCTTTGCCCCCCTCGCGCCAGCGGATATTCCGCGCTCTCAGCTCGGAAAGAAAAGCTGTCGCTTCGTCCTTGTCCGGATGAAGCATGAGGCGGATGCAGCGCCACTGCAGGCGCGACTGTTTTACGGCGGCGACCCATTCGTCACAGTCCAGATCGGTGGGATCGAAGATCGACGGATCCTCGTTCCCCAGCCCCCATTCCCGGTCCGTGTAGGTGTTGACTGTGAAGCAGATAAAGGCATAGAACTCGGTGTCAAACCAGTCGAGCTGGCGCTTGGACGGAACGACGGATGCCGCGCCTTTCAGAAATTCTCTGAATTCCATGGATGACCTCTTTCTGTTTCTGAGTTTTCGATGTCGGTGCTTTTGGACCGATCCTTTTATTTCGGGGGTCCTCTGCCGTTTCTCGATTCAAACGAATGTCCGACCCGGGTCCGGAAAAGACCGAACCTGTTTTTCGTTCGGATTCATTTTATCACATTCCGCGCGAAATTGGAATGGGCTCAAAAGCAAATGAAGTGAAAAAACAGTTTATATCCGCGGGAGGGGGCCGCGGAAACAGGGTCGCCCGGAAGCTCAGAGCGCAGGAAATCAAAACAAATCCGCAGGCAGCGGAAACAGACTGCGGAGAGGCTTCATGCGACAGGGAGCATGGAACCGCCGGCGATCTTCCTCTGCCGTCCCGAATCGGACCGCAATTTGCCCCGACCCGCCGCGCCCCCATGCCGCAGTTTGCGCGAGCTAACGAATACCCGGAATTTCGTCCGATCCGGAGAAACGGCGGGAGCCGGTTTCGGCCGCCGATCGAGTCGTGATGCAGATCGTCGCTCATTCTGGTCCATCATTGTTCTTTGCTTTTCCGGGGGGGCGGGGTTTCCGCAAAACTGTCTCGTTTTCGGAAATTTTCAGCGAACGGCTTGACACCGCGGCAAGTTTATGCTATAATGCGGTAAGCGATAGCTAACCACAACTCGTGCAATGACCTGCGAATGCGCTTTGACGGCAAGTTGGTCACGGCAAGCAACAGATCGGAGAAAACAATATGAGCGTTGTGATCGTCGGCGGAAACGAGTGCATGGCCCGGCAGTACCGGGATCTGTGCGCCGAATACCGCTGCAGTGCGAAAGTCTACCCCAAAATGAAGAACGGCCTGAAGGATTTCGGAAGTCCGGATCTTTTGATCCTGTTCACGGACACCGTTTCCCACAAAATGGTCTATACCGCCCTGAGCCGCCTGAAAAGCCGCACGGCCGTGCGGCGCAGCCATTCAAGCAGCCTGTCGGCGCTCAGGAAGCTGCTCGAAGAACACACCGCGTGCCCGGAAGGATCGGGCTGAGAATCGACGGCGCGGCGGTCTGTGTCATTCGAAGGATACGAAAGGGGAAAAACAATGATCAAAACGACTCTCAAAATCGACGGCATGATGTGCTCGATGTGCGAGGCGCACGTCTGCGACACGATTCGGAAAACCGTTCCGGCGGCGAAGAAGGTCAAAGCGAACCGCACAAAGGGCGAGGCGACGTTTTTGACGGAAAATCCCGTGAACGAAACGGAAGTCGGAGCCGCCGTGACCGCGACCGGATATGCCTGTCTCAGCGTGAAATCCGCCCCGGCGGTGAAGGGACTGTTCGGATGGAAATGACGGACCAGAAGAAAACCCACATCGAAAAAAACTCCGTGCAGGAGACCTTGATCATCCCGCTTTTCGGGCGGCTGGTCTGCTCGGAGCATTTCCCCCATCTCTTCTCCGATCCCGAGGCAAAGCGGATCTGCGATTCTCTGGACTGCGACTTCGGGGCGATGCGGAAGAAGATGGAATCCCCCGCAGGGCTGTTCGGGGCGCTGGAGGTCGCGCAGCGTCAGTACGATCTGGCCTGCGAGGTCAAGTTATATCTGAAAGAGCATCCGAAGGCCGCCGTCGTCAATCTCGGCTGCGGGCTGGACGACACGTTCCGCAAGTGCGACAACGGACAATGCAGGGGATACAATCTCGATCTGCCGGACGTGATCGAGGCGCGGAACCAACTGCTGCCCGCCTCGGATCGGGAAGAAAACATCCCCTGCGACCTGAACGACTTTTCGGGGATGGACAGGATCGACGCCTCCCACGGCGCGGTTTTCTTCGCGGCGGGCGTGTTTTACTATCTCAAAACCGAAGACGTGAAAAAGCTGTTCTCCGCGATGGCGGCGCGCTTTCCCGGCGCGGTGCTCACGTTCGACTCCTGCAATCGGCGGGGGGCGAAAATGATGCGCAAAACCTGGCTCAAAGAAGCCGGGATCACCGACGTAAACGCCTTTTTCTCATTGGAGGACCCGGACGGGATCCGAAGCTGGAGCGGGAACTTTGCTTCCGTGAGCTCAAAGAGCTATATGCGCGGCTACCGGGATATTTATAAAGACGTCGGACTGTTTCACCGGCTCCTGATCCGCCTCTGCGACGGGCTTGTGAACATGCGGATCGTGAAAATCGGATTCGGAAGAAATTGACACGGCGGGTGTCGGCCGCGGAGATCCCGCCTCAGGCTCCGCATGAAAAAAGCAGGGCGGTTCAGGCGGATGCTCATGAGAAAGTATTGACCAAATGATTTGAGCATCTGTCCGACACGGTCGGCAAACGAAAACGGATTGTTGTGTGATCACAGCAGTCCGTTTTTTGACGATTCTTCACTTTTTTGCCGGCGAGCAGCAGAAAACCCATACCGTCAATATGTGAAAAATTATTATTGTTAGTATTGATAGGGTCTTCACTTCCCGTCCCCGTCGGAGTATAATAAACGCAGATCATGATGAATTCGGAGGTCACCGGAATGAAGCTGACACTTGCAGAGAATATCCGTGCATTTCGGAAAGAACGGCGATTGACCCAGGAGCAATTTGCCGAAGCCATGGGTGTTACCGTCGGTTCCGTATATAAATGGGAAACGAGCCAAACAATACCCGAACTCAGCATGTTGGTTGAAATTGCAGATTTTTTTGATACCTCAATGGATGCTCTTCTGGGCTACCGGGTGAAAGATAATCATATTGCCGCCATCGGAGAGAGATTAAGGGAATTCTGCCGGGTCAGAAATCCTGAGGCGTTGGTCGAAGCGGAGAAAGCGCTCAAAAAGTTTCCGGATTCTTTTGCCGTTGTCCTTGACTGCGCCCGGGCATACGCGTTCTTTGGCGGCGGCAGCAAAAACCGCGCAGAAACCAGAAGGGCCTTGGAATTATATGAGCAGGCAAAGCTTCTGATTTCGCAGAATCATGATCCCGAGATCAGCGAGCAGACGATCAGCAGAGAAATGGCGCGCGCCTGGCTGCTTCTCGGCGAGTGCGAAAAAAGCATTGAACTCCTGAAGAAGAATAACGCGGGAGGCGTATACAGCGATTCGATCGGCGTTGTGCTGGCGTTGTATCTGAAAAAGTACGAGGAGGCGGAGCCGTTCCTCGCCGAATCATTGCTGCTCAACACAATCGGTCTGATGGATTCCATTGCCGGGTATGCGCTGATCTTATCCGCACGCGGGGAGTACGGGGCTGCGAAGCGGATGCTGTCAGGACTCGTCACGTATTTGGCCCCTCTTAAAGAGGGAGAAAAAGTGGATTTTGCCGATAAGATCATGGCAAGTATCTATACCGTGATGGCTTACATCCATACGCTGGAAGGGAAACCGGAAAAAGCCGCGGCAAGTCTGAGAGACGTCCTTGCGGTCGTCCGGCAGTTTGACGGCGCGCCGGATTATGGAATCCAGACTCTTCGCTGCCCCGTGCACCGCAGCGACGTCATCCTCAATGACAGTCTGGGCGCTACGGCGACGGACAGCGTTGAAACGATCCTGAAACTGTTGGGGAATCGGGAACTGACCCGGATATGGAAGGAATTGGTCAATGATGAGCGGTGAAAAGAAAGCTGTCAACGTATTTGCAAACAGGAACTTCCGATTGGTCTTCCTTGGCGCGCTGGTCTCGGAATCAGGTGCGCTTCTGTACAGCTTCGCCGTCGGTTTCTATATTCTGCAGATCAGTGAAAACAACGCCTTTCTGCAAGGCTTATACCTGGCCTTGTGCGGAGCTGCCCTGCTGCTCTTCACGCCTGTCGGCGGCGTCCTTGGGGATCGCTTCAACAAGGCAAAGATCATGTATTTCTGTGATTACATCAAGGGCGGGATGATCCTGCTGGCCACAGCGCTTATCATGATCCTGCCATCGCAGAAAGCACATATCGTGATCCTGTTCATCCTCGGCATTCTGGGCAATATCGTCAGCGGTATCTTTAATCCCGCCGCCGGAGCAATGCTTCCGAATATCGTAGAGCCGGGACAATTGCAGCAGGCGAACGCGTACTTTTCCGTCAAGAGTTCCATGGAATCGATTCTGGGTGTCGTACTGGCCGGCGTTCTGTACGCGGTGCTGCCTCTAAACGTACTTTTCCTGGCGGTAGGCGCATGCTTTATCGCCTCCGGAATCTCGGAAATGCTGATCCGCTATGATCACACACCTTCCGCGGAACCGGTAACGCTGCGTCTCGCGGTTTCAGACATGAAGGATGGCATCCTGTATCTGAAAGGCCAAAAAGCCATCACGGCCATCATTGGCGCAGCGCTGTTCATCAACTTCTTCTTCACACCCGTGACCGGGAATTTCATTCCATATTTCATCAAGACGGATTTGGAATCCGCCCCGTCTTATCTGTTCGACAACGTTCTGAAACCGGAACTGTGGTCATCCGTGTTCAGCGTATGCGTAGGAGCCAGTTCCCTGATCGGAGCCGTGATGATGAGCGCCGGAGAGCAGGAGGAAAAATGCGGACTGAAAGTCGCAAAAAGGCTGTGCGTCTTTTCGGGCGTGATGATTGCCCTGGCGATCGGATACTGGCGGCTGGTGGCCTCAGAGGTCTCTTTGAACGCTTTTTTGCTGGTGTTCGGCGCAGGATGCCTCGCGGTCGGTTTCCTGCTCTCCTTCATCAACATTCCACTCAACACTGCCATCCAGCGCAGGGTGGAAAAAGACAAGCTCAGCAAGATCGGCAGCATCATAAGCGTAGGATCACAGGGAATGACCCCGATCGCCTCGGTATTGGCGGGGACGGCGCTTCAGGCTTTCGGCAGCACAGCGCTTCTTGCCATCTGCGCAGCGGGGTTCACGATTACAGCAGTCCTGCTTTTGACAAATAGGCATGTCAAATCATTGTAAGGGATGCTTTTGATCGTTCCCGGTGTTTTGCCAAAAACGCGCGGCCTGCACGAAGCGCGAGCTCCGGGTCTGGGAGGTGTTCCCAACGAGCCGGTGCAGAAGTTGCGCGCAGGCCCGGATCTGTACGCTGCCTGCTCAGCAGTGTACGATCCACCCGGACAACGCTCGCCAATTTGCGGGCAGCGTTTTGCTCCCTGCTTGCCGGGGAGCAAAACTCGTATGGGTCTGCCCCGCCTGCTGCGATGGGACAGAAAATGGCATGACCCGAAGATCATGCCATTTCCGAAAACGATTAAACTTTCTTACGAGGGGCGGCATTTGTTTCCGTCCCGTTTTTTCGTTCCGTCCGTACGCGCTTTCGCGCCGTTTTCGCCTCCCGAAGGCGCGGTCATGCCGATTCCCGGCGTGTCTTTTCCGGCTCAGTCGATGACCAGTCCCGCGGCGCGCAGCTTTTCCACCGTTTTGCGCACGGCGTTTTCGGCTCTTTCCCGGTCCACGCCGTCAAAGTCTTCCATGATCTTTGCGGCAACCGCTTCCTCGTCCAGCCCGTCGGCAAGGCCGCGGATGATGGCGGCGCCGGTGGCGTTGACGCGAAGGACCCCGTGCAGCGCCTCAGCGGCTTCTCCCATGGGAACGATCACGGTTTTATCGTCCAAAACCTGAAAAATCAGCGTCTGTTTCAGTTTCATCGGTTTCTTCTCCTTTGCTTTCTCCGAATAATGAAGCGCGGTAATTTTCATAGAGGATCATTTGTTTCAAGATGATACGCATTCGCGCGCGATCCCCGTCGGTGCATCGGTCGCCCGTCCAGGCGCAGAGCCGGAGACGGATACACATCGGGGAGAGCACGCAAGTGCGGCACTGCGGCACCTCGACGCGGGCTTTCCAGCGGGCGGCGCACTCCGTGTCCGTCACGCCCTCATAGATGCTCCCGACCAGTAGCTGCTCGCTTTCATGCTCGCATTTTCCGAGCCGTCCGTCCGGCAGAATCGTGACCGAGCCGTCGCTGTCCGCCATGCACCCGTTCGTTTGCATCTTCCGTGGAAGCGGTTTCAGGCCCCCGAGCCTGGAGGAGAGGATGCGGCTCTGCAGGGCGTCCCACATCGCCAAAGCTTCCGCCTCCGTTTCGGGATGCGTTCCGTCTTCGGTGAAATCCCGCAGCAGAACGGAATACAGAGAGATCTTCTTTTGACCCCGAAAACGTTCGGCGAGTTCGTCCGTCAGCCTGCAGAGATCCTCCATATTATCGCGGGACGCGTTCATACGGATTGAGACTTTTATGTCCGCATCCAGAAGAAGCCCGATATTCTCGAGCACGCGGCGGTACGCGCTGCCCTCTGCGTGAAGAAACCTCTTGATTTTGTTATACTGCTCTTCCGTCCCGTCCAGCGTGATCTGGACGCGCTCGAGCGCCCAGTCCCGCTTGGCTTTTTGGACTGTTTGCGCGTCGAACAGATATCCGTTTGTCACCATGACGGAGCGGAAGGGTACGCCCCGCGCGCAAAGCTCTCCTGTGATGATCCCGATCGCGCCGGGGTTATACAGCGGTTCCCCGCCGAACCACTGCAGAGTGACCATCTTTCCTTCTCCGGCACGGACGATGTAATCCGCGGCATCGTGCGCGGTCTGCTCGCTCATGGGCCGCCTCGGACGGCCAAGCTCGTAGCAGTAGGGACAGCGTGCGTTGCAGTCGGTCGTCGTGAAGACCGTGAAGCTTTTGATCCTTTTTTCCGGCGGTGTCATCATTTCGGCGATCCGGCGGATCTGACGGCTGACTGAGTATTCGTCGAAGTCTTCGCGGACAAGGAAGTGCTTCTTCGTCAGCTCCGCCCTGAGTCTGCCGTCGGATTCTTTCTGTCCGGCTTCCTCCGCGGACAAATGCAGCAGCTCGCCGGTCAGCGTATGGTACAACAAAACGCCGTCCTCACAGGGGACGCACAGGCTGTACAGCGTCGGGCGGTACGCTCCTTCCGTCGGATCCGCCTCCGGCCACAGCTTGCGGACTGCGCTCATCTGCGGCAGTATGCTGCGCATGGTATTCTCCTTTTCGACAAAATGAAACAAGACGGGCGGTGTTGAGCCGCCCGCCTCTTTTGATCGGTCGGTTTTAATTTCGGATGTCAGGAATTATTAGAGGTAATTTCAAGTTCCACAGTCTCATTAGGCTGTGTGCAGTTTGTTGAGGTGGTAATCACGTCGTCTGCGTCGAACAGGATGATTTCGATCTCGGGATCCACAAAAATCTCTTTCATGGTATGTCCTCCTTCCCGCAAAATCGGTTTTCGAACCTCTGATATCCTTGCGGAACCCCGGAGTTTTCGGTCGAGTCCTCCGCCGGCGCTGCATCCGCTCCGGTTTCAGCCGAACGCGGACATAAACGCCGCGGACGTTTTCGGCTGAATTTGAATTCTCATGAAAGGATATACACTCATTGTTATTATAATCATCCGGAGAACGTCTGTCAAGTGTTTTTCAAAAACTGATCAAAATACTTTATTTACGGATATGTTATAGATATGCAAATGACGGGTACGGTTCTTTCCGATCGCTGCCGTGCTTTCGAAAGACGCGCTCGGGGAGGAAGAGGCGGCTGACGGGACGTCAAGCCGGTCTGCAGGCGGCGGCCGCCGGAAACCGGTACGCTCCTTTCGGGCGTTCCGGAAATGAAAACGGGTCTGCCGCGTGAACTCCGGAAAACGGAGAAACACGGCAGACCGCCCGCTGTTCGGCTCCCTCAGCCGTCCTTTTGGGGTTCGGCGCGGGGGACGAAAACCGATCGATCACTCCGCGACGTTCGTGATGGCCTTGATATCCTTTTCGAGATTCTTCGTGATCGACTTGTTGCTCTTCTGCAACGCGGACGCGTAGCCGCTGATGTCCCCGCCCGCGGTGCCGACCATGCTGCCGACCGCGGAGCAGATGCCGCCCCAGTTGAACATATAGCCGAGATCGTAGATCGTCGTGGCGAAAATGACGTCCAGCATCCGGGAGGATTCCACGTCGCGGGATTCCTTGCTCTTCAGCGTCTTGTCATAGTACGCGGGGGTGAGCAGGTACTTCGATTCCGCGGACAGCGCCTCGATGATGATCCCGGTCCGCTCGAGGTCGGTCGCCGTCTTCGGGATCTCGATGCTGTTCGCGCAGTACATCGAGACGAAGCTGTGGTAACCGTCCTGCGCCTCGTCATACTTCGGAAGCGGGATGATGCCGAAGTCCGTCTCCATGTCGCGGAAGAGGGAGGCGCGGTTCATCCAGCAGATGTTGAAGAGCGCGCGGTCGGATTCGAAGACCACGTCCAGACACTCCGCCCAGACGTCGCTGTAACCGCCGACGGACTCCGCGTAAAGCGAGATGTCCCAGTTGTTCTGCAGCTTCAGGACCTTTTCATACATGTTCGCGTACCGCTCGTCCCTGGCGGAGACGATCGGAAGGTCGGCCTCGTCCTTCGAGATCATCGTAACGCCCGCGCCGCTGTTCAAAGCGAAGGTGGTGGAATACTCCGTCAGCGCGCCCCACACGTCGTCCATCGGCTTCATCACGCCGTCGCCGTTGATGTCCTGCGCGGCGGTCTCGGCGAACGCGGTCATTTTGTCGATGGTCCAGCGGCCTTCGTCCACCATCGTATAGAGATTTTCAAGCTGATAGTTCCCCGCCAGCTTCTTGTTGAAGAAGACCGCGCCGATGGCGTCGTTGTCCATCGTCAGCATGTCGCCCATGACGAGGTAGAGCTTGCCTCCGATGGACATCTGACGGATCATGTTCTGGTCGTACCACGGCTGGGAGAGGTTCATGTACGGCACCGTGCCCAGCTCGACGACGTAGCCGTTGGAGATAAAGGAGGAGACGACGCCGTCCGGCTTGAGCGCCGCCATGTCGTAGTCGTCCGCATTCGCGAGGACGCTCGTCGTGAATTCCTTGCCCTGATTGAAGTAGTCGCTCACGGCATATTCGACGAAATTCACCTTGTACTTTTCTGCCACATTGAGATTGCGCTGGAACACCGCGTCGTTGATGGCGTCGCCGGTCAGTTCCTCCGCCGTCAGGTCCATGCTTTTCCAGTGGGAATTGCTCGTGCCCTTGCCGAGCATGCGGAAGTCATATCCGGCGAAGTCGCGCTCCGGCAGACCGGGATCGATGCGGGTTTCCTCCGGAGCGGCCGCTTCGGTGTTGGTGTTCGCGGAAGGTGCGGACGCGCCGCCGTTCGGTTCTTCCGTGCCGCCCGCGTTCGAGCAGGCGGTCAGGGTGATCTGCGCCGTCAAGAGAAGAGCGAGCAGAAAGGCTGTGATTCGGGTTCTTTTCATGGGTCATTCTCCTTGTTGAAATGATAAAAATAAATAGAACGCGGCATCACCCGCGGGGATGCTTTCGTAGCCCTTTAGTTCTTCATCAGTTCTTTTCCGGCATTCCACGCTTTGCCGACCTGCTCGCCGGAGACGTAATACCCGCTCCCGAACTGGTCGAAGATCAGCGCGTCCAGCTTCTTCGGGTCGACCTTGCCCTTTTCGTCAAGGACAAGCTCGTCCGCGCTCACGTTGACGATCTTCCCGACGACTGCGTGGAGGTTGTCCGTTTCGACGATCTCGGCAAGCTCGCATTCCATCGTAACGGGGAATTCCGTGATGACGGGGGCGTTGACGTGCGCGCTCGTCTCAGCGTGATATCCCGTCCGCGCGAATTTGTCCGCCATCTTGTTTCCGGTCGCGATGCCGAAGAAATCGGCGGCGTCCATGTGCGCCCGGTCGGCGAGGGAGACCGTGAAGGCCTTCGTCTGCCGGATCGCCTTCGTCGTCGCGTGCTCCTCATCGATGAAGAGTGCGACCTTGTCCATATCGCAGATCATGCCCCAGGCGGCGTTCATCGCCTGAACCGTACCTGCCGCGTCATACGCGGCGACAATGAGGACCGGCATGGGATAAAGCGCCGGCTGTTTTCCCAAATCCTTGCGTGCCATGCTTGTTTCTCCTTTGAAGTCATCGGATGGAGGGCTCCCATCCTCGTTTTTTCCGTCCGGGCCGTCTCGGGAGCGGAGCGGATTCTCCGACTGTATTATACCGCTTTCCGCGGACGATGTCAAGTGAAAAACGGAATGCGGCTCCCGGGAAAGCGCCTCTCGGGAGGGGCGGGGCGGCACGGGAAAAGGATATGGCCGAAAAGCGAAAAGACGCAAAAAAACGAAAATCCCCCTTGACGGCGGGGATTTTATTCATCGGAATCGTTTTGAGGATCCCCGACGCGGGCCTCTGTTCCTTCCCGTGCTCCGTTTTCGTCGCGAGGTTTTTCACGGCGAAAAAGGATCCGTCGCCGATGCGGTGCCCGATGCGGCAGGACGGCGAATCTCCGGACCGCCTCAAAAAGTCTGCCCTTTCTTTTTCCGATTCCGCAAAAGGTATTGAAGACGCCCGGAAAATCAAGTATAATATCGATCAAAGGCAGGACGGGCACCTCCCCGCGCCGGCACGCGCCCGGCAGGCGGTCCGCCCGCAGACAAACCGAAAAGAAAGGCTCGCCCATGAAAAACCGTACCTTCTGCAACCCGGTCAATATCAACTATCAATACCAGCACTATTTCAACGGGCGGGAATCCGCCGACCCCGCCGTCGTGCTCTTCAAGGGAGAGTACTATCTCTTCGCTTCTCACGGGAGCGGCTACTGGGTCTCGGAGGATCTCGCGAACTGGAATTTCATTGAAGCGGATCTCGTGAGGCAGCCCCAGTTCCGCCTGTTCGCGCCCGCGACGATGGTTTTGGGCGACCGCCTGTATCTGGCGCACTCCGAAGGCGGAGACGTTATGTATTCCGAAAACCCGAAGGATCCGGATTCGTGGGTCAACCTCGGGCACCCGTACGTCTGGAACGATCCCGCCCTCTTTTTGGACGACGACGGCAAGGTCTACATGTTTGACGGACTGAGCGACATCGCGCCGCTGAGAGCCGCGCGGCTGGATCCCGACGACGGCATGGCGCTCCTGGAAGGTCCCGTCGACATCTTCCAGTCCGACAAGGACCGGCGGGGATTCGAGCGCCGCGGGAACTGCAACGAGATCAACGACGCGCGTCCCCATCTCGAAGGCCCGTGGATGTTCAAAACCGGCGGAAAATATTACCTGACCTACGCCGTGCCGGGAACCGAGTATTCCGCGTACTGCGACGGATGCGCCGTCGCGGATTCCCCGATGGGACCGTACCGGTACGCGGAGAGCAGCCCCGCCGTCTATAAGGCAACGGGCTTTCTGCGCGGGTGCGGTCACGGGTGCCTTTTCGCCGACAAGAACGGGAATCTCTGGAAGATGGACACCGTCTCGATCGGCGTGAACCACATGTTTGAACGCCGCCTCTGCCTCTACCCCTCGAAAATCGGCGCGGACGGGGAGCTGTACACCAACACCGTCCGGGGCGATTACCCCATGCTTCTCCCGCATTTGACCAAGGATCCCTTCGGCGAAGGCGACGCGGGCTGGCATCTGCTCTCTCTGAACGCGGCGTCCGAGGCCTCCTCGATCCTCGACGAAGCGCACGGACCGGAGATGGCGGCGGACGAAAACATGAAGGACTGGTGGAGCGCCGGGACCGGAGAGCCCGACGAATGGATCTCGTTCGATCTGGGAGAGACCGGCACGGTCTGCGCCGTCCAGGTGAATTTCGCCGATCAGGACACGGAGCGCGTGAGCGGACGTCACAACGGTTTCTCCTATCGCTATACCGTCGAAGCGTCCGAAGACGGCGAAAACTGGTTCCTGCTGATCGACAGGCGGGACAACGGAGACGACTGTCCGCACGAGTATTTCGAGCTCGAAGAACCGATGCGCCTGCGGGCTTTCCGCCTGACCAACCGCGGAGAGATCCCGGCGGGCGGCAGATTCGCCGTCAGCGGATTCCGCGTTTTCGGACGGAGCGACGTCCCCCCTCCGGCGGCCCCCGCGTTCACGGCGCGGCGGTGTGAGGACGAACGAGAAATGACGGTCTGCTGGACGCCCGCGGAGGGGGCGGAGGGCTATATCGTCCGCTTCGGCATTCACCCGGACGAGAGGAACACCCACTGGCAGGTGATCGGGGACAACAAGGCGCACATCCGCTGTCTGACCGCCGGCGTCGGGTATTATGTCTCGGTGGACGCCTACAACAAGGGCGGGCTCACCCGCGGGAAAGAGATTCAAACGGTGTGACCGGCGGGATCGTCCCGGCGCGCTTCATTCCCGCCCGGCTTGCTTTCAGGCTTGTCCTTCAATCTTCAAAGGATCTGACGATATGATACAGAATAAGTACCGACGCACCAAAACGGCGTGCTGGCTCGGGTTTGTCACACAGGCGATCTCGGCGAATTTCACGCCCCTGCTCTTCCTCACGTTTTACAGAGCGTACGGGATTTCCTATGCCGATCTTGCGCTCATCCCGCTCGCCTTCTTTCTGACTCAGCTCGCCGTGGATTTTCTGAGCGCGAAATTCGTCGACAAGATCGGGTACCGAAGGAGCATCATCATTGCGCAGGCGGCCTCCGGCGCGGGACTTCTGATGCTGTCCTTCCTGCCGGATCTGTGCCCCCGCCCCTTTCTCGGCATCCTCTTCTGCGTGATGATCTACGCCGTCGGCAGCGGATTGATCGAGGTGCTCTGCAGTCCCATCATAGAGGCCTGTCCGTTTGAGAACAAGGCCGGAACGATGAGCCTTCTGCATTCCTTTTACAGCTGGGGGGCCGTGGGCACGATCCTCGTCTCGACGCTGTTTTTCGCCCTTTTCGGGACGGAGCGCTGGCGGATCCTTGCCTGCCTGTGGGCCGTGATCCCACTCTGCAACATCTTTAGTTTCGCCACCTGCCCCATCGAGCCCATCGTGAACGAGGGCGACGGCATGACGATCGGACAGCTCATGAAAACGAAGGTCTTCTGGCTGTTCCTCGTGCTGATGATCAGCGCCGGAGCGTCCGAGGCGTCCATGGCGCAATGGGCTTCCGCCTTCGCGGAGTCCTCCCTCGGCGTGTCCAAAACGGCGGGGGATCTGCTCGGTCCCTGCGGCTTTGCCGTTTTTATGGGGCTCAGCAGGGTGTGGTACGGAAAGTACGGGGAAAAGGCGGATCTCGCGGGCTTTATGATCGCTTCAGGTATCCTCTGCCTCTTGAGCTATCTCCTTGCCGCTTTTTCCCTGTGGCCGGTCATGGGGCTCATCGGATGCATGCTCTGCGGATTCTCGGTGGGGATTATGTGGCCGGGCTCCCTCAGCATTTCCTCCGCCGGACTGCCGACGGGAGGCACCGCCTTATTCGCGCTGCTGGCGCTGGGCGGGGACCTCGGCGCCGCGGTCGGCCCCGCTCTCGTGGGAAGCGTTTCCCATGTCAGGGGAGAGAGCATTCAGGCGGGCATTATGGCGGGGATCTGGTTCCCGATCCTTTTGACGGCAAGCGTATTCATTCTGTGGAAAAGAAAAAAAGGATCCCGCGTTTAGGGATCCTAAGCACCGCTTCCGCGGGAGAGGACGAGCCGGGCAGGGCGATCCGCGCCGCGGCAAAGACGCGCTCGTGTCATTCGAAGTTCTTCAGCAGCTTGCTGAGCATTTTGTCGAGCATTTTGAGACTGGACGCCAGCGCGGAGCTCCAGTTTCCGGTTCCGGTGGCGGCGCCGCGGAACAGGGTGTAGGTGAGGGAATTGAGCATGCTGTTGAACACCCGCCCGAAATCGAAGCTGATGGAGTCGCGGATGATGTCGAGCATCCGGATGGAGTCCGTATCGTGGGTGTATTTCAGCTTCATGGCGGTCTCGAACACCGCCGGCGTCACCGTCTTCCACCCCTCGTACGCCATCGCCTCCATCACGGCGGAGGACAGATCCGGGTCTCTCGCGTCCAGCGGGATCCCGTAGAGCGTATAGGTGAACGACGCGCAGGTGCTGAATTCGTCGTCCTCGCTGTAGGTCGGGACCGGGACGACGCCGAAATCGAACGGGAGATCCCGGTAAGCCCAGGACGCCATCAGCATCTCGTCGTTGTGAAACAGAACGTTTCCGGCTTCAAAAGAGCCGAATGCGGTGGAGAGATCGTGCGAACCGTCGTTCAGCATGGACTGGAGTTTCGCCACGAGGTCTGCGGCGCGCTCGCTGGAAAGGCTTTCCTAAATCACGGGGACGCCCTCCGCGTCGATATCGATATAGGTCAGACCGGCGGAGAACCAGAACGCGTCGGTAAAGACCGGACTGGACGAGAAACCGTATCGGTCCTCGCCGTCCGCCGTGTCGTTGCCGTTGAGATCCGTATAGACGCCGCGGCAGAGCTCTGCCATCTTGTCGAGCGTCCATCTCCGCTCGTCCACCAGAGAATAGGGGCTTTCGAGGTTGTACTACGCCGCCAGATCCTTGTTGAAGAAGGTGACCACCATGTTGTATAAAAGCTGGTCGGAGATGTCACCCGTCGCAAAGAACAGCTTCCCGCCCACAACGGACTGCTTCAGAAGCTGACGGCTCCACCACGGCTTTTCGAAATTGAGGTATTCCGTCGAGAGAAGGTCGTTCAGCATCCCCTGCGCGGCAAGGGTCGCGAAGCACATGGAGTAGCCGGAGATGAAATCGTACGCCCCGGAGCCGGACTGGACGCTCTTCGTGATCGTGGACACATACGCGGCCTGTTTGCTGTTGCTGCTCTCCACGTCGATCAGATCAAAGTCCATGTTCAGCCGGTCGCAGACGGCGATATAGCTGTTGTACAAAGCGTCGTCCACCACCTCGCCGGTCAGCTCTTCCGTGTTGAACTCCGGAAGCAGGACCAGGGGATTTTTCACGATGTGGACGGTTTCTCCCCCCGTAGTCCAGACCGTCGGGCAGATCCGGGGCGATCGTCTCCTCCGCCTCGGCCTCGGGGGCGGCTTCTTCGGGATGGGTCTCGTCCGCAGTCCCCTGTGCCTCAGAGGCGGGGGAGGCTTTTTCTTCGGTCTTTTTCTCCGAGCAGGAGACGAGCGGTGCGCACAAAAGTACGGCGAGCAGGAAGCATAGAATTCTTTTTTTCAAGATACGGGCTCCTTTCACATGTTGATCCAAAAAGATACGCTTTGAGACGGTTCGCGCTTTATCTGAGAGAATAAGCCTTCCTTTCGGCTCCGGCCGTGCCGATGAGAAAAACGTGCCTGCAGATCACGGGAAATCTCCTTTCAGTCCGGGGAAATCCGAAAAAGAAGAATCGGCCGCATGGGACGCGGTTCTTTCGGTTCGGTCAGCGAGCCTGCCCGAGCGGCGGTGATTTTTCGATGAAGTCCATATAGCGCTGCCAGTCGGCGGGGGCGAGGAAGTGATCGCCGTGACGCAGATGATAGCCGACCGAGCCCTTCTGAAACGCCTCTTCGGGTTCGGGATAGCGGTCGGGATGCGGGAAGCCCCGCACGCCCAGCTGCTCGTAGATCTCCCCGGCGGCGCAGCAGGACAGGTATTCCGACATGGGGTCGGACCAAGTATCCCCGTCCGCGCTGCCCACGCAGACGTACCGCGGCGCGCTTGCCGCCACGAGAAAATGCTGGTCGTAGGGCATGTCCTCTTCGTGATCCGCGTATTTCGCGTAGTTCGGCGCGAACCACTGCATGTGGTTCTCCACACAGAAGCGCGCGCTGCAGAAGGTTTTGCCGCTTTCCCGGTCCGCGCGGTTGCGGGAAAGCGCCGCGCCCGCGAAGCCGGATTCGTTCGAAATGACGAACTGAAAGCGCGTGTCGAGCATTCCCGTGTACAGAGCGGTCTTTCCGAGCCGCGAATGCCCGATCACGGCGGATTTCGAGAGATCGAGACAGTCCAGCGTCACGCAGAAGTCCATGACCCGGGAGGCGGCCCACGACCACATCGGGATCTTGCCGCAGTCGGCGCCCGTTCTTTCCCGACCGCCGTAGAGGATCCCCGCGAATTTGTCGGTGAAGTCGAGATCGTCCGAGGTCACGTCCTCGTAACCGAAGGAAAAGACGGCGAAGCCGCGCTTCACGATATCCATGGTCGGCATGTACTTGTCCGGGACGTCGCTTCTGAAATTGATGTGCACGAAGAAGGGAAGACCCGGCTTGCCCGTCCTGCCTGTCCTGCCCGTCCTGCCCTTCGGGAGCGCGGCGTAGAAGGGGAAGGAAAACGCTTTTCCTCCGCCGAGCTTCGTGCGCGCCGTGATTTGGAACGTGTCCGCCGCAGAACCGAAATCCGGCCTCGGGTCGGGCGCGACGTCAAAGCTCACTTCTACCGGCTCGGCCGGACGGTATCCGAACAGCTCCCGCTGCAGCAGATCGGCGATCTCGGCGCGGCGGCTTTCCCAATCCACGGAGGGATCGGGACGGATCGGGGGAAGATTTTTCTTTTTGAGTTCGTTTTCGCAGAACATGGCACGCTCCTTTGATGTATTTATTCGATGCTGTCGAGGCGGACGATCCGCGGGCGGGCGCTTCGGCTGTCAAAACGCCATTCTCGCCCATCCCGGACCGTCGGGACGGGGCAATCCGAGCATTTCGCGGCCGAGGGCGACGTAATAGCGGTAGGTTTCAATGGCGACCCCGTTCGGGATGCGGTGATCGAGCGCGAAAATCGTTCCGCCGCGGAGGAGATTCGGCGCGATGCGGTATTCGAGCTCCTTTCTCACGGCTTCCGGTCCGTACCGCAGGGCGTGCTTGTCGATGCCGCCCTTGAAGCAGATCTTTTTGCCGTATTTCTTTCGCAGCTCTACGATATCGTTGCCGCCCACGGGCTCCATCGGGTGGATGCAGTTGAGACCGCAGTCGATCAGCTCGCCGAGGATGGGGGAGATATCGCCGTCGCTGTCCTGCGAAAACAGTCTTGCACCGTACGCCCGCGCCGCTTCCCACACCCGGGAATAATAGGGCTTGAAAAACTCGTTGATCTGCGCCGGTCCGAAGAGCGGTCCCGACTTCCCCGCCATATCCTCGTGGACAAAGACGCAGTCGATCGGGCAGATCTCGCCGACCCGCTCGATCACCCTGACCGCCGTGGCTGTAAAGGTCTCGAGCATGTCGGTCAGCATTTCCGGCTCCTCGTAGCAGGCGAGGCAGAGCGCCGCCTCTCCCATGAGCTCGCGCGGCTCGTCGAACGCCCCGGGGATACTGATCTGCGTGAGGACGCCCCGCTCCCAGCTCTTTCGCTGGGCGGCGAGCGCTTCCCGGTTGACGCGCCTTTCGTCGAAGGCGTACCAGTGCTTGATCTTCAGCCAGTCGTCCGGCGTCCCGACCGGGAAGTCGAGGGGAAGGGGGATCGTCGCCGTGCTCTTGATGAGCTCCGTGTGCCGCCCCCTGCCGTCGATCGCGAGGGTTCTCTCCGGCGTGTCGGACAGGACGACGGGCGTGATCCCGGTGATCGGTCCCGTCCCACAGGCCAGCTCGCATCTTTTGACGTAATCCCAGCCGAAGGCGGTCAGGTTGATCTCGTCCTCCGGCACGCCCGCCTTCCGCCACTCCTCCTCCAGCACGTGCAGGGGGCCGAACAGCTCGCAGAACATCTCCCGTCCCGTGTCCTCGAACAGACTGTGCGCGATGTATCTCTCCCTGTCCCAGATCATGCGGATCTCCTTTCGTCGCAGCGTTTTTTCATGTCCCGCCGCGGGCGTCAGCGCTGACGCAGCAGCTTTTGTTTCAGATCGTCGTTCCCGTAGTTCAGACCGCAGGAAAAGTAAACGCCGTCCGCGCCGATCGCTTCGGAAACGTCAAAGAAATCTTTGATCTCGCCGACCAGCCACAGGCGCTTTCCCGCCGCGCGGATTTTGCGGTACACGTCGAGCCAGTGCATGGGACCGGGCTTTCCTTCGCCGTAGACCCACTGCACCGCTTTCAGCTTTTCGAGGGACAGGACGGAATCGAGGTGCGTGAGCTGTCCGATCCCGTCGAGATGATAGATCACATTGGTCAGCCGCTCCGTGTCCCGCCGGACGGTCGGAAGGACGAACCGGTTGAACATTTCGTTCCCGATCATGTAGCAGAAATCGCACTGAACGATGTAGGCGGGGTCGGGGCTCAGGATCCCGGACCAGTCCGTCCAGCCCATGTCTCCCCCCTCCGGATGCAGGATTTTCGAAAAGTCCTCATAGGCCGCGTACCACGCGGTTTCGATTTCTCTGATCAGACGCAGAACCTCTTCCGGTTCATCGTAGAGATCCGTGAGCAGGTTTTCCGTCCCGCACAGCGAAGCCGCAACGTCCATCACGCCGCCGAGGTCCGGCATGCCCATCACCACAAGCCCGTCCCAGCGCTCCATCCCGGCGCGGTAGATGGCCTTGATCCTCTCCGCCCACACGTTGTGCGGATCGTACACCGCGTGGATCTCGCCGATCTCCCGCTCTTTCTGAGGGGAAAACCACACGCGGCCGGAGGAGTTGTCGAGCTTTGCCCCGCAGAACGCCGCCGCCACGCCCGGTCCGAACGCCCCGAGATCCACATGCGGGTAGGCGTCCCCGGCAAATTCAAGGGTCGATAATCCCTCGTCCATCGTTTCGATCAATTCCTCGGGGGACCAGCGAAAATCCGCACAGTTTCCCTGACCGAGCCACGGCGCGCGGGATTTTCCTTCCGAAGGATGCGCGCCGTGCAGGGTCAGCGCCACGATCGGTCTGTCGAGCTCCCCGTTCCAGAAGCGGCGGTAATTGTCTCTGACCTCAGCCATTCTGTCCTTTGAAAAATGGATCGGCATGATGTCCTCCCCGTGCTGACTGCGGATGATCCGTTTTTCTGTCATTATACACGAAACGCGCCGGTTTTTCAAGCACGGAATCGGCATTGGGCACGGAGAAAACGCCCTTTTTGATTCTTTCGCTTCTTCATTGACTTTCCCACAGGGTTGTGCTATATTCATGAGGGGGGCACGCCTGCCGTCCGCCGTCCGGCGGGAGGGGGAGGGGCAGTCCGTTTCTCTGGGGCACGGTCGAATTCACGACCGACGACGATCCCGACGCGTCCTATATCATGACGGAGATCCGGAAAAAACAGGTCTGGCGCATCGGACCGAAGGAATCATCGGAGGCAGAGCCGTGACGAACCGTGAAAACTATCTTTCCATCGCGCGCAAAACCGGGTACGACTATATGCCCGTGAATTTCAGCATGTGTCCTTCTCTCGCCGAACGGTACAACGCGTACGTCAAAGAGCACGACGTCCGGGTGCCGGTGGGAGAGGCGTCCGTGAGAGGCCAGCCGGTGAAGAGCGCGCCGCGCGAGATGTTTCTCGAGCGGTATTATCGGGACAAAACGTTCAAACCGGGCACTCATATCGATGTCTGGGGCGTCGCGCACGAGCCCGGATCGGCGGCGGCGTATCACATGACGTACATGTACCACCCGATGGAGGATTTCGACTCCGTTGAGCAGATCCTCGACTATCCCTTTCCCGTCTTCTGCGAAGCGCTCGAAGATCAGAAAAAGCATGTGGAGGAGATCCACTCGGCGGACCTTGCGGCGATCGGGCACATGGAGGTCACCATCTGGGAAACGGCGTGGTATATGCGCGGGATGGAGAACCTCATGTGCGATATGATCAGCGAGGATCCGATGGCTGAGGCGCTTCTCGACCGCGTCACGGAGATTTCTGTCACAAGAGCCGTCTCCTTCGCGAAGGCGGGGGCGGACGCCTTGTTCCTCGGGGACGACGTGGGGATGCAGCGCACGATCATGATGAGCGAGGGCTTTACAGCGAATGGCTGAAGCCGCGGCTGAAACGGGTGATCGACGCCGCGCGCGCCGTCAAGCCGGACATTCTCATCTTCTACCATTCCTGCGGTCATGTGACGGAGCTGATCCCGTATCTGATCGAAGCGGGCGTGGACGTGCTCAACCCCGTGCAGCCGGAGTGCATGGATTTTCGTGAGGTGTACTGCCGGTTCGGCGAGCGGCTCTCCTTCCACGGCACCGTCGGCACGCAGTCCGTCATGCCCTTCGGGACGCCGGAGGATGTGCGGCAGAACGTGTTTGAGAACCTCGATATCGCCGGGAAGGACGGCGGGCTGTACGTCTGCCCCACGCACCTGCTCGAGCCCGAGGTCCCGGTGGAGAACGTCATCGCCTACATTCAGGCGTGCGTCGATTACACAAGCCGCTGACGTCCGGCTCCGGCCCGCGTGAGTCACGCCGGCTCCCGCATGCGCGGAAATGAATACGATGTGCATAATTATCCTCCCGTGGGGCCGGGGAATGCCATGGCTTTTCGTCGCAAAAAGCCCCGAGACCGCCGATCTTTGTCAGAAACGCAAAGTCCGATTCATTTGACCGTTTTGGATGTTGTGAGAAACTGACAAATTCAAAAGTGCCGCCTGTAATTGTTTTATTCAATCATTTCCCGTTTCGTTAAAAATCCTCCCTTGTATTCCGTCCGCCGAAACGATATAATGGACGAAATCGGGTTTGGCTCCGGAAAGAGCCGCCCGGAGCAGGCGGCGGCATGGGAGGATGCAGCCGTCTGTGAGCGCCAGGACCCATGGGGTTGACGAGGCTGGCAGTGATCGAAAGACTCGGCGGATGCTGCCACGGCCGACGCGGTCGTCAGTAGAGAAAAACAAAAAACAGAATCCAAGACTGCAACAGAAATTCTCTTCACGCGTACAAAAGCACAGCAGCTGAAACAGGCCGCTGTTTTCGGCGTCCCGTCCCGCACCGGCGCATCGGACGGCGGGGACGCGCGTATGATTTTGTACTGCACGGGAGGATTTTTTTCTATGCTCAAAACGACCGACCTTTTCGATCTCACCCATTCCCTCGCCGGGGAATACCTCGCCGGATTCGACTATCCGTGGGACGCGCTCGACGGCGTGCGCGATTTCATCCTCGCCCTCGGGCCGACCCTCGGAGACGATTACGAGGAGAAGACCCCCGGCGTATGGATCCACAAAACCGCCGCCGTCGCCCCGACCGCCTACATCGGCGCGCCCGCGGTCATCGGCCCGCGGACGGAGGTGCGGCACTGCGCGTTCATCCGCTCCTCGGCGCTCGTCGGCGCGGACTGCGTCGTCGGCAATTCTGTCGAAATCAAGAATGCGATCCTGTTCGACAACGTACAGACCCCCCATTACAATTACGTCGGCGACTCGATCCTCGGCTATCGCAGCCACATGGGCGCGGGTTCGCTCACCTCGAACGTGAAGAGCGACAAGCGGCCCGTCGTCATCCGGGACGGGGAAGACGCCGTCGAGACCGGACGGAAAAAGTGCGGCGCGATGGTCGGCGATTACGTAGAAGTCGGATGCAACGCCGTGCTCAATCCCGGCACCGTGATCGGGCGGCGCGCGCAGGTTTACCCCGCCTCCTCGGTCCGCGGCGTCGTGCCGGAGAACTGCATCTATAAATCGGCTGACCGCGTGGTCCGGAAAATCGAAGCATAAGGGAGAGGGGGATTTCATCATGGGCAAATACTTCGGCACGGACGGCTTCCGCGGGGAGGCGAACCGTGAACTCACCTTCGAGCACGCCGTGAAGATCGGCCGCTTCCTCGGCTGGTACTACGGCGCGGCGCGGGGCAGAAAGGCGAAGGCGCTGATCGGCAAGGACACGCGCCGGTCGAGCTATCTGTTCGAATACGCGCTGTGCACGGGCCTCATGGCGAGCGGCGCGGACGCGTACATCATGCACGTCACGACGACGCCCTCCGTCGCGTACATCGCGCGCGTGGACGATTTCGACTGCGGGATCATGATCTCCGCGTCGCACAATCCCTATTACGACAACGGCATCAAGCTGCTGAACGCTGCGGGCGAGAAGATGGACGAGGAGACGATCGAAAAGGTGGAGGAATACCTCGACGGCGGCTTCGAGATCCCCATCGCCGAGCGGCAGGAGATCGGACGGACGGTGGACTACGTCGCGGGGCGCAACCGGTACATCGGCTACCTGATCTCCATGTCCAAGTTCAGCTTTAAGGACAAGAGGGTCGGCATCGACGCGGCGAACGGAGCGGCATGGATGATCGCGAAGGGCGTGTTCGACGCGCTCGGGGCGAAGACCTTCGTCATCAACGCCGAGCCGGACGGCTGCAACATCAACGAGGACTGCGGCTCGACGCACATTGAAAAGCTGCGGCAGTTCGTGCTCGACAATCAGCTCGACGTCGGCTTCGCTTACGACGGGGACGCCGACCGGTGCCTGTGCGTGGACGAAAAGGGCGGCGTCGTCACGGGCGACCACATTCTGTATATTTACGGCCTGTACATGAAGGAGCGGGGCAAGCTGCTCGAAAACACGGTCGTCACGACGATCATGTCGAATTTCGGGCTGTATAAAGCCCTCGACAGGGTCGATATCCGCTACGAGAAGACGAAGGTCGGCGACAAATACGTCTACGAGTGCATGGCCGAGCACGGCTACCGCCTCGGCGGCGAGCAGTCCGGGCACGTGATCTTCTCGAAGTACGCGACGACGGGCGACGGGATTCTGACGAGTCTCAAAATGATGGAGGTCATGCTGGCGAAGGAAAAGCCCCTGAGCGAGCTGGCGGCCCCGGTGGTCTTCTATCCGCAGACGCTCGAAAACGTCCGCGTGAAGAGCAAGGCGGCGGCGCAGGACGACCCGGATGTGCGCTCGGCAGTTGCGCGGGTGACGGATGAGCTCGGTGAAAGAGGGCGCGTCCTCGTGCGGGCGAGCGGCACCGAACCCGTTCTGCGCGTCATGGTCGAAGCCGACGACGAGGCTGTGTCCAGGAAATACGTCGACGAGGTGCTCGCCGTGCTGAAAGACAGGGGACATATCGCTTAAACGAAAAAGGGAGCTGCCGCACGCGGCTTCTCCGCCCGGGGTTCATCGCTTCGGGCGGGGGAGCCCCTTTTCTTTTCCGGGAGCCCGGCGCACAGCCGCGCGGGCCGGTTCACGCGCAAGGCCGGATCCTTTTGCCGGGGGGGGCGGAAAAAAAGAGCCGCGCACCGGATGAGGTGCGCGGCACCGGAAATATGGACGCGGTTGTCGATTAGGTTGGTTTGCCGGTGCGGGGCTGAGCGGTGAGACCATATGCCGGGCGGATTGGTTGTTGTGCCAAGCCGCCGTTCAGGTTCTCAGTCCGCGTTGATATAGGTGTTCATCAGGAAATTGTCCAGCGACTTTTCCATAGCCCTAGCGTTCGAGCCGGTCTTCGAGGCGATGTTGTTGCTCCGGTCGGAGATGAGGTCGCGCCAGATATGTCCGGGTCTGCCGATGTGGGGAGAGTTCACCACACCGAAATTGTAGGTCGCGCCTGCCCGGATGATGGAAATCATCTCCGCGCTGTCCTTGTCGCGGGCGTATTTCGAACGAAGCGCCTTTTCGTAGAACGCGGGGAGAACTTCCTCATAGGAGCGGGCCGCCATATTTTCCGTTACGACGCCCACGAAGTCCAGCGGCGCGGTGCGGGGGACGCAGAAGAGATTGTAGGCGTCCCACGCGGTGGTGTGATACGCCGCCTGTTCCTCGTTGTATTTCGGATAGGGAAGAATGCCGAAGTCAAATTCAACGTTGCGCATGGCGGCGGAGTTGCCGAGGATCTCCGCGACGAGGAGCGCGCGCCCCTCGGAGAAGAGCTTCGCGGAGTCGCGGTTGTCGCCCACATAGCTGCCCTCGTTCGTGGAACGGTAAACGAAGCTGCTTGATTTGCAGATGAAGTCGTAAAGGTCGAGGAAGCGGTTGATGAAGCCCTCGTCGCTGATCGCCAGCGTCGGGAGTCCGTCTTCGTCCTTCACCGTCACGGCGGCGTCGAAGGTCGCCATATAGCCGGAGACCATGTTGGTCGAGTCGGTGGAGTAGCCGAACATGTCCTTGATGGTCATATGTCCGTTGCCGTCCAGATCGACGGAGATCGTCGCCGCGTATTCCTTCATCTTGTCAAAGGTCCATTTTCCCTCGCGGACGATGTCGTAGGGAAACTCGAGATTGTTATCCGTCATGATCTCCTTGTTGAAGAAGAGGCAGAAGAGGTATTCCACGGAGGTCATCGTCAAATCGCCGGTGATGTAGAAGAGATGGTCGGCAACGTTCATCTCATGGACGATGTCGCTGTTCCACCAGGGCTTTTCGAAATTGACGCCTGCCACGTCGTTCCAGTTCGCCAAAACGCCGTCCGTCGCCACGGAGGTGATGTACGCGCCGTAGCCGGAGATCAGCTGATACGCGTCGTCGGCCGACATGACGGAGTTTTGACCTTCTATAAAAAGCTGTCTTTGTCGTCCCAGAGACCGGGCTCCAGAACCGGGTTGAAAGTGATGCTCAGCGCATCTTCCACGAGCTGGTTCCGCTTGTAGACCGCCTCGGAGATGACGTCCCCCTCGATGTCGCCGACGAAATCGTATTCGGTGTGCCGGGGAGCGAGGACGGTAAAGGTCTTTCCGTCGTAATTGCCGGCGGGGAGGTCCTTGTAGAGGATGGCGTCCGGGTCTTCCTCCGCTTCCTCTTCTTCCGCGCCGGCAGGCGTGTCGGCGGCAGGAGCGGGATCGGCTGTGGTTTCGGGAGAAGCCACGGGATCGGCGTTTGTTGAGGATTCCCCGCAGGCCGCAAAGAGGGGGATGAGAAGGAGCGCTGCCAGAATGAGAGTCAAGAGTCGTTTGTACATGCCGTACTCCTTTTGAGAATCAGTTTTCCTACCGGACGGAGGGAAGCGGTGAGAATCCCGCGGCCGGAACGGTTTCTTACCTGTTATTACACCATGCGGGAGATGATTTGTCAAGCAAGATCGCTGCAGGGGAGGCGGGCGCACGGTTGAAGTATGGGAGAACGCACGGGAGAGGAGATTCCGCAGGCGGCTTTGCTTCCCAAAATTATTTTCTCTTCCCCTGCCATAACTCTTGATAACTTCTCGTGATCTGTGATATAATGCACTCAGGAAAACGGCGGCGGCTCCTCCTCCGGCGCAGAGGTCGGGGGAGCGGAACCGGCCGGGCCTTCGGTTGAGGGCGCGAAGACAAATACGGCGCAGAGATCCGCCGCGGCGCGGACGGAGCGCGGTTCGGAGGTGAAACCATGAAATGTATGATTCTTGCCGCGGGATACGCAACCCGCCTTTATCCCCTGACCGAAAACTTTCCCAAACCGCTGCTCAAGGTCGGAGAAAAGACGATCCTTGACTGGCTGATCGACGACATCGACTCCGCCGGAATAGTGGACGGCTACGTTGTGATTTCCAATCACAAATTCGTGCGCCATTTTGAAGAATGGGCGGACGGGCACAAGCCTCCGATCACGGTTTTGGACGACGGGACATCCACGAACGAGACCCGGCTCGGCGCGGTGCGCGATATGCGGTTCGCCATAGACGCGCTGGATCTCGACGACGATCTGCTCATGATTGCCGGGGACAACGTGCTGGATTTCTCCCTGACGCGCTTTATCCGGTACGCGCTCGCCAAAGGCACCTCCTGCACCATGCGGTACGCGGAGTTTGACGAAAAGAAATGCCGGAAAAGCGGCATTTCCGAAATCGGAGAGGGGGATCTGCTCGTCTCCTTTGAAGAAAAGCCGGAGCATCCGAAATCAAACTGGGCGACTCCCCCGTTCTATTTCTATACCCGGGCGGACGCCGCAAAGATCGGGGACGCCGTTGCGGACGGCTGCGGGACCGACGCGCCCGGCTCGCTTGTCGCGTGGATGTGCCGCCGCAGCGTGATCCACAGCATGGAAATGCCCGGAAGCCGGTACGACATCGGCAATCTCGAAAGCTACGAGAACGTGAAGCGGACATACAAAGGGATCGTGAGGTAAACCATGGGAAAAAAGCATGTTGATCTGAACCATAAGACCATCCTTGTGACCGGCTCTCCCGGTTTCATCGGCGCGAATCTCGTCCTCCGTCTTCTCTGCGAGATGGAGGGAGGCACGGTCATCTCCCTCGACAATATGAACGACTATTACGACCCGAAGCTGAAGGAATACCGGCTCGGGCTGATCGAAGAGGCGGCGAAGAACTCCCCCGCGCAGCATGTCTTTATAAAAGGCTCCATCGCGGACAAGGCGCTGATCGACGGGCTCTTCGCGGAGTACAGGCCGGCCGTCGTCGTCAATCTGGCGGCGCAGGCGGGCGTGCGCTATTCCATCGATCATCCGGACGTCTACATCGAATCGAACATCATCGGCTTTTACAATATCCTCGAGGCGTGCAGGAATTACCCCGTGGAGCATCTGGTTTACGCGTCGAGCAGTTCCGTCTACGGCGGAAACCGCAAGGTTCCCTTCTCCACGGAGGACAAGGCGGACACGCCCGTGAGTCTTTACGCCGCCACGAAAAAGAGCGACGAGCTTCTCGCGCACGCCTATTCCAAGCTGTACGGCATTCCGTCGACGGGACTGCGCTTCTTCACGGTCTACGGTCCGGCGGGGCGTCCCGACATGTTCTATTTCTCGGCCGCCGACACCCTCGTGCGGGGCGGGACCATCAAAATCTTCAATTACGGCAACTGCAGACGGGATTTCACCTATGTGGACGACATCGTCGAAGGGGTTTTCCGCGTGATGCGGGGAGCGCCGGAAAAAAAGACCGGGGAAGACGGCCTGCCGGTTCCGCCTTACGCGGTGTACAACATCGGCGGAGGCACGCCCGAGAATCTGCTCGATTATGTGAGCACACTTCAGGACGAGCTGGTGCGGGCAAAAGTGCTTCCCGAGGATTATGACTTCGAAGCGCACCGGGAGCTGGTCGGCATGCAGCCCGGGGACGTCCCCGTGACCTATGCGGACAGCGCGGCGCTTGAGGAGGACTACGGGTTTACGCCGTCCATCGGCATACGGGAAGGGCTGAGGCGGTTTGCCGAGTGGTATAAATCCTATTATACCTGACGCGCGGCTCTGAAGCTCCTGCGCCGCCCCGTCATTTCGGTTTTTCAGGTTTTCTACAGATAAAGCGGCAAATTCGGGCGGCGGACAGAATCGGGATCAAAACCCGCTGTCCGCCGCTTGCAATTCGTGTCGATCCGTGGTATAATTCATGATAAGTGTATGATTATCCGCGGAAGGCGCGTCCGGAGGCTCTTTTGCGCGCACGGGCGGAGAAGCGTCGGGGCATTCCCAGACACTCCCCGGGTCATACCCCGGGGTCATACCCGGACGGAGCTTCCCCCCCAAATCTTGACAGCCGTATGCCGTTTTGATATAATGAAATCTGACGAAATCAGGCACTTCCGGAAACAAGGAATCACCGAGCCGCCGTTTTCGCGTGCGGAAGACGGCGCGGCGGGATCCTCCGGTTAAAAAACTCAGGAGACAGGAGCGGATGGCAGAGACCATGACGACTGAGACAAAAACCGAACCGACGGACCGGAAAAAACGCGGATTTCCGAGAGCGCTGCGTATTATTTGGATCATTGCGCTTGCGGCGGCGATTGCCGCGGCCGCGGCGGTTCTGGTCTATGCGCGGTACACAAAGACCCATTATTCGATCAGTTTCTATCAGGAGACCTCCGGGAAGGTCAGCCGTAATATCCGGATCGCGGTCATCTCCGATCTGCACAACCGGGAATACGGAGAGAATCATGAAACGCTGCTGTCCGACCTGCGGGAGCTGAAGCCGAATCTCGTTCTGTTCCTGGGCGACATGGTGATCCGCGAAGAGGATGACTACGAGCCCATGCTGGCCTTTGTGCGCGCGGCGGCGGAGATCGCGCCGTGCTGCGGCGTTTTGGGAAATCACGAGAGCGAGCGGATCTATTCCCTGGGCGACAGGGATTTGCCCAAAAGGTTTGAAGAAGCCGGGTTGACGCTGCTGCGCAACGGGATGCGCGAGATGCAGATCGGGGACGACACCGTTCAGCTTGTCGGCATAGAAGGCACGGCCTATGGCTTCGAAGAATACGGGGGACGGGAATTCATGGAGAATGCGTCCGTGGATCCCTCCGAATTCTGCATCGTCATGGCGCACATCCCGATCCTCTTCGATGCGCAGATTTCCGACTACGCGTTCGACCTCGGGATCGCGGGACATGTGCACGGCGGGATCATCCGGCTCCCTTTCATCGGAGGGCTTTATTCGAACGAGGAAGGCTTTTTCCCGAAGTACACGGCGGGCAGATATGTCCTGAAGAACGGCCAGCCCCTGATCATCAGCGCGGGGATGGGAGACTCCAAGAATTTTCCGCCGCGGGTCAACAATATGCCCGAGCTGGTTGTTATAGATATCAGACCCTCCTGAGCGGTTTCGGAGCGGATCGGGGAAAATCGCAGCGGTTCAAGACCGAGGACCCGAGGTCCGGGGAAGAGCAAACCGGGCGGGAGACAGCATCAGCGGCAAAAAGAGGTGAAAATCAATGCAAGTGAAAAACAAACCGAAAACACCCACGGACACGACGTCATCCGTTTTTCTGAGCAGGGGCTGGAGCAGCCTGCAAAAGACCTTCGCGGCGTTCTGGAAGCGAAAGTTCATCGTTCTCGTTTCCTTTGCGCTCGTTTCGGCGGCGCTGTGCGGCTGTTACTATCTCATAAACCGCCGCACGGCCGCCACGATCCTGTCCTTGGAATACGAGGAGGCCTCGAGGGGGCTGACGCCCAGCCAGACGAGATTCAATATCTTTGAGATCCAAAGCGACGAGGTCATGGAGCTCCTCACGGAATACGCCGGTCTGGAAGGGGAGATCACTCCGGACGAGCTGAGAGAATGTGTCAGCGTAAAAGCGACGCACGACCGGAACGTCAGCGGCGGCACGAATTATATCAGCACCTCGTTCGTCGTCAAATTTACGACGAGGGGCGCCGCGCGTCAAAAACCGGCGGAAGAAATGCTGGACTGCCTCTGCCGGGCATACCGCGAATACTTCGTGAAGCATTACGGATTCAACCACTCCATTCTGTCCTTTGACGTCGACGATCTGAAATTCAGCGACGAGTATCTCCTGACGGCCGATCTCCTCGAAATCAAGTGCGGCCAGCTTCAAAAATACGTTCAGCTCCGCAGCCGGGAAAGCAAAAACTATCAGGATCCGGATACCGGGAGCACCTTTTCCGCTCTGGAGCAAAAGATCGACAATTTCTATCGTTACGATCTTGCGAGGCTGCGCTCGTATATCATCGAAAACGGGATCGCCGACGACCGGGCGGGGCTTGACAGCATGCTGAACTACAAAATCCGCATGGACCGCCTGGTACAGAACAAAATGATGGCGGCCTACGACGAGGACAACAAGGGGATCCGGATCTACGACGCGGCGATGAGCGCCGTCGTCATGATCCCCACGCAGGATCAGACCATGAAATACTATATGTCCAGAACCAAAACCGGTATGGACAATATGGCGATCCACGCAGAAGAACAGCTTGCGGGCGCGTCGGAGCGCGTGGAACAGATCGAGTACAACACCTATCTCACGGAAAAACTGAAAACGAACCTGTCCGACCGCGCCAAAACGGACAAGGTCAGGTCCATGATCGATGAGATGAAAGCATCCCTTGAGCAGCTTGCTGCGGAGATACAGGCGGTGGACAGCTCGTACACCAGCGCGAAAGCCCGCGACTATATCGGCTTCAGCGAGGACACAACAGGTTTTGCGGATCGCGTCGGTTTGTCCGGCTCGCTTCTCTGCGCGGCGCTGATCCTTCTGCTGGCGTTCGTCTGCGTGTTCATGCGGATATTTCTTTCAGATAAGGAGAAAGAAATATGAGAAAATTCAGTATTCTGCGCTATCTGAAGCAGTACAGCCTTCTGATCTTTCTTTTAGCTGTGATCGGGGCTCTCTCGATCTTCATCTACGGCAAGTCCCAGCAGCGATACGTCGCTTCCGCCGTTCTCCGGTACACAAACGACGGGGCAAAGGACGGCTACACGCCGGACGGGAGTCCCCTGAACGTTGAGGAGATCTATTCCTCGACGGTCATCGACGCCGCTCTGACCGACCTCGGAGAGCGGGCCAACATCGATGCCGTCCGTTCGAGCTGCTATGTCGAAGAAGTCGTTTCCGAATCGCAGCAGAAGCTGAACGAAGCGCTGCTCGAAAAGGGCGAGGAACCCTCCTTTATTGCCGATACATACCGGGTGTATTACGTCGGCGGCAGCGATCAGGACGAAGAATACGCCTGGAACGTACTGGACGCGATCCTCAAGAACTACTACGAGTTTTACGCCGAAAAATATGTGGAAGAACCCCTGCAGAACAACGGGGCTTCCGTGCTTTCGGAAGCGGAGTACGATTATCTGGAAAGTGCGCAGATCCTCGAGGATTCCGTCTCGAACATGATCGATTACCTCCTGAGCAAGCGGGCCTCCCAGCCGTATTTCCGCTCGGTGGAGACGGGATACTCCTACGACGATCTGGTCCGGATTTATGAATTCGTCTATAATTACGAGATCCCGAGCCTGTATGCCGCGATCCTTTCGGACGCGGAGACCGTCGACATCGATCTGCTAATCAGCCGGCTGACGCAGGACAGCGAGGACATGCAGCTGTATATCGAGAACCAGCAGGCGCGCGCCGATTACCTGAAACAGCTGATCGACAACTACAGCGAGCGCAACAAAGAGATGATGGATTACCATTATCACAGCTCGAATACCCAGGGGCAGGAGATCGGGACGGAGTATATTTTAAAGGACGTTGAGTACGACCGCGATCACAACAGCAAGGAAACGACCTACGACGGCCTGATTCAGGAATATGTGGACCTGAACATCGGGATCCGTCAGAAAACCATCGAGAAGGAGCACAGCGAATACCTGCTGTCCGTGTACGATGCCGCGCGCGGCGCGAACGGACAGAAATCGTTCAGCCCGGAAGAGATCCGAGACAAAATCGATCACTGCGTGAAGCTCACGAACGAGTATTATCGGTATGTCGAGAATACGGGCCACGAGCTGAACCGCCGTCTCAGCGCGAATTACCTGACGATGATCAGCAGCATCAACGTTCAGCCGACGGTGAATCTGAAGCTGTACCTTGCCATTGCGGTCATTCTGTTCGCGATGGTGGGCTGCGTCGGGGCGGTGCTCGTCGGGAGAGCGATCGACTTTATCGACTATTTCCGATACGTCGACAAAACGGTGCAGCTGCCGAACCGCGCCAAATGCGATTCGTACATCGGCGAGTTGTCCGATCGGCTTCTGGATGAGAATTTCTCGTGCATGACGCTCAAGATGGATTCCCTGAGCAGCCTGACGCGCGAACACGGGCGCGCTGCCGGCGACGAGGCTCTCAAAAACTTTGCCATGATCTTAAAGAGCTTCGGCGACCTGTACGGCTTTGTGGGGTATAACGGCAGCGGCGTGTTCGTCGCCTTCTTCCGCGATTGCTCGCTCGAAAAACTGGACGTGATTCGGGAAGCGATCGGGCGGCAGGTCGGGAAATACAACGATATGAATCCGAAATACAAGATCCATTACGTCGCGGGCAAAGCGGTCTCGAGCGCGGACGCGGTCTTCGAGATCCGGGAACTGCTCCGCCTTGCGCTGCAGAGGATGTACGGCGAGGAGAGCTCTCCCGCCCGGGAGACTGTTTCCGAAGAGAACAGCGCGGCGGGGGCGCAGGAGAACGCGTGAGCAAAAAGAAGGCGGAGTAAGTTGTGACAAACCATCATGACATGCAGCTCGGCGCGGACCTCGGGACGCTGCCGGAATCCGGGAAACACTGCCCCGCGTTCGTCTCCTTTCTTGCCGTTGCCTGTACGGTGCTCGCCGGGCTTGGCGACTGGAAGGTTCTGAACAACGCGTACGGCGGACTGCCCAAGGTGATCGCGCTGGGGACGATCGCGTGCGCTTTTCTGAATTTTCTCGTGGCCGCGGATTTTTCGAGACTCAAAAAAGCGGCGGGCTATTTTCCGATCTTTCTGCTCCTGATCGCCGTATATGCCATGGTCAGCATGTACATCTGGATCACGGATCTCTCCGAGGCGGCGTCCATCGGCAGGGCGGGGCAGAAAATCCTTTACCAGACGATCACGATCATCTACTCCGTCTTCATGTGCTATCTGTTTGAAGACAGAGCGGTCAATTATCTGTTTTTCGGCATGTGCGCGACGAACACCGCCATCATCCTTCTCGAGATGCCGAAATACGGAATTGTGGAGAGCGTCACCTCCGTTGTGACCTGCCTTGTCACCTTCGGAGAGGCGGAGGGATTTGTCCGCGCGCTCGAGATCCACGACATCACCTTTCTGTTCGGGCAGTTCTTCATTTATTATTTGATGTTCGCGCCGAAAACAACGCGGACCGAGAAACGCCTGAAACGCTGGGGCGTGATCCTTTCCCTCTTTTTCCTGATGATCGGGCTCAAGCGCAGCACCTTGCCGGCGATCCTTTTGGTCTGCCTGTTCGTGTGGGTGCTCCGCTCGTCCAAACACACCAAAAAACTGATTTTGGCGGCGGGGATCGCTCTGTTTTTGTTTCTCTATCTGTATCTCTATCTGACCCGATCCGGTCTTCTGATCTCGTTTCTCGAGTCGCTCGGGATCGATACGATGGGGCGTGACGTGCTGTGGAGCCTGCCGAACGACTATTACGAGCTGTCCCCCTTCTGGAAAGGGCTTGGCTTTGAGGGCGTCACGGATCTCGTGAACATGTGGCACGAAGAGGGGCTCATCAACCGCGCGTATCCCCTGCACAACGATATCTTAAAGGTGTTCATCGAGCTGGGCGCGCTCGGCTTCACGCTCTGGACGGGCATCAACTACATCCTGTACCCGGCGTATTGGATGACGAAGCACAATACGGAAACCGGCCTGCTTTACATGGCGATCCTTGCCTATATGACGGCGACCTATCTGACGGACAATACCGCCTTCTATTTCTGGAGCTGCATCGGGCTGAGACTGATTCCCATGAGCTACAGCTATCGGATCCCGGCGTCGGAGGAGCAGAAGCAATGGAAGCCGCCCTCACCCGAAGAAGCGGCGGACGAAATCTGGATGATCGAGGCGGGAGGAAAAGAGGGAAATGCTGAATAAACTGAAGCGGCTGCCGGTCTATCTGAAAAACGGATTCCTTCTGGTCGTTCTCCGACCCGCCGCCGCGATCTTACGGAAAACAAACAAGAAGTACCGCCACCTCTGGCTTGTGATGGAGCGGGGGTTTGACGCAAGAGACAACGCGTACTGGTTTTTCCGTTACCTGCGGCAGCGGCAGCCGCAGATCAATACATGCTATGTGATCGACAAGGAAAGCCCGGACCGCCCGAAGGTCGAGGAGCTCGGCAGCACGGTCAAATGGAGATCACTGCGGCATTATCTGATGTATCTGGCCGCCGATTTTCTGATCAGCACCCACGTGCAGCCGGGAGCGCCGGATCTGATGGCGTATTATCATCTGCGGCAGATCGGGATAAAGCCGCGGGGCAGGGAGATCTTTCTGCAGCACGGGATCATCAAGGACGAAATGATGTGGATGCGGTATCCCCGCCTGAAGGTCGATTTTTTCGCCAGCGGCGGAAAGATGGAATACGATTACCTTGTCTCGGAGTTCGGGTTTCCCGAGGGGGTAGTCCAATATACGGGGCTGTGCCGCTTTGACAACCTCATCCGGGGGAACAAGTCTTCGGGTGAGATCCTCGTCATGCCGACCTGGCGCGGCTCGGACTACCCGCAGGGGGAGCAGTTCTATGAAACCGCTTTCTACAGACAGTTTCAGTCCATGCTCGAAAATCCCCGCCTGCTTCGTCTCCTCGAAGAGCGGGATCTCAAGCTGATCTTTTATCCCCACATCGAACTGCAGAAGGAACTCGATAAGTTCAAGTCTCCCTCTGAGCGGATCATCCTCGCGGGCTGGCGGGATTACGACGTGCAGCAGCTGCTGATGCGCTGCAACGTGCTCGTGACGGATTATTCCAGCGTGTTTTTCGACGCCGGCTACATGGAAAAGCCGGTGATCTACTATCAGTTCGACAAAGAGGAGTTCCGGAAGTACCATTATCAGGAGGGATATTTCTCCTACGAGAAGCACGGCTTCGGCCCCGTCGTTCTGACGGAGGACGCGCTTGTGGACGCTCTGTATGAATGCGCCGGACATGATTTTCGGATGCAGCAGGAATACCGCGACCGTCTGGACGCTTTTTACCCGGTTCGGGACGAGCTGAACTGCGAACGGACGTATCGGATCCTTCAGCGGATGGCGGAGGGAAAACCGCGGGGAGCGGAAAAACCGGAACCGGAGGAACAGTGAGATGCTGGGTGTGCTTCATTCCGTCAGCAATATGGCGCGCGCGGGAATCGAAACCATGCTGATGAACTACTACCGGGAAATGGATCGGAGTCTGATCCGGTTCGATTTTCTGGCGAACAAGCCCGCGCCCGGCGAATACGACGATGAGATACGCGGCATGGGGGGGAGGATCTTCGTCAGCCCGGGGCTGAATCCGCTCCGTTATCCGCAGTATAAGCGATTTGTTTCGGAGATTCTCACGGAAAATCCCGACATCCAAATCGTCCACGCGCACAACGAAGCGATGGGTTACTATGCCCTGAAGAGCGCGAAAAGCGCCGGGGTCCGCGTCCGGATCGCGCACGCGCACAATACGCGGATCATCCGGGATTACAAGTACCCGCTGAAGCTGGTCTGCAAGCGCCTCCTGCCCGGCGCGGCGACGGATTACTGGAGCTGCGGCAGGGACGCGGGGATCTACTATTTCGGAAAAAAGCGCTGGGACGCGTCCGGCTTCGTTCTGCACAACGCGATCAACGTGCCGAAATTCGCCTTCGAGCCGGAGACTCGTCGGCGGCTGAGAAAGCTTCACGGGCTTGAGGAATGCTTTGTGCTCGGTCACGTGGGCAGGTTCAACGTGCAGAAGAACCACAGCCGCCTCCTCGATATTTTCGCACAGCTCGCGGCGGCGGCTCCTGACGCCCGTCTCGTTCTGATCGGCGTGGGAGAGCTGGAGCAGAGCGCGAAGGAAAAGGCCCGCACACTCGCGCTCGAAGATAAGGTGCTCTTCCTCGGGCAGATGGCCAACGTCAACGAATGGTATCAGGCGATGGACTGTTTCCTCTTGCCCTCGCTGTTCGAAGGACTTCCCGTGGTCGGCATCGAAGCGCAGGCGGCGGGGCTGCCGTGCTTCTTCTCCGACCGGGTCACCGACGAGGCTCTGCTCTCTCCGAACGCGCGCAGGATCTCCCTGGACGCCTCCGACGGGGAGTGGGCAAAAGAAATCCTGACCGCAAGGCGGGCGGAAACGCATCGGAGCCGCGGGGCGGATCTCGTCGCCCGGGCGGGTTACGACATCCACACGGAAGCCGTGAAGCTGCAAAACCTTTATCTCACAATGGCGGAGCGCGCGTATGCCGGGGAAGAGCCGAAGATCTGACGACGACCATACGGAATACGGAGAGGAACGGAATGAAAAGCGCAGAGAAGACCGCAAAACGGATCGCGATGATCGGACATAAGTTCATCCCGTCCAGGGACGGCGGGGTGGAGGTCGTCGTCAGCAGCCTCGCGCCGCATCTCGCCGAGACGGGGTACGACGTGACCTGTTACAACCGGACGAACAAGCAATTCAAAAAGATGCGGAAAACCGCTCCGCTTCCCCGGGAATACCGGGGCGTTCACCTGGTCTGGACGCCGACGGTGGACCGGCGCGGACTGGCGGCCATGACGTCCTCGATTTTCGCGAGCATTATGGCGTCTTTTAGGCGCTTTGATCTGATCCACTACCACACGGAAGGTCCCTGCGTCCTCTGCGGGCTGCCGAGGCTCTTCGGCAAGAAGATCGTGGTCACGGTCCACGGGCTGGATCATCAGCGTCAGAAATGGGGGAAATTCGCCTCCTTCTACATCATGCGGGGCGAAAAGGCGGCAGTCCGCCATGCTCACAGCATGATCGTGCTGAGCAGGGACGCTCAGACGTATTTCCGCGAGAAGTACGGCCGGGAGACCGTTCTGATCCCCAACGGCATCGATCCGGCAGAGCCGCGGCCCGCTTCCGAGATCACGAAGCAGTTCGGGCTCGGCGCGCGGGAGTATATCCTGTTTCTCGGACGGCTGGTGCCGGAAAAGGGGATCCATTACCTCATCGAAGCGTATCGGAACTTGAAAACGGACAAAAAACTGGTGATCGTCGGCGGCACGTCGGACACGGACGATTACGTGCGGCGATTGTACGACATGGCCGGGGACGACCCCTCCGTCATCTTCACCGGCTTTCAGCAGGGGACGGTTCTCGAAGAGTTATACAGCAACGCGTATCTGTACGTTTTGCCGAGCGACCTTGAGGGAATGCCGCTGACGCTTCTCGAAGCCATGAACTACGGATGCTGCTGCGTGACCTCCGATATCGGCGAATGCGCGGACGTTCTCGACGGCAGCGGCGTCACGTTCCCCCGCGGGAACGTTGAAGCCCTCGGGGAAGCGCTGCAGGATCTGTGCGATCACCCCGAAAAAGCGGAGGCCTTGCGCGCCGAGGCCCGGAAAACGGTATCGTCCAAATATACCTGGGAACAGATCACGGAGCAGACGCACGAGCTGTACGCGAAGCTGCTCGAACGCTGAGCCCGAGCGGGAAAGGCGTTTTCCGCGATCCCCAATTCCCGCGATCCCCGACCGGAAAGGAGCGTGACGGGCGGCGTGAAGCTTGAGCGCACAAAAAACGCGGCAAGGAATATCGTGTTTGACGGGATGTTCGAAATGGTCAATATGCTGTTTCCTTTCGTCATCCGCTCCGTCATGCTGCATGTTCTGGGGACGGAATACCTGGGGCTGAACGGCCTCTTCAAGTCGCTCCTGACGTTTTTGAATCTGGCGGAGCTCGGCGTGGGCAGCGCGATGGTATTCAGCATGTACAAGCCGATCGCCGAGGACGACGCCCCCGCCATCTGCGCGCTCCTGCGTCTGTACCGCACCCTATACCGGATCATCGGTCTTGCGATCGCCGCGGTGGGACTGCTCCTTCTGCCCGCGCTGCACGTCTTCATCAAGGACGAGCTCCCCGTCGGCATGAACCTGTACGTCCTCTACCTGATGAACCTCGGGAACACGGTCCTGACCTACTGGCTGTTCGCGTATAAAAGCAGTCTGCTTCAGGCGCACCAGCGCCGGGACGCGATCAGCAAGGTCGGCCTTGCCGTGCGGCTGACGGAATACACCCTGAAAATCCTGATCCTCGTCTTCTGGCGGAATTATTATCTTTATCTCGCCGTCCAGCTCCTTTGTCAGATCGCGGTCAACCTTCTGACCGCGGTGTGCGCCTCGAAGATGTATCCCCGGTATGTGCCGAAAGGGAAGCTGCCGAAGGAAAAAACGTTCGACATCTTCCGCCGGGTACGGGATCTCTTCACGTCGAAGCTGTCCGCCACCGTGTTCGACGCCGCGGACACGCTGGTCATCTCCGCCTTCATGGGGTTGACCGTTCTGGCGGTTTATCAGAATTATTACTTCATCATCACCGCGCTGCGCATGATGCTGGTCGTGATCCTCAACGCGTGCATGGCCGGCGTCGGCAACAAGCTGGTCATGGACAGCAAGGAAGCGAATTACCGGGATCTCGAACGGATCACCCTTCTGTTCTCGTGGCTCCTCGGCGTGAGCACCTCCATGCTTCTCTGCCTGTATCAGCCATTCATGCGCCTCTGGATGGGCGGCGACAATCTGCTCGGCACCGGGCTTGTGATTTGCTTCGCCGTCTATTACTACTCCATGGGCTCGAACAAGCTCATTAATATGTTCAAAGACTCCGCGGGCATCTGGAAGACGGACCGCTGGCGTCCCCTGACCGCGGCGCTGGTGAATCTTGGTCTGAACCTCGCCACGGTTCGGTGGCTCGGGCTCTACGGCGTGCTTCTTTCCTCCGTCGTCTCCATCGTCCTCATTCAGATCCCCTGGCTGATCCGCAACCTGTTTCGGGAGGTATTTCCCCGCGCGAGCCGGGGGCGGTATGTGCGGCTCTTCTGCGCCCTGACGGCCGTCGCTTTGCTCTCCTCGGCGGCGTCGTGGTTCGTGTGCGGGCTGTTTTCGCTGAGTGTCTGGCCCGCGCTCGCCCTGAACGCCGCGGTGAGCTTTGTCCTGCCGAATCTGTTCTACTTCGTGTTTTTCGGGCGCAGTCCGCTGCTCAGGGAAAGTCTCTCGCAAATCAAAAAGAGCCTGCTGCCCAAGGCGCGCACGCCGCGCGAATAGGCTAATTGCGGAACAGAGGGCCGCTCGCCGTTCGCAGTCCCGCCTCTCCCGCTCCCATCCTGCTCAAATCAAAGAAAGGACGAAGAAAATGATCAGTGTAATCGTACCCGTTTACAAGGTGGAAAAATACCTGCGGCACTGTGTGGACAGCATCCTTTCACAAACCTATCGGGATTTTGAGCTGCTGCTGGTCGACGACGGTTCGCCGGACGGATGCCCCGAAATCTGCGACGAATACGCCGCGCTCGATCCCCGCGTGCGGGTCATACACAAGCCCAACGGCGGGCTGATTTCCGCGCGGAACGCGGGGATCCTCGCCGCGAAGGGGGACTATGTCTGCATCCTGGACGGGGATGACTGGGCTCTCGAGAACATGTTGCAGTTCATCCACGACACGGCGGCGGAGTCTCCCGTGCCGCTCGATATGGTGCTGTTCGCGGCGAACAACGTGTATGAGGATCACCTCGAAGAGACCCTCAACTATGTTCCGGAGGGATATTACGACCGAAAACGGCTGGAGGAAGAGATCTTTCCGTATTTGCTGACGGATACCCGCCGGGGGCTGCAGGTCGGCGTGATCCAGGCGCACACCTGGGACAAGGCGTTCCGGCGCGAGCTGATCGTCCGGTACTACACGCGCGAAGAGCGGATCCGCGTTTTTACCGACGTGCCCATGACCTACGAATGCCTCTTCCACTCCGAGAACGTCTACGTCTGCAACGAACGGCTGTATATGTACAACAAAACCAACGAGGATTCCATCCGCGCCAAAAGCAGGGAGAATCTTCTGACGATGAGCTTCCGGTACCTCATCGAGTATATGAGGGAGCATCTCGGCGGACTCAGCCCGTCGGTGGACCGCCAGCTCAACGAATACGCTGCCATGCTCATCATCCGCACGGGGAAGTGGCGCGCCGAGACGGAGCCTTCTCTGCGGGAGGCCGCGCGGCATCTGAAGGAAGGACTGCGCGAGACGGGTATGCTGAACTTCGTGACGGCGAAAAATCTGCCGCGAAAGGCGGGCATATTAATCCGGCTCTTAAAAATGCGCCTGTATCTGCCCGCCGCGGCTCTGTGCGCCGCACGGAACAAACAGCAGGCGAAGCCGGACAAGCCGTCCGGATAAGCGGTCGTCGGGCGGTACACCCGCCGTTTTCCGAACCGGGGATCCGCAAGGATCATCGTCCCGGTCCGCATCCGCTCCGGGGACCTCAAATCGATCGCGGCGGCGCTCTCTGCTCACGGAATACGGTTCGCGTGGAAGCGCCCGAACAATGTCCGAACAAGATGGAAAGCAGGTGAAACAATGTACAAAAAGAAGGTACGCGGTTGGTCCCAGCACGTCGATTTTATGCTCATGGACGACCTCTGCGCGTTTCTGGCCCTTTTCCTCGGATTCCTGATCGTCGAAAAAACGGGAACAGGTGTGCTGAGATCCCGCTTTTTCTGGATGATGGTCCTTGAAACCATCCTGGTGAATCAGATCGTGATGATCGTCATGGACACGTATCACAGCGTCCTGCACCACTCGCCCTGGGACGAGATGCTTCGGCTTCTGGCGCAGACGAGCTATCTGGTTCTCATTCTTCTGGTTTTTCAGCTGCTGAGCCAGACAAACGAAAACAACCTTTCAAAAATCGTCTTATACGCCGTGCCCCTGTACGTCCTTCTCTGCTACATCATGCGCCAGGCGTATAAGAGCTTCCTCAAGAAAAAACATCACATCCTGAACCGGCATTCCCTGCTCATCGCGCTGGAAGCTCCCCAGATCCCGACCGTCGTTCCGCGCATTCTCCGCTCGAACTACGGGGTTTATCGCTTCATCGGCTTTGCCATCATGGGGGACGAGGCGTCCGAGGAGGAGGCGCGGCGCGCTCTGCGGCAGCTTTGGGATCAGTGTCCGGAGGTCGAAACCATTCCCATCGTCGCCACCGCGGATACCCTCGAGCAGTATCTGACGAACAGCTGGGTGGACGAGATCTATCTGGACGTGTCTCCCGAAGCCGAACTGCCGGTCGATCTGATCAACAATCTGATGCGGATGGGCATCACCATTCACACCGCCCTCACCAATCTCGATGAGATCGAATCCAGACATAAGGACGTCGAATGGATCTGCGGCCACCTGACCATTACGACCTCGCTCGGCTATATCACGGGGCGCGACGTATTCCTCAAACGGCTCATGGACATCGTGGGCGGGCTGATCGGCTCGATCTTTACCGTGATCCTCGCGATCCCCGTCGGGCTGGCCATCCTGTTCACCGATCCCGGCCCCATCTTTTTCAAGCAGACCCGGATCGGCGAAAACGGGAAGAAATTCCAAATGTATAAATTCCGCAGCATGTACAAGGACGCGGAAAAGCGGAAGCAGCAGCTGGCGCAGGAGACCGGCCAGCAGGACCAGCTGATGTTCAAGTTAGAGCATGACCCGCGCATCATCGGCCAGAAGCAGCTGCAAAGCGGCAAGTGGAAAAAGGGCGTGGGCGGCTGGATCCGCGACCTGTCCATCGACGAATTCCCGCAGTTTTTCAATGTCCTGAAGGGGGATATGTCGCTGGTCGGCACCCGTCCCCCCACCGTCGACGAATGGAACCGGTACGAGCCCTTCCACCGCTCGAGAATGTCGACCCGTCCCGGGATCACCGGTCTCTGGCAGGTCAGCGGGCGCAGCAAGATCCGGGATTTCGACACCGTGGTCCGGCTGGACCGGGAATACATCGAAAACTGGTCCCTGAAGCGCGACCTTCATATTCTCTGCAAAACCGTGTGGGTCGTGCTGACCAAAAAGGGCGCCATGTAAGACCCGTTCCAACCGGGCGCGGGGACGGACCGCCGAGGTCCTTTCCCACCCCCGCGCTTTCGAGGGGCGCTTACCTCTCGAAGCCGAAGCGACCCCGGCAGGCGCCGGGCCGCGAAAATGCCTCAAATCGATTTTGCAGCTGTATTTCATCCGTATTCCGGAGGAGAAAAAATGCACTGTTCCGAACAATACAAACACATTTACAACCGTGATCCGTCCGCCGTCGCGTTCTGTCCGTACCGGATTTGTCCGCTCGGCGCGCACTCCGACCACAACCTCGGCAAGATCACGGGGCTCGCCATCGACAAAGGCATCCACATCGCATACGGACCCAAGCAGAACGGCGTCGTTGAGCTCATCTCCCTCCAGTTTGAAAAACGCGCGCAGTGGTACGTTTCTTTCACGCCGGAGGAGAAGCAGAACGACTGGGCCGATTATCTGCGCGGCGCGACGATTGAACTGAACAAACGGTACAGGCTTTCCGTCGGACTGAGCGGCGTGATCGAAGGCACGCTCCCCATCGGAGGGCTTTCCTCCTCCGCGGCGGTCACCATCGCCTTCCTCATCGCGCTCTGCCGCGTGAATCACATCCATCCGACCGCCCATGAAATCATCATGATGGCGCTCACCGCGGAAAACCGTTATGTGGGCGTGTCCTGCGGCAAGCTGGATCAGTCCTGCGAGGTCTATTCGCAGAAGGATCATCTCTTGTATCTCGACACGAAGGACGACAGCTTTGAGCTCATTCCGCAGAACCGGAACATGAAGCCGTATGAGATCCTCATCCTCTTCTCCGGGATCGAGAGGTCCCTGGCGGGCACCAGATTCAACCAGCGGGTGGATGAGATGAAGAGCGCCGCATACGCACTGAAGGCCTTTGCCGGAATGGAATACGGGAAGTTCAGCGAGACGTATATGCGGGACGTGCCGCGGGAGGTTTACGAACAGTATAAAACGCGCCTCCCCGAGAACTGGAGAAAGCGCGCGGAGCATTGGTACACGGAATTCGACCGCGTGGAGGCCGGCGCGGCGGCGTGGAGAAGGGGCGACATCGAGGAGTTCGGCCGCCTCAGCTTCGAGAGCGGACGGAGCAGCATCTATAATTGGGAAACCGGCTCTCCCGAGCTGAAAAAGCTCTACGAGATCATGACGCGCACCGACGGGATCTACGGCGGACGGTTCTCCGGCGCGGGATTCAAGGGCTGCTGCATGGCGCTGATTGATCCGGCGTTCGAAGAAAGCATCATCGAAAAGGTGACGCGGGAATACCTCGCGGAATTCCCCGCCCTGGAAGGCAAATACAGCGCGCATATCTGTCACAGCACGGACGGAGCGGGTTTCTGACGCTTGAAAGGTCTTGAGTCTGCCGCGGCAGTGCCCGCGAAGCAGAGGACTCAAAAAGTATAAACCCGGGCAGGACGTTTTGCCGCCCGAACACCCGCCGGAGCGCCGGAGCGCCGGAGCGCCGGAGCGCAAGAGCGCAGGGGCCGCAAGGGTACAAGGACCGCAGGAGCGGCGGGGAGCACAGTACGAAACAGTTTTGACCGCATGGAAAGGTGGGATCGGGATATGAAGGAACTCTCAAAGCCGGACGGGACGCCCGTCTCGATCCGCGTCTGCTGGATAAAACGCATCCGGACGACGCAAACGAAATCGTTCTGACCCTGAGCACGGATCTGATCGGAAAAATACAGGCCGTGTATTATTATGCCTCCTGGGATCCGATTGCTCTGAGAGCGGAACAGAACGCAGTGATGCTGCCTTCCCGGGAATCCGTTGCCTTAGACGAAAACCGTGAGGCGGAGCTCGCCCTGTGCCTCTCGGATACCACGGTGCATATCGCGGAGGATCGGCAGGGGCATATCTCGGCGGTATATAAAAACGGCCGCGGAGAACAGTATGAGGCCGGACGTCTGTGCGTCTGGGAGGACGGGGTCAAAATCCAGGATGATTTGGACGACCCGGACGGAAGACTGGCGGGCATCGTGCTTGTAAAAGAGAACGGCCGGTATTGCGGTGTGATCTGCAATCAGAATATCTGCGACAGCATCCTTCTTCGGATGCTGCTGTGCGAAGACCGCGGCTTGGACGGTTACAGACTGCTTCATACCTGGTACGGCGACGAAGGGAAGGAACCCTGCCGGGCGCAGAGACGCATCGACTTTCTGACAAGAAGCTCCTGGGCGACTCAGGTGTGGCGGCTTGAGTGAATCCCGAATCCCGGGATGCGGACGAATCAGAATCAGCCCATGATGGCCGAGAACCGTTCCGACGGTTCAAAGGGCCGGGCAGCACCTTTTCGTGCTGCCCGGCTGTTTTTTTCGGTTTTTGGAGGAGCGACAGCCCCAAGCGGAGCTTTTTGCGGCAGGACAGATTGTTTTCCGGTTTGTCCTCCGAATTTGATGTCCGTCAGCTCCCGGATGCCTCCGCGTCTTTGCGGATCCCGACCGCACGCTGAACGCGGCGGATGTCGATTTCCCGGCTCGTCAGGCCGCCCTCGCTCATCAGCGCGGCGGCGACCCCCGCGGCGTGGCCCATCGCCATGCAGATCCGCATCACGCGGTACGAGGCGTGCGCGCGATGATCCCCCGAGATGCAGCGCCCCGCCGTGAGGAGATTGTCAAAACCTTTCGCGGTCATGGACCGGTAGGGGATCTCATACGGCTGCGGCGTATAGGGGCACCCGTCCCGCTCCGCCTGTCCTGCGCCGTCGGGGTTGTGGATGTCGATGCAGAAATGCGCGTCGGTGACGACCGCATCGTCAAACCGTCTGCCCGCGAAGAGATCTTCGGCGGAGAGGACGTAGTCCCCGACGACGCGGCGCGACTCCCGCACACCCGTCGTGACAGAGCTCCCGTTGACCCGGATATGGGCGAAGCCGGGGATGTTGTTTTTTAAAAACAGGACCACCTGCCGCACCTGCGTCCTCAGCTCGTATTCCGCCTCGGCAAGCGCGCGCGGATCGAGCGGGAACACGCGGTTGAGCTGGGTGGCGTTCACCATGCGCTCCCCCCGCCTTCCGGTCTCGTACAGGCGCACGATGTTGACGCTCGGCGGCAGTTCTCCGCTCTCACACGCCCTGCGGCAGAGATCGAGATATTCCCGCCCGTCGCCGAGGTCCTGCCAGTCCTCTTCGTGGCGGCAGACCAGCCCGGTGTCGGGTTCGATCCCCTCGACGGTGAACATGACGGACATGGGCTGAACGAGCCCGTCGGAGTCCCGTCCGATGAAGAATTCCGCGCCGCACACCGCGGCGAGATCCCCGTCGCCGGTCGCGTCGATATAAGCGTCCGCCGTAAACGTGTATTCGGTCCCGTGCGATACGGCGGCGACCGACTCGACGCGGCGGCTCTCCGCTGTGGGAACCGTTTTTGCCGACACCGCCTGCGTCTGCAGATACACGTCGATCCCGGCTTCGTGCGCCATTTCCGCCAGCACGATTTTGGCGGCTTCCACCGGGGAACAGAAGGACTCGGCGTCCGCGATGCGTTTCTCGATCTCACATCCGATGTTCGCGTTTTTCACGCTCCCGAGGAACGGGCGCACATAGGAGGAGGTCATCCCCCCGCCGAGGCATCCGTACCGCTCGAGAAGCGCCGTTTTTCTTCCTGCCCGCGCGGCGGCAAGCGCCGCCGCCATCCCGGCCGGGCCCCCTCCGACGACAAGTGTGTCATACTGTTTTATCACCATATCCGCTTCCTCCCCGCTTTTCCCGGACCGCCGAAATCACGGCGCACAGTCTTCGGAAATATTATACATTGCCCCGGACGGGATGTCAAGAAAGGCGCGAAAAACAAGGGTCCGAGCCGTCGGTTTTGTGATCCGTCTCTTCCCGGTTCGGCGAAAATGCTCCGCACCCGTTGAAAAAGGGGTCCTTCTGTGATATGATAACGGCAGGACCCCAAAAACGGCGGACGGAAGAGATGCCGCGAGCCGAGCCGATGTACAGTTTCATGACAACATTTTCAGAGGAGGCACAAAACATGCTGTTCAGCCAGACCTGCGGTTATTCGGGAGAGAAGGAGCAGACCCGCGTCGTCCGAAACGACCGGGAGACCCGCTTCACCGCGCTGAGCGATTCCGGCGACGCGGCGTTCTGGGTCGATTTCCGGCTCGACGCCCCGATCGGAGACACCTATATCATGATCCCCGGCTGCGCTTACAACGGCAACCGCTTCGAGACCGTGATGCGGTGTTACCCGCCGATGTACACCGAGGAGGAGTTCGGCACGGACGTCCCGGTGCGCATGACGGCTGTTCCGGCTCTCGCTCCGGAGGGGGATTCGTTCATGGACGTGACGACCGGAGACATGGCGCTGCCCTGCGTGTGCGTCCTGCGCAAATCGGAAAAGCGGGCGTTCATGCTGTTCTTCGGGCAGGGACAGCACGGACGCAATTACGGCGTCACGCTCGAGCAGACGGGGGACGAGCTTCTGATCCGTCTGCGCGCCCCGGCGAAGCGGCGCTTGGTCTATCACTGGTACGACGGGTATCCGTCCCTCAGAGAGCAGCCCGAAGCGGATCCGCCGCTTGAGGTCCGCGCGGGAGAGGAAACGGTCATCCCGCATCGCGTTTTCACGTTTGACTGCGCGGACATCCCCGCGCTCTTCCGTGCGTTCTTCGAGAAGCGCTCCCTGCTGTATTCGGCCGCTGCCCATGCCAACCTTCCCTTCTCCCGCTTCTGGGAGCTTGCGGAGGCGGAACAGAACGGCACGCATTTCGACGAAAAAGAAGGGTACTACGCCCTGCAGCCGGTCGGAAGCCATCCCTCGTGGTTCGCGAAGTGGCAGGCGGGCTGGGCGGGGGGCGGAATGCTCACGCTGGCGCTTCTCTGCGAAGGCGGGGAGCTGTCCCGCCGGCGCGTCGTGCGGGCGCTTCGGTTCTGCGCGCGGTGGCAAAGCGGGGCCGGGTGGTATTACGGCATCGTGGCGGACGGCGAGATCCACCACGACTGCTTCACCCATTACGAGGGAAAACACAACATGCTCCTCGTGCGCAAGCACGCCGACCTGACCTATTTCATATTCCGGCAGATCGAAGCGATGCGGCGGCTCGGCATGGACGTGCCGGAGGAAATCCTGCACAGCGCGGTCATGGCGGCGAACGCCCTGAAGGGCATGTGGGAGCGGTACGGGCAGATCGGCCAGTTTGTCAACGCCGAAACGGGAGAGATTCTCGTGGGCGGAACGACCTGCGGCGCGATTACGCCCGCGGCGCTCTGCGCGGCGGCGTCGGTCACGGGGGACGGGAGCTTCCTCGAAGCCGCGCGCCAGATCGGCGATTATTACGACAGAACGGCGCTTCGCGTCGGTTATTCCACCGGCGGCCCCGGTGAGATCCTCGCCGCGCCGGACAGCGAGAGCTGCGCGGGACTGGTGGAGGGCTTCACCGCGCTCTGGGAGGCCGACGGATCCGACCGGTGGCTCACGTGCGCCGCGGAAGCCGCGCACATGCTTTCGAGCTGGGTCGTGGGGTATGACTACGCCTTCCCGCCCGAGAGCCGGTTTGCGAAAATGGGCATCCGCAGCGCGGGCAGCGTCTGGGCGAGCGTTCAGAACAAGCACGCGGGTCCCGGGATGTGCACGGCGGGCGGCGGCGCGCTCTTGAAGCTGTACCGGGCTTCGGGCGATCCGCTTTACCTCGAGCTCATGAGCCGGATCGCGCATTTCATCCCGCAGACGGTCTCCTATCCCGAGCGTCCCATGTACACCGTACAGGGCCCCGCTCTGAGACCGAGCGAGATCTGCGAGCGGGTGAACCTCTCCGACTGGGAGGGCGCGCGAAACGTGGGAGACGCCATCGCGGGCAACAGCGTATGGCCCACCGCCGCGCTGATGCTGACGTGGCTCGAGACGCCGGGCGTTTACGCGGATGTGGCAAAAGGTCTTATCTGCGTCTGTGATCACGTGAACGCATGGCTTGAGGACGGGAGCGTGATGATCGAAAACCCCACGGCTTTCCCGGCCGTCGTCAAGGTCATGATCGAATCCGATGAGGACAGAAAGCGTCCGCTCGGGCTGATCTGGCAGGACAGATTCCTCCGCGTCCGCGTGCGCCCGGGCGAGGTCGTGCGGGTGGGGTGACCCTCTGCGCGCTCGGAATTCGTTTGCCGCTCCGTTTCCCGGCGCGGCGGAGCCGCCGGCGCAAAGCCGGCGCAAAGTTCGGGCGGTTTCGGCCGAATCTCCCTTGCGCGCGGGAAGAAATTATGCTATAATACGGACAGAATGCGGGGGCTCGGCATGCAGACCGCACCCCATCGCGATCCCGATGATCTACGGAAAGGAAGACGAACCATGAAAAAACTGCTTTCCCTGATTTGTGTGCTGGCGATCCTTCTGCCCCAGTTCGTCTCCTGCTCAGAGAGCGCGCAGAACACGGAATCCGACACGCCCGGCGTGACCGACACTCCCGTGCAGGCGGGGGCGGACGCGGAGACGCCGACTCCCGAGGAACCCGAGACGACGATTTACGAAGCGGCGCTCGCCGCTCTTCCCGCCGACCGATACGACGACCGGGCATTCACGATCCTGACGCGCGGCAACGAGCTCTTTGAGATGGACGTCGAGGACATCACGGGAGAAATGACGAACGACGCCGTGTATAACCGCAACCGGATGGCGGAGGAAAATCTCGGCATCCGCATTTCCGCCGAGGACGCGGGAAACTGGGACGCCGTGACGGACAAAATGCGCGCGAGCGTGCACGCCGGGGATTTCCTCTACAACCTGATCGGACAGGTCGATTTCAAAACCTACGCCGTGGTGGGCGCGAAGCTCTGCGGCAACTGGCTGGACGTGCCGAACATCGATTTCGACGCGCCGTGGTGGACGAAGGCGGCAAACGACGAGGCGACGATCAACGGGCGGCTCTTCACCTTCACGGGGGATTTCTGTGTGACGAACATCCTCTACGGCAACGTCCTCTTCTACAACGCGCCCCTGTGCGAACGTTACGGCTATTCCGCCTCCTCGCTGCAGGAAACGGTGTTTGAGAAGAAATGGACCTTCGACGCGTTCAACACCCTGACAAGCGGCGTGTACGAGGACACGAACGGTTCGACCTCACGTGACGCGGAGGACGTCTACGGCGTCGTGCTTTCCGCGGACGCGCACTGCGACGAATGGCTCACCGCGTTCGACCAGCCCCTCACGAAGGTGTCCGACGAGGGGGTCATCGAGGTCGTGATGTTCACCGACAAGACGATCACGGCGCTCGAAAAGGTGCTCGGACTGTACTACAGAAACGACGGCTCCTACTGCACCGGCACATGGCAGGAAGCCGCGGCGGATGCGATGTTCGTCTCCGATCACGCGCTCTTCACGCCCGGCATCCTCAACGACGCGCGGACGAGTTTTGCCGGCATGGACAGCGATTTCGGCGTCATGCCCTTCCCGATGTGGGACGAGGCTCAGGACACCTACTACACCGTGGCGTCCGACCAGTTCACCGTTCTTGCCTTCCCGGTCAACACCCCGGAGGAGGATTACACCTTCCTCGGCACGGTCACGGAGGAGATGGGCATTCTGAGCAAGCGGGACGTGGTCCCGGCGTTCTACGACAGCGCGCTGAAAAACCGCTATTCGATGGACGCGAACACGGCGAAGATCATCGACCTCATCATGGACGGGCGGCTCTTTGAGTTCTCGTTCCAGTACGGAAACGATATCGAGGTGCCGTACATCTTCCGCAACCAGATCATCAACAATTCGACGGATATCATGTCCGCGTGGCGCGGCAAGGAAAAGCTCGTGACGAAAAAGCTCGCGAAGATCGCGGAGTATTACGGGCTGAAGAACTGAGAAAAAGCGCGGCAGCCGCGGCCCTCCCGGAAAGGAGAACTGCGGCTGCCGTTTTTGTGCTCGGAGATACCGGCTTTTTGATTCGATCCCTCCGGCGCTTATTTGATCCGTTCGGTCTTATGCGACCGCGTGTTCCGGCACCCGCAAAAGCTCTCGGCGGAACGCGCCGCCGGGAGACTTCGGAAAGGAGTTCAGAATCTTGAGAAGAAAGAGATGGATATCCGTCTGCGCGGCGGTGATTTTGCTGTTTCTCTTGGCCGCCTGCGGCAGCTCGGAGAAGCAGCCGGACGCCGGCCGGGAGAGCGAAGAGATCGCGGAAATCGCCGAGGCGGATATGACCGCGCAAAATCACAGTCAGGAGGCAGAAGCTTTGACACTCAAAATGCAGATCGGAGAAACGCCCGTCGCGGTGGAATGGGAAGACAACGAATCCGCGGCGGCTTTGACGGAGCTGTGCCGGAAAGGGCCCCTCACGATCCGGATGTCCATGTACGGCGGGTTTGAGCAGGTCGGCCCCATCGGGCAGAGTCTCCCGCAAAACGACCGGCAGACAACCACGGAGGCCGGGGACATCGTGCTCTACTCCGGCAATCAGATCGTCGTCTTCTACGGCTCCAATTCGTGGGCCTATACCCGCCTCGGCCGCATCACGGACAAGAGCGCGGAGGAGCTGGCGGACCTTCTCGGAAACGGAGACGTCACCGTCACCCTCGCGGTTGAATGATCGGGCGGACGGATGAGAAAACCGTCATCTGTCTTTTTGCTCCCCGGCGTGATTCCGGCTCCGGCGGTTCCGGAGAGGAGGATTATGCGAGGTTCGCCGCGGCGTCGTGGAACGCGATCATATTCTCCACGGTCGTCGCCGGGGGAATATCGCATCCCGCGGAAATGATGATCCTGCGTCCCGTCGCCTCGTCGATCCGGCGCACCTTTTCGGCGAAGTCCTCCGGCTTTCCGTTCAGCACGTCGGACGCGGGGGAGAGATTGCCGCAGAAGACCTGCCCCGGCGCGAGCAGCTTCGCCCCGGCTTCCACATCCACCTGGTAATCCACGTCGAGGATGCGCGTTCCGGTCCCGAGCAGGACGGGCAGGAGGCGGTTCGTGTCGCCGCAGATGTGCAGGCGCGCAAATCCGTCGTCCCGACCGCGCTGGACGCGCTCGATCATCTTCCGATGGAGAGGCAGGACGTGTTCTTCGTACAGAGCGGGCGGGATGAGGGAACAGCAGGGCTCGACGATCTGGATGCCTTCCGCGCCCGCCTCGAGCTGCGCGTCGATGAAGCGCATGCCGTTCTCAAAGAAGATCCGCATCGCCTCCGCGACCGCGTCCGCGTTGTCCATCAGGTCGCAGAGCGCGTCTTCCACGCCCCGCGCGTTGCAGAACTCCGTGAACGGACCGACGGTGATCCCGAAGATGTATTTCTCTCCCTTGAATTCGTCCGCCAGCGCGCGCAGGACCGCGAGGCGGTTTCCTTCCCGTGTCCCCGGCGCGTATTCCGGCAGGGACAGATGGGAGAGTTCCGTCACATCCTCGATGATCGGAGCGGCGGAGAACGCCTTTCCGTCGAATACGGGCTTTGCTCCGAAGTCCTCGAGCTGCTCGTAAAAATCGGCGTCGGGGAGCACGCAGTCGATGTCGTATTTCTTCGCGGCGCTGCTGTATGCCCGGACGCGCTTTTCCGGCTCGTAGACAAACTCGGGGTAGGGAATGCCCTGTTCGCGGGCGATCCATTCGATGGCCAGCGGCATGAAGGGCGGACGGTCGACGGGCTCTCCCCGGACGAATTTCACGGTGCGTTCGTAACCGTTCATGGTGATACCTCGGCGTGAGAAAATTGTTCGGGCTTATACCATAGAACGCGGCGAAAAACAAGTCTTTTTTGACGCGTGAAAAAAGAACGTATGGCGGACGGAGCGGACGGAGCGGGCGAAGCGGGTGAGGCGGGCGCATCCACCGTCCCGGGCGGCGTCCCCTCCGGCGGTCCGGCGGTCCGGCGGTCCGACGGTTCGACGGTCCGACGGTTCGACGGTTCGACGGTTCGACGGTCCGACGGTCCGACACTCGACGGTGAAATTCGCGAAAAGGACAAGACTTTCGGACGGTTTTATGGTATAATGGTGCGGGCTGACGGTGCTTTCTCGAAATAACCGCGCCGAGGGCGGTGCGCAGGGGGAAACGAAACCGGATTGCGCCGAGAGCTGCCCGTGTCCGCGTCCGCCGCGGCGGGCGCTTCTCAGGAAAAACGAAATCGGAGACCGATATGAAATTGCTCGACAGGATCCAATCCTCGCGCCTGATCCCGGGGGACGAAACCCACGCGTTCCGCGACCCGTGCTGCTGGATCACGGCGGATCCGATGCTGATGCGGGACTGGGACGGGCTGTACGTCATGAATTTCATGAAATACAACAGGGCCCGCTCCGCGTTCGATACCTTCGCGTGCTCCTATGATCTGAATCACTGGAACGAGTGGCTGGGAGAGCCGACCGTCGCCCCGGCGGGGGACGATCCGGAGCAGGATCTCTACGCCCATAAGCCGTGGATCATCACCTGGGAAGGCCATGTCTATCATTTCTACTGCGCCTGCACCAAAAACAAGCGGCGCTATATCGCGCTGGCAACGGATTTTTCATAAGTCCGTTCGGACTGAGGCGGTCGCGGTCCGATCCTGAAAAGTCGGAGGCGCGGCGTCGGCGCAGCTTTTTCAGAGCCCCGGAGGAGACGGCATTGGACAATCGGTATCGGTCGCGGGAGGCGCAGAGATCCCGCAGCGCGTACACGGCGCAGTGCGCCTTTGAGTATTTTGTCACCATTCTCGTATCGGACGCGTTTCTCGCCAAACTGCTCAAGCACATCGGACTGGATGACGCGGCGGCGGGGATCATCGCGTCGCTCATTTCGTTTTCGTTTCTGTTTCAGCTCTTATCCATCCTTCTGATCCGGAAGATCAAAAGCGTCAAGCGCACGGTCCTGATCGCCGACACCGTCAGCCAGCTTTTGTTCCTCGGGGTTTATCTGATCCCGTTCCTTCCCCTCGCGCCGACCGGAAGGGCGATCGCCGCGGCGGCGGGGATGACGCTCGGCTTTGCCTTCCGGTATGCCGTCGGTTCCATTCTGTACCGCTGGGCAAACGGGTACGTGGACCCGAGGGGGCGGGGCGAGTTCTCCGCGGTGAAGGAGATGATCTCCCTCCTGTCGGGCATCCTCTTCACTCTGGCCGCCGGATTCGTCTTCGACCGCTTTGAGGCTGTCGGAAATCCCAAAGGGGGATTTCTCACGCTGGCGTGCGCGATCTTCGCGCTGAACGTCTGCTGTTTTGTCTGCCTCTGCCTCATCAAAAAAGAGACTCCGTCCGAAGACGGGGAACACAGACCGCCCGGAGTCGGAGAGGTGCTGCGGGCGATTTTCGGGAACCGGGATTTTCGTCATACCGTCGTGCTGGCGTGTCTCTGGGAGGCGGCGCGGTATATGTCGACCGGGTTTTTCGGGACCTACAAAACCGAAGATCTGCTCTTCTCGGTGGGCGCGGTGCAGATCATCAATACGGCAGCCAATCTCTGCCGGTTCGCGGTCTCGAAGCCGTTCGGACGGTATTCCGACCGCACGTCCTACGCGCACGGATTCCGGACGGCGCTTCTCATTGCCGCGGCGGCGTTTGCGCTCGGCGCGCTCACCTCTCCCGCGTCCCGCTGGATGATCGTTTTCCATACCGTGCTCTACAACGTCAGCCTCGCGGGGACCAACCAGAACTCGTTCAACATCACATACAGCTATGTGGAACCGCAGTACATGGCGCAGGCGATGGCGGTCAAGTCCTCCGTCGGGGGGATCGTCGGATTCGCCTCTTCCCTCGTCGGGAGCCGGATCCTCTCCGCCGTGCAGGCGTCGGGAAACCGGCTCTTCGGCGTGACGGTGTACGGTCAGCAGGTCCTGTCCGTTGTGTCCCTGCTTCTGACCGCCGCCGCGTTCGTTTATACGAAGAAAGTCGTGGAAAAACAGCATGCCGTCCGCCGGTGAACGGTGAACGGTGAACAGTGAAACGGTGAACCGTGAAACGCTGAAGCGTTGTAACGGCGAAACGCCCGATCTTATCTGAAACGGAGGTGCGGAAGCAGATGCGCCGTTTGATCGTCGTCGCGGGAAAAACCATCCTGATCCTTCTTTTGACCGTCCTCGCGGTTTATCTGCTGCTGGCGATTTCCGCGCTGATCACCGGGTTCGCGCAGGTCCGCGGCAACGCGAAAGAACAGGAAAAACGCATGACATGGCTCCGGGAGGAATTCTACCTGGGGTATGAGGCGCGGGACGAGGGGAGGTTCGCCTCCTTTGATCTCGCCGCCGCCGAAGCCGACGGGATCCGTCTGAATGAGGTATCGTTTCTCGCTACGCACAACAGTTATCAGCCGCGCGCCTCTTTACCGTACCGCATGCTGCTGAGGGCTCTGAGCCTGATCCCGGGCGTTCCCGTGGACGGCAGGCTCGCGGGCTTTGAGATGGAGGGGCTGACCGAGCAGCTGGAACGCGGCATCCGCAGTCTCGAGCTGGATGTGAACGCCGAGGGGCGGGGGGAGGAGATCTCCTTCACCGTCACGCATTTTCTGCCGGACAACCGCTCGCACTGTCAGGATTTCAAAACGGCGCTGGAGGAGCTCCGGCTCTGGTCCGAGCACAATCCCCGCCACCTTCCCCTGCTCATTCTCATCGAGCCGAAGGACGTCAAAGTCCCCTTTACAAAGACGAGGGACTTCGACGCGGAATGCGCCGCGGCTCTGGACGGGGCGATCCGGGAGGTCATGGGGGAACGCCTGCTCACGCCGGACGAGATGCTCGGCGCGTATGATTCCTTCGCCGCCATGCGTGCGGACGACGGATGGCCGCTTCTCGCCGACTGCCGCGGCCGCGTCCTTTTCCTGCTGCATCCGTGCCGGGCGACGGAGGAGTATATCGCGCTCGACCGCGGCATCCGGACACAGGCGATGTTCCCCTGCCTGCGATGGGACGGGATTCACGAGGACTATGCCTCCTTCATTCTCGACAACAACCCGGCAAGCGCCGCGAAGCATGAGGCGGAAGCGTATGAGGAGCTTCGCCTCATGGTGCGGACCCGCGCGGACGATTATCCGGATTTCAGCGACGGCCGCTACGCCGACGCGGACCGATGCGGCGCGCAGATCGTCACGACCGACTATCCGCCCCGCGGCGTGCGCCGGGACGAGCATACTTACAGCTTCGGCGGGTACACCGTCCGGCTGAGAAAGTGACGGGCCGCCGCAAACCGTTCGCCTCGAACGGTCGGCCGCGACCCGAAGCCGAATGCCGACACCGGACAAGATACCGTCATGGAAAACCGGAAAAGGGAGGGAATCGTCATGCGTGCATTCAAAACGAAGCTTGAGCCGTTCGGACGCGGCTGGGTCAACTGCGAGAGCTCCGACCGCGAGCTCCGCGCCGCCTCGGGGTACCTGCTCTGGGCGCGGGAAACGGAGAATCTGAAAATTGACCCCGACCTCGGCCTGTGTTATGCCTATATGGACGGCGCGGTCGGGTGCACGAATTACGCCCCCGTCTACTGCGACAGCGGGGAGCTGGACCGCCTTGCCGCCGCGCATCCGGAGGACGCGGACGACCTCATGTTCATCAAGGAGCAAATGCTCCCCGTTCTGAAGCATCAGCATATCCCGGACTATTTTACCGAAGAACAGCGGCTTCACGCCGCGGACGGGCACCTCTGGGGCGGCACGTGGACGGGGCATTCCAACCCGAAATACGCGGACTTCGCGCTGCTCGGCACGGACTTCTTCCGCAAAAAGGTCGAGGCGTGCCGCCTGTCGAATCCCGGTCACGATCCCTTTTACGACGCGATGATGACGACGCTGGACGCCGTGGACGTCCTCGGCGCGCGCTTCGGCGAGCTGGCGCGGGACATGCTCGCGCGGGGAGAGCTGACGGACGCGCAGAGGGAGAGGACGCAGCGCATCGCGCGCGCGTTCGATCACGCGCCGCAAAAACCCTGCCGCGATTTCTTCGAGGGCGTCGTCCTCTTTTCGATGATCTTCACCCTCGACGGTCCCTCCCCGGATTCCCCGGGGTATTTCGACCAATACATGATCGATCTCTGGCGCCTCACCGAGCCCGCGCTGAGACGGGAGACGCTTGAAAACCTGTGGCAATTCTTCCACAGCCGCAGGATCTGGAACCTCTGCATCGGCGGCTCGGACGAGCACTGGAATGACCGCTCGAACGAGCTGACCTACGAGATCCTCGATGTGACGGCGAAATACGCGTACAACACGCCGAATCTGACCATGCGGGTCCACCGGAACACGCCCGAGACGCTGATGCGCGCCGCTTACCGCACCATCGCGGCCGGGTGCGGCCTGCCCGCCCTCTACAACGACGAGGCGGTCTGCCCCGCCCTCGAGCGGCTGGGGATCCCGCCGTGCGACTCCCATCTGTACGTCATGAACGGCTGCAACCAGATCGACATCATGGGCAAGAGCCACATGGGGCTGGAGGACGGCGAGGTCCTGCTCGCGAAGGCGGTCGAGCTTGCGCTGACGAACGGCGTCTCCGTGAAAAGCGGGAGGCGGCTCGGGCTCGAGACCGGCGATCCCGCGGACTTCGAAAGCTATGACGCGTTCTATGCCGCCGTGCTGCGCCAGCTCGATCACCTGACGGATATCGCGGCGTCCATGGCGAACACGGCGCAGAAAATCTACCGCGAGACCGGCGCGAATCCTCTCCGGTCCCTGCTCATCGACGGGTGCGTCGAAAAGGCGCGGGATTACAAGGACGGCGGTCCGCTGTACGGGCACGGACAGATCCTCGCCGAGGGGATCGCGGACGCGGCGAATTCGCTCGCCGTCGTCAAAAAGCTCGTCTTCGGGGAAAAGCGCTTTACCATGCGGGAGCTCTCTGAGGCGTGCGCGGCGGATTTCGAGGGATTTGAAGCGATCCCACGGGCGGCGGCGCGCGCCGATCTCCGCTTCGGCAATGACAGCGAATTCGTCGACGGCATCGCGAAGGAGCTCGTCGACCATTTCAACCGGTACCTCCTCGGCATCCAGACCGTCCGCGGCGGGTGGTACGGCGGGGGATGCTCCCCGTTCAACCGCGCCGCGCATTACGGACACGCCCTCGGCGCGCTCCCGGACGGGCACCGGAAATTCGCTCCCCTGATCGCCGATTCCATCGGCGCGGTTCCCGGCACGGACGTGAACGGCCCGACCGCCCTGCTCAATTCCTGTCTGTCCTTCGACCACACCCTGCCGACGAGCGGCTTCATCCTCAACGTCAAATTCGACCGCGATCTGTTCCGCACGAAAGCGGGGGAGGAAGCCTTTCTCGCTCTTGCGAAGTCCTATTTCGAGCGCCGCGGCCAGCAGCTTTCCGTCACCGTCGTCTCGGAAGAAGAGCTGAGGGACGCGCAGGCGCACCCGGAGGCGCACCGCGATCTGATCGTGCGTGTCGGCGGGTACAGCGATTATTTCGTGAATCTTTCAAGGGACCTGCAGGACAATGTGATCGCCCGCACGTCCTATTGATCTCTTGATCATTGATCGCGGGGAATGCCGTATGACGCTGAGAATCTTCAATATACAGAAATTCTGTCTCCACGACGGACCGGGCATCCGCACGACCGTGTTTCTCAAGGGATGCCCCCTCGGCTGCCTGTGGTGCCACAACCCGGAATCGCAGAACCCGGAGCCGGAGCTGCTTTTCGTCGGCGACAAATGCACGGGCTGCGGGCTCTGTCTCGGGCTCTGCGGCGCGCGGAGCATGGGGATCGACCGGACTCTTCGCCTTGATCGGACGAAATGCGTCGCCTGCGGCCGGTGCGAGGCGGCGTGCCCGCGGTCGGTGAATGCGCTCCGCGGATATGACGCGGAGACGGACGAGATCCTCTGCGCGGTCGCGCGGGACATCCCGTTTTACGAAACCTCGGGCGGCGGCATGACCGTCTCCGGCGGGGAACCCGCCGCGCAGCCCGCGGGCGTGCTCGAGCTGATCGAAAAAGCGCGGGAGAGGGGGATCTCATGTGCAATGGAGACCGCCGGGGTCGGCTCAGCCGATTTTTACCGCCGCGCGGCGGAGCTCGGGTGCCTCTTTCTCTTTGATCTCAAAGGGATCGATCCGGAGAAGCACCTGAGAAACACCGGAGTCGGTCCGGAAAAAATCCATTCGAGCCTCGACATGCTGATTTCGCGCGGGGCGGATATCGTGATCCGGATGCCCCTCGTGCCGGGGTACAACGATTCAAAAGAGGATCTGCGGCTCATGGCGGATTTTCTGCGGGAGCGCAGGGGCGGTTTTCTGTATGCCGAGATCATGCCGTATCACAGCCTCGGCGTCGAAAAGCTGCGCGGCCTCGGCAGGGAGATTCCCGCGCCCATCCCGGACGGGCGGGCGTTCGCCGACCGCTGGCGCGGGGCGCTTGCCTCGTCCGGCGCACAGCTGCGCGTGTCCGGCACATAGACCCCGGAGCGGTAAAGCAGGGCTGCCGCGTATCTCCGGTTTTCGGAGATACGCGGCAGCCCTGTTCTGATTCGGTCGTTCGGTTGTTTGGTTTTCGGTTATTCCGCCGTGACTTTCGGTTTTCTTTGCGCCTGCGATCAATAGCACGGGCAGATGAGGACGTACGCGCCGCCCCAGTCGCTCAGCTCGTTGGTGACGCAGACCTGCATGTACATCTGCATGGACTGGCTGTAGTAAACGTTTATGGAGCCGGTCGCGTCCTTGTCGGACAGATCGGGCTCATAGACGAATCCGATGTCCTTGAGGTAGTCGATGTACGCTTTGTATTCGTTCTCGGTGTATTCGTAGATGTAGACCCACAGCCATCTGTAGTAATCCGGCACGATCGTTATGTCCTCCGAGGGGTAGATGGAGTCGGCGGAGGCGATGCAGGGCATCCCGGTGACGCTCTGATAGGTGTTGACGATGGAGTAGTTGAATTTGTTCGTGTCCTGTATACTCGTGAAGTAGTAGGACTGCTCCTGCTGCATCTTCCACCATTCGACGTAATCGGGGAGCGTGAAGTTCACTGCCTCGTCCAGCTGGCCGAGCATCTTGATCTTGATCGCCAGATTCAGGCCGGACGCGCCGTTCACGTTGAATCCGTAGGAATTGATGCCGATCACTTCGCCGTACTGGTTCAGAAGCGGTCCGCCGCTGTTGCCGTCCGTGATGTCCGCGTTCGTCTGGATGCAGTCGATCAGGCCGATCTCACGGGACGTGGCGGAAATGATGCCGCTGGTAAGCGTGTCCTGAAGGAAGCCGAGCGGGCATCCGATCGCGTAGACGTTTTCGCCCTTCGTGATGTTGTCCGTCATTTCGAAATACTTGTTTCCGGAGATTTCGGCGTGAAGGATCGCGATATCGTATTTCTCGGCGAAATTGATGACTCGGTTGACGGGGTAGATCGCGCCGTCGGTCATGGTGACGTAGATGGAGGTGGCGTATTCGATGACGTGGTAATTCGTGACAAGGGCGCCCTGATCGTCAATGAAGAAGCCCGTTCCGGTGCCGATATCCGTGTGGACCGTGACCACGCGGCTGTCGGCGTATTCGCCGATCTCAACGGGGGTCATCGGGTGGCGGTCCCAGTTTGCGTGGACCGTCATGTCGGCGGTCACCTTGCTGATATCCTGATCCCAGCCCATGAAGTCCCAGCCTTCGCGCTCGAAGACGGGGGCGGTCACGGAGCTGCCGGCGGAGACCGTCACGGTCTTGGCGGGAAGCCCGGGAACGCAGGGATCAAAGGTGACGGTGCAGGTGTTATCGCTCCAGACGGCGTTGACGACGGTGTCGTTCGTTCCCGTTGAGGACTGGCTGTCCCATGAACGCGTCGTATTGCCGTTTGCGGCTGCGTGGGCTGCGATGTTCTCGCCCGGTTTGACCGTCTGGCGAAGCGAGCCGGAAACCGGTTCGCTGCTGGTGTAGTTGAACTCGGCGCGGCGTGCGTGCGGCGAGGACGTGCGGGAGCACGAGGCGAAAAGCATGAGAAGCGCAAGCATCATGGCGAGGGTTTTGAAGGTGAAGTGTTTCATGTGATCCTCCTTTTTATTGGTTCCGGCGTGCGGAAATTCAGAATTGTTTTTCGTGGTTTTCTGGTCTGCGGCGAGGTTCTTGTTCATGCGGATCATACGGGGTCTCCTTTCTGCTGCTTTGAAGCGGTTCAGGTCGTTTCCTGCGGTTACGCGCTTATCTTACCACACCCTTTCGCGGGGTTTTGCAAACGGTTTCCGGAAGCCGGCGCGGGGGGCGGAACACCGCGGTCGGGGACCGGGCAGAGGGAGGGAAATGCGCGGGAAGACTTGACAAAGCCCGTATGATGTGATAAACTGACTCCGGATACAACTGTATTTAATCTGTACAAAGATTCACAGCGGCCGCCGGGCGGGAGCATGGCGGAGGAATTCGAAAACAGATCCGCCCGCGGGCAGACCCGGCGGGCGGTTGGAGGGTACTATGAAACAAGTCCGGAATATGACTCAACTATCGCAGGAGATGTTTGCCAAGGCGACCCATGACCACATGGAGCTTCGCGACGCGATCAGCCTTCTCCGGTCCGAGGCGAATATTCGCAGAGTGCGCGATACCCTCGCGTATTTTTCGCATATTCCGGCTGACCGACCGGACGAGCTTCAGGCGTATATCACGGCAAAGCTCGCCGCGTGCGTTCCGGGTGCGAAGCCGGACAGCGTCAGGCGCAAGGTCCAGCTCTGGATGAAGGACGACGCGCTGACGATCAGCAAGCAGAGCGCGATCCAGCTTGCCTTCGCGCTGGAGCTGGATCTGAACGACGCGAACGCCATGCTGAAGCGTCTGTGCGAGGAAGGACTGCACTGGCGCGACCCGGAGGAGGTCGTTTTCATATTCGCCCTGCTTCACGGCATGAGCTACGCCGATGCGCTGGCGCTGCGGAAGGCCGCGGACGCCGAGATTGCGTCCGGGAGCGCGGCGGATCCGGAAAGCGCCGTCTATACGGAGCAGGTGAAGAGCCGCGTGTCGAATATCACCTCCGACGGAGAGCTGATCGATTTTCTGCGCGAGTCCCGAAAGGATCTGGGAGAGATGCACAACACGGCGTATCATCTCTTTATGGATTTTCTGGACCTGCTCGGGATGCCGGTCATGGATTACGCTTCCGTATTTAAAAAGGACACGGAGAAGGAGTACGCCGAAAAGGCGCTGGTGGACATTAAAAAATTCGCCTCCCGGGAAATCATGGACACGTATCTGTACCGCCGCTTCATCCCCGTCGCTCAGAGAAAGTCTAAGACCGAGCCCGACAAGCTGGTCTTTTCCGCGCTGCAGCGCAACGTGCGTCAGAACTGGCCGGACGAGGTGACGCTTTCCAAAATGATCCACCGCGAAACGGACGTCACGCGGAAGGTGCTCATCCTGCTGTTTTTGGCGACCGACGGCGGCGACTCCGCGTATGCCGACGAATATCTGGACGAGCGGGAGCCGGAAGAGGTTTTCAGCGACGTGTACGAACGCCTGAACATGATGCTGACCGACTGCGGCTTTGCCGAGCTCGACCCGCGTGTGCAGTTCGACTGGATGATCCTGTACTGCATGTGCGTGAACGACAGCATCTACATCGACGGAAAGATCCAGCGCTTCCTCGCGGAGATTTTCCCCTCCACGGGAGCCGTCCCGGACGCGGCGGATTCGGATATGGACTGAGCGCCGAACCGATCGGGCAGGAAGAAACACGGGAAACCCTTTTCAAGCATTCGGTTCCCGTCATGCTATAATTCCATTACACAATGAACTCACATGGATGGGGAGGTATGGTAATGGATGCGCGGAAAGCGCTTGCCGCGGGCACTGTTCTCGATTTTCCGGGAATGTGCTGCACAATCGAAGAAGAGATCGGGCGCGGCTCCAACGCGATCGTTTATCGAGGTTTTTACCCGGATCTCTTGAACAGGGAGGAAAAGCATCTCGTCCTGATCAAGGAGCTGTTTCCGTTCCATCCCGAGGCGGCGATCTATCGGAAGGATGATCTTGAGATCGTCTGCCTGCCCGAGGGACGGGAAACCTATGAGATCCACCGGCAGAGCTTCGCGTACGGGAACAAGATCCACCTCAAAATGCTGGAGAAGCACCCGGATCTTTTGGGTGCGAACATCAATACCTTTTCACGCAATCAGACGGAGTATTCGATCCTCGGCTATACGGGCGGCCGCAGTCTGGAGGTCGAGTCGGAGGGCGCGCTCCCGAAGCTGGCCGTGACGGCGCGCAGGATGCTCGGCCTTCTGGACGCGCTCGAAGCGTTCCACGAGAGCGGATTTCTGCATCTGGACATCGCGCCGGACAATATTCTGCTCGTGGGAGAGGGCGCGAAGGAACGCGTTGTCCTGATCGACTACAACAGCGTTTACGATATGCGGATGCCAGAACAGGAGGCACCCGCATACTACAGCATCAAGCAGGGATATACCGCGCCCGAGATCCGTTCGGGAAAGCTGAGCGCCATTTGCCCCGCGTCGGATTTGTATTCGGTGGCGGCGGTGTTTTACCGCTGTCTGTCCGGCGCGTCGCTGACGCCCTTTCAGATGATCCGTCCCACGCCGCCCGACGTGTCGGGGTGCGCCTGTCTCAGCGATATGCCCGACACGGTGGTCAGCATGGTGAAGCAGATCCTTTATACGGGTCTGCAAAATCTCCCGTCCAGAAGGTACCGCACCGTCGCGCAGATGCGCGAGGCCGTCCGGGAGCTTGTGGATCGGATCGAAGGCGTGGGGATCACCCACTGGGCGCTGTGGGAAGCGGGGAAAAAAACCGTACAAAACATCATCCGCGACAACCCTTCCTTATCCTATCTGAACCAGAGCGAGACCATGTTCCCGACCGACGTGGAGGCGGGGGAGGAGAGGATCACTCTTCAGGAGTTCATGGAGCGCGCGGCACGGACGGGCGGACAGCATACGGTTCTGACCGCGGCGGCAGGTATGGGAAAAACCACCGCGCTGCTGCGCACCGTGACCGAACAGTCTTCCCGGTATTCTTCGGCAAAGCCCGCGATCGCCTACGTCTCCCTGTACGGGTGGAAGGAAGGTCGCGCGACCTATATTCTGGACCGCATACTCGAAAATCTGCATTACGGCAGGGAGACCGAAACCTTTGAAAACGCGCGGCAGACCCTGCGCCGACTGCTCGAAGAGCCGATTCCGACGAAGAACGGCGACGTGCCGAAGCTGCTTTTGTTTCTGGACGGTCTCAACGAAGCGAGCGGCTCCACACAGGCCCTGACCGACGAAATCCTGTCCCTCGCCTCGCTCGCGGGGGTCCGGATGGTGATCACCTCCCGCAGCGACCTTCTCACACTCCCGTTCGCGCGGGCTTCGCTGATGCCCCTCACGCCGGAGAACGTGCGGGACATTTTGTCTGAGCGCGGGCTCCTTGTGCCGGAGACCGAGGAGGTCCGGCTGCTGCTGCAGACGCCCCTGATGCTGTCCATGTTCATCCGCTCCGCCGAGGCGGAGCAGAAGCAGATCATGGTGACCTCCCGGGACGAGCTGCTGGACGCTTATTTTGACGCCCTGCGCCGAAAGGAATTCGCCGATCTGCCCGAGGACGCCGACATGCGCTGGCAGATCGACGCCGCCGTCGATTTCGTTTTGCCCGAGCTCGCAAGGAGCATGTGGAAGAAATCCGACGCGCTGGACGACGGGGAGATGCTGAAAACCGTCACGGACTGCTACCGGCTGTTCTCCTCCCGGCTGCTGAAGCGCGCCTTCCCCCGCTGGATCGGCCATACGAAGGCCATCCGCGGCGATGCGAAGACGGCGGAGGAATGGTACGGCGCCGTGATCCACGACGTGCTGTGGAAGCGGCTCGGCCTTCTGATCCGAAACGACCGCGGGGAATATCAGATCGTCCACCAGGTGATCGGGGAGTATCTCATCCGCAAAAACGAGAAAACCCATCGGCTGATCAAACGGAGGCAGGGCTTTCGCATCGGACTGCTCGCCGCGGCGGTGATCCTGCTTTTGACAGGCGGGACCGTCTTTGCCCTGAAAGCGGAGGCGGAGCCGCCGGAGCCGCAGGCGCATCCGGAGCTGCTGGCGGATCGGGTGCTGGAATACGGCCTTACCGTTTATCAGCAATTCGACCGTCAGGTCGTGCAGATGCTCGATCTGATCGAAACTGCCGAAAAACGTCCGGCGTGGTATCAGACGAGACTCGAATTCTATCGGCAGTCCGTGAAATATGAGTATCCGTCGGCGGACGATGTGTCGGCGGCGCTGAACGAAATGCTTGCGGACGGCGAGGTCATGCCGTGGTCGGGAAAGCCGCTGAACACGGAAGTCTATACGGAACTGTTCGAACGAACGCGGCAGTACGCGGAGGAATACTCAGAACTGGTGGACGCGCTCACCTACGTCGTGCAGGACGAAAACGCGGCCGCCCGTTTCGGCGATTACGTCGGACAGCTGAAGGATCTGATTTCGACGGACGCGGAGATCGTCGCTCTGCTTTATCAGGTGTCGTGCAGGGAACACATGGAGGCGCGGTACTCAGGCGACGATTCCGCCCTGGCGCAGAATTATTACGCCGTGACCGGGGAACTGGCGGAACTGAACGCCTATTTCCGGCGGGGAGAGGATGAGGAGAACATCGTCAGCTATCTGCGCGAAGAATTATATAACCGCCGCAAGACGCAGAAGCAGAAGATCGTGACTTCCGGCATCCTCGGGATGATCCTGCCGGCGCCCGTCGAAATGGCAACGGAGGATTGGAACGACTGCCTTCTCGCGAGCGATCGGATGTACGGGGATATGCTTTGGGCTATTTCCTATATCGAACGGTTCATAGAGGAGCCTACCTGGGGGAACCTCCAGATCGCGCGGACAGCCCTGTCCGCCGCCGAGGAAAACGCCGATTCGATCAGCCTTCGGCAGCCGCAGATGGAATCGAAGGATTACGCGAACCTTCTTTGGCGGGGCTATGACATCGCCGTCGTGCGGGAGGATCGGGAGCTTTTTGAAGAGGCGCGGCGGAAGGTCCGGAGCGACTGCCTCGTGCTGAAAAAAGGACTGTACGAGGACGTGTTTTGGCGGGATACCTGCAACGAGTTCGGGGCTTCGGCAAAGCTCATCCAAAAGCATTATACGAAAGAGCTGGAATGCCTGAATATCACGACGGAGTATCTGCTGCTCAGCATCGACGACGAGCGGCAGACGGATAAATGCCGCTCGTTTGCCAAGCAGAACTGTCCGGCTCTGACGGCATGCCGGACCGTGGCCTTCGAAGATGCGAATCAAGCCCGCGCCGCCCGCGTCGAGACGCTCGACCGGATCAAGGAGATCCTGCTCGAGAGCAGCTATCACACCGCTCGCGAATCGAGGACGGCGGAGGATCGGTATCGGACGGCTGCGCTTGAAGGCGATCTGAACGTGCTTCGGGAGAACGCGGCGGATTTCGCAGATATGCCGTCATGTCTGCCATACCCACAATGGGACGTCGTCAACGACGCCGAGTACGGGTATTATTTTTTCGTGGATGAAACAAACAGCCGCTGTCCGGACGAACGGGAGCGGCTGGAGCGCGAACCGGACGGCTGCATCATTCGGTTTGAGCGGATCGGCAAGGAGGAATTCCTTTCTTACGAAGCGCTGCTCTCGTCCCTGACGCTCGAGCCTCTCCTGACCGTGAACGAAATCGATCGGTACAGTCTCGTCTATTCGACCGAAGACAGCGGCGTCGTGTTTACCTGGACGCCCGAGGATGTAACGTTTTCCGTCACGGACATCGGCAGCGTGTGCTTCGTTCCGCTGTGGTACGCGCTCAGCATCGGCATTTGAGACCGTCCGGACGCTGTCCGGGCGTATCACGGATGACAAAATACAGCGTGAGGTGATAATGATGAAAAGATTGATCGTTCTGCTTTTGGCCGCTTTGCTGCTGATCTGTCCTTCATGCAAACGCAGAGGAGCACCCAAACCCGCGGAAACCGACACCGCGCCCGATACGACGGCTTCCGAGGATGATCTGTTTCGGAAGGTTCTGTCGGATTGGTTCGACTATCTTTACGCGAGCGACTGCATGTACCGCGGCATGCTGTGGGTGCTGTCCTATGCCGACCGGTATACGGAGGAGCCGACATGGGATAATCTGCAGATCGCGCGGACGGCGCTTTACGCGGCGGAGCGCACGATCGCGCAGCGAGGTCTGGACGAACCTCTGATGACGACCGAGGACTATGTCCGTCTGCTCAAAGATGGGCACGACGCATCCTTCGTGGAGGTTCAGACGAAGGCTTTCGAACAGGACCGGCAGTCGTTCCTGTCAGACTGCGGCCTGCTGAAAAGCGCGCTGTATCAAGACGTGCTCTGGAAGGCGTTCCGCGAGGATTTCCGCGCGGAGACGAACAGTCTGAAGGAAAAATACGTCGCCGACATGGAATATCTGAACATTTCCACTGAATACCTGCTTCTCGATCTGAACGAGCCGAAACAGGAAGAGGCGTTCCGCGCCACGGTGGCGGAATATTGTCCGACGCTGTCGGCGCACGCGGTCGGAACGTTCACGGATCAGGACGCGGCCTATGCCGCCGCGTCGGAGACGCTGGACAGGATCGAGCGGATCGTTGAGGCGTCGAACGAAAGCCTGGGTAAATCACGGGCCGCCCTGTATCAGCTGGAGGATCAGATCAGCCAAGGGGATGCGGACGCGCTGTTGGACAATATGGCGGACATCGCGAATATCCCGGTTTGCCTGCCCCTGCCGGAATGGGATTACGCCGCGGGTGCCGATTACAGTTACTTTTATAAAACCGAGGACGGCAGCGTCCGCGTTCCCGAGGAACTGGAACAGCTTGCGCGAATACCGGACAGCTACACGATCCGGTTCTACAATGTCGAAAGGGAGCTCCTGCTCGAATATCAGGCGCGTCTTGCCGATCTGGGGGCCGAGCCCGTTTCCGTCGATGAAGAAGAGGAACGATACAGTCTCAGCTATTTCATCGGCGACGAGGGCGTATCGCTCGTTTGGACCCCCGAGAATGTGACGATTTTTGTTGCGGACGGCGGCGTGGCTTTTGCTTCGGAGATGTACGTCATGTATCTCTACGGTGATTCCTGATCCGACCGTCTGATCGTCTGACCGTTTGACCGTCCGGTCGTCCCGATCGGCGGCGCATTCCGATCCGGACGCCGACCGCACAACCGCAAAGCCCCCGTCGGACGACATGGGATTTTTCGTCCGATGGGGGCTTGTTGTCATAACAGTTTTCCATTGCCGCGGGCGACGCGGAGCCTGCGGGCGGACAGGGCGGATTCAGGTTTCCGGGTACAACGTCCGGACACGCTTCCCGCTCTCGAACGATTCGATGGCCGCGTGCGCCAGCCGCAGCGCGCGCAGTCCCTTCTCCGCGGGAACGGGCGGTTCCTTCCCGGCTTTCAGCGCGGGGATCAGCGCGTCGAGATGCCGGTCGAGATTGCGGTTGAAGCTCCGCTCGTCGTCACGGAAGAACGCGGGGTTCCACACCTCCGCCCGGCGGGAATCCGCGCTCTGGAAGCGGTAGCCGCAGACGGAGTCCTCCATCTGGCTCCTTCCCTTCGTGCCGTTCAGCTCCACATAATGGGAATATTTGTAGTTTTCCGACGAATCGAAGGTGCCGAGAAAGGAGCCGACTCCGCCGCCCGCAAAGCGCAGCGCGAGGGAGAAGGTCGAATAGCTCCCCTTGCCGGTCATGTCGGTCATTTCCGCCTGTACCGAGGCGATGGGGCCGCAGAGCAGCTCGAGCAGATCGAGTCCGTGGCACTGCGCCTCGATGAGATTCAGATAGGGGTGGTTCAGCGGTCCCGAGCCGTGCCCGAACCGCCAGAGGGCGAACACCATGTCCCCCAGTCTTCCCTTTTCGACGTCCTCCCTCGCCATCAGAGCCGGTATGCTGTACCGGTGGTTGAAATCGATGGCGAAGAAGAGGTTCCTTTTTTTCGCCTCCGAGACCATGGTTTCCGCTTCCTCAAGCCGGTAGGCGAGGGGCTTTTCGACGAGCAGGGGAATCCCCGCGCGGATCACCTCCATCGTCGGCGCGAAGGTCCCCTGACCGGGCATGCACACGGAAACGAAATCGGGCCTGTCCTTCTCGAGCATTTCGGCGATGCTCAGACGGTACGGCACGCCGAATTCCTCCGCGCGGCGGCGGGTCTTCTCCTCGGTGCGTCCGGTGACGGAGACGAGAACGGTGTCGGAGCGCGACGAAAACGCCCGCGCGTGCTGGTATCCCCATCCTCCCGCGCCGATCACGGCGACTCTCAGCGGCTTGTCCATTGCGCAAACCCTCCCATGTTCCATCTTTTCGATCCGATTATATCATATTCCGCCGCGCGGTGCAAGAACGAATTTCCCCGCCTTGCCCGCCCGCCTCGTCCGCCTGCGGGTTCCGCTGCGGGTTCCGCCTGCGGGTTCTGCCCGCGGTTCATGCCGCCCACTTTGTTCGCTCGCTCTGCCCGCCGCCCCTCTGCCGATCCCGGCGCAGCTGCCCCCGCCGCCCGCCTCCCGTCCGCCTCCGCAGGGCTTAGCCCCGCGATTTCAGGCTCCCCCCGGTTGACAACGCCGCCCGTTCTGTGGTAAAATAGGCGCGGTATAGGCGCGGCATAGGCGCGGTATAGGCGCGGTTGAACCGCAGCGGCGGAACGGTCACAGAAAAGAGAGGATGTTATGAAAAAATCATTTTTCGGAGATATGTTTGATTTGAACGGCGACGGCGAGGTGGACGCGGCGGAGCAGGCCGCGGAGTTCATGTATCTGGACAGCCTGTTTTCGGACGACGCCGACAGCAGCGCGGACGACGAGCGTGACGAGGACGCCAGCTTTTGGGACGACGATGACGATGAAGACGACGACGTTGACGACGAAGATGACGACGATTATGACGACGACGGTGACATCTGGGGCGGCGGCTCCGACTCGGACTCGGACGATATCTGGTAAGCGCGTTTCGGGGATCGGCGGGAGAGAAGCGCCCGCGCGGAGCCAATCGGGAAATGCAAAGAATAAGGAAGGTCGGTCGAATGACGGAAAACGATAAACACCGAATGGGAGAGGGCGCGAAGCCCGGGGAGGACCCGGCATGGGCGCGGCTCAGCTACGCCGAGAAAAATCGGGCGCTGTATCAGAAACAAAAAGCCCTACTCGATCTGTTTCTCGAAAAACACGCGATCTCGCAGGCGCAGCACGATAAATCCCTCAGAGACCTGACGGAGAAAATGAAGTTCTCGGCGGAGCTGGCGGAGCGGGCGGAGCAGGCGGAGCGGGAGGAGCGGGAGGAGAGCTGAATGGAAATTCTCGATGTCGTGAACGAAGCGGGGATTCCGATCGGGGAGACCGTTTCCCGCGATAAAGCGCACCGCGAGGGGATTCGCCACCGCACGGCGCACGTTTGGATCGTGCGGGAGACGGAGGGGGGATACGAGATCCTCCTGCAGAAGCGGAGCGAAGAAAAGGAATCCTTCCCCGGTCTGTACGACACGTCCTCGGCGGGGCACATCCCGGCGGGGGACGAGCCGCTTGAATCCGCGCTGCGGGAGCTCGAAGAGGAGCTCGGCATCGCCGCCGCGCCGGAAGAGCTTTCCTTCGCGGGAACGTTCCGCATCCGGTACGAAAAGGAATTCCACGGAAAGCCGTTCCGGGACAACGAGGTCACGAGCGTCTATGTGTACAGCCGTCCCGTGGACGCGGCGAGCCTGAGACTGCAGGAAAGCGAGGTCTCCGAGGTCCGCTGGTTCGGACTTCGGGAGGTCGCGGAGGAGATCCGGTCCTCGCGGGCGCGCTTCTGCGTGCCGTCGGACGGGCTCGCCGTCCTCTCGGAGTATCTGGCGCGGAGAGAACGCGGCTTGACGGGCGGGCAGCAGAGCATCCCATGCGCGGCGGGCGTTGCCGCCGAGCCGGGACCGTGCGCGCGGGGGAACGCCGCCGGAGCGGAAGGTGCGGGAAAATGAAAAAACGAATTGCGAGGTACATCATCATGGTCGGGTTGACAGCATTGCTCGGTCTGCTCCGCGCCGGGGCGCAGGAAGGCGGGACGCAGGAGCAGGAGAGCGGCGCCGTGCCGGTATGGCGTCGGTGCGACATCGTTCTGCACAGCAAAACGGAATACGAAAATCCCTATGCCGACGTCGAAATCGACGCCGTCTTCACGCACGAGGACGGGGACGAGATCCGTCTGTACGGCTTCTGGAACGGCGGGGACGAGTGGCGGGTTCGCTTCGCCCCCACCAAGGTCGGGCGCTGGGACTACACCGTCTCCTGCTCCGACGAGGGGAACGAAGGGCTGCACGGCGTGAAGGGCTCCGTTTTGGCCGTCGAAAACGAGGGGACGACCGAGCTGGACAAGCATGGCTTCGTCCGCGTGTCCGAAAACGGGCGGTATTTCGTTTACGACGACGGCACGCCCTTCTTCTGGCTGGGCGACACCAACTGGCAGGCGCCGAACTATGTTTCGATCACGCGGTGCAATTACCCCGGGTGCTCCTGCTCGAACCAGTTCCGGCACGAGGTCGACGACCGGCTGAAAAAGGGCTTCACGGTCTATCAAACCTATTTCGACAGCGCGGAGAGCGACGGCGGCGGGCAAAGGGGCGTGAATCCCGAGCCGTCCATGTGGAAAAAGCGGCACACGGAGATCGACCCGGCGGTGTTCACGGAAAAATACGACCGGATGTTCGACTATCTTGCGGATCACGGCATGGTGATCGCGCTCGGCTTCGGGGTGCATTCGAGCACCGTGTCGTCGATGAGCGGGGAGGCGCTGGACTGGGTGTCCCGCTATCTGACGGCGCGGTACGCCTCCTATCCCGTGATCTGGATCACGGCGCAGGAGATCACCGGGGACGAGCAGTACGACGCGTGGGTGCGTTCCGCGGAGATCACGGAGGCCGGCGACGGGTACGGGCATCCCCAGAGCGCGCACATGTACCCGATGGGGGCGGACAACCGCTTCGCCGCCGCCCTGAACCGGTGCGACTGGCACGATTTCTTCACGCTTCAGAACGGGCACGGACCCCTGATCCCTCAAAAGGGCACGTACCGTGGGTATTGGGAGCTGAACGGAAAGAACGGAGGTCCCAAGCCCTTCGTCGAGTCCGAGGCGAATTACGAGGATATTTACTGCGGCGGCTTCAACGGATATGAGGCGTCGAGGATCACGGCGTGGAAGGCGGTGCTCTGCGGGAGTTGCGGCTTCACCTACGGCGTGACCGGGATCTGGGCGAATTGCTACAGCACCGCGGGGGATACGGGCTGGCTCGGCACGTTCAGCGCGGAGCCGTGGTATATGGGACTGGACAAGCCCGGCTCGTACGAGGTCGGGTATATGGCGGCGTTTTTCCGCGCGGTCGGGTTTGAGACCCTCGTCCCGCGCTTTTCCGACACGAAGTATTCCGATTTCAGAGACGAGCGGGCGGTCCTCGCCTCCTCCGACGACGCCTCGACCGCGGTCGCCTATTTCTACAACGACGGCCGCTCCACCGGGACGCTGCGCGCTCTGGACCCCGAAGCGCTCTACCGCGCGTTCTGGTTCGACCCGCTGAGCGGGAAATACATCCCGGCGGGCGAGGACATCCGTGCTGAGGCGGGGCGGTACGCCGTACCCGAAAAGCCAAGCAGAGGGGATTGGGTCTTCCTTCTCACGGCGCGCCCGGACTTCAGCCCCGAAAAAACCGAGCCCATGCCTCCCGCTCCCGCCGGGTCCGCGGAGAGCGAAAGCTCCGTGAACCTGCTCCGCGGGGCGGCGGCGAAGGCCAGTTCCTTCAGCGCGCGGGGCAGCGAGCCGAAGGCGGCGACGGACGGAAAGGAAAACTCCTGGTGGTGCGCGTCCGACGGCAGCTTTCCGCAGTGGATCTCCTTCGACATGGGGGAGGAAAAGAGCTTCAACTCGCTTTCCCTCAGAATGTATCCCGGCACCGCCTCCGCGGTGTGGACCGTTGAGATCAGCCCGGACGGGGACGAATGGACGACGGTTCGCGAAGAAGAGCGCGTGCCCGTCGACCCGGGGAACGGCACGATCGGCGGCTTTCTCGGAGAGACCTTCGCGGCGCGGTATATCCGCGTCACCTTCCACGAGGTCGTCGGCAACTGGGCGGCGGTCGTGGAGGCGGAGGCGGCCTTGAAGGAAGGGGCACAGGAAAAAGAGCTGCCGGCATACGGCGGCAAGCTCCAGACGCCCGCGGTCTTCTGCACGGGGAGCGCGGTCTATTCGGCGTCCGGCGTGCTCAAAAACAGCACGGACGCCCTGACGGACCGGGACCTCTCGACGGTATGGTCCCCCTTCGCGCCCGAGGCGACGCAGACGATTCTGTGCGACCTCGGCGACCTGAAATCCCTCACCGGCATGAACCTCGTGCTCGGCGCGGGCTCCTTTGTTCCCCATATCCGCGTCGAGGGCTCGCGCTCGGGCTCGGAGGACGGGGAGGATTGGGACATCCTCGCGGATACGAAGACGGGCGGACTCAATCTCTGCCGCGCGGGAGATCGCGCGGCGCTGACGGAGGCGCTTTCGGGCGAATACCGCCGGGTGAAGCTGCTCGTGTTCGGCGCTCCCGGCAAGAACTCCGTGAAGACGATCGCCGCGCTCGAGCTCTATGCCGAAGAGCAGGGAACGGACGGCGCCCCCGCTTCCGGCATCCCCGCACCCGGCGAGGCCGACGGGATTCTTCAAGCCCCGGAGGACGGCGAAACGACGCCGCCCCCGGAGCACGCCGAACCGATCGGGCAAGGGGAGGAAGCCGCGCACACCGACGCGAACGGAAAATCACCGGTCTGGAAGACGGTCCTCCCCATCCTCGCCGGAGCGCTGGTCGCCGCAGCCTCGTTCATTCTCCTGCGCCGCCGCAGAAAATAATAAAACGCTCCTCCGGTTCAGACGCGCAGGGTCATTCCCTGAGCCGGGGGAGCATTTTCTGTCTTGCTTTGGGTTCTCTGCGGGCTTTCTTTCGGGAAAGCCGCGTTTTCTTTTCATTCCTCTATTTCGTACCCCGCCGCTTCCAGCGCGTCCGCCGCGAGGCCGAACTGCTCCGCCTTCACGAGAATGTAGTCCGTGTCATAGGTCGACACCGCGAAGACGGGGATCCCGTGTTCGGCAAGGGTTGCGGTCAGGCGTGCGAGAATGCCGACGAGGGAGAAGTCGAGCGTCCCTTCGACGCGGAGTGCCCTCCAGCCGTCCTCGCGCGCGGTCGTGTTCCCGGGCGCGCCCTCCGTCCGGCAGACGAGGGAAATCTCCCTGTCCGTTTTGGCGAGGAAAAAGAAGTCCGCGTCAAGGTCAGGGGCGGACAGGGACGGGATCTTGCATACGGTGAGCTCGTGGGGGAGCTTTTTCAGCTTCATGGGATTGTCCTCCGATCCTGTGTCGTCACAGCTTCCGCAGAACGTCCAGCGTGTGGTTGGACGCGCCGACGAGATCCTGCCGCTCGCAGGTCGCGAAATGGTATTCGAGCCATTTTTGATAAGTCTCCTCGTCCATCGCGTCGAGCAGGGCGCGCAGATAATGGGCGGCTCCGTCCGTCGCGATCAGCTTGATCCGTTCGACGGGAAATTCTGCGTCGAGGGAGGCGATGTCCTCCGTCCGGACCAGCTCGAAGACCTCCTTCGGCTCGCTTTTGCAGTGCCAGTCCGGCGTCAGCATGTCCCGCTCGAGGAGCTGTCCGATCTGACCGGACCCGAACGCGTACTGAATGACCGTCGCCTCGTTCATGCAGTAGGCGACGAGGATGTATCCGCCGGGCTTCGTCACGCGCACCGCCTCGAAAAGAGCGCGGAGCTTGTCCTCCCGCGTGTAGAGGTGGTACATCGGCCCGAGCAGCATGCAGAGATCGAAGCCGGAGTCGGGCAGAAACCCGAGATCGAGCGCGTTCCCCCGCACAGCGGTGATGGGCTCCGTGCCGTCGAGCTTGGATCTCAGCACGTCGAGATTGTGCTCGACGAGTTCCACCGCCGTCACGCACAGTCCCTCCTTCGCGAGCGTCACGCTGTACCGCCCGGTCCCCGCGCCGACCTCCAGAATTGCCGGATTGGCGATCCCGGAGAGACAGGAGCGGATCACCCGCATCGTGGTGAGATACTCGATCTGCCCGGCCCTGCTCAACAGCCGCGCGTCCTCGTCGCGGCTGTTGTAGAAATCTTCCAGATAATTCATAGCTCCTCCCGCTCATTCTCCGCCTTTTCCGTCGTTCTCTCCTGCGCGTCCTCGTGCGCCCCGATCAGCTTTTCCATCCAGATCATGTCGTACCAGCGCCCGAATTTGTACGCGCAGCGGTGAAAGGTTCCGACCGTCTCAAACCCGAGCCGTCGGTGGAAGCGCTCGCTGTCCCGCGTGAGATATTCGTCCCCCGCGCTGCTGACGGGGCAGGCGACGCACGCGTAGAGATTGAGCATGCCCCGGGCTTTCAGATCCGCTTCGAGGGCTTCGTACAGCGCGCGCCCGACGCCCCTCCGCCGTGCGGTTCGCTCCACATAGACGCTCAGCTCGCAGGACCGGTCGTAGGCGGCGCGCGCCTTGAAGACGCCCGCGTACGCGTAGCCGAGGATCACGCCGTCCTCTTCCAGAACGAGGTACGGGAATTTTTCGAGCGTGCTTTCGATGCGCCGCCGGAATTCGTCCTCCGACGGAGCGTCATATTCAAAGGAGATCGCCGTGTGTTCGACGTAGTACGCGTAGATTTGTGCGAGCCGCCCCGCATCGTCAGCCCCCGCACTTCTGACCCCGCGCATACCCATGCCCTCCTTTTTTAGAGTTCTTTTTTTGGAGTTCTTTGCCAGGCTTTCTTCTAAGAAAGCCGCGTTCCCCCCCGTTCTCCTCAAGCCCCCGTGCCGAGCAGCTCGATGTCCGCCGCGTAGGGCTTCATGCCCTCGATGCAGATTTCGGCGACGGCGGAGACGTCCATGCCGAGCAGGGCGCAGCCCTTCTCGATCAGCGCGCGGTCGCATTTCGCGGCGAATTTCTTGTCCTTGAACTTCTTCATGAAGCTCTTGATTTCAAGATCCGAAATGCCCTTCGGACGCATCCGGGCGCACGCCTGAATGATCCCGGTCAGCTCGTCCACCGCGAAGAGGCTCTTTTCGAGATTTGTGACGGGCTCCACAGAGGAGCAGATGCCCCAGCCGTGACTCATGATCGCCCTCACGTCCGCCTCGTCCACCCCTTCGGCGAGCAGTTCCTTTTCGGTGTGCATGAGATGCTCGTCGGGGTATTTCTCGTAGTCGTAATCGTGCAGATAGCCGACCGCCATCCAGTGCTCGCGGTCCTCTCCGAAGTGCTCCGCCATCGCTCCCATCGCGTACATCACGTTTTTCGCGTGGATGATGAGATGGTGTTCAGTGACTTGGGCGTCGTTCAGCTGTTTTGCCCGTTCGAGTGTAAGCATGCGCTCCTCCTTTTTCCCGGCTCGGCTGACGCGGCCCGCCGGGGTTTTTGTTTTTTATGATGCCGGGTTCTCCCCGCGTACAATGTCGGCGATCAGCTTTTCGATGAGGCGGTTGACCTCCTCCGGGGCGTCCGTGTTGGAATTGTGCCCGGCGTTTTTGATCCATTCGAGCGGGATCCCGGTTTTTTCGTGCCATTTTTTGTTGTACCGGATGCACGAGCCCGCATGATCCTTTTCCCCGCAGATGAGAAGCGCGGGGCAAGGGATCCTGTACGGCAGGTCCGCCTCCATCGCCTCGCCGAGCATCCGGTATCCGTGCCCAGCGAGCTTCGCGTACCATGCCCGGTCGCCGTCGTAGACGAGCATCATCTCCCGCATGAGCGCGCGCCCGTATTCCGTCGTCGCCACGCCGTTTGTGCCGGATTTCAGGAGGGATTTCCACGGGTAACGCCTGTACACGGGCTCCATCTTTTTCAGCAGCCAGATTTCCATGCCCGTGACGTATTCCCGCCCCAGCGGCGCGGAGTCGATCGAGACGAATCCGAAGAGCTTGTCCGGGAAAAGCTCGGCGTATGCCTGCGCGACGTACCCGCCCATCGACTGACCGATCAGGGCGGGGCGGGAAAAGCCCTCCCGCGTCAGGATCTCATCAAGCCATTTTGCCTTGTCCGCGAGCGTGAAGGCAAGCTCGAACGGACGCGAAGCCGCGTGCCCCGGCGCGTCCCAGACGAGAACGGGGAACTTTCCTTCAAAATATTCGATCTGTTTGTCGAACAAACGGTGATCCGCGCCGAGCCCCGGCAGAAAAACAAGCTGCGGCGCGGAGCGTTCCGCGTCCGCGTTCAGCCAATAATGGATCGGGCCGCACGCCGTCTCAAGGACCCGTTCGAGCATGTCCGCCGCCTCCCGTGTTTCGATTTCTTTCATCATACCCCACCGGCGTGTAAAAATCAAGGGGGGAACGGAAATTTTTCCGAAAACACGGGCGGCAATAGGATCAAAAACAATGGGATGATAGGCTTCAAAACATAGGGGTTCCCGCTTCCCGAAAACAGAGGGGCATTCTTCCCGGAAAACAAAGGGTTTTCCCCGGAAACAAGATCGTCGGCATTTCCCGGCGAAAAAAGCGGCTGAGGGGACGGGTCCATCCCGCCTTCCTCCTTCCCGGATCTTTCGTTCCGTTTGCTGAATTTTGTCGAGAATAGTTCTGGATGTGATGAAACAAATCATTAATTTGCGATAAAATTTATATAAAATACTTGACAAGTTTTGCGGCGTGTGCTATAATGGGAGCGAATCAGGAAAGGAGGCGATCAATTTGTCGCGATCCTTATACAGTCTCATCCTCTCCGACGACGTCATCGCCCGGATCGACCGGCTCGCGGTGCGCGAGAACTCGAACCGCTCGGCCACGGTCAACCGCATTCTTGCGGAGTATTGTTCTATGATCACGCCGGAGAAGCGGATCGAATCCGTATTCGACACCGTGGAACGGCTCTTCGGCGGCGACGGCGAGCTTGCCGCGTTCGTCACCCCGAATCAGCCCACCATGTTCTGGAAGACCTCGCTCGAATACCGCTACCGTCCCACCGTACGCTACGATCTGCGCCTCTATCCCCATCCCGCCGAGGGCAGGATCGGGGAACTGGCCGTCACCTTCCGCACCCAGTCCGCCGAGCTGCTCGAGCGCATCGGGTTGTTTTTCCGCATCTGGGCGGCGGCGGAGAGCGCGGCGCGGGCGGAGAATCCCCCGGCATACGCGCTCGCGCCCGGCCGGATGACCCGCGCGGTCGAAGTAAACCCCGCCTGCGGGGACGAGATTGCGCCGGAGGAGCTTGCCGCGGAGATTTCGGACTACGTCCGTCTGCTTGACGCCGACCTCAAGGCGTTTGTCGCCGGGAGGAAGTCGGCGGAGCAGGTCGCCGCCGACTGCGGGGCGAGAGCCGGGACCTCCCGCGTGCTTCTGTAGCGCCGCAGGCAGTTCCGTTATTCTGAACTCCCTCTCTCTTAGCTCTTCGCTCTTCGCTCGTGTTCGGCCCGGTTTTTCACCCGGGTCGGGGGAGCGCGAAGGGCCGCAGCCTTATAAAGTCTTTGCCAGGCTTTCTACAGAAAGCCGCGTACTCCTTTAAAGAAAGAAGTGATCGATATGCTGAACGCTGAAAAACTGACCCAGAAATCCCTCGATGCCCTGAAAACCGCGCAGTCCCTCGCCGTGGAGCGCAATAATCTCCAGATCACCCCGGAGCATCTCGTCTACGCGCTCGTTTCGCAGGACGGCGGGCTGATCGGCTCGCTCTTCAAGAAGATGGGCGCGGATACGGCGGCGTTCCTCTCCGCGCTGGAGAGCGTTCTCAACCAGATCCCCGGCGTTACCGGCAGCGGCCGAGAGCCCGACAAGATCTATATCTCGCCGGAATGCGACCGGGTGCTCGATCTCGCCGAGAAGATCGCCGCGCAGATGAAGGACGAATATATCTCCGTCGAGCACCTCATGCTCGCCGCCTTTGAAAAGCCGACCGACCGGCTGAAAAAGCTCTATGGCGAATTCGGACTCTCGAAGGACGAATTCATGCGAACCCTCGCGGGCGTGCGCAATTCCCGCGTGACCTCCGACAACCCGGAGGAGACCTATGAAGCGCTGAAAAAATACGGCACCGACCTCGTGGAGAGAGCGAAGAGCCAGAAAATGGACCCCGTCATCGGCCGCGACGCGGAGATCCGTTCCGTCATCCGCATCCTCTCCCGCAAAAACAAAAATAACCCCGTACTGATTGGTGAACCGGGCGTCGGCAAAACCGCCATCGCGGAGGGGCTTGCACAGAGGATCATGCGGGGCGACGTCCCGGAAGGACTGAAAAACAAAACCGTTTTCTCCCTGGACATGGGCTCCCTCATCGCGGGCGCGAAGTTCCGCGGCGAATTCGAAGAGAGACTCAAGGCGGTGCTTTCCGAGATCAAGCAGTCCGACGGCAGGATCATCCTCTTCATCGACGAGCTGCACAACATCGTCGGTGCGGGGAAGAGCGAGGGCGCGATGGACGCCGGAAACCTTCTCAAGCCCATGCTCGCCCGCGGGGAGCTGCACTGCATCGGCGCGACGACCCTCGACGAGTACCGCAAATATATCGAAACGGACGCCGCGCTCGAGCGCCGCTTCCAGCCCGTGCTCGTCGACGAGCCCACGGTGGAGGACACGATTTCCATCCTGCGCGGCCTGAAGGAGCGGTACGAGATCTTCCACGGCGTCACCATCCACGACCGCGCCCTGATTGCCGCGGCGACCCTGAGCCACCGCTATATCACCGACCGGTTTCTGCCCGACAAGGCGATCGACCTCGTGGACGAGGCGTGCGCCGCACTCAGGACCGAAATGGATTCCATGCCCGCCGAAATGGACGACGTGCGCCGTCACATCATGCAGCTCGAGATCGAGGAGGTCGCCCTCAAAAAGGAGACCGACCGTCTCTCGCAGGAAAGACTCGAAAAGCTCACCGCCGAGCTCGCCGCCGAGCGCGACCGGTTCAACGAAATGAAATCCCGCTGGGACGTCGAAAAGAACGCAGTCGAACAGACCAAGGAGCTCAAGGCCGAGATCGAAAAGACCAACGGCGAGATCGAGGCGGCGCAGCGGGCTTACGATTACGAAACGGTCGCGAGACTGCGCTATTCCGTTCTGCCCGAGCTCACAAAGAAGCTCGAAGCCGCGCAGAACGCCGCCGAGGAGAGAGAGAAGAATCCCATGGTGCGCGACACCGTCACCGAGGAGGAGATCGCCGAGATCGTCGCCCGCTGGACCGGCATCCCCGTCGCGAAGCTCATGGAGGGCGAGCGGGAGAAGATCCTGAACCTCGACAAGCTCCTGCATCAGCGCGTCATCGGACAGGACGAGGCGGTCACGGCGGTGACCGAGGCGATCATCCGCTCCCGCGCGGGCATCGCGGATCCGAACCGCCCGATCGGGTCGTTCATCTTCCTCGGCCCGACCGGCGT
>JAFYBN010000112.1 GCA_017540175.1 Clostridia bacterium | reverse complement strand
TTGACAACTGAATACCCAACAACAGATACGTTCCCGTTGTTGCCTGTGCAGGGCGAGCGACTTGGCTGATACAGCCAGACCGTCGGATTGCTACCGGCGGATGCGCGATGACAGACAGCGGGGTTAATGATACTTCTGTACGCAGCTGCCGGAGGACCCGGCCAGGGGGTGAGACGCCCATGGAGACAGCCAGCAACTGTCCGTCTGTTGTGGTTACATATGGTTCTGGCAGGCACGGTAAGACCGCGCGGGGAAGATGAGTATCAAATCCGACCTGACGGTCAGGAAAAACCGTGCATGCAACATACAAACATACAAGTTCGCTCTACAAACACAGCTGAGCGAGAAGAGAGTTTTTTCAAAAGGTCACTTCACCAAGGGACAGTTTTTTCAGAAACGGACTTCGCCAAGGGTGGATTGCGTCCAAACACGATCACGCCAAGGGGGAAGTCTATCTTTCCGCAGAAAACGGAAGAGCAGGTCATCTGACGGAACTGTTTTTCGAAAACGGACTTCGCCAAGGGAGAGTTGCGTTCAAATGCGATCATGCCAAGGGGGAAGTCTATCCTTCCGCGAAAACGGGAGAGAGGTTCTGACAGAACTGTTTTTTCAAAAACGGACTTCGCCAAGGGTGAGTTGCGTTCAAATACGATCACACCAAGGGGGAAGTCTGTCCTTCCGCAGAAAACGGAAGAGAGGTTCCGACGGAACTGTTTTTTTCGAAAACGGACTTCGCCAGGGTGAGTTGCGTTCAAATGCGATCATGCCAAGGGATAAGTCTGTCAAAACGGATCATCGCCAAGGCGGAAGTGCACCTTCACGCAGAATCAAGTGTAACACGGGTATTCGGTTTTGGAATCGAATCGACAAGATGTCTTCATGGACAGCGGAGGCGTCTTTTTGTTTTCCCGTGATACGTCCAACTCGCAATACAGATACTGCTCCCACAATTTCGTGCCGAGCAGTTTTTCTTTTCGGTGTCGGGAAATGACGATCCCCGTCAAATCAGTTTAGCAAAATCCAAAATACAGATCAACCCCTGCGGCAGGAGGGAAGGTGATGACGATGGTCGCAGAGAAAACACACGAATCAAAACAAGACCGCAAGGTCGGAAAGGAGCGTCGATGACGGAAAACAAAATCGGGCAGGCAATCGAAACGGAAACGAAGGAGGAAATCAAAACGGAAACGTCGGCGGAAAACATGACCGACGCGGAACTCATCGCGTCGCTGAACCGGGTGTACGCGCCGGAGGAAATCGAAGAGGCGTACGTTGAAGCGGAGAAAGAGGACGAGCCGGACCCGGAGACGACGAAGCTCTTCGCCTCGCCGTACACTGTCAAGGACAACTGCCTCGGGTACAGAAAAGAAGTCAAGGGAGGCGAAACAACGGTTCGGCTCTGCAATTTCGTCCCGCGGATCGCCTGCGAGATCCTGTACGACGACGGGGAAGAGGTCACACGGGAATACGAGGTCGAGGTTATCGACGAGAACGGAGAACTGCTTCCGGCGTTCCGCGTCCCGGCCTCCTCGTTCGGCAAGATGGACTGGGTGAGCGAGAAGCTCCCGGCGCGGTGCCGACTGGATGTGACGGGCTCGGTGGAGAAGCACATCGTCAACGCCATGAAAGGATCGTCCGCACATGCGGATCAGCGTTCGATCTACGCGCACACCGGATGGGTGAGACAGAACGGCGAACTGCATTTCCTTCTCCCGGGCAGCACGTTCTGCGAAGTGGAGCTGAGCGGGAAGTGCGCGAACTACGGAATGGTGTGCGAAGAAGATCCGTCCGATCTCGGAATCCTCACGGCGATGATGCAGCTCGAAATCGTGCCGCCGGACGTTCTGCATCCGCTTTTCGCGCTGGTCTTTCTTTCTCCGCTGAACAGCTTCCTGCGCAAAGCAGGACACGAGCCGAAGTTTGTTTTCACGCTGATCGGTCGGACGGGCGCGAAGAAGAGTACGCTCTCTGCGCTCGCGCTGTCGTTCTTCGGAGTCTTCTCCGAATCGGATCTGCCCATGTCGTTCGCGGACACGCCGAACAGCATCCTGCTTGCCGCCAGTCATCTCGACGACGTGCTGACCTGCGTCGACGATTCGCATCCGTCCACGAAGCAGGACGTGACGAACATGAACACGATCGCGGAGAAGCTCGTGAGAGGCTATGGCGACCGTGCGCAGAGGAACCGTCTGACGTCCGACATTACACTGCGCAGGACCAGACCGCCGCAGGGGAACGTGATCATGACGGCGGAGTTCGTTCCGGACATCGGAGAGAGCAGTCTCGCGCGCCTGTTCATCGTCGAACTGAAGCAGGACGGCATCGACCTCGGCGTCCTGCAGGAGATCCAGGACAAGGCGCGGGACGGTCTGCTGCAGCGGTGCATGTACGCGTACCTCGTATGGCTGCGCGGGAAGTTTCTGTTGACGGAAGAGAAGGAAGACGCGTTCGTCGAATGGCTCCGTCAGAAATTCTCCGAACTGCGTCACGAATGGCGTGCGAAGCTGACGTCCGCCGGGATCACGTTCCACGACCGGTTGCCGGATACGCTGAGCTGTCTCGAGACGGGATACCAGATGCTGACCATGCTCCTCAAAGAGAAAAACGCTTTGTCTGATGAACAGCGTCGGGAGATGCTCGCGGAGTTTGACAAAATCCTTCTGGATCACGCGCGCAAACAGTCAGCCGCGGTCGTCGCGGACAAGCCCACGCATATCTTTCTGCGGAATCTGTTCGCGATGATCGAGTGCGGAATGGTGACGGTCACGGACAAAAACGATCCGCGTCCGGAGAACAATCTCGTCGGATACGAAGACGATGACTACTATTTCCTTTTGCTCGACAGGTGCGTCGGGGAGGTCAAACGGTTCTGCGAGAACTCGAATCAGTCGTTCACGCTGTCGTCAAAGGCGCTGTCAAAACAGATGCGGGAGGAAGGTCTGCTCGATGCGAGAGGTACCGCAAACACCGAGAGCATCCACATCGGAACGAGAAGCGTCCGCGTTTGCAAAATCAGAAAAGACGAAGTGCGGAAAATTCTCGAGGGGTCTTGTTGAAAAAAGGCGTCATCGCGTCACAGTATCCCGGAAACCGTTGTCACGATTGGGTTTGCGCGGACTCGCGTTTTCAAAAAATGGCGTGCGGATTGCGTCACGAAATGCGTGACGGCAGAATTGTCAGGCGAAGCTGTGACGCGAAACGTGACGCATCGGACTCGCGAAAAAATCGCGGAAAGCGTTGTCGTTATTGAGATGCACGCAATCTCGCGAAATTCTCGGATGGGGTGCGAGAAATATTTCAGCATGACATCCGCTCGATGCGGAAAACAGAATCAGAGAAAGTGAAAAAACCGAAGGATCTTATTGAAAAAGGCGTCGTCATGTCACGAAACGCGCGGCAACAGAATCGTCATGCGCAGTTGTGACGCGAAGCGTGACGCTTCGGACTCGCTAAAAAATCGCGGAAAGCGTTGTCGTTATTGGGATGCACGCGATCTCGCGATATTTTCGGAAGGGGTGCAAGAAAATTTTCAGCATGATATCCGCACACGAAGCGGAAACAAAACGGAGGTGTTCGATTGAACGAAAAACAAAAACGCCTGCGCAATCAGTTCGTCCTGCCGAACGAGATCTTCGACCTGGGACTGTCGGGCGGAGAAATTCTGGTCTACGCGTTCCTGATCCGGTGCGAGGATCGGAAAACGTACACATGTTACCCGAGCTACGACACGATCGGTTCGGCGTGCGGCATGAGCAGAAACACCGTCGGGAAGTATGTTTCCCTGCTTGAGCAGAAGGGTCTGATCCGAACCGAGCCGACGTTTTTCACGTCGAAGGACGGAAAGAAGCGCAACGGGAACCTGTGCTTCCGCATCCTTCCGTTCGGCGAAGTGCTCGACGCAAGGTTCCGAAATCAGCTCGCGCGCGCAAACACGGAGCGGCGTCTGCAGGAGTACGACCGCAAACATCCGCGCAAGGAGGCGACGTGAATACGATTTCGGGGTGGTGACTGTCAGTCCTCTGCACCCGAAATCAGCATGCCCTCAAAGTGCCGTTTTTACCATCTTCCGGAAGGGAAAATGTGGGGGCTGTGGAAGGCGAGCAGAGCGTCCGGCTATCCCCGGCCACCGCTCGGCGGGAGGACCCGCACCCCTTTGGAAACGATCCACAGCCCCCAAAATCACGAAGAAACGGAGGATTTTCATGAGAAAACGAAACAACGTCGTACCGATCCGGTTCAGCGACCATGAGCTTTCCGTGATCGACGCAAACGCAAAACGCGCGAAGATGAGCCGGACGGAGTATCTTGTCAGCGCCGGAATGGACAAGCCCATCGTCATCCTCGATGATCTCAAACCGATGCTGGCGGAGCTGCGCCGGATCGGGAACAACGTCAATCAGCTCACGCGGAAGGCCAACAGCGGCGAGATCTATGTCGTCGGTCTGAACGAAATCAACGAGCAGCTCGGCGCGGTCGCCGCCGGACTGGCCGCGATCCAAAAGGAGGTGAGCAAGGCATCGCAACGGTGACGTATATCAAATACAAGAGCGGCGGGAACAGTTCGCGGTCTGCGCTGGGACGTGTGATCGACTACTGTCTGCAGCCGCACAAGACGCAGATCGGTGAAAAAGCGTTCTGTACTTCGGGCGAGGACTGCGTTCCCGCGTATGCGCTCGATCAGTTCATGGCGACGAAGCAGGCATGGGGAAAGTGCGGCGGCACGTATTTCTATCACTATGTCCAGTCGTTCTCGCCGGACGAAGCGGTCACGCCGCAGGAGGTGAACGAGATCGGTCTCGAGTTCGCGGCGCGCGCATGGCCCGGTCACGAGGTGCTGGTCGCGACGCACGTCGACCGGGAGCACCTGCACAACCATTTTGTTATCAACAGTGTGAATCACGAAACGGGGTTGAAGCTTCGGCAGACGCCGAAAACGCTGCAGACACTCCGTCAGCTCAGCGACGGGATCTGTGCAGCACACGGTCTCTCTGTGCTGAAACCGTACGCGCGGAAACCGGACGTCCGGGATGTCAAGAACGGCGAATACCGCTCTGCCGTCCGTTCGGACTCGTGGAAGTTCCGTCTGCGCAGCGCGATCACCATGAGCATGGAGACGTCGTGGACGCCGGATCAATTCCGTGTGCGGATGCGTGAGTTCGGTTACGAAACGGTTTGGCGCGCGGACCGGAAACACATCACATACGTCTGTCTGAACGAACCACCGCACAGAGACGGCAAACAAAAACGGTGTCGGGACCGAAGTCTGTCCGACACGAAGTACCTGAAGGAGGTCATGGAGGTTGAATTCGCAATACGAAAACGGATCCTCGAGGAGATTGAGCATGGACGAACTGACACGGATGAACACGCCGATCCCGCGTTCAACGTCGCAGGACGAGGTGCTCAGACGGTTGGAATCGATGAACGCGGAGCTGACGGAAACGCTCCGGGAGCATTCGAAGGAGATCGCGGAGCTGAAATCTTTGCTGGATCAGCAGCGGGAGGAGCAGTTACCGGATGGGAAGTTTCGCGTGAAAAGCTCTGTGGAGCTGACGATGGACGATCTGCGGTTCGCCGTGATGAAGAACACGAAGTCGGTCGAGAGCGCGTCGCGGAGGCTGACGGCGATGTTTGGATGGACCATCTTCCTCGGTACGTTGATCTTCTCGCTGGTCTGTTTCCTCGTCCTTCGCTGAAAGGGAAGACGCACGAAGAGGTACAGCGCGAGCTCGACGCGGAGCGGGAGGCGAAAAACGTCGGCGCGGCGCTCGGCATCCCGCTCGCGGTGATCGCGTACCTGATCGAACGCGCTCGTGCTGACGAACTGGATGAGGCGCGGGAACGGTTCGGTATAGCGCGTGCGGATTCCGTTTCGCATGTGCAGGGGAGCGAGGGTCAGGACGCGGACGATCTCTTCAAGGACGGTACGGACGGTCGGAGCAGTGACGATTCGGAAATGGAGGACCTCGGAGAGGACGGATATGAGTACGACGACAGGGAAGAGGTCACCGACGCGTCCGATCTCTTTGACGGAGAAGACGACAAACCAAAGAAGGAAGTTCCCGACATGGAAGATCTCGGCGAAGACGGATATGAGTACTACTACGGTGAGACGGAGTATGGCGGGGCGGATTCCGATTCGGATTACGACCCGAAAGACAAACAGAACAACGATCAAGACGAAGACGACGACGAGGAACAGTACAGCGGTCCGACCTTGTCATGAGCAGAGGGAAGGAGCAGATATGTCTGAACTGATAAAGTTCGGCGCAGCCGGCTCCGGAACTGGACTTCCGGACAGGGTTGTGGTATGGTATGTGGTAACGAAAACGAGAAAGGAGGGATAAAAAACAGTGGCACAGAAAAAACTGCTGACAAACGGTACGGCCAGCAAATGCAACGACGGACGATGGCACGGGACGGTGTGGTATCTCGACGAAGCCGGGACACGTATGCGCCGCGCGTTCTCCGGCACGGGTAAGAAGGACGTCGAGAAGAAGATGAAAGAGTACACCGAACACTTCTACGACGACCGGATCGAATCCGACGAGATCCGGCGTCCGCTGAAGGAAAGCATGCAGCGGTGGCTCGAGGTCTTCAAACTGCCGAGCATCGAGCGTACGACCTACGACCGGTACGAATGCACTGCGCGCCACCAGATCTACCCGTACATCGGCGACAAGATCGTCGAGGACGTCACCGCCGCCGACGTGAAGAGTCTGCTGAACCGGATGATGAACGAAGGGTACGCATACAGCACCGTGAAGAAGGTTCACAACCTCCTGAACGAGTATTACAAGAGCCTGACGGAGCAGGAGCTCATCACCCGCAGTCCGATGACCGCCGCGCCGATGATGAAGAAGGCGAACTTCCTCGCGGCGCAGGACAAGGAAAATCTCCCCACCTGCGAGACGGTCACGGTCTTCACGGATGAGGAGCTCGACAAGTTCAAGGCGGAAGCCTTCTCGCTGTACGGCAACGGCGTGCGGAAGTACATGCAGGCCAGCGCGTTCACACTCCTGCTCAACACCGGTCTGCGCTCGGGAGAACTGCTCGGTCTGCTCAACAGCGACGTCGATCTGGACAACCGTGTGCTTCATGTACAGCGCGGCGTGAAGGAAGTCTACCGCCGCGAAGGCGCGGAGATCGACAGCGGAAGGGAGGTCAAGGTCGGGAAGCTCAAGAGCGCGACGAGCAAGCGCGACGTTCCCCTCAACGACACCGCTATCGAAGCGATCAAGGATCTGCGGAAGGAATTCTACTTCGGCGAGAACACGCCCCTCGTATGCGACCAGCAGGGGAAGTACACCCGCCCCGTCAACTTCCGCAAGCGGTACTACAAGATCCTGAAGAACGCAGGGATCGAACAGAAGGGGCTCCACAGCTTCCGGCATACCTTCGCTTCGCGGTTGGTCAACGGCGTCAAGCAGCCCGACGGTTCGCTCCTCTGCCTCTCGCCGAAACAGGTCGCCGACCTGCTCGGACACAGCACGTCGGAGATCACGGAGATGTACTACGTCAAGCGTGACAGCACCCGGCTGGTCGGGATCACGGATGGGTTTGCGCTGTAAATCTTCATGCGGAACTATGTTTAAGAGGGTGAGGCGGAACGTCGTTCCATGACGGAATCACCTAGAAGCAACGCACTTGGCGTTCCGCTCATCTTCAGTCCAGACAGCGCGTTTCGTATCGCCGAAATCAAATCCGACCGACAACGTGAAAGAAGCCGCCTCCGCATGGAAACGGCTTCTTTTGTGAAGCATATTATTCAATGACGAACGCGGCTTCGGCATCGCAAACTCCGTCCGCCCTCAAGGCTGCGTTTGCCTCGCCGAGCACGCGTAGCTTCATGCCGTCGTTCCCCGCGTCGGTGAAATCCTGGAACTGCCAGGTCAGGGCGATCTGGATGCCCGAGGCGCGGATATCGTCGATCAGGCTGCGGAAGTGTTCTTCGATATCCGGCGCGTTGTTCATGTCCATGAAATCGCCCATCTCGCCGAAGATGCAGGCCTTCCCGCAGGCGTCGGCGGCCTCCTTGTACGCGGTGAAATACTCCCGCTGTGTGACCTTCTTTCCCCACGGCGTCATCGTTTCGACGTATTTCCCTGTGCCGTCCCCGGTCCCGTGCTGCAGGTGGAAGCAGACGCAGTTGAGGGGATCGGGCGTCATCCGCGCGTTCATTTCGTCGAAGTCGCTCCGGGTGTTCGTCGTCCAGTCGACCGACCACGCATGCTTCTTTTGATTCATCTTCCGGGACCGCTCGGCGCTCGCCTTCGCAAAGGAACGCATTTCCCCGTTCCCGGTCTCGATCATGCGCCACCCGTCGTATTCCCTGATCTTCGAGCCGATCAAAGTATAGAACGTGATCATTTCATCGGAGGAATAGTAATCGAAGCCGCTCGGCTCCTCGCCGGGGTACCCGCTCAGCCAGCTCCATCCGGAGGTGTCGCACAGGTCTGCCGAAAGATTGTACTCGTTGCCGATCTCCCACGCCCAGACGGCGGGAGAATCCGCGTACCGGCTGACGATCGCGGCGGTATAGTCGAGCGCGAACCCGACCGTTTCGCTCTCGGGATCGCCCATCGCCGAGCGGTGCTCGCCGAGGTACAGCGGCAGGGCGGTGTCGTGCCAGAACAGGGAGACGATGATCCCGATGTGCGCCTTTTCCGCTTCCTCCACCACGCGGTCGAGGTAGCGCAGGACGGCGTCGGGATCCTTCGCGAACGCCTTGTAATAGTCCGTCCAGTAGCCGCCGAAGGGCATGCGGACAAAATCCACGCCGTATTCCTTCAGCTTGGCGAACGCTTTGACGAACGGAACCTGATAGTAATTGGCATACCAGTAATGGGCGAACGCGCCGAAATAGTTCACGCCGAAGCCGCAGAACCGTTTCCCGGCGAGCTGTATTTCGCCCCCCTCCGCGGCGTGCAGGCCGAGGCGCGACGGGTTCGTCTCGCCCGGGGCGGGAAGCGCGTAATCAAAATATGCCGACATGGTTTTTTCCTCTGTGCCTGTTTGGTCAGGTATGTTTTCATCGTCGGGCGGCATCTCCACGGGCGGCTCCTCTCCGAGGTCCTCCTCCAGCTGCTGCGCCTCATCCGCCGGGACGCTTTCGGTAACCGGCGGGGCGGTCTCATGCTCGTCCGGGGTCCGGCTGCCGCACGACCAGCATGTGACCAGTACGAGAAGCAAGGCAAGGAGGCGTATCGGCGGGGACCTCCTCGAAGAAGCCATGCCGGAAATCTGTTTGTAGTTTTGCGCGGGCATATGACAGTCATCTCCTTCATCTTGCTTATGATCCGATTATACCGCCTGTGTTGTGAATTTGCAAGATATTGTGCCAGGCTTTTTGCGATCCTCTGGGTAGTTTTTCTTGGCAGATGCTATGGTTTTATTTTAAGCGCTCCCGAAGGATCCTTATTGTTGTCCGGATAGGCTGTTTATCAGCTGCAGTTCGGTTTTCGCGGCGTGATCCACATCGAAATCACAGCCGATATCGACGGTTTATAAGCAAATGGCGCGATGTCTGAATCAGGGCATGTTCACACAATCTTTTAAGAATGGATTCCGGATCTTTTTCCGTCAACCGGCGTTGCTTTCCCTTAAAATACGACAGTATTCCTGCGGGAACGCGCTTTATCTGGCGGAAAACCTCGAATCCAACTCTTTTCAGATAGTGTGAACACGCCCTGGATTAGAGAGCTTTTACTCTGGATGTTTACGCTTCGGTCATGTGACAGATGACATGAAGCATGACGCGGCAAATGAGGTCGGCGGGTGCTGGGGTGCAGGGTGAAAACAGTCAGCAGAAGGATTAAGAAAGAATAGGTACGCGTAGTTATACAAGATCGCGGAAGTTTTTGATACCGTCCCATATTCGTTCTGCTGCCTTTGCCGGACAACAGTACCCGCTCTCTGCCGTATCTCCCCGCATAAAGAGATGCGGGAGTTGCCTCTTGGTAAAATTTGGCGAGGATCGACAAGCGCATCGCCTTGGTTGAATGACTTTTCAGTTGTCGATCGGATTGGGGGAGATTCTATTATGTGTCAGAACGCGATGAAGACCTTAGTCTGATCATTTCGAATCTTCCGGATTTACTTCGCAGACTCATTGATCCGCTTCACATCTTCCTGAACCATGGATTCGAAGGAAGCCAGAAGGGAGCTCATGTTGCGGTCGTTGTTCTCGAACATCGGTCTCGCCATTTTTTCGACGAACAGTTCCTGCCACATAGTACGCCCGAGGTCCAGGACTCTCGTGTCGAAGATGATCTCCAGCATTTCAAGAGACTCTCTGTCCCGGGTGGCCTTTGCTTTCAGCGAAACGTCATAATATGCAGTATAGACTTTTTTCGAGGTGCTTGCGAGCGCTTCGATCACCATGCTTGCGTCCACGGGAGTAACGTTCGAAGAGGGAACAAAAGCGTATTTCCCACCGTCGTTGTTGGAGTAGTACTGCTTCTGTTCCAGTGTATACTTCGGATAGGGGATGATTCCGAAGTCTACATCCATATCCCGCATGATCGGGATCCGCCCGAAGGTGGAATTGTAGAGAAGGAACTGATTGTTCTTGAACATGGTCCCGCTTTGGAATTCACCCCAATCGATACCGATGCCGGTGCCGTTATTGTCTACTGTAATGGAGAAAGTTTTGTTGATAACGTCCACGAACCGTTCATTGCCGGGAAGATTGTACTGAATATATCCGTCCTTGTCCTTCACCATGATGGTCTCCCCTGCGGACACCCAGAAGGTCGGCAGCACCTCTGTAACGACCGAGGCGTACCCGTACTGGTCCTGATTATCCATCTGACCGTCCCCGTTCAAATCCGTGAGTGCGGCGGCTGTGACGGTGCCAAACGCGTCGAACGTCCATTCACCCTTCTTTACGGTCGTATAGATGTCGTCAAACTGGAGAATGTCCCAGAGATACTTATTAAACAGCAGGGCGTGCGTATAGTCGTAAGTTGTCAGGTTATAGTTCCCGCTGAGAAGATAATACTTTCCCCCGATGGACATAGCGTCGTTGACTGCCTGCTGCCAGTACTGCTTCTCCAGATCGATGTACGGCAGGTCGGACGTATCATACATGTAACCTTCGAGGATCTTTGCATATCCGATGCGGTCTGTGATTGCGCACATGCCGTACCGGGTTTCCCCCGACATGATTATCTCGTCAATGCGGGAGTCCACGTCGTCGAAATGATCTTCCGAAATGACGGTGTTCAGCCGGGCTTCCACGGAACGGTTCCGTTCGTAGATCGCGTCATTGATAGGTTCGCCGGTCATCTCTTCGACGTCGAACATGGAATTGAGCCACGGCACGCTCGTGCGCGTGAAAATGACGAAATCTGCGCCGTTGAGATTGGCGTCCGTCGGAATGTCGTCAACGTCCGAACGGGTTTCGGGCTCCGGTTCGGTCTCTGTTCCCGACTGAACCGGAGCATCGGTAGTCGCTGCCGGTTCCGTTTCGACCTTTCCGGGATCGGTGCTGCAGGAGCAGAACGCCAGGATCAGGGCAAGGACCACCAACAGTTTCGCTGTGTGTTTCATTTGCGTTCTCCTTTGTTAAAAATTTTTTCGCAGTTGTCTATCGAAAGACTTCCGGCGATCTTGTTGTTTTCGAGCGTCAGACCGGTTACATATCCGATGCTGACATTGCCTTCTATGCGATTGTTTTCCAGACGGATGTTTTTGTGAATGGGCACGGTAAGGGCGGGAGCTTCGGCGGTAACGGTGATTCCACAGCGAACGCAGGTGTTGTCCCGGATCAATACGTTTTCACTCCGCCCGCTCTCGTTCCACCACACCTCCGCGGCCACCGCGATCCCTTCGAGCGTACAGCCTTCAAGGCGGGTTTTTTCGATTACTGCGTTGCCGGTTCGGCACAGGATTCCCCGTGCAATGTTGTTCCGAACGGTGCAGCCGGAAAACCGCAGTGCGGGAAACCTGTTGACGGGGGTGAGCACGTTTCCGGTGCAGTTATCGGGCAGCGGTCTGTCGAGTTCAACGGTGCATTTTCGAGAGACGGGGTCGGGGACCGATGATAGAACCCGGAACGTCCCGCGAGGGATCAGATCGTCCTTTCGGGCGTATTCCAGTGTGTCCCCCGGAAGGGGATACTCCTGCTTGAGACTGTGGATATCCGTGCGGACAAGGACCGCCGTTTCGCAGGTGTTTGTCCCAGTCTGCGAGAGGATCGTCTCATAAAAGCTGTGGATGTTGGCTCCGTCGTCGCCGCATCCCTCGAATTCGCATCCCTCATAGATCAGCTCCCCGGAGCAGGAGACGAAATGCGTCGCGTCCGTATTGGTGCTGACGGTCATTCCCTCCGCGGGGACGATCCTCACGCCTTCGAGCCGGATATTGTGCCCACGGTGCCCGACGATCCCCATCCCGGGATGCGACAGGATGGTGACATCCTTCAAGGTGATGTTTTCGGCCTCGTAAATAAGGATCGACGGACAGGAGTGCCAGGTGTGCATGACGCCTGCCCGGTATCCGAGAAGGGAGGGGGAGAGCTTGTAAAAGAACCGGAAGGTGTTCTCTCCCACACGTTCCTTCACCGCCCTGCTTTCGACTTCGGCGTTGACGACGCTGGAGATCTGCCCGGTTTCCGGATCGGTGAACAGCATTCGGGGAGCGGGCATTTTTTCCGAAAGCCATTCGTCGGGCTGAAACCGGATGTCGAAGAAGCCGTCGCCGACCTTCACGACCGTTCCCGCGGAATATGCCCGCCGCCTGAGATCGATTGTCAGCCCTTTTACGGTGACGTTTCTGCAGTGCTGCAGCGCGACGGCCGTCATGAAGCCGTCAGCGAGCAGAGTTGCCCCGTACGCCTCGACGGTCAGATCTTCTTCCCCTTCGAAATCCCATCCGGTCTCGTAGTGCATTTTGTGGGTGAACATAGCGAGGTGCGGATTGTCCCCGTATGCGCCGGTCATGACTGCTTCCTGAAGCCGGCGCGCTTTTTCATTCCGCAGCAGATGGATCCCCGGCCGGATGACCTCTGTCCTCATCGTTTTACCTCCGCTCCCGAATGAGGAACAGTCGTACCCCGCCATTTTCCTCGCGGTAATTCAGTTCCCGGTTTTTGGTTGTATAGATTATTCCGGAAAACAATTCCTCGACCGTACAGTCAAACGGCATATGAATGGTGATATCCTTTTCCTGCACAGTCTGCCTTGCAACAAAGCGGGAATCCGCATACAGTGCGCCGGGGGTATCGGAATAGATGTGCACGCCTGCAGCACGCGCGAGATCCCGCCAAAGAGCAGAGGGAACATTGCCGGTCGGGATATACACGTCGTTCCCCTTCCGTCCGACAGCCGGGAGTCCGTTTTCGTACCGCGCAAGGATCTCGGCTTTTGGATCTTCGACTGAGAACATGGGAGAGGCGGGATCGCAGAATCCGAAAGACTCGTCTCCATAACGGATCTTCCCGTCCGGCAAATCTATTTCCGTCACTTTGACGGTGCAGACCTCAGCCATTCCTCCCGACGCATAGTTCGGAGCATAGACCCAGACCTTGGTTTTGTCCTTCAGTTCTTCCCGGATGATCCGTTTCACATCGTCCGTCATCTCAACGGCGTTAAGGAACACGAACATCTTGTACTGACCCGGATCAATGGCTGGCAGATCTTTGAGGTTGAAGTAATCGTACGGCGCTCCGCAGTTGTGTAAGCTGTCCCGGTTATGCCACACACAGTCCTGCGGCATCCGGGTTTCATCCTTCATCCGCAGGAAGGACATGGGATCGACGAAAACGGCGATTTCTGAAACGGAACGGTGCGGCTTGGCATACAGCTTTTCGAGCACGGACATCTCCGTTTGCAGTTCCGCTTCGAGCCCCGGTGAGGCGTAATATCCCCCCATGAAGTCGAACCACCAAAGCGAGCCGTCCTTGACCGCCGCTGCGCAGAGTTCCCTCCGGAGAACGGCGATCGTCTCCTCCTCCGTCCTATAGATTGAATCCATCAGATAGAAATTGTCGAGCGGATACGAGGCGAGGTGGGTGCGGTGGTCGATCTCGTGCAGGTACAGTTTGTCGTGGAGGCCGATGGAGTCCACCGTGTACTGGTACGAGCCTACGCCGCTCACTTCGCGGGTCTTGTACGACGCCGGGGAAAAGAGCATGTCGATATCGGGGCTGGCCCACACTTTCTCGTATCCGTTGGTCCCGGTCTGATTCTGCCAGTGGACGGGCTGATCCGTATATCCGAAGAACAGACCGAGGATCTTGCGGTGTTCGAGGACCTGCTGAGCCGCCCCGGCAAAGCGGAGGATCAGATCCGGGATCAGATCGGCGCAGTACTTCTGATACCGGTAGACCGGCGAATCGTCCCCGTACAGGGAGGGGAGGTCCGTGCTCCGCACCTGTGCCGCAGTCGGGACGGGCGCGTCCGGACAGCCGGTCTTCTCCCGGTAATCCGCCGCCTTCCGCTCGCTCACACTCTCATACCAGCCGTCGAACCATTCCGTGGCGCAGCCCGCCGAAAAGCTGTAGGCGAACACCCGGTCCCCGTATTTCTCCTCGGCGTACCGGATGAAGGCCTGCAAATAATCGGAAGCGTCCTTTACCCATTTCTCCTCGAACAGCGCCTCGCCGAGCTGGGAGTAGCTGTTCCACGGGCATTTGTTTTCTTTTCTCCACCATTCCGGCATGTCGAGCTGCACCATGAGCATGAAATACCCCTCCGGCGCAAATCTCATGAACATACCGAGCTGACGATCCAGCGACGAAAAGTCGTACCGGTGATCCCCGACCCATGCAGCGCCATAGTTGGAGTACGGCAGTCCGAGCGTGCTGTTCAGACCGGAGCACTGCATCTGAAACAAACGGATCCCGTTCCGGTAAAACAGGGATACGTTGGCCGGAGTCGGTCTGAAAGAACGGAAAGCCGCGGGGAGATATGTCTTTCCGTCGATCTCAAATACGCGGTTCCCATTCTGTCTGACGATCTTGGCAAGCATAATGTCCTCCTGAAATTATCGACAGAACCAAGTTTTCATAAAAACTGTTTTTGCATTGTCCGCGGCTTTTCGATCTGTCGCGGTCGGCCCATCGGACATGCCGTGCGGTATCGGAATAAACGAAATATCACACGGGATTTTCATGGTTTTTGGGAATGATCGGATAGAGCTGAATGCTGTTCCCGCCATCGATGATGAGTTCCGCACCCGTCGTATTGTTAGCCGCGGCAGCGAAATACCACACCGCATCCGCAACGTCCCGTCCGGTCGCCACTTCGTTCAGCGGCGTGAATCTCGACGGTACCGTTTGGTAAAATTCGGGATTTTTGACCCACCGGTCCGTTTTGATCATACCCGGAAGGACGGCGTTCACACGGATACCGTATTTGCCCAAATCGAGCGCCAGCCCCCGCATCATCGAAAGCTGCCCGCCCTTACTCGTTTCGTATGCGACCCGGTCCGGGATGGCCCTGTATGCCGTGTTGGAATTGATGAAGGTGATACTGCCTCCGCCGCGTTCTATCATTCTTTTTGCCGCGCGCTCCGCGATCGCGTAATTCCAGACGATATTCGTGTTGATGACCCTCATGAAATCGGTGAGAGGGCTTTCGAACGGCTTAATGCCGAGCCCTTGGTCGGCGGCATTCAGCACAAGCGAATCGACGATCAGGCCTTTTTCGTCCAAATCGGCGAACATATCATCGAGTCCCTTTTCGTTTACCGTTCGTTCGTCTATGAGCGAATCGAGGATGTATCCGTATACTTGTGCGTCCCGGAACTCCGAGCGGCGCTGGCGCAATGCGGCTTCAACCCGCGCAGGATCTCTGCCTGTAAAGATTACCGTGAAACCATTTTCCGCGAATTTTCTTACGATTTCCACGCCCGTGTTGACGCACGCGCCTGTGACCAATGCGGTCTTACACATCAGATGCACCTGCCTTTGCATGAACTGTACGGGAAGGAGTTTTCCTCCCATGATCCTTCACCGGCATACGGCGACGATTACTCTCTTCGAACTGAACGGGCAGAAGGCGTTCTTGATGATCCCCTCAGCCGCCTCAAAGGAAACGAGCTGCCGTGTACGGTGATCTCCGGCGTGCGTTCTATATCTGAATCATTTCATAACGGCACGATCATTCCATCCCGACGTCATTTTCCTTTGTAGGGAGCATTTTGTCCGGGTTCGTGATTCTGTACTATTTTCAATCCTGTCGCTGCCCCTTGTTTTGACAAGTTGATTATAGCATGTTCGCTCCGGGAAGTCAATCGAGGTATCATATTGTGAAGAAAATGCCGAAAATCGTCCAAATCGCGGTCTGAATCTCTTCGCTTTCCTCCGGCGTGATTTGTATGATATCGGCTATTTTCCGGACGATATTGCAATGCAGTTGAAATATCGGGGCAGCGTGTGATATAATAACGTGCGGTAAGGCGACGGATATCGTACAGATATCGCGAGAGGAACAGGCGGAACATGAAGGTCACAGACGTTAAGCCATTTGCAGTCGATTGCTTCCGTACGAACTGGGTATTTGTTAAGGTTTATACCGACGAGGGGATCGACGGCGTCGGGGAAGCCACGCTCGAATATAAGGAGAAGGCGCTGCTCGGCGCGCTCACGCATATTCGTGAGTATCTCGTTGGAAAAGACCCGTCCCGGATCGAGGATCACCGCCACCATGTATACCGTGACGCTTACTGGCGCGGCGGACCTGTGCTGATGTCCGCGCTTTCAGCTGTGGAATGCGCTTTATGGGATATCCTCGGCAAATCTCTCGGCGTACCGGTATATCAGCTTTTGGGCGGCAAGGTGAACGACGACGTACGGATCTACGCGAACGGCTGGTTTTCTGGAGCGAAGACACCCGAGCAGTTCGCCATGAAAGCGAAGGAAGCCGCCGTGCGCGGCTTAACTGCGCTCAAGTGGGATCCGTTCGGATCGTCCTATCTGGAAATCTCTTCCGAGGGGATGGAACGCGCCATACGCTGTGTAGCGATGGTACGCGAAGCCGTCGGCCCAAAACTTGATTTACTCATCGAAGGGCACGGGCGCTTCAACATCCCCACGGCGGTGAAGATCGCCCGGGAGCTCGAGGCATTCAAACCGATGTTCTTTGAAGAGCCGGTCCCGCCCGATAGTCTCGAAGCGTTGAAGGAAGTACGGGACAAATCTCCCGTCGCGATCGCTGCAGGCGAACGACTCTATTCCCGCCAGGATTACCGGAGGATGTTCGACCTCACTGCCGCCGATTACATCCAGCCGGACGTCAGCCATGCGGGGGGGATTATGGAACTGCGACAGATTGCATCCGAAGCCGAATGCAGGTATATCGGCTTTGCGCCGCATAATCCTTCCGGACCGGTCGCCAACGCCGCGACACTCCAGCTTGCCGCGTGTATACCGAACTTCACAATCCATGAGATCATGTTTTCAGACGTGCTCTGGCGGCATGATGTGACGAACGAAGAGCTCGTCTATGCGGATGGACGAATAAAGATCTCCGACAGTCCCGGGCTCGGTATTGAGATCAACGAGGAGGCTTGTCTGGCACATCCGTACCATGTCCATACGCTGCGTCACTACACCGGAGCGCTCACCGATATCCGCCCGCCCGAAACCGCATTCTTTTACTGATTTCACGTACAAAACCACGAAGAACGGAGCGTGAAGCCGATGTATTACAGTATATCATTCCGCGACAGTATGCCGTGGTGCGTGTATTTCGGTCGTTATCGTCAGAAGAAGCACTGGGAACACCGTGGGAAAAAGATTCCGTTCCATCTGCTTGTTTATGTCATTGGCGGGAGCGCAACGTTCAGGTATTCGGACCGATCATATGAGGTGAAGACCGGCGACTGGCTGCTCATTCCGCGGGATACGTTTTATACGGCGGATACGGAAGACTTCTGCGACTACTACTATTTCCATTTTACTGCGGATATTACCTGCTGCGGCGAAACTTTACCGGAGAACAAGAACGGCTGGGGATACGGATATTCCTGCGAACCCGTCGAGAAAGCCGCCGAGTTTTCCTCCTCCTGCTGCTTGACGGATCTCGTTCATTTCCCGGAGCATTCAACGGTCATGCTCCCACTATGCGTAAAGCTGCACGACAGGCTTTATCGGCTCCAGCCGGAGGCGGAATATGAGTTCCAGCTGATATTCGGACAGATACTGCTCGAGCTGAGCAAGCTTTTGAGGAACAGTGCCACTTCTTCCTCTGCCTTCCTGGTAAACCGGATTGCTTATTATATTCACGAAAATGTATCGGAAGCTGTTACGCTCACCGATCTTGCTGAGCATTTCGGTCTGTCGAAATCTTATATCCTGAAGCTCTTCCGGCAGAACTTCAATACGACCGTGACCGTGTATATCAACAATGTTAAGCTGGATCATGCCGCCCAGCTTCTCATTACCTCCATGATGAATATCAATGAAATATCCGAGTTTCTCGGGTATTCCGATCCGGCATATTTTTCAAGGCTGTTCAAGAGACGCTTCGGCGTCAGCCCTTCCAAATACACGCAGTACGATATCGCGACTCACCGCGATCCCGGCGGAACACACAACAAGTAGAATAGTTCCCGGGTCGACGCACAGACCGATTGCCTTTGACGGAGCAGACGTTCCTATAACACACATAGGACAAATGCATGAAAGGTAAAACAGGAGACAGTTTATGAGCGATCAGAAAATAGAATTGTACCTGCGGACGGAGCAAACCGCGAATATCTACTTCGGCGATATCGGGACGCCGATGAAAGCGGCGATCATCGTAAGCAACACGGGCAGCGGGAACTTCGAAGGCACGGAGCTCCAAATCGAAGTACGCGAAATGAAGACGGACCGGCTTATGTCTGCCCGGCAGATCGCCGTCGGGGAAATACCGGCGCAGGGGACCGTTTCGCTGTCGGTCGATTTCTCGGACGTTCGCGTATACGGAACGTTCACTGTCTCCGTCCGCGCGGAAGGGATCGAATACGAAACCAGGTTCGCCCGCATTCCTCTGGCAAGACGCAGAGCGGAAAAGGTGGGCGTCAGCACCCATCTCTCGACCGCGCGCCTGGAAACGATGAAAATCGCGTTCAAACTCCTTTCAAAAGTCGGCGTCGGATGGCTGCTCGACGACGTCCTCTGGGACCAGTGCAATCCGACCGCGGATGGGTTTACCATCCCGCAGACGCATATTGATTACGCCGATCTGGCGCATGAAATGGGCTTCAAGCTTCGCTATATGCTGGACGCGAGGACCATGGACCGGTTTTACGGATGCGGTCGGTTTCCTTTTGAAGGAAAGGCGAAGGAGCGTTTTTTGGACTACGTGTCCGTGGTCGCCGAAACCTTTCGCACAAAGGCCGCCGCATATGAAATCATCAGCGAATACGACCACAACGCAAAATGCAAGCGCATGTTCTGTAAAGAGAACAACCGTAAATACGCTCTGCTGCAGAAGGAAGCATATCGCTGCATAAAAGAAAAAGACCCCGATGCTTTGGTGCTTCACGGGGGCACGGTTCGGAAGAACGTTCCGTTTATGAAGGATATTCTGGAGGCCGGGGTCGGGGACTATACCGACGCGCTCGTCATCCATCCTTATCCGATGCATCTGTTTCCGGTCAGCCCCTTGTACCGTTCGGTGCAGACATGGGAAACCATGGTCGACTGGTATCGCGCGTTTGAAGGACTGGCGGACAAATACTGTCCGGGAAAGCCCATTATGAATACGGAATCGGGCTGGTCCACGTATAAAGGGGTGGATGGCTGCACCCTTATTCAGCAGGCCGCTTTTGAACTGCAGCATTACATTGCCTCCATGGTTGTGCCGTCAATGCAGTTGGTGGATTATTACGATTTTTCAAACGACGGCATCAGCGAAACCGACTACGAGGCCAATTTAGGTCTTCTGGCGATTCGTCCGAAGGAAGATATCAACCGGTTTCCGGAGCGTTATCTCGTAAAGCCCGCGTTCGGCATCTTCAGCGTGATCGCAAACGAACTCTCTGAGATTTCCTTTTTAAGAGAGCATGATCTGAACCAGTGCGCCGCATGTCTCCAGTTCAGGCGGGACGACGGGAAATACGTCACGGCCGTATGGTCCCTGGAAGGCAGTGTCGGCAGGGTATCTTTTGCGAGGGACGACTTCTTCGAAAACGATTACGCGATCGATCTGTTTTCAAACCGTCTCCGCGGGAAAGAATGCGGGGATACGGTGGAATTCAGCGTTGACGACTGTCCGCTGATCCTCTGCACGGATCGCCTGATCGACGTGCTCGACTATGTAGTCATAAGCGACATGAAGGACTATTCCGCGAATGCGTATTCCGCGATGGAGCTGATGCTGTAAAGCAAAATCTCATCCTGCGAAGAACCGCTGCGGGCTGCAGCTCCGTATTTCTGAGCAAAATGCTCATGAATAAAGACGATTTAATTCAAAAAGCCGTTTTAAGGGGGAATGCCATGAGATACCTGCGCTGACTCTTCCGTGTCGGTCTGCTTCTGTGTTCCGTAGGCTGCGGCAGCGGCAGCAGTTCTCGCTCCGCCGCCCCATGAGGCGGACGGTATCATAGTCCGTGTTTCCGCATAATTCTACCTTTCGCACAGAGACATCCCGACGGAAAACAGCATCGTCGGCAAGACCGGTCATTTTGCAGACGGCAATTACCTGACCATCGAAGACTATGACTTCGGTATGCAGTTTACAGATTCATTTTACATTGATGTTGAAACTGCGAAATTCAAAAAAGGAGAATGATTCCATGAAAAACGCAAGAAAGCTTCTGCTCGCTCTGCTGATCGCCATTGTCATGGTATTCGTATGCGCTGTATCCGCCATGGCAACACCCGGCGAATTCAATTTTGATATCGCCGGCACGAGCGTACCCACCACGCTGGACGGTGTGATCTCGGAAGGCGAATATGCCGGCAACGCACCCATCGTGGTGGACGGTTCAAACTACTATTCAGACGGTTCATGGGTAGGTTCCTTCAAAGGTGAAAAGTATTCCTTCTATTTCACATGGGATGCTGACAATCTGTATGTCGGTGTTACCGTGGAAGGCGATACCACTCCCTCCCAGAACGGTCCCGAGGGGGGCGACTGGTTCCGTGCCGGCGACATGGTCCAGATGGGCTTCAACCCCGACTATCAGCTTCAAGATTGCCATCCTATCATTCTGGGCGTAGGCTTCACCGCCGACAAGCAGGTTCAGGTCCGCGGCGACGCTTTCCGCTCCACCGTGGACGGTGAACAGACCAAGGACATCACCGCCGAGATCCCCGGTTACTCCAAGGCATACTCTGCGGACGGCATTAACTACTGCGCAGAACTGGCCATCCCGTGGGTGGACTACATCTTCGTGAACGGCGTCGGCCGCTCCAGTGACGGCGCTCCCCTGTATGATCTGACCGATCTGAAGGCTGCAGGAGGTCTTGAAATCGGACTGTGGCTGGCGATGGGCAACGACGCAGACGGTCCCGACGGCTGGGATGGCGATACTTGTATGCGTACCGACAACAGCAATGGTCAGGCTTGGGTAGCTCAGGGTATGACCTCCATCTGCCTGACTCTGGCGAACGCTCCCGAACCTGCAGCTCCGACCTACACGTATCCCGCCTCCGGTGAATCCGGGAACTTCCTCTCCGGCACGGTCATCGGCAACGCGACCGGCTGGGACGGCACGGAAGGCTCCGGTACTGCCGCGGCGTTTGACGGCAACCCGACTTCCTACTTCGATCCGCCGTCCAAGGGCGGTGACAACTGGTGCGGCATGGACTTCGGCAAGGCTGTGGTCCTCGAGAAGGTCGTCATCCTCTCCCGTGAGAACTGGAACGCCCGCTTCAACGGCGCGACGATCGACGGTTCGAACGACGGCGAGAACTGGACGACTCTGTTCCAGGCTTCCGGCGAAGGCACGAACCCCGACTACTATGTGATCACCGAATTCGAAAACAACACTGGTTACTCCATGTATCGTTATCACAACGAAGTCGAGCACGGCGACGTTGCGGAAATTGAATTCTACGGCACGGACGCTCCAGCTGCGGAAGCTCCGGCTGAGGCAGAACCTGAGACGCAGGCAGAACCTGAGCCTCCCGCATCTTCTCCGGTCGACGAAGAGCTCGAAGCGAAGGCCGAAGCTCCGAACACCTTCGACTTCAGTGTCGCCGCCGCCGTCGCGGCTGTTATCTCTCTCGGCGGTTTTGCTTTGACGAAGAAAAAGCACTGAGAAACACCCTAATTATCGACATCCAGCTTCTTCATGTTGTTCCTCCTTTGGGGAAACACGGATCTCTTTCGGGGGACCCGTGTTTCCTCTTTCGGGGGAATGCTGCCTTTCGAACCACATCATTAACGGATAAACGCAGGATGGATTATCCGCGTATACGGAGGCAATATGAATTTGAAGAAAAGAGTATACTTGATTGGCAACGCCCATCTCGATCCGATCTGGCAATGGCGCTGGCAGGAAGGGAGCGCGGAAGCGAAAGCGACCGTCCGTTCCGCTCTGGACCGTATGAAGGAATTCCCGGATTTCCGGTTCGTGTGTTCCTCAGCCTCCGTGTATCAGTGGGTGGAGGAATTCGTTCCGGAGATGTTCGAAGAACTCCGGGAAAGGGTGAAGGAAGGCCGGTTCATCGTAGTGGGCGGCTGGCACGTCCAGCCCGACTGCAATTTGCCCTCCGGAGAAGCCTTTGCCCGTCAGTCTCTCTATTCCCAGAGATACTTTCAGGAAACCCTCGGCGTGACCGCAAAGGTGGGATACAGCCCGGACAGCTTCGGCCACAACGCCATGATGCCCCAGATCCTGAAGAAGTCCGGCATGGACAGCTATATATTCATGCGTCCAGGTCCGCACGAAAAGGACTTGGAAAGCGACCTTTTCGAATGGGTCGCCCCGGACGGCTCCTCCGTGACTGTGTGCCGGATCCCCGATCCCTATTGTTTCCGGTTTGATGAAATGGATCAACTGGAAGAACGGATGGCGTTTCTGGACGCGTATACCCCCGCCGGCCTGCCGACCCTGCCTTTCTTCTACGGCGTTGGCAACCACGGAGGCGGTCCCACCGTCCGGCATCTGGAACTGCTGGAGCAATACGGGAAAGAACACCCGGAAAAGGAACTGATCTATTCCGATCTGCACGACTTCTTTGAAGAAGTACGCGGCTGCGGTCATCCCGTTCCCGAACTGCGCGACGACCTCCAGCACCACGCGCCCGGCTGTCCGGCGGCCGTGCACCGCGTCAAGGAAGGCATACGCCGCGCGGAATCCTCTCTGATCGCCGCGGAAGCATACTGCATGCTGGCGTCCGCGTTCTGCGGGAAGAAGCCGAAGAACAAGGTTTTCGAAGAAGCGTGGAAAAACGTATGCTTCTGCCACTTCCACGATGCCATGGACGGATGCTCGATCCGGGCAGCCTATGACGATACCGACCTGATGCTGGGGCAGGCGCGCCACACGGCGGCGGTGGAAGAAAACAATGCCCTGCAGAGCCTGTCCTGGATCATTGACACCTCTGACAGGGAAAAGGGACTCCCCGTTGTGGTGTTCAATCCCCACGGCTTCGATGTGGAGGAATCGGTTCGGGTCAACAAGCAGTTTACCTGCGTAAAGGACTGCGGAGGCAATCCTGTTCCATCTCAGCTTGTACACTCGGCGTCCCTTGCGTGCCATTGGCGCAGCGATACCCTGTTCAGGGCGAAGGTACCGGCGCTGGGATATGCGGTATATTACCTGACAAATGAAACCGTATCTGTTCCGTCCGCCCCCGCAGCTGCCGCGATCCCGTGGACGGGCAATATGACCGCGAACGAACCAGGCGGAACGATTCTGGAAAACGAGATCTACCGGATCCGGTTTGAACAGTACAGCGGTACTATCACCTCTTTCACGGACAAGCGCACAGGACGTGAGATCATCACCGGCCGCGCGGCTGTCCCTACGGTGATCGACGAGTATTACCACGACACGTGGAGTCATGGCAAATCCTTCTTTACCGACGAAATGGCGCGGTTCTCCGACGCGAAGGTGACCGTGACGGAAGAAGGTCCCGTGAGAGCGACCGTGAAGGTCGTGAGCCGGTACAACGATTCCACCCTGACCCAGTATTTCTCTCTGGAACCCGGTTCCGACAAGCTGAGCGTGCGCGCCTTCGCAGACTGGCATGAAAAACATAAGATGCTCAAGCTGGCCTGGCCCATGGCGGTGGATCATCCGGAAGCGTATTACGAGATCCCCTTCGGCGTGATGAAACGTCCTGCCGACGGCGAAGAAGAACCCGGTCTGCGCTGGACAGCGGTGAAGGGCGACGGCGGCGGATATGCCATTGTGAACTCCAGCACCTACAGTTCCAGCGTGAAGGGCGGAACGATCTTCCATACGGTGCTCCGCAGTCCCGTTTACGGCGATCACGGCGGTCCCCGGACGGAGGAAAGCGAATACACCGATCAGGGCAGGATCGATTTCCGGTACATCCTGATGCCCGCGGGGGACGACTGGACGGATGTCACGAAGGCTGCGGCGCAGCTGAACAAGCCCACGACAAGCATCATCGAAACCTGGCACCCCGGCAGGCTGTCCGACAAGCCTTACGCCGGACTGCGGATCGACTGCCCGAACATCATGCTCTCCGCCGTCAAGAGAAGCGAAGACGGGACCGGACTTGTCGTCCGTCTGTGCGAGACCGCAGGCAAAGCGTCTCACGTTACCGTTTCGGGCGACCTGCTGCCCGTTCCCCTGACCGATACCGTTACGCCCTGGTCCGCGGAGACCTATTATCTGGCAGACGGCGCTGCGGAATGGAAGAAGGTCCTGCTGACGGAGTATGAAGTCTGATCCTGAACAAAGATGTGCAATATATGGGAGGTATATTTATGTTTCGCGATAAACGAGAGGCTTTCGAGAAAAACAAAACCGTCTATTCCAGCAGAAAATTGACTTTCAAGGGGGTAGACGGATACGACGTGTATAACTGCTCCATCCCGTTCCGGCGGCGCGGCGAAACCTATATGTTCGGCCGTGTGGAAAAACGGGAGGAATGGGCGAGATCCTGGGTCTATCTGTTCCGGAAAACCGGGGAAGACCTGTTCGAGCGCGTGCCGGAATCCATGATCTATACGATCGAAGATCCGTACGTCGCCGTGATCCGGGGCGAGCTTTGCATGGGCGGTACTTATGTCGTGCGGATGCGGAATGAGGTAAAAACCTATTGGGCGAACTTCTACCGCGGACAGGATTTAATGAATCTGTACTATTTTACAACCGGTCCCGATTACATGAAGGATATCCGTTTGATCGACATGGGCGAAAAGGGGATCGGCGTATTCTCGCGCCCCCGCGATGAGGCGACGGAAAAGAAATACGGCAGCCTGTCCATCGTGGGATTCACGACAATCCGTTCCCTGGACGAGCTGGATGACAAAACCGTCAGCGAAGCCAAGGTCATCGACGGGATGTTTGAGGCGGGGGAATGGGGCGGTTGCAACCAGTGCTATCTGCTGGATTCCGGCTACATCGGCATCATTGGGCATAAATGCTATCATTACGATTGGGAAGACGGCCGGAGTATGCAGGCGTACTGCAACGTTGCCTTTGTGTTCGATCCGGAAACACACGCTCTTCTGGATGAAAAAGTGATCGGAACGCGGACCTGCTACCCGGCAGGACCCGCCAAAGTATTCAACACCACCGACTGCGCGTTTACGTCCGGTATCGTCATGCGGGAGGACGGTAAATGCGATCTATACAGCGGCATAGGCGATACGGAAGAAGGCGTCATCACCATTGATTATCCGTTTGAAGGATACGGCAGGATTTTGACGGAGACCGTGCTGTAAAGCTTTGAATATGTGCTAGGGAATAAAAGAAGCACGGATGCACGCGGTCCGCCGCTCTCTTTCCATTTCCCCCAAAACGGAGCACTCCCCGCCCGTTTTCCTTCACCCCCAAAATCCCAGACCCTCCCGAAACCGTTGCCTCACAAGCCCCCGCAACCTCAACAAAGACACCGCTCTTACCACTATTTACCAAAATCCCCGGAGCGTTTTCGATGCTCTGACAGCAAAAAACGGGCGAAAAAACGCCCGAAATCCGCCCAAACCATCCCACTTAGGCACAAATTCTGCGCACAAGGAAAAACCCCCGGAAGCCAATGTTTGAAAGGCTTTCGGGGGTTTTCACATCCAGGGGTACTAGGACTCGAACCCAGGACACGCGGTTTTGGAGACCGCTGCTCTACCAACTGAGCTATGCCCCTGTGTGTGAGTTATTATACCACAATTCATTTCGGATTGCAACCCCTTTTTTCAAAAATCTCGTTTTTTGAGCAAAAAACTTTGCATAAACCTCGCGGGAAGCTCCGTGTGGGGCCTGACAAGCGCGCGAAAACCCGGCGGGAAGCTCCGCGGAGGCCTTGACGAGCGAGCGAAACCCCGCGAAAAGCTCCGCGGGGAGCCTGACAAGCGCGCGAAAACCCCGCGAAAAGCTCCGCGGGGAGCCTGACAAGCGCGCGAAAACCCCGCCGGGGCGGGGCTCTCCGGATTCGGCGCGGTTCGCGCGATCCGGTCCGGCCGCTCGGCGGGGCAGGGAAGTGTTTCGGCTTGTCTTACGGATTTACGGATTGAGCGCTTCGAACTTCGTCAGCATGCGGTCGAGGTTCTTCTGAATGACCTTCGTCTGGCGGGCGTACTGGGAGGCGAGGTCGGTGTTGTAGGCGTCCGCCATGGTGTTGAGCATCGCGGTGATGCCGTAGCCGCCGAGATAGCCGACGTCGTAGCGCACCGAGCCGATGATGACATCGAGGGACGCGGCGGATTCCTGGTCGCGGGAGACCTTGCCGCGCAGGGAAATGTCATAGTACGCCGGGGTGAGCTCGTTCTTCGACTCCGCACCCAGCGCGTCCATGATGTACCCGGTCTTCTCATAGTCGAGATTGTCCTTCGGGATGACGTAGGTCGCGGCGACGTCCGGGTTCACGCAGTGGTGATAGCCCGCCTGCGCCTCGTCGTATTTCGGCATGGGCATGATGCCGAAGTCGGAGTTCATGTCGCGCATCGTGGCGACCGCGTGCAGCTCGCCGTAGTAGAACAGCGCCTTGTCGGACTGGTACATCGTGAACGCGGGGTCCTCGCCCACGCCCGCGCGGGACCACGAATAGGTGATGTCCGCGTTGTACATGAGGGTCGCGAGCTTTTCCAGCACGGAGACCGCCCGCTCGCTCATGAAGGTGTCGTAGGGCATGTCGTCCGCGTCCTTGCTGAAGTACACCACTTCGCCGCCGATCATCGCGATGGCGAGCATGTTGCAGAAGCAGATCAGACCGTATTGGTCCTCCTGCGTCATTTTGCCGTCGCCGTCGAGGTCCTTCGAAACCGTCGTGCCGAGGTTCACCATCTGGTCCATGGTCCACTTCCCGGCGCTCATGAGGTCATAGGGGGAAGCGGTTGCCGTTCCGAGCGCTTCGCCCGCCTTCTCGCCGAGCTGATAGCTTTCGTAGAGGACCTTGTTGAACATGATGACGCCGATGGATTTCTTGTACATCGTGCCGATGTCGCCGGTCAGGCAGAAATTCTTGTTGCCGATGGACAGCTCGCCGAGGATGTTCGGATCCCACCACGGGGCGTCGAGGTCGAGCGTGCCCTGCTTCGCGAAGTCGTTCAGCTCGTGCACGCGCCCGTTCATCGCAATGGTAAAGGAGTTCTGCATGGCGACCGTGGCGAGCTGATAGGCGTGGTCGCCCGAGAGCACGGAGCTTTCGATCGTGCTCAGGTCGCCGCGCCCGGTCAGATAGGCGGTTGCGATCTCCACGTCAAGCAGATCTTCCACTTTCTGCGTGCGCTTGTAGACCGCGTCGTTGAGCACTTCGCCAGTGATCTCTTCCGCGGACCAGTCCACGTCCGTCCAGATGCTTCCGTCGTTCGGATAGGTCAGGACGGTGAAGGTGGAGCCGGTATAGCTCGTCCCCTCGGGGATGCTCGCCGCGTACCGGGTTTCCTCTTCGGTTTCTTCTTCGCCGCCTTCGGTTTCCGCGTTCGGATTCGCGGCGGTTTGTTCGCTTTCTTTTTCGTCCGTGCCGCCGCCCTCGGAACAGCCCGCGAAAACGGGGAGCATCAGGGCGAGGATCAAAAGGATGGAGACGATTTTCTTCATGAGGATCAGACAAACCTTTCTTAATTATATTCGGTAGGGTATCGGATCTACCCAAAGCAATCATACCCGATTCGCGCCGTTTTGTCAAGGGGCTCGGCAAAAAAACGGACTTTTCGCCGCCGCGCGGGAAGTTTTGAGAGGGAATCGGACGGTCCCGAATCCGGTTTTCCGCCGCCCGGTGTTTTCGAGGCGGCCGGACCGTCTGCACCGCGCTTCGTCGTTCTGCCCGAATAATGTCCGAAAGATTTGTGCTTTTTGCCGATCTTTCGTTTTTTTGATTTTTTGCGTGTGTTTTTTCGCACAATTGCGTTATAGAAAGTGAAACCTGCCGACAGACCGTTTCCCGTTTGAGCGGGAGGCGGAGCGAAAGCGGCTCTTGAAAAAGAAGGGTAGACATGGTACGATATAAGGGAAAGATTTCCCGCAAGGAGGTGACGCGCCCGTGCTGTTTGCATTCCCGACCGCACTGGATCCGGAAACGGAGAAGTTCCTCGCCCGGATGATCGAGCGATATGGAGACCGCCTGACCGCCGTCGCGTATTCCCTCCTCGGAAACCGGGAGGACGCGGAGGAGGCGGTGAGCGACACCTTTATGGAGGCGTTCCGTCACATCGAAGATTTCCGGCGCCGCCCGGAGGGCGATATCATCCGCCTGCTTGTCATCTACACGAAAAACAACGCGAAGGACCGCCTGCGCAAGAGAAAGGGAAAGCGGACGCTTTCGACGGACGCTCTCAGCGGGGCCGACGGCGAGGATGGGAATGAGGGTGGATGGGAGATCCCGGACGATTCCGCGATCCCCGAGAACATCGTGCTGAACGAGGAACGGGCGAGGCGGATCGCGTCGTACATCGACCGGCTGAGCGGCGAACAGCACGACGTGATCATTTTGAGATACTACTACGGCATGAGTATCCGCGCCGCCGCACAGCGGCTGAAAATATCGGAAACCGCGGTCAACGCAAGACTCACGAGGGCAAAAGCCGCGCTGAAAAAGATGATGAAGGAGGGAGAATTCGATGGCTGACTTCAAAAAACCGAACGCGGCAGACCCGATGGACGCGCTGATCGCTTCGGCGATGCCCTATATCAAAAACCGGGAGCTCGAAGAATACGAAGCGGCGGACCCCGCCGTCGTCCTGTCAAAAAGAACCGTTCGTCGGCTGCTCAAAAAAGACCGCCCCCTGCCGCTTTTCCGCCGCGAGCTCATGAAACTGTGCACGCGCTTCAATATCATCCTGCTCGCCGTGCTCCTCGCCGCGAATCTTGTCGCCGCCGCGGTCGAGACCGGATCGTATTGGCGAAGCAGCGGCGAGGTGCGGGAGGCGGTGAACACCCTGCTCGATGAATACCGAAACGACCGCGCGGCGTACGACGCTCTGCGAGCGGATTACGATGAGCGCAGGGAGTTCTACTTCCGCGGGCAGGGAGAATTAGAGAACCGCCTGATCGACGTGCCGGGATACGGGGACTCCAAGCTGTTCCTCGAAGTCGAACCCATCACGGAGCGGTCCCGGAATTACGGGCGGGATATCCGCCGCGTCGTGGATACCGCCGTCAAGAGGGCAAGCGATCCCGACGTCGCGAAAGGCTCGTACGTCTATGAATACAACGCGGAACTGATCCTGCACTACCGCCCGCTCGCGGATACGGAGATCCCCGCCGAAGGTCAGTTCGGCTGGAACGAATACTTCTCCATGCGCCTGCCGACGCTCCTTCTCGCGCTCGCTTCCCTCGTCGTCTTCTCCGGAGCGTGGCTCGGAGAAAAGCGGAACCGGATCGTGAACGTCCTGCGCGTCTCAAAGCGTGGCTGTGCTCCGCTCATCCTTGCGAAGCTTTCGGCGTCAGCGCTCGTTTCCGTGTGCCTTACGCTTCTGTTCACACTCTCCCCGCTTGCCGTGATCGCCGTGACGCGCGGTTTTTCCCCGCTTTCCATGCCGATCCAGGCGCTCTCCGCGTTTGAGTTCTGTCCCTACGCCCTGACGGTGGGGCAGTACCTCGCGCTCACGGTTTCGGTGCAGACCGCGCTGTTCCTCCTGTTCAGTCTGCTCGTGATCTTTCTCGGACAGATCCTCGATCACGAGCTCCCGGTTTACGGCATCCTGCTCGCGCTGCTCACGGCAGGTTACTGGCTCTCCGGGCGGCAGACGGATTCCGCGTTCTATGATCTGCGCATGTTCAATTTCGTAGACCTTGCCGCGGGAGATTTTCTCTTCGCGAAATACCGCGCGCTCAATCTCGGCGGTCTGCTCGTCGGGCTGATCCCGGCTCTCGTCGCGCTGGGGCTTGTCCTGCTCGCTCTGCTCGTCGGTCTGCCGTTCGCCGTCGGACTGCGGGCGGGCTCCTACCGCACCTTCTCCCTCCGGCTTCCCGTGCGGGTGAAACTCCGCAGGAGAGCGCAAAAGGCGGTCAGCTTCCGCGCGCATTCTCTGTCCGTGTTCGGCTATGAGATGAAGAAATCCATGTTTCTGCCGGTCTTTCTCGGCTTGTCGCTCCTTGCGCTCGGCGGGAAAACCTTTGTGTCCGCCGAGTATTTCAAGCCGTATGAAGGCTCGTATTGGGAAGTCTACAGGGACTACATGAAAGAGCTGCGCGGCCCGGTGACGGAGGAGAAGATCCGGTATATCGAAGAGGAAGAGCGGTACGTCTCGGAGTGCTTTGCGGAATACGCGCGCGCGCAGGCCGCCTATCGGGACGGGGAAATGGAGATCGAAGAGTACCGGGAGATCAGCGAACGGCGGAACTATGCCGATCTTGTGGAGAAACCGCTCGAGCGCGTCCGCGAGCGGCTCGACTATCTGACCGACCCTGCGCTTGAAGCGAAGCATGACAACCTCGAATTCATCGAAGAGACGGCGGTCATGCGGCTCTTCCGTCAGCCGCTCGACTACATCTTCCTTGTGCTGATGACGATTTTGCTCTCGGACCTCTTTGTGCGGGAATACCGCACGGGCTTCAAGTCCATCCTGCACACCGCGAAGAACGGCGCTTCAAAGACGTGGAGCGGCAAATGGGGCGCGGCGTTCATCGGCACCGCCCTCGTCTGGCTTTTCTTCGCGGGCGTGGATCTCTATGAGGTTCTGAGGACCTCGGACGCGACGATTTTCTCGGCGGGACTCCTCAGCATTCCGGACATGGCGGTGACGGGACTCGACATGACCGTCGGGCAGTATCTTGTGTGCTTTGAGTTGATCCGTCTGTTCGGTTCGCTCGCGCTCTGTGCCGCGGTCGCCGGGCTTTCCGCGCTGACGCGGAGGCTGAGTGCTCAGTTTGCCGCGGTCTTCGCCGTGATCTTCATTCCGTCCCTGCTCACGACCCTCGGAGAGAACAGGTTTGAATCGCTCGGCATCGCGAAGCTGCTTGCGCCGAAGACCGTGCCCGATTCGCTCGGCGCGCTGTTCGGCTGGGGCGCGGCGGCAGCCCTGCTCATCGCCGTGTCGGCGTGGTCTTGGGAAAATCAAAAATTCGGCTCACAGAAACGACGACTGCTCGGGAGGGAATGAACATGATCAAAAGAATCATCGCTTTGTGCTTCTGCGCGCTTCTCACCGTACTGCCCGTCTGCGGCTGCGGTCAGCGGAGAAACGCCCGCGCAGAGATCGAAAACGAGCTCGCCGAAGCGAGGGCGGCGAACGAAGAGAAGATCAAAGAGGCGGAAAAAACAGACGAGCCGCCTGCACAGCCCGCCGAGGTCGAAGCTCCGGCCGCGGACGCCGCGGAAAGCTCTCCCTCCGCCTCGCCGCAGACGGAACAGAGCTCGCCGGAAAACGCGCAGACGGAACAGAGCTCGCCGGAAAACGCGCAGACGGGTGAGATCGCACCCGCTGTGCAGGAAAAGCGCGCGCCGCAGAGCGACTGGGACGGGATCACCTCATCCCAGTACACCGTGATCGGGAATCGGTATTACTATTACGTTAAGGCAAAAAAGACCCTGCCTGCCAGGGGCGGCGGACATCATACCACCGGGGTTCTCGCCTACACCTATACCAACCTTGAGCAGGGAGGGATGCAGTACGTCTGCCCCGATCCGCTGTGCAGTCACAGCGACCCGAGCGTATGTCCCTTTACCGCGGAGGGGCAATCAGCGGACTTCTGTCCGGCGGGGGACGGGTTCTTCTATTTCGGAAGAACCATTGGCTGGGGCGATACCGAAATCTTCAAGGCGGACCTCAACAAAGGCACAGTCAAAACCGTATGCAAAGGAACTGTCGGAACGTATATCTACGGTGAGGAAAACGGCGTCCTGTATTTCAATAACAGCGAAAATATCATCGATAAGGACACCAGAACGACGGTGCAGAGGGATTATCTCGCCGCGCTGGACGTCAAAACGGACGAGGTCCTGTTCGAGCGGGAGATCCCGGGCGATCAATGGATCAAATCGATCCGGGGCGGGAAAATCATATGCAGCTCGCTGCGGGAGCTTCGCGAATACGACATGAATTTCGAGAACCCGAAGACGCTCTTCTCGTTCGATGGAACGGGCTGGTTCGGCGAATGGTATTACGACGAAAACCGGGACGAATTCTGGTTCAGCGTGCGCGACCGGGAGAAGGAAAGCGGAGCGGTTTACCGCATCCTCCCGGACGGGACGTGCGAAAGAGTCCCCCTCCCGGCGGAACAGATCTATTATTTCGAGCTCACGAACACGAAAATCTATTTTTCTCTGTACGACCCCACGAAGCTCAGCGAGAATCCGGACTACCGGCTCGGAACGGTCGATTATACGAACGGAAAGATTTACGCCGTGGATCGGGACGACCCGGGCGGGGAGCCGACGCTCGTATATGACTGCGCGGGGAAATACTACATCGGCGAACCGGACGTGTCCGATTATGTGATCTTCGGCGACGATCTCTATTTCAGCCTGCTGAAGCTCACGCGTGAAACAGACTGGATCACCGAAGAGGAGTATCTCGCGTTCAATATGGCGGGCGACTATCCGAAGGTACACGTCAACCTCTCGACCGGCGAGGAAGAGATTTACCGGTTTGATTAACGGAGGCAG
>JAFYBN010000111.1 GCA_017540175.1 Clostridia bacterium | reverse complement strand
CCCGGCCCGGAAGCGGTAACGTATTTTGCGGAAAAGCTGCATCAGGCGGGCTGCAAATACAGCAAGGGGTCAATCCAGATCCCGTATTCCGATGATCTTCCGCTGGATCTGATCGCAGAGATCGCGGACTGGTGTCGGAAGACCGGAAACCATGTGTGAGGTGACGAACGATGCCCAGACAATCCGTTTTTGATATGAAGGTCTCAAAAGTATATCCGCTGCTGGTTGCCAAGGCGGAGAAGAAAGGCCGTACCAAGGCAGAGGTTGATGAAGTCACTGCATGGCTGACAGGATATGATATGGAGACGACAGATCTCGATGTGACCTATGCGGAGTTCTTCAATAATGCGCCGGCATACAACCCGAGGGCGGAGCTGATCACAGGGATAATTTGCGGAATCCAGGTAGAAACCATCGAGAACCCGCTGATGAAGAAGATCCGGCAGCTGGACAAGCTGGTGGACGAACTTGCAAAAGGAAAACCGATGGAGAAGATATTGCGCTGAGGGATAAGAGAATCGTTCAGTCAGCTGACTTCCCACCGTCATTTCAAACGATGGTGCGGCAGGCAAGGGTGGGAATTGAATTCCGCTCCTTCACATCGAGCAAGGATACAAGCAACACTTGTGCCCTTGCTTTTCTATTCCTTCAAGGGTGAGGATTGAATCCGTATCCTTTTTCTAAAAATGGAGAAAGGACGTGCACAGAACGCACGCCCTTCATGGAGGTGGTGTTTTGCCACCTCCTTTCCATGAACCCGAATTATTGTCCCTGCCTGACTGTATCCAGATACGCCTTCACATCGCCGTTCAGCACCAGCTCCGCATAAGCAGCCGGATCATTGTAGATCAGATAATCCAGCTCCCGGCGATCGAGCCAGGTCTCCACGAATTCCCGTTCCACGGCGAGGGTATCGATGGCGATTACTGTCCCGTCGGCCTGCTTTAGCTCGACACAGCAGGTGTCCATGTTGTAAGCCCATTTCCCACTCTTTTTTCATGTAAGATCCCCCTCAAATCGCAAGACCAGCTATGTATCTGACCGTTTGCTTATGCCCCTCTACGATGCGGTTTTCCCGCTCGAAGACGGCTTTTTTCGTGAGTCGGACGGTTAGTTAACACGTTCTTCAAGAAAGGGGAACCATACGATATCCGATCCTGTTCAAGAAACATAGTCACAAATTCTTGATTTCGGCTTATTTGAGAATATCCGCAAGATATAGCTCATCCTTTTCATGGGAGCCCCTGATCCGTTTGTACTCCCGGATGGCGTTGATGAGCTTCCTGCACTCATTTCCGTAATAGTCCCGGTAAAACCGGGAGCTGTTGTCGTAACGTCTCCGATTGCACCGGATGTGTTCTTTGGCAAAGACTTTTGGCCTGACTGTTGATTTGACCTTCTCGTATTCCTTCACAAGGTCTTCGGAGATAAGCAGCAGCATTTCCAGTTCCGGAAGAGTGCAGTACTTCTCAACCTCATAGATCTTGTCTTTGAAATCCGCCGGGATGAGTAATCGGTCTGTCTGCTTGTCTCCGACGCGCATCACCGTGACGTCGTTTCCGTCATACAGGTTCAATGCCAACCGTACCTGGGCATTTGTTTTGATTTGCCTTGCGTGGTAAGCAGTCAAGCCAAGCAGGTCATCCTCAGAGAAAACCAGAGCATCGTTTTCCAGCAGGATGTTGATGAGCGTCAGCTCATTGGGACCTTCGCACATGATCAGCCGCTTCATTTTTTCAACACCTTCTTCAGCGCCATGAGGTCCTCATAGTTGACGGCAGTCCGGAAGGCATTGCTGTAATACTGCTTGCTCTTGAGCAGTACGGGGCGGATACGATAGTCCTCGTACATATTGGTCAGGTGGATGCGGCTGTTTGCATTACAAATCCAGATATTATCCTGTCTCCCCATCTGATCCAGAACCTCACAGTAATGCGTCGTAAAAATCAAGGAAGCATTGCTGCGGTTGACGCTCTTGTCTTTATAGAGGCTTATCATGTTTTCCACCAGAGTTTTGTGGAAATGGTTCTCCACTTCGTCGATCAGCAGATCAAAACCCTCCTTCAGGGATGCCGCCATCAGGGTATAGAGGAGGATACCCTTGGTAGTTCCACTGGAAAGAAAATAGATGAGCTGTGTATCCGACATGATCCGCTCTCCGTTTTCGGTCACCACACGGTAGTTGTGGTCGTCGATCCGGTGCAGCTCCTTGATCGTTTCATCAAAAATACGGATGACCTTTGCGAGCACATCTTCGCCGATATCATAATTTTTCAGAGCCCGGAACAACAACTGATAGGTGTCCGCGCCGCCGCTGTAGCTGTCAAAGAAGACAGCCCGGGTCTTTTTCTTTTTCAGGATAAAGAAAACGTTGGAAGTGTCCTCCGGCAGGTCTCCCAGATCTGTCAGTTCCTCAAAACCGTCGCGGTCAAAAATCTCCTTTGCATTGGTCTTGAAGTATTCCTTGCGGAAGATCCGTTCGTTCCGGAAGCAAGCCTGGTTTGCCATAGTCTTTCCGGAAGACAGCACGGTTTCATAGAGATAAATAAATCCCTCATGGAAGAATGTGATTTCAAGCTTTATGCCATCGCAGCTGTAGTGCTTGTCCTCCACACGGAAATCCCCGAGTATGGAATAGGCGCAGTCGAGCAATTCAACGGCGGTCGTTTTGCCTGACGCATTCTTCCCGATAAAGGCAGCGGTGCTGAACACATGCAGGTTGGGAGCAATTTCCTGAAGCTCGTACTCTAAATCTTCCGCCGTCTTCTTTGACTTCGATGTCAGGTCTATCGTAAAGTCATCACAGCAGTTCTTGAAGTGGCTGGCTTTCACGCGGAGCAGTTTCATCTTGCTCACCTCCGTTCTTACTGCGATTATTCTACCACAACAAACAGTTTTAATCAAGTGTTTTGATCAAATTAGTTTATAAAGGTTTGTAAACACTATGTCCGACTGATTTCGATCATGTGCTCCAAAGAACGGAAAATGTCGGCGGTAATTCTTTCCGAGTCGACGAACGCATCATTTCGGCACAGGAGATATCTTTTCGCCGCGTAATCTATCATTGTTTTTGGAGTGGATCCCCCTCAAACCGCAACCCCAGCTATGTACCTCACCGTTGTCTTATGCCCGTCGACAACCCGGTTTTCCCTTTCAAAAACCCAATTTTTCGTGCTTCGTACGGTCGTCATGTTCTTGACCATCTGTCCGCCGACGGAACCGGCTTCGCGGGAGGTGAGGTCGCCGTTGTAGCTCTTCGAGAGGTTGACGCCCACTTCGGAGGCGGCCTGCTGCTTGAACTGTTCCATAGCGGTCTTCGCTTCGGGAACAACGATCTTATTCGTGGTCTTGTTAGCCATGATTCTTCTCCATTCGGATTCTTTTGATTTCGCGAGACGCCGCCGACCGTCCCGCGAGGTTTTGCCGTCCGGAGCAGATCCGCTTTGTCTCACGCCCATAGTATGAAGCGGGGGATTCAAGGTTATGTGTGGGAATGTTTGGGTAGAATAAGTTCAAGTTTCGGTTTTCTGCTTTCGGTTATTCGAGGCGGGACTTGTTTAAATGATGTGATCGGATGAAATGTGTGTCGGCGGGCGGATGGCTGCACCGATCGGACATCCGTGGGGCTGACTGCCGCATCCGTCTCCCTGTTTTCGCTTGACTTCGGCGCTTTTCGTTTGCAGGTCAGACTCTTTTCGGTTATGGAAATTGTTGAGGAATCGAATCGAAATTTGCTGCAGGCATTGATTCCAGAGGGATGAGATGATATAATCTTATACCCGTCCGCGACGCGGTTTGCCGATCGAAGAGGGACTTTTTTCGTGCGTCTTATCTTCTATGATCGATAATCCAAATCAGGCACAGCGGCTTTGATCCTATGGCATTTTCACTTCCCCCCCGGTAGATAGTCCGTATATACGCCGGAAATCCCCATGTCAAAATACTTGTCCGCATCCTCGTTCACGGTATGCACATAGAGGGGCACGCCGATTTCGAGCATCGAGGCGGCATATCCGTCCACTTCACAAAGCTCCGCCGCGAATGTGATTCCCCACAGGGGGTGTTTATCCGCAAAACGCCGGATCGATAAGCAGTCGGTCTTTTCTTTCCAGCCGAGGCGGTAAAGGGTATAAATGATGCGATCAAATCCCAGCTTTCTCACCGGCTCGTATTCGTTCTCCGCGTAGATCTGAGCGATAAAACGGTTTCGAAGCTCGGGGTATTCCGCGGCGATTTTCGACAGCCCGGCGAGGTTGTCGTCTTTGACGTCCGTTATGATCAGAAGTTCCCGATGTTCTTTCAGGAATGAAGCGAGCTTGTCAAGCGTGACCGGTGTAAAGCATCCGTACACGCGGGAGGACGAAAACTCTGCAAGGGTCAGCGGAACTCCGTTTTCCGAAACGGACGAGAAATACTCCTTGTACCAGTCGTGCGCGCAGACCAGTTCTCCGTCGGAGGTAAAACAGAAATCGAGCTCCACGATCCGCGCGCCCGCCCGGGCGCATTGCCGCAGTCCTTCCAGGGAATTCGAACCGAGATATTCCCGCTTGACACCTCGGGCGTCCTTTCCTTCAAGAGCGCCCGCGGCATGTATGACGTATCTCAAAGCGTCGGCCTCCGGGATCTGTACCGCGGGGATCTCATCGGACAGCTCTATTTTTGAAACTCGTTTCCGGTCGTCATAACTGTATTTCCCATACCGCTTCAAATCCGAAAAGAAGATGGCCATCCTGCCGTTCACGTTGAACGCGTCGACCCGCAGTCCGTCCAGTTCCACCGTGATATTGCTCGCATAAACGGACATGACCGGTGTGCCGACCGCGAGCCCGGAGGTCTTCGAAGGAACGGAAGTGAAGGCGGAAGCGCTGAGATTCCTGTTCACGACGGACTTTCGCGCATCATTGTCATAGCGCGTCGTGAATCCGTAATTGTTCAGGTCCGAGACAACGACGGCGAGCTTTCCGTCGACGTTGTACGCCGGGATCTCCGCTCCGTTGATGTACGCGCGGATGTCCGTCGTCAAAACGGAGCCGATCACCTCCGCCGCCGATGACGGTATGACGGTCAGTGCGATCAAGAGCAAGGCGAGCATGGTGCGGAAAAGACTTCCGATCACGGCAGCTTTTCCATTGCGGTTCAACTTCATTCGACTCTCCCAAAAAATCGACGATTTCCTGATTTATGCCACAACGTCAAATTGTCCGCGAAACAAGTCCGGAGGCGTGAGAAAGCGGAGATCGGGGACGCAGACGGTGCGTCCCCGCCGATTTGCTCACGCGGACTTCGGCGGACATCCGCCGCACGGACGTCCGCCGGAAAACGCGTTCGCGCCGAAGTCGACGCGTTTCCCATCCGAGCGCTTCCCTTCGGGCTTCTGTCAATCGCGGCATTATGTTCCGCGGGCTCTCTGCCCTCTGCGGGCGGCCGCAAAAGTGATGCCCTGAAATGGAAACAGCGACCCATTCTTGCCGCTGTTTCGTCAGTTCCCCAATTTATTACACGGCGGACGCGATCTGATAGAGGAGATCGCCGCCGATGACGCCGCCGAGGGCGAGAAACGCGGCTGCCGCGACGGCGACTGCCGCCGCGATTTTGAAAATCGTTTTTCCTTCCATACGTACCTCCGTCAGGCGGGGTTTTCCTCTGCGGCGGGTTCGGCCGCGGGCGCGGTGATGACCTTCACCGGGCACTTCGCGGCGCATTTGCCGCACCGCGTGCATTTTTCGTAATCGATGTGCGCGAGGTTGTCCGTCACGGAAATCGCACCTGCTTCGCACTGCTTCACGCAGAGCATGCATCCGATGCATCCCGCCGAGCAGATCTTTTTGACCGCAGGGCCTTTATCCCGATTCGAGCACCGCACTCTCTCCGAGGCGTCGGCGGGGACGAGCTCGATCAGCCCCTTCGGACACGCCTTGACGCAGAGCCCGCACCCGACGCACCGCGCTTCGTTCACGACGGCGACTCCGTCTACGACGTGAACGGCGTTCTCGGGACAGACCGTGACACAGGAGCCGAGCCCGAGGCACCCGTACCCGCAGGACGGGAGATTCAGACCGGAGAGCGCGGCGCTGCGGCAGTCCCGGATGCCGATATAATTGCCCTGGGGCTTCGTGACATCACAGCTTCCTTTGCAGCGCACGAACGCGACTTTGCGCGCCACGGCGTCCGCGGAGGTCCCCATGATCGCGGCGATCTTTTCCGCCGCGGCGGCGCCTCCGACCGGGCAGGCGTTCACGGAGGCTTCCCCCTTCGCGACGGCGGCGGCAAGCGCGTCGCATCCGGCGAATCCGCACGCGCCGCAGTTATTTCCGGGCAGGCATTCGCGGACCGCGACTTCCCTTTCGTCGACCTCAACGCGGAACGCCTTCCCAGCCGCGACCAAACCGATCCCGACGACCAGCCCCGCCGCAGCGATCACGAGGGTAGTGATCAGAATGATATTCATGTCCATCTCAGCGCCTCCTCAGAACGAAAGTCCCGCAAAACCCATGAACGCGACGGACATGAGCGCGGCGGAGATCAGCACGATGGGCGCGCCTCTGAGCGGCGCCGGAATATCCTCTTCATGAATGCGCGTGCGAATGCTGGCGAGCAGGACGATGGCGAGGGTGAAGCCCACCGCCGTGCCGAAGCCCGCGAGAACGCTCTCGAGGAAATTATAGTCGTTCTGCACGTTGGTGAGCGCGACGCCGAGGACTGCGCAGTTGGTCGTGATGAGCGGCAGATAGATCCCGAGCGCCTTGTAGACCCCCGGCGATTTCTTTTTGAGGAACATCTCCACGATCTGCACGAGCGCGGCGATCACGAGGATGAAGACGATGGTCTTCATGAATTCGATGCCGAACGGCGCGAGAACATAGGTATAAAGCAGGCTCGACACCGCGGAGGCGACCGTGATGACGAAGATCACCGCGCCGCCGAGGGACGCGGACGCCTTCATCTGCTTGTACACGCCGAGGAAGGAGCAAATGCCGAGGAACTGGTTCAGCACGACGTTGTTGATCAGCGCCCCGCCGATGATGATGAGGATCAGACTCTTCATTTTGCTCCTCCTTCCCCGTCGCACGCTCTCGAGCAGAGGGCGCAGTTGCCGTCGCATCCGCTATCAACGAGCTTGCGCTGACGGGTCTTGATGCCGATCGCGTTCTGCACGGCGATGATCACCGCGATGATGAGGAACGCTCCCGGGGGCTGAACGAACATCCCGATCGGCTCGACGCCGGCGGGCAGGACGCGGAACCCGAACGCCGTGCCGCTGCCGAGCACTTCTCTCAGAAGGCTCGTCAGGGTCAGCGCGAGCGTGAAGCCGATCCCCATGCCGATGCCGTCGAAGACGGAGAGGAAGGGCTCATGCTTGTTGGCATACGCTTCCGCGCGGCCGAGCACGATGCAGTTGACGACGATGAGCGGGATATAAATACCGAGCTCGTCATACAGCGCGGGAAGGTACGCTTCGATCAGAAGCTCCGTCACCGTCACAAGGGAGGCGACGATCACGATGTAGGCGGGCAGACGGACCTCGTTCGGGATCACCTTCCGAAGAAGGGAGATCACAAGGTTCGAGAGGATGAGCACCGCCATGGTCGAAAGCCCCATGCCGATGCCGTTCGCCGCGCGGGTCGAAACCGCGAGCGTCGGGCACATGCCGAGCATCAGGATGAGGACGGGGTTTTCTTTGATGATGCCGTTGTACAGCCGTTCTATGTATTTGTTCATGACTCCCTGCCTCCCATCATCACGTTTCTCACGAAGTCCAGACCGGCGTTGACCGCTTTCACCACCGCGCCGGAGCTTGTGGACGCGCCGGATACAGTGTCGATCTCATTCGCCGCGCCGGAGGACATCGCGGATTTGTTCAAAACGAAGGAATCCACTTCCTTGCCAGCGAACTGATCCATGAATTCCGCCTCACCGCAGCGCATGCCCATGCCGGGCGTCTCGTGCAGCTCCGTGAAGGAAATGCCGAGGACCTTGCCGTTCGGGTCGGTGCCGACCACGAGCGTGAGTGAGCCGTCGTATGCGTCGGATGTGCTGACGCGCACGACGTAACCGACAATCTTACCGTCGTCGCCCTTCGCGATCATGGCTTCCTTGATGACGGACTTTCCGTAGTCCTCGCCCCACCAGGAGCCGGCGAGGTTTTCGATGATGTCGTCGGCCTCGTCGTCCGGCTCAAATTCCTCGGCGTCGGGACATACGACGCTGTAGGACTGAGCGTTCTTCAAGCGCTTCTGTTCCTCAATCGTGTGCTTCGTCATGGAGAACACGCCGCTCAGCGCCACGCCCGCGATGAGCGTGATCGCCGTCAGCACATAGACGGGCTTCGGGATCCTCTGCCAGAAGGACCGCCGGTCGCCCGATCTCAGGCGGACGGCGCGCGCGCGGTAGGCGTAGGGCTTCTGCACGAAGTACGTGTCGATCAGCGGGGTAAAGAGGTTGCCGATGATGATCGAATAGCTGAAGGCGTCCGCGGTCCCGCCGTAGAGACGGAAGAGACCTCCGAGCACGCCGATCAGGATGCCGTAGATCGTCTGTCCGAGGCGGCTGACGGGGGAGGTGACGTAATCGGTCGCCATAAAGAACGCGCCCATGATCACGCCGCCGCCGCACAGATGGGCGAGCAGGTATTTCAGGTCAAAGCCCTGCCCTCCGAACAGCGCCATCATCAAAACGAAACCGCCGATGACGGAGAAGCAGATCTGCCCGTGGATGATGTCGAACGCCCACAGCGCAAGTCCTCCGACGAGGAGCGCGAGGATGGAGCTGCCGATGACGGCGTTGGAGCTGCCGAGGAACATCTCGGTGATGTTGACCTCTCCCCCGTTCATCATCTCCGCGATTGGGGTTGCAGACGCCACGGCGTCCACCTTGAAGGTGGACATCACGCGTCCGAAGGAAATGAGCAGGAAGCACCGTCCGGCAAGCGCGGGGTTGATGAAGTTTTTGCCAAGCCCGCCGAAACAGCATTTGACCACGAGGATCGCGAACACGCTGCCGAAAACCGGTATGTAGACCGGAACGCTCGGCGAGAGGGACAGCGCGAGAAGCAGACCCGTTACCGCCGCGCTTCCGTCCGTCCAGGTGTTCGGCTTATGCGCGATCTTGTCGAAGATCAGCTCGGTCGCGACGGCGGACGCCACGCCGAGCAGGAGGATGAGCAGGGCGTAAAGCCCGTAGTTGATGACGCCGAGCACGGAGGCGGGCGCGAGCGCGAGGAGCACGCGCAGCATGACGGAGCGCGTCGTCCACGAATCCCGTGCGTGCGGGCTGGAGGACAGATTCAGAACCGAATTCATTTCTTTCCTCCTTCCGCGGCGGCGCGTTTCTTCGCCGTGATCTCCGCTTTTGTCTGTTTGAAGGTCTGCATGAGCGGCCTCTTCGCCGGGCAGATGTAAGTGCAGGAGCCGCACTGGATGCATTCGAGCCCGTAGAGCTTCTTTTCATAGCGTTCGAGATTGCCGTCCCGGACCGCGTCCGCCATCATCTGGGGCATGAGTCCCATCGGGCAGACCGTCGTGCACCGGCCGCAGTGCAGGCAGGGCGTCATTCTCGCCTCCGCCTCCTCGTTCGGGTCGGAGGCAAGCAGGGTCAGACCGTTGTTCTGCTTCTGGATCGGCACGTCGAGGGAGGACATGGCGATGCCCATCATGGGGCCTCCGGCGAGCGCCTTTTTGAGCGTGACGCCGTCTTTAAGACCGCCCGCGTGCTCGAGCAGTTCGGTAAAGCAGGTCCCGTCGCGGACGACGTAGTTGCCCGGGTTCTTCACCGCCTCACCGCTCAGGGTGAAAACGTGGGAATACAGCGGCTCGCCGAACACGACCGCGCGTTCGATCGCGTAGACCGTGCCGACGTTCTCCACGAGACAGCCTACGTCGGCGGGGAGCGAGGTGATGGGGAAATCCATTCCCGCGACCGCCTGGATCAGGCTGCGCTCGCCGCCCTGCGGGTATTTCGTTTTGAGCGGGAGGATGCGGATTTTCTCTTTTCCCGCGGCGGCCTTTTTCATCGCCTCGATCGCCTCAGGCTTGTTGCGCTCGATGCCGACGACGCCCTCTGCGTTCGGGAACAGCCGCAGCATGAGCTCGAGTCCTTCGATGATGGCGTCCGCCTTTTCCCGCATGAGCTGATCGTTGCAGGACAGGTAGGGCTCGCACTCCGCACCGTTGAGAATAAGATACCGAATGGCGGCTGGGTCCTTCGGGCGGAGCTTGACGTGGGTCGGGAAGCCCGCGCCGCCGAGCCCAACGATGCCGGCGTCCTTGACACAGTTCACGATCTCGTCGCCCGTGACGCCCGAGACGTCTCTTTTTTCTCCGAATTCCCCACTCGGCGTGAACTGACCGTCGTTGTCGATCACGATGCAGTCAAGCGCGGCGCCCGTCAGGGTCAGTCGCTTTTCGACCGCCTTTACCGTGCCGGAGCAGGAGCTGACGATATGGGCGGAAACAAAGCCGTCCGCCTCCGCGATCCGCTGCCCGACGAGGACGGGATCGCCCTTTTTGACGACGGGCTTCGCGGGCTTTCCGATATGCTGGGACAGGGGGAAGACCATCTCCCCCGTCGGCAGAAACTCGCGGAGCGCTGCGTCCCGGCTGAGCTCCTTATGCCCCTTCGGGTGCACCCCTCCGCGAAACGTGACTTTCATCTTCTGAGGTCTCCTTTCGATCCTGCCGACGGGAAAGCGGGCGGCGCGGCGAACCCTCTCCGCCCTTCCCTTTTCAGCGGGATAAATCTATTTGGATTATACCGCATGGCGGGGGTTTTGTCAAGACAAAAAAGCCGCGGCGCGAAAAACAGCCCCCGGAACCTTGCGTGTGTTCCGGGGGCCGGGAATCGAATTTCGACCGGGCCGTTTATTTTCTCTTTGCGATCCACGCGGAGCCGAGCACGCTCACAAACGCGATCAGACCGCCGCCGAGGAAGGAGCCGCAGCCGGACTTCTTCTCCGCCGCGGGTTCGCTGCCCGTCGTGACCGCGGGCGTGTCCGCTGCGGGTTCTTCGGTCTTCGCGGGCTCCTCTTCCGTCTTCGTGGGTTCTTCCGCCGCGGGCTCTTCGGTCTTTGCAGGCTCTTCCGCCGCGGGTTCCTCGGTCTTCGCAGGCTCTTCAGCCGCCGGTTCTTCCGTCTTCGCGGGCTCTTCCGTCTTTGCGGGAGCCTCGACGGGATTGCCGTTCGCATCGATGAGCTGGACCTTCGGCGCGTATTCCCAGTCGTTCACGCCGGTGTACTGCGCCTGATAGTTGTAGGTGCCCCAGAGCTCGTGTGCGCCGTCGTCGCTGTCCCATCCGTCTTCGCAGATATTGACCGCGCACCAGGTGACGTTGATGCCGCCGCCCGCGAGCATCGCGTGGGTGAGGTCGTCCATGCCGGACATATTGATCTTCGCTTCCATCACGTATCCGTTGTCCGTGATCTTGGTGACGGCGGACGCGTAGTCAAGCTCCATCAGGTTGTCGGAAGAGTTCTGATCGGCGTCCATGAAGAAATAGCCGATGACGGGTTCGCCGCTCTTGTTCGCCGCGAGCAGCTGCAGGCCGTACTGCGTGGTGTACTCCGTGTCGTAGAACCACATGAGCGCGCAGTCGGAGGAATACGGACGGTGATAGTTGTCGGACGCGAAATTCAGAGTGGAGTCCACGCGGGTGAGAAGGATGTAGAGATTCTCGCCGTCCACCGTGAACGCAAGCTCCGTCTCAAAATCCTTGTCCGTGTGATTCAGCTTTTTCCAGCCGTCCGTTCCCACGATGCCGCCGCCGTGCGCGGTCCAGGTCGAGGTCTCGGAAATGTTCAGGATCATGCGGGTCGCGCCGTCCCATTCGCCGTCGGCGATCACGCCGTCGACGGTCACGGCCTTCTCGGGGATGTTCACGACTTCAACGGGCTGAGCGGGCGCGTCGGACGCCGCGGGAGCTGCCGCGCCCCCTTCTCCGCCGAGCGTCGCGTAGCCCCAGCACATGGAGTTGTTCGAAGCGTCGTCCGATTCGTCGGACCAGCCGAGGCAGTAGTCGCGGGTGCCGCCCGGAACGCCGTCGTTGTACTGGAAGTCCATCGTGAATTCGACGCCTTCCTTCAGCTGGAGAACGCGGGGAACGTACTTGAATTCGAGCACGCAGTGACCCTCGTCCGGGAAGGTGTACTCAAGCTCGTAGTCCGCGGGGGTCGCGCCCTTGCGCGGGATCATTTCCATGCCCTCGTTCGGAACCAGAGCGATCTGCGCCTGCTGATCCGTCCAGGTCGGGTCGCCGTCGCCGATCTCGTCGACGTAGAGGTAAATCGAGTCGTTTTTCCAGTCGCCGAGGGTGGATTCAAAGGTGAATTCGTCGTCCTCGATCTCGAAGAGGAAGTAGACCGCCTTATCGTCGTACAGCGCGGAGGCGTAGACCTTGCAGGTGTCGGGCAGCGCGTCGGGCGTCGTCTTGCGGTCGCCCGCCTTGCAGTAGCCGAGCTGCTGACGGTCCGCCGACGCCCAGACGTCGTCGATCTTGCCGTCGATCTTCGGCGTACCGCGGGCGATCGTCATTTCCTGGCCCAGCGCGGAAACGCCGGCCGCAATGCCGAGCATCATCAGCACGGCGAGCAGGAAGCAGAGAATGAGCTTTTTCATGATTTTTTCCTTTCTGCACGCAAAGTATTGAAAAAGATTGGCTTTGATATCATTATACATCAATCCCGCGGCGTTGTCAAGGACGGAGCGTACGATCGCGTGAGTACCGCGGATCTCACTTCGCCCGCGTCTCCCCGAGGATCTTCCGATACGGCATGAGCATTCCCTCCGTCATTTTCGAGCCGAGCTTCGCACGGATCTTCGGGCTCGAATTCATCGCGCCGACGAGGTACATGGCAAGCATGCGCGTCCGCTTTTTCTGGGGGAAATCGTACTGCCCGTGCTCCTTGAAGAAGCGGTGGTCGGCGCGCATCAGCCCCTGCATCTGCCAGATGAGGTCGCGGAAGATCTTCATGCCGCCCACGCCCCAGAAATTTTGGGGACAGGTACGCTTTTCATGAATCGCCCGCGCGAGGCGCATGGCACACCGGTCGATCTCTCCGTCCGGGTCAACCTCGTCGCACGCCGCGCCGCACCAGCAGTTTCCGCCGACCTGAGCGCGCGCCTCGAGCACGCACCGAAGATTTTCCTCGGCGGGGAGATTGCCGGAGACGATTGCCGCGAGGGGCTTGCCCATCGTGACGGTTCGGTGTCCGTTCATGAACTGGCGGTCGTCGTAGGTCTTCATGAGCGAGCCCATGCCGTGATCCCGGACCGTGAACGCCGTGACGATGGCGTCCGCGGTCTGGATGCGGTCCCTCAGCAGTTCTCCGAAGCCGTCCTTGTACACGCACACGCCGTCGGCGGCGCAGCGGAAGCAGCCGAGGCATCCGCCCTTGAAGGGGAATTCGCGCAGGTTCACGAGATCGGTCCCATACGGGAAGACGGCGCGGAAGCGCGCGATCATCCGTCCGAGCTGTTCGTCGTCCTCGTCAAGATCGGCGACGATGGCGACGCGGCCGGGCTTCTCTTTGCCGCAGACGGGGACCTTGACCGGTCGGTGGGCGGGCGGCACGGCGGGAGACGCCGATTCGCACAGCCCGTATTTCATGTTGAAGAGAAGATCCTCGAAAAAGCCCTCCGCCTGTTTTCTGCCCTGCTCCGTCAGCAGATCCTCCATGTCCGCGGAAAGACCGTCGACGAAGCGCATTCCCATGTCCTGCGCGTTTTCCCGCACGAAGCGGTGCGCCGTCATGTCGTAAAAGTGCTTGGAGGTCGAAATCTGCGTCGCATACTTGCCGGAAAAATCCGCGCCCGTCGCTTTCATCGCCTCCATGAAGCGCATGAGCTGGGCTGGAATGAGGAAGGTATAGACCGGATAGGAGAAGATCACGCAGTCCGCGGCGGCAACGCGCCGGACGATCTCGCCGGGATGCTGTTCCCACGTCCGCGGATTTTTGCCGACGTGGATGGGGACAAACGTATGCGCGGGGTACCGCTTCGCGAGATACAGCGAGGTCTGCAGGGTGATGCTGTTCTCCCCCTTCGGGGAGCCGTTGACGATGAGGAAATTCATGGGCGTACCTCTCGGAAAGTCTTTTTTATATTATAGCACGGGAATTCCGATTTTTCAAGTCATGAAAAAAGAACCGTCCGGCGAAGGGACGGTTCGGGAATGTGCGGAAAAGGAGACGGCGCGCTCTTTCACGCTCTCGGCGTCACGCACCACCGCCTTGCGCCCGAGAAAAACACGCACGTAAACAGCACCGCCGCGATCCCCGCCGCTTCGGGGGCGTGCCCCGAGACGAGGAGCTTCCCGCCTGAGGCGAGCAGGTTCGCGTCGATCACCAGCGGCAAGGTCGACAAAAGGGGGATCACCTCCGCGGAGAGCAGAAGAAGCAAACCCGGCAGAACGCTCTTGGTAAGCGCCGTCAGGGACGCCGAAAGCAGCGCCGCTCCGACGAGGAACAGGAGCCGCCCGACGGACGCCGCGAGCGCGGCAAGCCAGATCGGCGCGTCTCCCCCGCCGAAGAGCATGAGGGACTTCACGGGAGCGCCCGCCGCTTGGAAAGCGTACCGCCCGGCAAGCGCGCATACGGAGGCGAGCTCCGACACGAGCCATCCGGCGGAGACGGAGAGCGCGAGAACGCCGGTTTTCGCGCCGAGGGTCTTTCCCCTGCCCTTTTTCGCCGCGCGGACGACGGGGGCCATCCCGCCCGACGAGCTCCTCTCCGCGTATTCGACCGCGAACGAGGCGGAGCCGAGCAGCGCGGTCATGAGAAGAAGCAGATAATCCGGACCGCGGCCGAACCAGCGGTTCCAGCCGGTGTCGTAGAGCATGACCCCACCCGCGGTATCGAGGTACGCGGCGTACTGCTCCACGCGGCGGAAGACGGAAAGGCCGACCTCGGCCCCGCCGAGCTCGGACATGATCCTGCCGAATTCCTCGTCCGTGATGCGTCCCGCCGCCCAGTCGTCCGGCGCGGAGCGGAACAGGCGCACGTCCTGCTCAAACTGCGCCGCGCGTTCTTTGACCTGCGCGGATTTTTCCGCCGTCCACCCGCCGTCGGAGTATTCCGAGACGAAGCGCCGGTACATCCGCTCGAACGCGGTGACATCCTCTTCGGACGACGTGATCACGACCGCGCTCGCGCTGACGAGGAGCAGAACGCAGAGCCAGATCTTCCCGGAGAAAAAGAGCTTGAAACGCTCATGCGCGAAAAGTCCCTTCGAGCGCCCGCGAACGAACCGCGCAGCCCACAGCCCGGATACCTGCTCCCCCAAAGACCGCGCCTTTGTCTTGATCCCCGCGGCGGAGAAGCGGAACAAATCGGTTTTCTTTTCCGGGACGCGGTGCGCGCGCGCCGAGAGGACGAGAACAAGCAGACCGAGCGCGGCGGCGGCAAGCACCAGAACGATGAGCCGCGCCGCAATCAAAGGAACGAGCGCGCCCCCGACCGACGTGCGTTCAAGACGCGCGAGCCATCCCGCGCCCTCCGACAGCCGCCAGAAGCCGAAAGCCCGCGCGGGAGAAAAGCCCGCGGCATCCGCCGCAGAAAGAGCCGCGTCCGCCGAGACGACCGCCGCCGTGAAAAGGATCAGCCCCCAGACGTTTCGGAGAGCGTTCGAGCCGATCATCAGAAGAAGGGCAAATACCGTGAGCGCGAGGACGCGCGCCGCCATGACGAGTATGAGCGCCCCCGCCGTTGTGAGCACGAACGGACAGAGCGCCATGCCAGCCGTCGCCTGTACCGGGGCGAACCAGTCCGACGTGCCGAGCGACAGAAGCGCCTCCGCGCCCGTTGTGAACAGCACGCCGCCGAGCGAGACGAGGAAAACCGCCGCGATTTTTGAGAGCGCAAGCGGTCCGCGTCCTTTTTTCGCGACCGCCAGCACGGGCAGAAGCCCGAGCGCGATATCGTCCGCCGAGAGCGTTTTTACAAGCAGAAACAGGATCAAGGCGAGCACGAGCATATCGCTTCGATAGGTAAAAATCCGCGACGCGGAGAAAGATGCGTTTTCAAGCCGGGCGGCGTTCTCTTCGAGCAAATCGGAATAGACCGCGTTCACCTCGCTTTGATACCGACCTACGAGGGTATCCTCCCCCATGCCCTCCCGCGCGAGCGAAAGAACGCGGGAGATGTTGTCCCGGTATTCTTCGGCGGAGGAGACGGTATCCGTGACCGCGGCGCTTTGCACCTGTTCCCGTCCTTCGCCGAGGATCTCCCCGCCGTCGTACGTCGGCGCGGCAGCGTTGTAAGAGCGGAACAGAACAAGATTCAAAGCGAGCAGGACGACGACAAAAAGCGTCCGCCGCGAATCGGAAAAGAAACGGTAAAGCTGATAACCGACGAGCTTCATTGTCCGTACACCTCGTCCCGCATGATTTCAAACGCCGTGCCTTCCGTGAGGTCGACCGCCCACTCCGCATACGCGAAGCCGCGCGTGCCGTTTTGCTCGATGAGATGGCGCGCTCCGCCGATGAAGACGCCGCCCGTCACGGTGAAGGTCGTGCTGAGCGACCAGCCGTCGGAGACGAGGGAATCGAGCGCAGTCACGGGCTCGCCTCCCTGCCCCGCTTCATCCGCCGGGACCGTGTAGATCTTATTTCCGTTCGTCGCAATGATGGGAGCCTCTTTCATCTTCCCCGTCTCCGGATCGCGCCGGTCGCGGACGAAGCTTTCCACGGGATCGTAGAGCGCGTAGTACAGCGTGCCGCCGTCATACGCGAACCACGTCGCGTTTTCATACAGGAGCTCGTCCTTTCCCGTCGAAAGATCCAGCCGCCGGATCTCACCGGACTCGCCGGTCGAAAACCGCGTGAGGTAGAAAACACCTTCCCCGACGAGGGCGAAGGTCTGCATCTTCGCGTCCGAAACCTTGGTCTTCTCAGAGAGATTCGCGTCCGCGCGCATGAGCGTGTACGACGTGTTCCGATACCAGAGCTCGGAATCCTTTCCCGTCGCCTGAAGCATTTCTTCGCCTCTCGAGCCTTCATACAGAAAGACAGTTTCGCCCGAGGGGATGTGATACCGGTAAAACTCGGGGACCTGATGTACCTCAAAGGTCATTTCATCTTTTTCAAGCTCGCGCCGATAGGAAAAATAGATGTAGTTTCCGAGCCGACCGACCAACTCCCCGCCGAGCATGTCCGCCTCGGTCGGATGGGCGAGCACCTTCGTTTCGGAGGTATCGAGCGAAAACCGCACAAAACTCCGGCACGGGCTGTTTTTGGTCTCCGCCATGAAATAGAGATCGTTCCCCACGCGCCACACCGCGTTCGTCTGTTTCGCCATGACGTTCAGGCAGGCGTCCGTGCTGTGGGTGCACAGCGGATCGCGGCAGAGGGAGCGCGCCTCCGTGTCCCCGATCTCGTACCAGTGATCGCCGCCCCACCAGAAATAGAGCGAATCACCCGAGCGGAAGACGTTCTCCCGCTTATTGACCGGCTCGGAGGGGTCGTTTTCTTTATCGATCCCGCCCCAAATCTCTTCTTCGGTCGGCAGGGGCATGTTCCGGTTCGGGTGCGTGTCCGTCCCGTCGCCGCGCTGGATGATCACCTCGGACGAGCATCCTGCCATAAGGAAAGCCAAAACAAGAATCAGCCACCGCTTTTTCATGATCCGCACCTTCGTTCTTGATTTGTCATTATTCTACCACAATTCGAGAGGATTGTCAAGCGTCGGAAAACGGGAATCTGACAGACTCTACTGCCAGTAGTTTTCCTCACGCGTGATTTCGACCGCCGCGCCGCTCTCGAGATCGACCGCCCGAACAGAATTCAGAGCGCCGTGCCGCCCTTCGGATTCGCAGGCGCGCATGAGACAGCCGCAAAACACGCCGTGTGAGACGGTGAAGGTGGAGCTGAGAACCCATCCGTCGGAAATCAGCCCGTCGAGCGCGGTGACGGGCGTGCCGCGGCTCCCCGCCTTTGCCGCTTCCACGGCGAAGATGCGGTTGCCGTTTGAGACGGTAATGGTGTAGGGTTTCAGCTTTCCCGTCTCCGTATCGCGCACGTCCCATGCAAAGCCTTCCATCGGATCATAGAGCGAATAATAAAGCGTGCCGCAGTCGTAAGCGAACCACGTCGCGTTTTCGTATAAAAGCTCGTCCTTCCCCGTCGAAAGATCCAGCCGCCGGAGCTCACCGGACCCGCCGGACTCAAACCGCGTGAGATAATACACCTGTTCGTCGGCGAGGGCGAAGGTCTGCATCTTTGCGTGTGATACCTCGGACTTTGCATGGAGATTTGCGTCCGAGCGGATGAGATGTCCGGATTTGCTCAGATACCAAAGCTCGGCGCTCTTTCCCGTCGCGAGGAGCATTTCCTCGCTCCTCTCTCCCTCGTACAGAAAGACGTTTTCGCCCGACGGGATATGATACCGAAAAACCTCCGTGACCTGTTTCACCTGCATCGTCTTGTCGTCCGTTTCAAGCTCGCGCAGATAGAAATAATAGATGTAATTCCCGAGCCGTCCGATGAAACGCCCTCCGTAGAGATCCGGATCGGTCGACTGAAAGAGCACCGTCGTTTCCGCGGTGTCGAGGGAACAGCGCACGAATGTGTGACACGGATCGGGCCATGCCATAAAATAGAGATCGTTCCCCGAGCGGTAAATCGCGTTTGTCGCCTGCGTCATGACGTTCAGGCAAGTGTTACTGTTGTGGAGACACAGAGGGTCGCGGCAGAGGGAACGTGCCTGCAGAACCCGGTCGCCGTCCACCTGACCGTTCCAGACTTCAAACCATTGATCCCCGCCCCACGAGAAATAGAGCGAATCGCCCGAGCGGAAGACGTTCACCCGCGTATTCATCGGCTCGGAGGGATCGTTTTGCCCCGAGCTCCCGCCCCAAATCTCTTCCTCGGTCGGCAGGGGCATGCTCCGGTTCGGGTGCGTGTCCGTCCCGTCGCCGCGCTGAATGATCGTCTCGGACGCGCAGTCAGCGAGCAGAAGGGCGAACAGCGGAACGAGCAGGCATGTCCATACGGTTTTCTTCACGGCAGACTTCTTTCTCAATTTGTCATTCTGTCGTTATTTTACCACATTTCAAGAATCATGTCAAGCGTAAAGTGAAGAAAACACGGCGGTTCATAACGCCGCCGTGCCTCACGCGTATCATCCTATTCCGTTTCAGTTTCCGTACTGCTCTTTTTCTCCCGCTCCACGTATTGGAAGACCATCGGGTAGACCCCGAATTCGACGAAGGCGATCACGGCGTAGCGCGCGCAGCGGATGAGCAGAGACGGCATCGAGGCGCCGCCCAGAAATTCCGCCGAAAACGGGAGCTTCAAAAGAAACTCCAGCACGAGAAAGAGCGCCCCGCCTCCCGCGACGCGCAGAACGGCAAAGAGGGGTTTTTTCGCGTTTTCGAAGCGAACGTACTTTTTCTCGAACGGCCGCATGGCGGCAAAGCCGATGAAGAGCCCGAACCCGGCGTAATAATCCGCGCTCCGGCAGAAGAACAGCCCCGGCACCCCGATGCCGAGCAGAATGAGATCCATCACCCACTCCCGCCGCACGGTCTTTTCGAGAAAACGGACAAAGAGGATCGCAAGAAGTCCGACAAGCCAGCCCGCGAGCACGTCCGTCGGATAGTGCGCGCCGACCGTGACCCGGGAAAAGCCGACGAGCAGGGGGAGCAGCACGGCGGGGATGAGAAGCCATTTCTTTTTGCCGTATGCCGCGACCGAGCCGAAGGAGGTCACGGTGCTCGTCGAATGCCCGCTCGGAAAGGACCAGCCCTGCGCCGCGGCGTCGTAAATGTCCGCTTTCGGCTCGACCACGCGCAGGATGCGGATGTTCGGATGGTCGAAATACGGGCGGCGGCGGACGAAAACATTCTTCACCATCGGGTTCCAGACCATCCCGGTAAGCACGCATCTGCCGACGCGGACCCCGATTTCTTTATTCAGGCTCCAATAGAGAAAGCCGCAGAGGAGGACCTGAACGAGGGTCTCGCCGAATACCGAAAAAAAGGAAATCACCGAAATGACGCCGTCTCCGAGGTGCGTCTGCAGCCACTCCATGAGGCTGATTTCCCAAGGAAATGAAAACTCCGCTCCGGTCATTGTCCGTCCCCCATGCCGTCCGATTTCAGAGTCTCCCGCGCGGCCGGCGCGCGGGCTGTTCGCTCATTACCGACATTATAGTAAAAACGAAGCGTTTTGTCAATCGAGTCCCGTCAAAAAACAAGCGGAAAAGGAAACGGGACCGACGCGTCCCGAAAGCGGAAAGGACGCGTCGGCCTCGCTGGGCACATTGCGGAAGGACGTTATCAGACTTCGTTCAGCGAACCGCCGCAGGAGGAGCACTTTGCGTGCGCTCCCGCAAGGACGTGATTGACCGTGCCGCACCACGGACAGGTGACCGGCGTCAGACCGATCCCTTCCTGCAGCAGAGGGGCGGTCCCGAGAACGACGCGGGGGGACGGGGACGGCTCAAAGGCGCAGTTGACGAAAAAGCCACGCTCGAACAGCCCGCCGAGCTGCCCGGCGATCTTTTCTTCCGTCTTGCCGGTCTGCCGTGCGAGTTCTTCCGCGGTGACGACTCCGTCGCGATCAGCCGAAAAGATCGCGCCGTACCGTTTCACGGTTTTCACCCGCAGAGCCGCGAGGATGCCGAAGACAAGCACGGCTGCGGCGGGGATGATGAGCACGTAATACGCTTCGAGAAGATCCGAAAAAACGCTGTAGGTGCCGAGGCTCTTTTCGACATTCCCGTCGATGATGGCGAAAAGGAACAGCGCGGTGAAAAATCCGCCGAGGGTGATCAGCAGCTTTGCTTTCTGCTTCTCCGCGGCGACGACGTCGGGCTCGAGAAAGCCGGTCGGTTGTCCGGTCATGGGTATCCTCCTTTGCTCCCGTATCCGGGAAATCCGATTCGATCACATTTGATTATACCACGCCGCGGTGGCTCTGTCAAGTCTTGCGGGTTCTCCCGTTCGGCAGTCCCGCGGTGGGAAATTTCCAAAGTTAATCCCGCTGCGGAATTCACCTTGGGAAGTTGCTCCCAGCGAAAAATCGCGCGCGGGCGAACAGAATATGCAAAACCCGTTGAAATCGCGCCGGGGATATGCTATAATCAGGGGAACGAAAAAAACGGAGGCGGCACCATGGACGATTTTACCTCCCGTGTCAGTCTCGCAAAAGTCACGCGGGACAACAATCTGAAAATCGAATACGCTCCGGACGACCCCGAACAGGTGATGATCTCCTCCACCGACGTCAACCGGCCGGGGCTTGCGCTCGGCGCGGGCTTCTTCGATCACTTTGAGCCGAAGCGCATCCAAGCGATCGGCAGAGCCGAGGCCATGTATCTGAAAACCCTTCCTGACGATCTGCGCCGGGAGCGGATCACCGATCTGATGCGGCATCATCCCGCCGCCGTGGTGATCGCGCACGGCACCGAGGTCGACCCGGCGCTGCTCGAGGTCGCGTCCTATTTCGAGGTCCCCGTCCTTTCCACGCCGGAGAACACGAGCGATTTCATGGCGACGCTGATTTCCTATCTCCACGTTCAGCTCGCGCCGCAGATCACGCGGCACGGCGTCATGGTCGAGGTGTACGGCGAAGGCATTCTCATCACCGGCGACAGCGGCGTCGGCAAGAGCGAGGCCGCCATCGAGCTGCTCAAGCGCGGCCACCGGCTCATCGCGGACGACGCCGTGGAGCTGAGAAAGGTGTCCTCGACGACGATCGTCGGTCAGGCGCCCGACCTCATCCGTTATTACGTCGAACTGCGCGGCATCGGCGTGGTCGACGTGCGCCGCCTCTTCGGCATGGGCTCGGTCAAGCAGACGGAAAAAGTCGACATGATCATCAACCTCGAGCCGTGGGTGCAGGGCAAGATGTACGACCGCATGGGGCTTGAAACCGAGTATACCGACATCATGGGCATCAAGATCCCGTCCACGACCATCCCGATCAAGCCGGGGCGCAACCTCGCCATCGTGCTCGAGATCGCCGCCATGAACAACCGCCAGAAGAAAATGGGCTACAACACAGCGGAAGAGTTCAACAAAAAACTCATGGAATCCATGGGACTCGACGGCGACGCATCCATGATGTGAGCGAATAACCGAATATTTGTGCTTTACGCCCAAAAGAGGACCACGGGGCGGCGCGGCTCTGCCATAAAGGTGAGATTTTCGCGCCCGCCCTTTTTTCCGTCTTGCATTCGGTTCGGAAACGTGGTATAATAAAAGGCGCGGAATCAGATTCCATAACAGAGTAGGCACTGCGGCGTCAAGTGCCGTCGGGACGGGGAGTTGCCCGACGGACGAAAGCGGATCGCTGCGGTTGCGGTGCCGCATCCCGCTGTCATTCTAAGGAGCAGACACTCTCATAAATGGTCGGGCGGACTTTTGTTTTTCCGCAATTCATTTATGGGAGGTTTTGATTTATGAAGAATCGCATCCCGCTGCGCCCGATGGTGATCTGCGCCATGCTGACCGCGCTTTCCGTGGTGCTCGACCGCTTTGTGCCGATCGTCTTCACCGATTCGCTGAAAATCACGCTCGGTTTCATCCCCTGTCTCCTCGCGGCGATCCTCTACGGGCCCGCGGGAGGAGCGGCGGTTTTCGGGCTCTCGGACTTTCTCGGCGCGATCCTCTTTCCGCGCGGCGCGTATTTCCCCGGCTTTACCCTGACTGCCGTGCTCAAGGGCATCCTTTTCGGACTCTTCCTCCATCGGGAGAAGCCCTCCTTCTTTCCCCACGTCATCCTGCCCTCCGTTCTTGCGGATTTCGTGCTCAGCCTCGGTGTGGATACGCTCTGGATCACCATACTCTACGGCGCGGGAAGCGGCAAGACCTACGGCGCGTATTTCGTCGGCAGGATCTGGCAGACCGTTCTGCTCTTCACGCTTCATCTTGTTCTCATCCCCCTGCTTGGGAAATTTGCCGCAACGATTAAAAAACATGTAAAAATATGAGGTAACCGATGATGACCTACGAAGAAGCGCTCGCCTACATCCATTCCGTTGACTGGAAGGGCAGCCGCCCGGGGCTCGAGCGCATTGCGGAGCTGACCGAGAGGCTCGGGCATCCGGAAGATTCCCTGCGCTTCATCCACGTCGCCGGAACGAACGGCAAGGGCTCCTTCTGCTCCATGCTCGACTCCGTGCTGACCGCCGCCGGTTATCGGGTCGGGCTCTTTACCTCCCCCTACATCGAGCGCTTCAACGAGCGCATCCGACTCTCGGGCGAAGACATTTCTGACGAAGATCTCGCCCGCGACACGGAAACGGTCCGGGCGTGCGCCTCCGAAATGGCGGACAGCCCGACCGAATTCGAGCTGATCACCGCGATCGCCCTTGTGTACTACAAGCGCATGGGGTGCGACTTCGTCGTCTGGGAGTGCGGACTCGGCGGGCGGCTCGACTCCACGAACATCATCAAGACGCCCGTGCTCTCCGTCATCACGGGCGTTGATCTCGACCACACCGCCCTGCTCGGCACGACCCCCGCCGAAATCGCCGCGGAAAAAGCGGGCATTATCAAGCCCGGCGTCCCCGTTCTCTTCGGCGAGGGCTGCGATGAAGCCGAAGCGGTAATCCGCGCGACGGCTGAGGAAAAGAACAGCCCTTATTACAGAACGGACTTTTCTGCGGTCACGGGCGTGTGCTCCTCCCTCGACGGAACGGATTTTTCGTTCCGCGGCAAGCCTCAGCACCTCTCCCTTCTCGGGCTCTATCAGACGCGCAACGCGGCGACCGTTCTCGCGGCGGTCTCCCTCTTGCGCGCTGAGGGGATCTGCGTGCCTGAGGACGACGTGCAGAAGGGACTGCGGCGCGCCCGCTGGAGCGCGCGCTTTGAGCCGCTTTCCCGCTCCCCCCTGATCGTTTACGACGGCGCGCACAATCCGCAGGGCATCGAAGCCGCCGCGGAAAACATCCGCGCCCTGCTCTCCCCCCTGACGCCGGACGGAAAAATCCTCTTGCTCATGGGCGTGATGGCGGATAAGGATCACCGAAAAATGACCGCCGATCTCACCCCGCTCGTCTCGCACGTGTTCACGGTCACGCCGTCGAACGCCCGCTCTCTGGACGCCGCGGGGCTGAGCCGGGAGTTTTCCGACCTCGGCGTGGAAGCGGTGTCCTTCGATACGCTTGAAGAAGGCGTAAAAGAAGCCGTCCGCGCGGCCACAGAAGAAGGCAGACCGCTCGTCTGCCTCGGCTCGCTCTATATGTACGCGGACGTGAAGCGCGCCGTATCCGCCGCCCTCGGCGAGCTCTGCTGACAGAGCATTTCCTCCGCGGCGCTTGAAGCCGAGCTTCCTTCCGGACAAGTCTTCGCCGCCCGCAAATAAAGCGCGCAGGCCGAAACCGTCCGGGACGATCCCTCCCTCCCGCGTAAAACGCACGTTTTCAGATATCATGCCAAAAGGAGACCGCGTGAAAACAACGAAACTCACCGCCGTCCTTGTCCTCTGTTCGCTCATGCTCGTTTCATGCGCATCCCTTCTCGACAAGCTCGGCTTCGACACCTACGATTACATGAGCGAGCCCATTCTCTCCACCCACCCGGCGGACGGCGAGACGGCGGACATGCTCGAGGATTTTCTTTCGATCCTCGTCACCGACTCGACAAACCTGCCGACCTTCACAAAGACCGGGGACGCCATCCGCGAATACCGCGACGCCGTGCTCTCCTACATGCTGAAAACGGGGTATGCGAAGTACTCTGGCAACACCGCCCTGATCGCGAAGGCGGAAAAGGCCTACCCGGAATACAGCATCACGCAGATCATTCCCGAATCGGATTTCGAGGCGACGATGTACCGTACGTTCGGCGGGGATGTGAAGATCTCCCACCGGGACGGCAAGCGGTTCATGTATCTCTCAAAGGTCGGCGCGTACATCTCCCCCGTGATCCCGGAGGATCACGGCTTCGAAATCGCCGTCACGAAGCTCGAGGAAACCGAAAAGACCTACCGGGTCCGTTTCCGGGTGCTCGCGGATAACGGCGAGGACTCCGAGATCTATTTTGCCCTCGTCATCAAGCGGGAGGACGGGACTCTCTACATCAAGCGACTCGTTCTCAGCAGCGATATGAGCTGAGCAGACCCCAACAAAGTCAAAAGCACCGTCCGGCGCAAACCAAAGCCGGACGGTGTTCTTTTTTATGTCTGAGACGCGGCAGTCTTATCTGTCCGCCTCTTTTTACTCTCGGAGACGGATTCCAGGGTCAGGAGGGAGACGACCTTCGGATTCTTTTTCAGAGACCACAGCAGGATCGTTCCGAGAATGCCGCAGGCGATGATCTCGCCGAGAGCGACAAAGCCCGCGTCGATGAAAAAGCCCTGGCTGAAACCGTAATACAGGAGAACGACGGGAACGATGAACATGTTCGACAGAATGGTGGGAACGGAGGCGAACCACGGAAGCTTCTTCCGGATCGCCCAGCATGCGAGCGCGCCGATCAGGGTCGCAAGCGTACCGAGCGCGACGTCGATGGGACCGAGCCCGAACAGCAGATTCGTGATGAGACAGCCGATCGTGACGCCGGGAACCGCGGCGTTTGTAAAGACGGGAAGCACGCACAGCGCTTCCGAAATCCGGCACTGAATGTTGCCGGAGCAAAGTCCCACAAGCTGGGAAACGGCCGACAGCGCGACATACATGGCGGCGATCATCCCCGCGGTGGTGAGGTATCTGGTGCTTTTGTTCATTTTGTCCTTTCCTGAACAAAAAACGCCCCTGCGAACAGCAAGGGAGCGCGTCTGTCCGTAGTTTTGATTAAGGTGAGGATGGTTTCGAACTCACCGCATTGGTTTGCGTTTTTATTATATCATAACCGACGCGGGAAAGCAATGGGCAGGAGCACAACATCCCGGCGTTTTTATCTCTGCTTTTTGTTGATTCTTCATTCTCATCGCTCATCGGCGTCTTTTCGGAGCCCTTCCCCGCCGCCGATTCTTGACACGTCACACGGAATATGTTATAATCGGTGCATGGATCAAACGGATCAAATACTTGACCGATACAACACGGAGGCAGCCATGATCAGCCTTGCAAAAACGCCCGGCCGCGACTTCATCGTTCTGAACCTTTCCGATCCCCAGCTCGGGAACGGAGAATGGGAGTCCGGTCACCGAAACCGCAGAATCCTCACCGAGACCGTCGACATCCTTCTCGAGCGCGTCCGCCCCGACCTGATCACCGTCAGCGGCGACCTCTCGTGGGCGGGGGACGACGACGCGTACGACGCGTTCGCCGCTTTTCTCGAATCGAAGAACATCCCGTGGACCGTCGTCTGGGGGAATCACGACAATCAAAACGGCCCGGAGACGGTCGAGCGCGTCGTGACGCGGTATCTTACCCTGCCCCACTTTCTCTATGAGCGCGGTCCCGCCGAGATCGGCAACGGGAATTTCGTGATCCGGATCGAGGAAGACGGCAAGCCCGTCGAAGGACTCATCATGATGGATTCCCACGACCGCGCGCCCTATACCGCCCCGGACGGAAACACGACCGAGGCGTGGGCGAAGCTCACCCCGCCCCAGCTCGCTTGGTACCGGGAACAGATCGCCGCGCTCGAGGAAGCGGGATGCCATGACTCAACGATCATCACCCATATCCCGATCTACGCCTACCGGGAAGCCTCCGCCGCGGCGTTCCGGGCGGGATGCGACAAGAAAGCCGTCGAACCGCAGCACAGTCAGGCCTCCTATGGTTGGAATCACGGTTACGAAAGCTCGTTCGGCGTCGAATGGGAGGGCATTTCAAGCTATCCGGCGGACGAGGGCGCGCTCGACGCGATCCTTGAGAGCGGCTCGACAAAGCATGTTCTCGTCGGACACGACCACGTCAACAACACCGTGATCGCCTGGCGCGGCGTGATCCTTGCCTTCTCGCTCAAAGCGGGACCGGGCTGCTACTGGGATCCGCGGCTGAACGGCGGCACGGTGCTGACGGTCACGAGCGATGGAATGGCGGGCTTCCGCCATGAGTACGTCGATCCGACGCCGTGGCTCGCATGAAGAAACAGACGGACAAGAAGAAAACAGCCCTGAGGGTGATCCTGTGGCTGCTCGTGCTTGTGTGGATGGGTCTGATCTTCTCTTTTTCGGCGGAAACCGCCGTCGAGTCGTCGCAATCGTCCGGGAGCTTGATCCGGCGTTTGCTCGCCTTCTTCGACCCCGGCTTCCGCGATCTTGACGCGGCGGAGCAGAAAGCGATGATCGAATCGCTTGATTTCTTCGTTCGTAAAGCCGCGCATTTTTCGATCTTCACCGCGCTCGGTCTGCTCACCGCCGCGGCGTATTCCGTCGACTTTTCGCCGCGCGCCGCTTTTCTGCTCGCGCTCTTGACCGGTGCTCTGTACGCGGTCAGCGACGAGGTCCACCAGGCCTTCGTCCCCGGGCGCGCGTGCCAACTGAGGGACATGATCATCGACGCCTGCGGAACGACGCTGGGCGCGGGCTTTTTTACCGCGATGCGCCTTCTGCACCGCCGACGAAAAAACAAGCCAAACGAATAAAAGACCGCCGCGGTCCATCCGTTCGTCAAAACGGAGTGCGTACCGCGGCGGCATTGTTTTTTGTCTCAGTCGAACATATCTTCCGGCTTGCGCTTCGCGATGTAGAGCCCGCGCATGGCATACCGGGAGACGAAGGGGTCCTCGGCGGTGGCGGCCTGAACGTGGCGGAAGCGGTCGTATTCCTCATCGCTGAACGCGCCGATGTCGTCCGCCATGCTGTACGGAAGCTGATAGGTCGCGGCAAGGGTGAGGATCTCAAGCCCGTATTCGCGCGAGATTTCGGTCAGCTCTTCGAGCGTCGTGCCGGAGAACATATCGCAGACATGGGTCTTTTCGACGTTCGGCATTTTGCGGAACTCCCTGAGCCGCGCCCGCGGATCCTCCTCGCGCACGGAGCGGAGAAACTGCCCCATCGTGAGCGCGAAGGGCGTCATGTACGAGAAGGCGAAGGTCCCGCCGTCCCCGAGAACACGCAGGGATTCGCGGAAAAACGCCTCTCTCTCGGCGCGCGCGCGCATGTGATACATCGAGCCGAGGGAAATGACGATATCGAAGGACTTGTCCGCGAAACGGCTGAGATTGCGCGCGCTCGAGCAGTAGAATTCCTTGATCGAGGATGCTCTCGGGTCTGCCTTCATCGCTTCCACATGGTCGGTGATGAAATCGCCCGCGGTGACCTCGTAGCCCGCTTCCGCGAGCCGGAACGCGAATGTCCCGTCCCCCGCCGAGCTGTCAAGAACCTTGCCGGAGGGCGGAAGGTACTTCTCGAAGAGCTTCATGATCACCTCGGTCTCCGTCTCAAGAAGCCGGTCGGAGCCGCGATCCTCGCCGAAAAAGCCGAAATATTCAAACATATCCATGGTCATCATCCTCCGCGTTCTGTCGTACGGCTTTATCATACCACAATTTTCCGCCCGTGTCAAGCGGGAGAACGCGCCGGATCACAAATCGATGACGTGGGTGCCGTCCTTCATGACATAGTGGGTCTTCACGCCGAGCTCTTCCATCCAGCCTCGCACGATGAGGGTCTTGAACGGTCCCGTGCCGTCGGCGTTCGTCCAGAGCCACGAGGGCGTGCACCAGAGGCAGACCTCGGGACTGACCGCCTCGTAGAAGTCCCTTTCGCAGCCGTCCTGACCGTGATGCGCCATTTGACAGATATCGCATTTGAGCAGACCGGAATCCTTCCACAGCCGCAAAATCTTCTTCCCCGCCTCCGGACCGCAGTCGCCGGTGAACAGGACGCTTTTGCCGCCGAGCTCCATGCGGAGCACGAGGGAAGCGTTGTTGCACCCCTTGATCTCGAAATCCTGCGAATAGAGGACGAAAAACTTCGCGTCTCCGACTGAGAGCGTGTCGCCGCCGCAGAGTATGCGCATTTTGTCCGCGAAGCGCGGAAGAACGCGGTAAAAGTCCGCCATCGTCTGCGCGGCGGACTCGTCGCGTCCCCACTCTCCCTCGAAAAAGCCCTTGGACGGGAAGTTCAGATACACCCTGTCGAGTGTGATCTCGTCCGCGTGGTGCTCCATCACGTGAAAGAACACGTTGACGTGGTCGTCGTGCGGGTGGGAAAGAAACCACGCGTCGATGTGGGGCTTTTCCCCCGCCACGCTTTTCAGATATTCGAGAAAATACCCGGCCTCATTGTCGTGACCGCCGTCCATCACAATGAGCTTTCCGTCGTCCGTCGTGATGATGAAACTGTTGCAGATCGTATCTTCAACCGACTGCAGCATATGGATCGTATTGCTCATGACCGTCCTCCGTCCGGAATAATAATGATATCAGCCGAATTCCTTTTGCAGAAGCAGATAGACGCTCGCCGACCACGTATAGCCGGGCGCGCGCCATCCCTTGCCGGTAAGCGCGTCGAAGTTTTCATAGTTGCCCTTCGCCTTTCGGCAGGACATTTCGGTGTACCGCCGCGCGGCCTTTTCGGCAAGCTCGTGATACCCGCCCCGACGCAGGCCGTCCACCAGCAGGTAGGTGGAGGGCGCCCAGATCGGACCGCGCCAATACCCGTCGGATTCGTATTTCGGGCTTGCGGGCATTTCCGTCGCGAAGCCGTTCTCGGTCAGAAAATCGCGCTCGAGAACGGCGGCGAGCTTGTCCCGGATCTCCTTCGGCAAGAGGTCGCCGAGCACAAGGGGCATGAGGGACAGAAGGCTCGTGGGCTCCTCTTCGTATCGGTGGGAGCCGCTGAGTTTGGCGACGAACCGTTCCCCGTTCCAGCTGTGGGCGAGGAAGCGCTCAAGAAGGGCGTCCGCTTCGGCAAGCCATTCGTCCCGGCGCGCCTCCCACGGCTTGCCCGTGACGACGGGCCACGCGGTCAGCTTGTCCGCGAGGTGAGCGAGCGCTCTCATCTGGAGAATGAGAAAGGCGGGGAGATCCGGGGATTCGAGATAATAGCCGATATCGAACAGGGTCGAGTTGTCCCAGCCGCTGTCGCATCCCTGCGGGTAGTCCGGAATGCCGTCGCCGTCCGTGTCGCATTCCTTCATCCACCAGTTCGTCCATTTCTCAAGCCAGAAGTAAATTTCCGTGAGCGTGTCCCGGTCGATCCAGAATCGATCCATCAGTTTTTCAAAGCACCAGCCGTGGATGGGGGGCTTCATCGTGCCCCAGCGCGTTTCGAGCCCGGGGTTCCACATGTCGGGCAGCACGCCGAGCGGGGTCTGGAGATAGAACGGCGCGGAAAACTGACCGAGCGCGACCCTCGCCCGGCGGTCGGGGTCGGATTCCAGAGTCTTCATTTCCGCCATGGCAAGGGCGTTGAAGCAGTGATCCCAGCTCCAGGTGGAACTCATCGTCTTTTTAGACATGAGCATGGTGTCGTTTTTGTAGTCGCCCTCCGCGCGCACGAAGCTCGAGAAGAGGTTGTACCAGGTGACGAGATTAAAGTTCTCCGTTTCCGCGTCCGCGGCGGGAAGGTCGGGCATGAAGGCGAGAAACTCCTCCCACTCTGCGCGGATCTGAGCGATCTCTTCCTCCGGGCACAGCGGCAGGGTGATTTTCCCGGGTTCGCACGGGCGGATCATCAGAGCAAGCTGAGCCGCGCCGTCCTTGCACCGTACGCGGACCGCGGTTTTATAATCCCTCTCCCCCCATTTCTGCCCCTGTACGGGACCGTCCGTGAACGCCTCGCCCATGGGTGCGGCGACCGTCGCGATCAGGCTGAGGTGGGGCGCGATCATGCGGAAGCTCCCCTCCGCCATCTCCGTGCCGTAGCCGAACGAGCGCAGTCTGATGCAAAGATCGAGCCCGCGGCTGTCCACCGTGACCGTATTGTCGTCGCGGATGTAGATCCGGGCTTTTCCGTGTTCGTTCGAAACGGTGATCGCCTCCGGGACGGCGCTCACCTCAAAATCCTCCGGCTCTTCCGCGCCGAAGCTGAGCGTGAAAAGCGCGCCTTCCTCAAATCTGCGCCGCACGGTATGGATGGTGAGAACTTTCGCGTATTCCGTACCGCCGGGAATTTTGTCCCTCGTCACGGCGACGTACGCGCCATAGCGGCTGAAGGGGATGTGGGTAATGTCGATCTCGGGCATGCGCTGTTCCTCCTGAGCGTTTATTCGCGGTGATCCGATCTGTCCTATTTTACCATATCCCCGCGCAAACGCAAGAGGGATGGAACGAGATGTAACATAACTGTAATATTGCGGCGTGATCCGACAGGATTTAACAAAAACTTTTCAAGCGTGACGCAGACTGCGCTTGCCGGATCGAACCGGATCGGTTATACTGTATTCAGATCATATTGTCGGATATCGGAGGATCGTATGGAACAATACAACGACGGCATGTTTGAGATTCAGAAAAAGCTCCTGATTCAGGCAAAGCTCAAGACCGTCCTGCTTGCCCTCTTGCTCATTCCCGTGCTCGTATTCGGGATCCTCATCCTTTCGGGCGAGAAGAACGCGGCGGCGCAGCGGGCTGAGATCCTGACAAGAACGGAGGATGTCGGGACGCAGATCAGTTCGCTTTCCTCCCAGGTCAAAAAGCTCTCGACCGACACCTCCGCCATCAGCTCCCTAGCGGCGTCCCTGCTCGGTGAGCTCGACGCACAAACCGTGCAGGATCTCGCGTCAAGCCTCAAGGAAACGCTCACGGGGATCACGGACGCCACCGGCACGGTCTCCGCTTTAGACGCCGAAGAGCTGAACCGGCTGATCAAGCAGATCAACGACACGTTCGGCGAGATCACCGGCGCGCTTGAAATCGTGGGGCAGATCGATCCGGAAGCGCTCAATTCCCTGCTCTCGCAGATGGACGGCATGTCCGGCGCGCTGGACGCCGTAACGAAGATCGACCCGGAGGCGATCAACGCCCTGCTTTCGAAGACTGACGACATTTCCGGCGCGCTCGATACTGTCTCGAAGCTCGATCCGGACGCGATCAATTCCCTGCTTTCGCAGATAGGCGATATCTCCGGCGCGCTCGATACCGTCTCGAAGCTCGATCCGGACGCGATCAATTCCCTGCTTTCGCAGATGGGCGATATTTCCGGCGCGCTCGACACCGTCTCGAAGCTCGATCCGGACGCGATCAACAACCTGCTTCTGAAGATCGACGATGTGATGTCGACCGTCGACAAGCTGAGCGGCGTTCTCGGCGCGCTTTCGTCCTTCCGGCTCTTCGGCTGACGTACTTAAGCAAGCATGAAAAAGAAACAGTTTGTCTGGATCATGACCGACAGCACCGGCTTCAACATGGTCGGCTGCTATGGTTCATCTGTCAGGACGCCGAACATTGACGCGATGGCGCAGAGAGGCCTCCTGTTCGAGCGCGCCTATACCTGCCAGCCCGTGTGCGGACCGGCGCGAAGCGCGCTGTTCACCGGGCTCTACCCCCATTCGAACGCGAGCTGGGGCAACTGCATGCCCCTCGGCGCGGATGTGAAAACCCTCGGCGAGCGGCTTTCCGCCGCGGGGATCCGATGCGGCTACATCGGCAAATGGCACCTCGACGGCGGGGATTATTTCGGCACGGGCGTCTGCCCCGCGGGATGGGATGCCGCTTACTGGTACGACATGAAGCGCTATCTCGACGAGCTGACGGAGGAAGAGCGCGTCCTCTCCCGCCGCGCCTCTGCGAGCGACCTCGACCTTTCCCCGGAATTCCTCTACGGTCACCGCGTGACCGAGCGCGCCCTCGCCTACCTCAGAGAGCACCGTGACGACGATTTCTTCCTCGTCGTGTCCTACGACGAGCCGCACGATCCCTGCCTCTGCCCCGAGCCCTACGCTTCCCTGTACGACGGACCGCAGGGGGAGAGGACGCCCGCGTATGACGACGATCTTTCCTCCAAGCCCGCGTATCAGCGCGTCTGGGCCAAAAAAGCGGGCCTGCTCCGCCCCGAAAACCGCAGGCCCGGCATCGGACGGCGTCTCGCCGCCTGTCAGAGCTACATCGATTCGGAGATCGGGCGCATTCTGGACTTTGTCCGCGGCACTTTGCCCGACGCCGTCCGCCTCTACACCTCCGACCACGGGGACGCGGCGGGGGCGCACGGACTCTCAGCAAAAGGACCGTCCGTGTACGACGAGATCGCGCGGGTCCCGCTCATTTTCGAGAGCGAAGGCATTCCCGCGGGCGCGGTGTATCCGCACGTCGTATCCCACATCGATCTGCCCGCGACCGTTCTCGACTGGTTCGGTCTGCCCCGCCCCGTCATGCTCGAGGGAAGGAGCCTCCTGCCCCAACTGCGCGATCCCGCGCTCGAGACCGGTCGGCCCGTCCACATCGAATTCGGGCGGTACGAGATCGATCACGACGGCTTCGGCGGATTCCAGCCCATGCGGGCGGTCGTCACGGACGAGTACAAGCTCGCCATTCATCTGCTCGACACGGACGAGTTCTACGTCACCGCGTCCGATCCCTACGACTGCGTGAACCGCATCGGCGACGGGACCGTCGCCGATGAGCGCGACCAGCTCCACGACGAGCTGCTCGAATGGATGAACGTCACGCGCGATCCTTTCCGCGGTTACGGATGGGCCTGCCGCCCGTGGAGACCCGACAAATCCCCGTCCTGGGACGTCGACGGCTTCACCCGCCAGCGGGACAACGACCCCGGCGAGCCCCGCCAGCTCGATTACGCGACCGGACTGACCATGATCTCGGCGACGCGGAAAAAATAAGAATAGCGCAGGCATGAGGATCGGGAAAGCCGGGGGTCGGTTCCCTTCCCGTAAAAACGGCGTGGGAAAACAGCGTGACCGCACAAGCCCGATCCCCGCGCAGAAAACCTCCATAAAGACGATAAAAAGGACGCTTCCCGCTGTTCACGCGGCGGCGTCCTTTTTTCGGTTTCGTTTGTGACGCAGGGCTCAGCTTTTCTTTTCCGCTTTTTCCCTGCGGATGACGAGTCCGTGCTGTCCCTGCAGCTCGCTTGACCAGATGATATGGCGCGGACATTTTTCCACGCAGGTGTCACACCCGGAGCACTTCGAGTAGTCGATCTTCGCGACGAAATTGTCGACGGCGATCGCGCCGGAGGGACAGTTCTTCTGGCAGAGGCGGCAGGAAATACAGCCCACATCGCAGACGCGCCGGGTGTTCTTTCCGTCGTCCACGGACACGCACCCGACCCAATGCTTCGCGTCGTACGGGATCAGGCGGATGATGTGCTTCGGGCAGGCCTTGACGCAGACGCCGCAGCCGCGGCATTTCCGGTAGTCAACGACCGCTACGCCCTCGACGACGGAAATCGCCCCGAAGGGGCACGCTTTCGCGCAGGAGCCGAGTCCGATGCACCCGTTCATGCAGAGCTTGTCGCCCCCGCCGAGTCTCACGGCAGCCGTGCAGTCAGGGATGCCGTCATAGACGTACTTCTTGCGCGCGTATTCCTGTGTGCCGGAGCACATGACCTGCGCGCGCATCCGGACGGCGGGCTGTGCCTCGACGCCCATGATGGCGGCGATCTTCGCGGCGACCTCGGGGCCTCCCACGGTGCACGCGCTGACCCGGGCTTCCCCTCCCGCGATCGCGTCCGCGAGCGCCGCGCAGCCGGAATAGCCGCATCCGCCGCAGTTGGCGCCGGGGAGGCATTCCGTGATTTTTTCGGCGGTCTCATTCTTCGGAACGGTAAACGCGCGCGCGGCGACCGCGAGCAGAACGCCCGTCAAAACGCCGAGCCCGAGGAATACCGCGACCGGGATCATGATACTGTTCATATCGTCCTCCCCTCAGAACTTCATGCCGGAAAAGCCGGAGAACGCCATGGCGGCAAGACCCGCGGCGATCAGAAGCAGCGGGAAGCCGCGGAAGGATTTCGGCGGTTCGGCGAATCTGATCCGCTCCCGCACGCCCGCGAAAATGCAGATGGCGAGCGTGAAGCCGAGCGCGGCGGAAAAGCCGAACACGACGCTTTCGATGAAATCGTAGCCTTCTTCGATGTTGACGAGCGCCGCGCCGAGCACCGCGCAGTTCGTGGTGATGAGCGGGAGATAGATCCCGAGCGCGGAATAGAGCGCGTGAACGAAGCGGCGCAGGAACATTTCGATGAACTGCACGAGCGTCGCGATCACAAGGATGAACGCGATCGTCTTGAGGTATTCGAGTCCGTACGGCTCAAGCAGGAAACGGTAGACCGCCCACGTCGCCGCGGATGAGATCGTCATGACGAACGTCACCGCCATCCCCATACCGAGCGCGGTGGAGGGCTTGTCGGACACGCCGAGGAAGGGACAGCAGCCGTAGAAGCGGGAGAAGATGAAGTTCTGCGTCAAAATCGCCGCGAACATGATCATGAAGATATGGTTCATTTCTCAGCCTCCCCTTCCGCTTCGCCGTCCGTCGCGCCCTGCTCTGCGGGGGCGGAGTTCTCCGTGCCGGGCTCACGCTCTTTTGCGCCGTCCTCCTGTACGTCGGATTCCGGAGGCAGAACGTCGTCCGCCGCTTCTTCGAGGATCTGAAACAGATCGGGGATATCCTCGTCGGGTACAAGCGCTTCCCCGTCGGGTTCGTCCGGCAAAACGGCATTTGCCGTTTCACTCTCCGCAGCCTGCTTCGCCTTTGCGGCTTTCTTCTTTGACTTCTTCTCTTTCGCCGCTTTCTTCTTCGACTTTTTCTCCGTGTCCGTCGGGAGAATCTCTTCCGACAGCAGCTCTTCCTCCTCGCCGGCTTGTGCCGGGGCGGTTTCCGTCTCCGTCGGAGAGGTTTCTGCTTCATCGGATGTCACAGCCGCCGCTTCGCCGTCCGAGGAGGCGTTCTGCGCCTCGTTCGTCTCCGGCACGCCGCTTGGGGTCTTGCGATCCGAGCCGGACTGTGGTTCTTTTGTTTCCTCAGCGGATGCGGGCTCGGGCAGGAAATCCTCCTCGTCCGCGGGCACGGGTACCGCGTTCTCTTCGGCTTTCTTCACAAGTGAGCGGCGCACGATTCTTCCGCTGTCCGGGTCGCGCATCAGGGTCTCGTGATACCCGCTGTCGATCACGTCGATTTCCGCTTTTCTTCTGCGCGCGCGCTCGTCCGCGCCCGAACGGATCTTCTGCGTCAGGGCAATCAGGCACCCGAGCGTGAGGAACGCGCCGGACGGCATCAGGAAGATCGACGCGGGCTTGAACCATTCGCCGAAGATGCGCACGCCGCCGGATCCGTCCGCCGCGGAGAAGAGCATCCCGCTTCCGAGAAGCTCACGCACGAACGCGATGGCAAGCAGGGCGAGCATGAAGCCGATCCCCGTGGCGATCCCGTCGCAGAAGGAGGCAAGCGGTCCGTTTTTGGACGCGAACGCCTCCGCCCGCGCGAGGATGATGCAGTTGACGACGATCAGCGGGATGAACAGACCGAGGGACTTGTCGATCGCCGGGAAATAAGCCTTGATGATCATCTCGACCGCCGTAACGAAGCCGGAAATGATCACGATGTAGGAAGCGATGCGGATCTGCTTCGGAATGATGTTCCTCAGCAGGGATATGAACAGGTTCGAAAAGGAGAGCACCGCGATAACGGCCACGCCCATCCCGAGCGCGTTGACGACCGAAGTCGTGGTCGCGAGCGTCGGACACATGCCAAGCAGCTGGACGAAGGTGGGATTATTCGTGAGGATGCCTTCCCTGAAAATATCGGGATACGATTTTTTCATGCGCACTCCCTCTTTTACCGGCCGGGTCTGATGATGAGACCGGTCGGAGGTTTCTCCGTTTCGGGTTCGGTTTCGGGTTCCGGTTCGATCTCCGGAGGCGGCGTTTCTTCATCCTCGGGCGTAATGTCGATATCAACTACGACTTCGACCGTGGGATCCGTATCCTCTGGTTCGGTTTCCGGAGGCTGTTCGTCAACCGGCGGCGTCTCGACCGGAGGCGTTTCAACCGGCGGCGTCTCGACCGGAGGCGTTTCAACCGGCGGTGTCTCTACCGGAGGCGTTTCAACCGGAGGCGTCTCGACCGGCGGCGTCTCTACCGGAGGCGTTTCAACCGGCGGTGTCTCGACTGGCGGCGTTTCAACCGGAGGCGTTTCAACCGGAGGCGTCTCTACCGGAGGCGTTTCAACCGGCGGTGTCTCGACTGGCGGCGTTTCAACCGGAGGCGTCTCTACGGGCGGTGTCTCGACCGGAGGCGTCTCTACCGGCGGTGTTTCAACCGGCGGTGTCTCGACTGGCGGCGTTTCAACCGGAGGCGTCTCTACGGGCGGTGTCTCGACCGGAGGCGTCTCGACCGGAGGCGTCACTGCCGGAGGTTCGGTCTCCGGAGGCTCAGTCTCCTGAAGTTCGGTTTCCGGAGGCTCCGTTTCCGCAGGCTCTGTCTCAACCGGTTCTGTTTCCGGAGGCTCCGTTTCCGGAGGTTCGGTCTCCACCGGCTCCGTTTCCGGAGGCTCGGTCTCGTGAGGCTCCGTTTCGACGGGTTCGCTGTCAACCTCTCCGGCTTCGCCTACGTTGATGGGATCGTTGCCGTTTTCGGGTTCGACCGTGCTTTCCGGCGGTTCCGGTTCGGTCTTCTCGGGCACATAGACGGACGTATTCAGGGATCGTGCCGCTTTCTCGAAATCGATTTTGACGGCGAGCGCCTTGTTCACGCCCTGCGCCACACCCTCGGAGGAGCGGGTCGCACCGGAGATGCCGTCCACGTTTTCGCCGATCACGGCTTCTTCATCCAGTCCCGCAAAGCTCTTTAAGAAAATCTCGGACTGCACTTTCATGCCCGTGCCGGGCGTTTCCTTGATGTCCACGATCCGGATGCCGGTCACGCGGTGCGCCGCGTCGATCCCGACCATCATGCCGATGTCGCCGATATAGCCGGTTCCGACGGTATCCACACAGCAGCCGATCAGTTCTCCGCCGCGCGTGACAAGATAGACTTCCTCGCCGCTGTCCGCGGTATAGGGCTTAATGTCTTCGCCGTCCGGGAAGACCTGAAGGATCGCGGCACGTTTTTCCGCGTCCAGATTCTGCGCGATCCTGTCCTTCGTCGTACCGTTGATGACAGCGAGCAGGAGCGCGACACCCGCGCAGATCGCCGTCAGGATCGCCGCGGTGCGGATCAGCGTGGTTCTTTTGCCTTTCTTCTCGGCTTGAGGGGCTGCCTCCTCCGTCCTTTCGTCGTCAAAAAGTACGTCGAAGGACGGCACGTCTTCGTCCGCTTCCGAAAGATCAAACGCGGACAAGACACCCGCCGCCGCAGCGGCTTCGGACTGTTCCGCTCCGGGCGCGGTCTCGGGAGGCGTCGGAGTCTGATCCTTTTCCTCCGCGATCTGCGCCGTATCTTCGGTCCTGTCCTTCGTCCCGGCTCGTTCGGAGCCGTCCGTTATATTCTTCTGTCCGTTTGCCGGCTTCGGTTCAGCAAGCCGATTCGTCTGGGCGTCCGGCTTGTCCTTCCGAGCCGCGGGTTCATCCTTCGGCGCCGCGGAGTTTTCCTTGTGAAACGTCTTTTCTTCCGCGGGTTTTGCCGGAATGCTTTCGTAGGAGGACTTGTGCTTCGCGTGCTCCTCCTGCTCCCGTTCACGCCGTGCTGCGGAATTATCGTTTTCGTTTTTGAGAATGCCGGACAGCCATCCGAAGGGGCGGCGCTCCGGTTCTTCTTCAACGGGTTCGTTGAAAACCTGCGTCAGATCGACGGGATTCTGGCGGGCGGTCTCCTCCTCGAACATTTTCGCGAGCAAATCGTCAGACCCCTTCGGAGCCGTTTTCTTTTCGGGCTCGGGCTCCCGGGGTTCTTTTTTCATGTCCGAGGTTTTTCTGATCTCCTGAAGAAGCTCGTCGCCGTCCTCCGGTGAGAAGAGATCTCGGTTTTGTTCAGGTTTGTTTGCCATTCAGTTTTCCTCCGAAGGGACGCGGCATGGTCGCCCTGTCAAGGTACCACACGAGCATATTCATGATCAAAATGGAGAAGGACACGCCTTCCGGATAGCTGCCGAAATAGCGGATCAGCACCGTGATACCGCCGCAGCCGATCCCGTACAGCAGCTTGCCGCCGGGCGTAACGGGAGCGGTCGCGTAGTCCGTCGCCATGAAGACGGAGCCGAGGATCAGTCCTCCCGCGAAAATCTCATACAGCATAAAGTTGAGATGGGGGCCCGGTGCGCGCGGGAACACGAGGGTCAGAGCCGCAACCGTTCCGATGTACGCGACGGGAATGTGCCAGGTGATCACGCGGCGCAGAAGCAGGTACACGCCTCCAGCGATGAGCAGGAGCGCGCTGACCTCGCCGATGGTGCCGGACATGTTCCCGACGATCATGGCGAAGAGATTTTCATCCGGCAGGGAGCCCGCTTTCAGGCTCGCGAGCGGTGTGGCGGCCGCGACCGCGTCCGTCTCGCTCAGCGTGACGGCAAGCGAGGAAATCTTTTCACCCGCCGCCGGGAAGGTGCCCATTTCGGACGCCCACGAGAAGAGAAAGACGCGCGCCGCAAGGGCCGGATTGACGAAATTCTTCCCGATGCCGCCGAAGAGCTGCTTGACGATCACGATCGCAAAAAACGCGCCGACAACGGGCATCCACAGCGGGATCGTCACGGGGAGGTTGAACGCGAGCAGGAGTCCCGTCACGGCGGCGGAGAGATCACTCACGGTCACGCGGCGGTGCATCAGAAGCTCGGCGAGAATCTCCCAAACGACGCACGCGGCGATTGAGACGCCGGTGACGAGCAGGGCCCGGATCCCGAAGGTGAAGACGCCCCAGACAAGCGCGGGCGTAAGCGCGATCAGCACGTCGAGCATCAGAGCGGAGGTTGTGTCCGCGCCCTTGATATGCGGGGACGGCGCAACCTTTAAGAGCTCCGGCATCGTCTTCGACGCGCCGCGGTTTTTTTCTTGCTTATCCATCATCGGTCCTCTCTCTTCGCCGCGTCGGCGGCGGCGCGGGCGCGCTCTGTTTTGATCGCCGCTTTCGCGACGCGGATGTACTGCACGATCTCAACGCCGCCCGGACAGTTGTACGAGCAGGAGCCGCATTCGACGCAGCTCATCGCGCCGTATTCCTCCGCCCGCTTCATGTCGCCGATTTTCGAAAACTGAGCGATGTACATGGGCATGAGCCGCATCGGGCAGTTCGCGATACAGCGGCCGCACCGGATGCAGCTTGCGGACGCGGCGTTTTTTCTGCCGAACCGATCCGAGAACAGCAGCACGGCGCTCGTCGATTTTGTCACGGGCATTTCGGTATCCCACTGCGCCGTGCCCATCATCGGGCCTCCGTTGATGAGGCGGCTCGGCTCGCGCGTCAGCCCCCCGCAGAATTCGATCAGCTCGCGCACGCTCGTTCCGATGGGAACAAGCAGATTCTTCGGATGGCGCACGCAGTCCCCGTCGACCGTCACGATACGGCTGACACAGGGCATTCCGTCGGCGAACGCCCGGTAAATTGCCGCGCAGGTCTCCGCGTTGAAAACCACGCAGCCCACGTCGGCGGGCAGCTTTCCGGCGGGTATTTCGCGTCCGGTCAGCGCGTACACGAGCTGGCGCTCGTCACCCTGGGGATACTTCGTTTTCACGACGCGGACGCTGATCATGCTGCTCTGCGCGACGAGCTCTTCGAGCTTTTCTATGACGTCCGGCTTGTTGTCCTCCACGGCGATGTACGCGGTTCGGACGCCGAGGGCTTTCAAAAGGATCTTCACGCCGTTGATGAGGGACGCGGGGCGTTCCAGCATCAGGCGGTGGTTCGCGGTGATAAACGGCTCGCATTCCGCGCCGTTGACGATGATCCGGTCGACCTTTCCGATCGCGGACTTGATCTTCGCCCAGGTCGGGAACGCGGCGCCGCCCATACCTACGATGCCCGCTTCCCGCACGACGGAGACGATCTCATCGGTCGTCACGTCCGCGAGCTTCTTTTCCATGGGACGCACGTCCTGCCAGACGGTGTCGAGAAAATCGTTTTCGATCTCCACGCATTCCGCCGCCGCGCCGGATGACTGTACCTTTTTCGTGATCGATTTGACTCTTCCCGAAACGCTCGCGTGCACCGGACAGCCGAGCATGCCCTCCGGAAGGTCGCCGATTTTCTGGCCGATCCCCACGGTGTCGCCGACACTGACGCAGGCCTCCGCGGGCGCGCCGATGTGCTGAGCCAGTGAAATCGAAACCGAGGACGGCGGCGGCAGGGCTTCAATGCGGCATTTTTTCGTATTCTTGAATTCCTCGACGTGGATGCCGCCGCTGAACGTATATGCCAAGAAGGATCACCTCTCTCGCGGGATTCGGGCCGGCGAGTCATACCGACCCATCATATCAATTATAACCGATTCGCGCGTATAAAGCAATGGACTTTTTGTAAATCTGACAGAATCGGGCGCGCATTTCGCCCCCAAAACAGCTTTTTTGAGGAATTTCGGGAAGAATCATCCTTTCGGCCGCGACCCGACCCATTTTTCATAGGAAAACGACGGAAAAAGGGAGAGGAATGAGATATTCTCTCCCGATACCGAACAGGTTTTTCCGTTCAGGTGCGCGAGCACGTCGTCCTCGCCGAAGCGGAACGAAACCGAACAGGAATAAAGCGCCTGATAAGAATATCCAAGTCTGCGGTCGTCCGCGTTTTTCGCGTACTTCCCCTCCCCGAGCAGCGGCCAGCCGAGGAACGCCATATGTGCCCGGATCTGATGGGTGCGCCCTGTGACGAGCGTGATCCCGCACAGAGTGATATCCCTCTCCGGATCGTACGCAAGCGCGCGGTAAGCGGTGATGATTTTCTTCGATCCGGAGACTTGGTTCGCGGTGATGCGCGCGGTGTTCGTGCGGTAGTCCTTGAGATGGTACGCCGTCTCGGTCTTCTCCCCGAGCAGTCTTCCGTGGACGACGCAGAGATAGCGCTTCGTCACGCGGTTCTCCCGGATCGCCTCGTTGACGGAGCGCAGGGCGGCGGCATTTTTCGCGAGGATCACGATCCCGCCCGTGTTGCGGTCGATGCGGTTGCAGAGAGCGGGCGCGAAGGAATGCTCCGCTGCGGGATCGTATTCTCCCTTGTTCACGAGGTACGCGGTCAGCGCGAAAACCAGCGTTTCCCTCTCCGCACCCTCGGCGCGGTTTTTGTCCCCCTCGTCGCCGAGGTGCGCGAGCACGCCGGGCTTCTTGTCGCAGAGCAGGATGTCCCCGTCTTCATAGACGATTTCCGGCACGAGCTTCACCCGGGTGTAGTCGGGGAGACCGTTCTCTCCGAAAAACTCGTCCGGGATCCACATTTCCACAACGTCTCCGGCGGAGAGGACGTCCCCCTCGTGTGCCCGGGCGCGGTTGACCTTGACGCGCTTTTGACGGATATACTTGTACAGCAGGGACTTCGGCATGCCCCGCGTCGTTTTCGCGACGAACTTATCGAGCCTCTGCCCCGCGTCGTTTTCGTTGATCACAAATGATTTCATCGTGTTTTCCGCTCATGAGAAAAGCGGGAAAGCAAGATTCCCGCTTGATGTCGGCCTTATTTCGTCCCGAACAGACGGTCGCCCGCGTCGCCCAGCCCCGGGACAATGTATGCGTTTTCGTTCAGTCTTTCATCGAGCGCGGCGGTGAAGATCTCCACCTCCGGATGATCCTTCTGCAGCCGCTCGACGCCTTCCGGCGCGGCTACCAGACAGAGCAGCTTGATCTGCGTGACCCCCTTGTTCTTGAGCATCCTGATCGCGTCGGACGCGGAGCCGCCCGTCGCAAGCATCGGGTCGCAGACGATCACGTAACGGTCCTGAATATCGGCGGGGAGTTTGCAGTAGTAGGTCACCGGTTCGTGGGTTTTGGGATCGCGGTACAGGCCGATGTGTCCGACCTTGGCGACGGGCACGAGGGTGAGGATACCCTCCACCATACCGAGCCCCGCGCGCAGGATCGGAACGATCGCGAGCTTTTTGCCCCCGATCTGCTGAGCGGTCATTTTCGCGATGGGGGTTTCGATCTCGATATCCACGACGGGAAGATCACGCGTCAGCTCGTAGCACATGAGCATCGCGATTTCGGAAAGCATCTGGCGGAAATCCTTCGAACCGGTTTCCTTTTCCCGCATGATCGAGAGCTTGTGTTTGATCAGCGGGTGATCCACCACATGGAAGGTTTTGTAATCAATCATGATTCTGTCCTTTCGAGTCTGAATTTCGGAGTCGTTCTGCCGGCTTGCATCATTATACCCCATCCGGGCTCCGTTTTCAACCCCGTGCGGGAGTTTTTTTCGTTTTCGTCAGTTTTTTTGCCGGAAATTGTTTACTTTGACCGAAAATCATGTTAAACTGTCTCTGAAAAAGCTGAACCGGGAGGCCGACATGAAAACGCTCTCTCCCGCGGTATCCGTCCTCACGCTCGGGTGCCGCGTCAATCAATACGAATCCGACGCGCTCAGCGACGAGCTGCGGCGAAAAGGCGCGTCGCTCGTTCCCTTCGGCGAGCCCGCTGACGTCGCGGTCGTCAACACCTGCTCGGTCACGGCGGAAAGCGACCGGAAATCCCGCCAGATGATCCGCCGCGCCGCGCAGAACGCCGTTTGCGTTGTCGTCACGGGATGCTACGCCCAGACGGAATCGGACGCGATCCTCTCCATGCCGGGGGTGCGCTATGTGTGCGGCAACGACGGGAAAGCCGCGCTCGCCGACGTGATCCTCGCGCTCGCCGGAGGAAACGACGATCTGCCCAAGAACGCCGTTTCCCCGCCCGGGACGAGAGCCTGCGTGGAAACGACCCTCACCGTTCCTCAGCGCACCCGATCCTACATCAAGATCGAGGACGGCTGTCCGAACCGCTGCGCGTACTGCCGCATCCGCTTCGCGCGGGGACCCGTCCGCTCGAAGCTGCCGTCCGACGCGCTTGCCGAAGCACAAGCGCTTGCCTGCGCGGGGGCAAAGGAAATCATTCTCACGGGCATTGAAGCGGCGTCCTACGGCATGGATTTCCCCGACCGCAAACCTTACGGCTACGCGCTCGCCGATCTGATCCTCGAGATCGGCAAAATCGACGGCATCCGCCGGATCGGACTGGGCTCGCTCGAGCCGACCGTGATGAGCGAGTATTTCGTCTCCGCCGCCGCCTCCTGTGACAAGCTGCTGCCGCATTTTCACCTTTCGATCCAGTCCGGGAGCGACCGCGTGCTCCGTGCCATGCGCCGCCGCTACACCGCCGCCGCGGCGCTCGCCGCCGTCGAACGGATGAAAAAAGCCCTGCCGGACGCGACCTTTTCCGCGGACGTCATCGTCGGCTTCCCCGGCGAGGAGGAAGCGGATTATCTCGAAACCGAGGCGTTCTGCCGCGCGGTCGGTTTTCTGCACCTGCACGTCTTCCCGTTCTCGCGGCGCGCGGGAACGGAAGCCGCCGAGATGGAGAATCAGGTTCCCGAAGCTGTCCGGCGGGAGCGGGCGGAAAGACTCGGCGCGCTCGACGAAGCGCTGCGAGCCGGGTTCTGTTCCCGCTACGCTGATGCGCACCGGGAAAAACCGGTCTTCCTCCTTGTCGAAAAGAACGGCGGTGGACTGTGCTCCGGTCACAGCGAGCACTTCGTCGAAATCAAAAAGGTTCGGACAAAGGCCGAGGTCGGCGAGATCGTCCCGGTCGTGCTCACGGGAACGGACGGAAACGTCTGCTTCGGGGAAAGAATCGCGCATGACTGAGCCGTTTTCCGTATATTTATCAAAAAAAACGACTTCCGGCGCAAGATTTCTCTTGCAAAAGTGCCGATTCTATGTTACAATAATTTATCTGTACAGCACACCATCCTTGAAATACTGAAGGAGGATCCCATGAAAATCCGGGTCATTTCCCTGCTTCTCGTCCTCTGTATGATCGGGAGCGTTCTGATTTCCTGTTCCGACGCCGGAACGCCCGAAGGCGAATCGACGCCCGCGAATCAGCCTGCCAATCCCACCGCGGGCACGTCCGACGAGCCATCCGAAGACGAGCTCTCCGCGCTCGAGCAGCGGCAGCGCATTCCCGACGATCTGCCCGACGTGACGTTCGACGGCAGATCCTACACCATCGAAACCGAAACGCGCAAGGTGTACGAGATCCTCTCCGAGGAGCTGAACGGCGAGTCCTGCAACGACGCCGTCTACAACCGCAACCTCACCATCGAAAAACGCTTCGACGTCAAAATCGGAGTCATTGAAAACGAGACTCCCTACAACGAGATCGTCACGTCCGTCACCGCGGGCATGCACGACTACGACGTCGCCGGGTTCATCAACTACCTGACGCTCACGCCGGTCTCCGCCCGTGTGCTCTACAACTGGCTCGACATCCCGCGCGTTGATCTCGACAAGCCGTGGCACAATAAGCTTGCGAACGACGACGCGATGATCAACGACCGCCTCTACGCCATCAACAGCGACCTTTCGATCTCCACCCTGCTCTATACCTACGGCATGTTCTTCAACTACAACATCATGGAGCAGTACGGCTACACCTCCTCCGCTCTCTATGACATCGTGTTCGAAGGCAAGTGGACGATCGACCGGCTGACCGAGATCAGCGCAGGCATCTGGGAAGACAAGAACGGCAACGGCAAGCACGACGAGGATGACATCCACGGCTACGGCGTCATCAACGGTCAGATCAACACGCACGACGTATGGCTCGCCGCGCTCGACATTTCCCCGCTGCTCGTCATCCGCGCGCAGGACGATTACGACGTCAACATCTTCACCGACCGCACCGTCACCGCGCTCGAAAAGGTCAACTACCTCTACCACAACTCCGAGGGCACGTTCTTCGGCGGAAGCGACTGGCGCGGCATTCCGAAGATGTTCGCGGAAGGCAAGCTCGCGATGTCCCAGCTCTATTTCGGCGAGACGACCGAGTCCCTCGGCGACATGCAGGACACCTACGGCATCCTCCCGCTCCCGAAGCTCGATGAGGAGCAGCCCGGCTACTACACCAACTGCTGGGACCAGTTCACCGTCTTCGCCGTGCCGAAGACCATGCCCGAGGCGGACGCAGAATTCGTCGGCATCATTTACGAGGTGCTCTGCGCCGAGACCTACAAGACGGTCTTCCCGGCTTATTATGACGTCGCTCTGAAGAGCCGGTACTCCGCGGAGCCCGCGACCGCGCAGATGATCGACCTCATCATGGCAGGCCGCAAGCTCGACTTCACGTTCCAGTACGGCTCCAAACTGCAGAACCTGCCCTACCAGTTCCGTGTCATGGTCGTCAACGACGATTCCAACATCGCCTCCTGGTACAAGAAGTCCCAGAAATCCCTCAACAAGAACATCGAAAAATTCCTGAAGCTCTTCTACGAAGAAGACTGATCCCGCGATCCCGTTTATCCCCGCCGCGCTCCCTTCCCGGGGGCGCGGCTTTCTCTTTTCCCCGCCCGGCGCACCCCCTTCTTTTTTTGCGCCGCGGTGAAAGAAGGGCTTGACGACAGAGGGGATATCTGTTATAATATGTACCAAATACGTACCAAAATAAAGAAGACGGGAGACGCGCCATGTCCGACCTGTTCGGAAAACTGAATGAGCAGCAGATCGCCGCGGTGAGAGAAACCGAGGGCTATGTCCGCGTGGTCGCGGGAGCGGGCTCGGGCAAGACCGGAACGCTGACGCGGCGGTATGCCTATCTTGTGAAGGCAGCGGGCATTCATCCGGGAAGCGTGCTGTGCGTCACGTTCACGAACAAGGCGGCGGGCGAGATGAAGCGCCGGGTCCGCGCTCTCATCGGCGACGGATACGACACCTCGCTCATCACGACCTATCACGGCTTCTGCGTCCGGGTCCTGAGAGAGGACATCCACCGTCTGTTTTATCCGAAATCCTTTCTCATACTCGACGAGAGCGATCAGCGCAAGATCCTCTCCGAAATCTACGGCGAGCTCGACATCAAGCTCGACCGCGCCTCGTTTGAGACCGTGCTCGATTCCGTGCACCGCCTGAAAACCGACGAGAGATATGTGGACGCAATGGTCCGCGGCGACTTCTCCGGCATCAAAGTGCCGCCGAAGTCCCCCGTTCAGCCCGCGTCCCCCCTCGAAGAGACAATCGTGCGGCGGTATCTCGAAAAACAGCGGAAGATCTTCGGGCTCGATTTCGACGATCTCGTCGCCTTCACGTTCGCGGTCTTCGCCTCCCACCCGGAGGTGCGGGAAAAGTGGGCAGAGCGGCTGTATTACATCCAGGTCGACGAGTTTCAGGACTCGTCCAAGCGGGAGCTTCGGCTGCTGCGCATGCTCTGCGCCTCGCATGAAAACCTCTTCGTTGTGGGGGACCCCGACCAGAACATCTACGAATGGCGCGGGGCGGACATGAAGATCCTCGTGGATTTCGACAAGCTCTTTCCCGGCGCGAAAACCGTGCTCCTGACGCGCAATTACCGCTCGTCCGGCAACATCCTCCGCGCCGCGAACACCCTCATCGCGCACAACATCAACCGCGTTCCGAAGGAGCTCTTCACCACGGATGAGCCGGGCGCGGACGTGATCCATCTGCACGCGAAGACGGAGGCGGAGGAGGGGAAATGGATCGCGGAGGAGATCAAGCGCCTCGCCGCCGAGGAGAGCACGCCGTACAAAGAAATCGCCGTGCTCTACCGCGCGGGATTTCTCTCCCGCTTCGTCGAAGCCGCGCTGCTCGACGCGAAGATCCCCTACGAGCTCTACGGCAGCGTCCGCTTCTATGAACGGATGGAGATCCGGGACGCGCTGGCGTATCTGCGGCTGCTGCTGTGGGACGACGACGAAGCTCTCGAGCGGATCGTCAACGTGCCGCGCCGCTCCTTCGGCAAAACGAAATCCGAAGCCCTGCGCGCCATCGCCGCAGAAGAAGGGACAAGCCTGTTCGAGGCGCTGCGGCGGCATGTGTCCGACCCGATCTTTGCCCGCTCATCCGTCGCGGATCTTGTAGGGACGATCCTCGAGCTCCGCGCGAAAACGGATTCCCTGCCCGTGTCCGAGCTGCTCGGCGAGATTTTGACCCGCTCGGGCTACGAGACCTATATCCGCGAATACGGCAGCACGGAACGGCTGGACAACCTCGCGGAGCTGAAGCGTTCCGTCTGGGACAAGGAACACAATCAGGGGGAGTTTTATCCGCTCTCCGACTATCTGCAGGAGGTCGCGCTCGAAAGCGACCGGGAGAGCGGCGAGGACGCGGACCGTGTCAAGCTCATGACGATCCACGCTTCAAAGGGACTCGAATTCGACGCCTGCTTCGTCTGCGGTATGACCGAGGGCATCTTTCCCTCGTCCCGCACCCTCGAGGAACGCAAGGACGCGGGACTCGAGGAGGAACGCCGCCTGTGCTTCGTCGCCGTGACGCGCGCGAAAAAACGGCTTTACCTCACGGAATCCGAGGGCACGGGCTCCGACCGCGCCGTCAAGCGGCCCTCGCGCTTTCTCGCGGATATCGGCGAGCGGAACTACACCCGCATCGGCACGGTCCCGAAGGAGCTCTCCGAGGCCTCAGCGCCGTCCGGCGGCACAGGCTCCCCTTCAGAGTCGGAGCGCGCGCCGGGTTCGGTCGTGAACCATCCCGTCTTCGGACGGGGCGTCGTCGCTGACGTCGACCGCGCGAAAGGGGTGTACTACATTCTCTTCGAGAAAACGGGAGCGCGCCGCCCCGTCAGCATGGACTACGATTTTGACGTGTGGGGAGACACCGTCCGCAGGCTTGCCGCCGGGGAGAAGACGGAGGAAAGCACGCCCCCGCCGCCGGACGCTTCGGCAACCGACGACAAGCCCGAAGCCTCGGCATCAGACGACAAGCCCGAAGCCTCGGCATCAGACGACAAGCCCGAAGCCTCGGCATCAGACGACAAGCCCGGGAACTCGGCGCCGCGCGACGTTAGGCAATCGTCCAATATAAGAGCCGAAACCGCGATCGCATCGCAGAACATCGATCTGCATTCGCCTTATGTAAACCATTCGAGCACAGCGGAAACAGCCGGAGAAACCGACGAGCAGCGCAGAGACACCGACGCGCATGCTCTCACGCCGCCGGAACACACGGCGTCCGCTTCAAACGCGGGTTCCTCTTTCCCCCTCCAACACGAGCAAGCCGCGGAAAACGCCCTTCCCGTTCAGCTTTCCTTGTCGCCTCTCACGTCGCCACAGCTCCCGTCGGATCCCGCGCACGCCGAGAAAGCGCCCCGAGAAAAAAAGCGCACGGCAAAAAAGCGGGATGTTCCCCGCAAAAAGAGCGTCAGGAGTGAATCCCCACCGGACAATCCCCAGCTCTCGATGCAGCTCGAACGGACGGATTCGACCTCAGCTTCGGACGCCGACGGCAATCTTTGGAAGCGTCCGGACGTGCCCAAAACCGGCTGGGTCTGCGAAAACATCGTCGATCTCGGCGAAGCGGTCGGCGTGTGCAGGATGTGTTCCCATCAGATCATCCGCTATGTTCACGTCATGCGTCATCCGGTGTATCATCGCTCAGTCGGCGCGGGATGCGTGTGCGCGGGGCGGATGGAGGGCGATCCCGAGGGCGCGAAGGCGCGCGAAAGCGCCTTCAAAAACCGTCTCGCCCGGCGGGAGACCTTTATGAAGACTCCGCTCAAAAGAAGCCGGGGCGGGAACGAATACCTGCGGTACAAGGGCGAGGTCGTGACCGTGCTCGAAGACCGCTACCGTCCCGGGCACTTCAAATCCGTCCTGCGCGGGCAGTTTTCCCCGCCCCGCGCCTCGAAAGAAGAAGCGCTGGGAGACGCGTTCGACCTTCTCGACCCTTGGAAGATGGAGCCATAACATATAAGAAAAAGCTGCCGCGGTCACTCCCCAGAGCGGGATGAACCGCTCCCCGTCAAGTAGACAGTGAAATAATTAACGAAAAGTTCACAGCGCTGCGGCGCTGTGGCAACCTCAGATCCGGTCAGATGCCAAGGCATCCAACCGGATCTGAGGTTTTTAAGCCGCTAAGTAAAGATTGT
>JAFYBN010000110.1 GCA_017540175.1 Clostridia bacterium | reverse complement strand
CGAAAAAAGGACTCCACAGGAGTCCTTTTTTCGTATGGAGACGGCGGGCTCGGTGAAACCGCTGGAGTTCCTTACGTTCGCCCTCGATTTCGGCTTCCCTGTACTCGGACGCTTCAAAAGCGATCACGCTTTCGTGCGAGGGAACTCCGAGAAGGTGAATGCGCCTGCGCATTCACCGACGGGGTTCGACTCCGCGGCAGCTCCACAGGAGTCCTTTTTTCGTATGGAAACGGCGGGCTAAGAGAAACCGCTGGAGTTTCTTATGTTCGCCCTCGATTTCAACTGTACTGTACTCGGACGCTTCAGAATTGATTTGGTTATCGTGCGGGGAAACTCCGAGAAGGTGAATGCGCCTGCGCATTCACCGACGGGGTTCGACTCCGCGGCAGCTCCACAGGAGTCCTTTTTCCATATGGAGACGGCGGGCTAAGAGAAACCGCTGGAGTTCCTTACGTTCGCCCTCGATTTCGGCTTCCCTGTACTCGGACGCTTCAAAAGCGATCACGCTGTCGTGCGAGGGAACTCCTCCCCCTTCTTCCAACCTTTTTCACACATTTTCCGCTTCCGAACTTGCAATGAGCTTCCTGATATGATATAATGCGAATAACGGCAATGCCGCCCCTGACCGTCGTTCCCGGAAGGAGACCGGCCAAAGCGGGCGCGGTATATCCGGAATACTCTTCCTGTGGAGGTCATTTATGAACAGTTCCAAGAAACTGCGCTTTGTCACCACCATTCTGTGGGTTTTCTGCTGGTTTACGCTCTTTGCCGAGTTCTCGGGCGTCATCGCCGGGATCCTGCTGCTGCTGCGCGCCAACGGCAACGCCTGGCTCATCCTGCTGTCGATCCTCGGCGGTTTGCTCGTTATGTTCTTTACCTTCTTCGGGTATATGATGGTGATCGGCATTCTCCAGGCGCTTGCCGACATCGTGGACAACACCAATCAGATCAAGACGCATGCCGGGGATACCGTGGACAACACCTATGAAATCTACAGCGCGATGAACGCGCGGATGGACGCGCTTCAGCGCAGCATCGACAAGTATCTGGTTCAGATCGATTATACCGTGAGCAGGATCAACGATCAGGTCGGCCTCGGCGGCTCTTCCGGCGATTCGGCATGGAAAGCTCCCGCACAGCCCGCCGCGCCCGCTCAGAATTACCAGCACGCTCCGGCGCAGAATTACCAGCAGGCGCCCGCACAGAATTACCAGCAGGCGCCCGCACAGAATTACCCGCAGGCTCCCGCGCAGAATCGCCCGCAGGCTCCGGCGCAGAACCGCCCGCAGGCTCCCGTGCAGAACCGCCCGCAGGCTCCGGCACAGAATTACCCGCAGGCTCCCGTGCAGAACCGCCCGCAGGCTCCGGCACAGAATTACCCGCAGGCTCCCGTGCAGAACCGCCCGCAGGCTCCCGCGCCGAGTAACCCGCAGACACCCGCCCCGTCTTCCGCACACGTTCCCGTGAAGCCCGCGCCGCAGACTCCGCCGGCAGATCACGCGCCGGATGTGAAACCGGAATGACCGCCGGGCTGCGCATACGAGAGAAGGAGTTTTTGCCATGACCAACGAATGGGACCTTACGATCCTGTACAGCGGTTTCGACGATCCCGCGATCGAGGCCGACCTCGCATCTCTCGACGATGCGATCGCCGCAAAAAACGCGCTTGCCGCGGATGCCGAAAGCCGGACTCACAGCGAGCTGCTCGCCTCCTATATCAGCCTGTCCGAGACGATCGGGGAGCTTTCCTCGAAGCTTTATGAGTACGCCTCCCTCCGCTATTCCACGAACACCGCCGATCCGGACGCCGCGAACATGACGGGAAAGCTGATGGAAAAATTCAGCGCGACCGCCGCCGCGGACGCGAAGCTCGAGCGCATGATCGCCTCGTTCGACGACCTTGAGGACCTGATTTCGGACGGCTTCGGCGAATACGCGTACCTGCTGCGCAGCCTGAAAAAGAACAGCCGCTATCTGCTCGCGGACGGGGAAGAAGCCCTTCTTTCGAAAATGAAGATCTCCGGTTCCTCCGCGTGGGAGGATCTGCAGGCGAGCCTGACGAGCGGCGTGAAGGCGGATTACCGCGGGGAGCGGATCCCCCTGTCCGCCGTGCGCAACCTCGCCTACGATCCTGATCCCTCCGTGCGCAGGGACGCCTATGAAGCCGAGCTTGCCTGCTATGCCCCGATCCGGGAAGCCGTCGCGTTTTCGCTCAACTCGATCAAGCTGCAGATGCTGAACGAATGCGCGCTCCGCGGGTATGAATCCCCGCTCGACAAAGCCCTGAAGGACTCCCGCATGAAGCGCGAGACGCTCGACGCCCTGATTGGCGCGATGGAGGAATACCTTCCCGTCTTCTGGAAATATCTGCGCGCCAAAGCGAAGGCGCTCGGGCACGAAAACGGTCTGCCGTGGTACGACCTTTTCGCGCCGATGGGAAAGAGCGACCGCAAATTCACGATCCCCGAGGCGAAGGAAACTCTCATCTCATTCTTCGAGCCCTTCGACGGCGAGCTTGCCGAGCTCATCCGCCGCGCATTCGATGAAAACTGGATCGACTTTTTGCCCCGCGCGGGCAAGGTCGGCGGCGCGTTCTGCGCGGGCATCCCGTCGGCGAAGCAGAGTCGCGTGCTCACGAATTTCGACGGCTCGTTCAGCGACGTGATCACGCTGGCGCACGAGCTCGGCCACGCCTTCCACGGCAGCCGCGTCTTTGAGAACTCCATTCTGAATCAGGACTACGGCATGCCCGTCGCCGAGACCGCGTCCACGTTCAACGAGGTCGTGGCGGGGGGCGCGTCCGTCGCCATGGCTCAAAGCGATGAGGAAAAGCTGAACCTGCTCGAGGGCCAGATCTCGGATGCGTGCCAGATCATCTGCGACATCTATTCCCGCTATCTTTTCGAGACGGCGGTCTTCGAGAACCGTCCGGAGGAGTTCATGAGCGCGGACCGTCTCTCGGAACTCATGACCGAAGCGCAGAAAAAGGCGTACGGCGACGGGCTCGATCAAAGCTGCCTGCACCCCTATATGTGGGTGTGCAAGTCCCACTATTACAGCGGGGATCTCAGCTTTTACAATTTCCCCTACGCCTTCGGCGGCCTGTTCGCGCGCGGACTGTACGCGAAGTATCGGGCAGAGGGCGAATCCTTCGTTCCGCTTTACAAGGAACTGCTTCGCGCGACCACGGTGAACGACGTGGAGGACACCGCGAAGATCGCGGGGATCGATCTGACCGACCGCGCGTTCTGGGAAGCGGGGCTCTGCTCCATCGCCGAGCAGATCGAAACGTTCTGCACAATGGTGGAATAAAATCAAGGACTCAAAGGATCCGGGAGGTTTCCGCGTTTTGCGGGAATCTCCCTTTTTTTGCGCAATCCGAGACCGGCGCACCCTCAGATTTCACAATTATGTCTTGAAAAACGCGCAAAAACGTGATACAATACTCTTGTTATGGATTTGAGCGGGAGGGAAGGATATGAACGGTCGGCACGCCGTGCTCGTCGGGTTATGCGGGCGTTCCGGAGCGGGGAAGGGCTACGTCGCCTCCCTGTTCTCTCTGTTCGGAATTCCGTCGGTCGACACGGACGCCGTGTACCGAACGCTCACCGCGCCTTCACAGTCCCTGTCCCCCTGCATGAAGGCGCTTCGGGACCGGTTCGGAGACGGGATCGTTTGTCCGGACAATTCCCTGAACCGCCCCGCGCTGCGCGCCCTCGTGTTCGGCGGGGACGGCACGGCGCTGAACGATCTCAACGCGATCAGCCACCGCTTCATCCTTCTGGAAACGGAGAGGATCGCGGACGCGCTCGCAGAGAGGGGAGCGGACGTGGTTCTCATCGACGCGCCCGTGCTGTACGAGAGCGGATTTGACAAAAAATGCGCCCGCGTCGTATGCGTGACCGCGCCGGAGGACGTCTCCATCCGTCGGATCACCGAGCGGGACGGTCTCTCCCCGGCCGACGCGAAACGGCGTCTCGACGCCCAGATGTCAAACGAAGAGCTTCGGGCGCGCGCGGACTACGCCGTCGAAAACGACGGCTCCCCCGCGATCTTCGACCGGGTCGCCCGGTGCGCGGCGGAGCTTTTGAAACTGAGGAAAGGAGCGGGAGGCAAGGGATGAAATTCAGAACCGTCATGCGACGGAGCACGGTGATCATCGTCATCCTCCTCGCCGCCGTGCTCATCGGATATCTCTGCGAGACCGTCGGGAAACGCCTCGATCTGAAGCGTCACCCGCGCTCGTACGCCGAATATGTGGAGAAATACGCCGCGGAATACGGCGTGCCGGAATACACGCTCTACGGCGTCATGGCGGCGGAGAGCGATTTCCAAAGCAATTTCGTTTCCGAGGACGGCAGGATCGGACTGATGCAGCTCGACAAGGATTCCTATTACCGCGTCGCTGAGATCCTTCACGAAACGGCGGAAGCCGGGATCCTGTACGATCCGGACACCAATATCCGTTTTGGCGCGTACCTGCTCTCCACGCTCTACGCCGCGTACGGCGGACGGTGGAGACCCGCCTACATCGCCTTCGAGGCGGGCAGGGAACAGGCGGAGATCTGGGCGGCGGACGCGCAGTATCTCGACGAATACGGCAACCTCACAAAGACGCCGGACGAAGGACTGAACGCGAAGATCGACGAGATCGAAAAAAACGTGGAAACCTACCGTTCCCTGTATTACGGAGGGGCGAATTCATAAAACCGAATCAAATAACCGGAGGTAAACCATCATGAGCGACAAGACCAGAGGCCAGACCCTGAAGGACGAACTCTTCTACAAGAAGCAGAGCGCGTTCGAAAAGAAAACCGCCGCCGAACTCGAAGAGGCGAAGACCTACGCCGCGGGCTATGTGAAATGGCTCGACCAGTCGAAGACCGAACGGGAAGCGGTGAACGCGTCCGTCGCGATGCTCGAGGAAGCGGGTTACCGTCCGTACAAAATCGGCGATCCCGTCAAGGCCGGTGACAGGCTCTACCTCAACAACCGCGGCAAAAGCCTGTTTGCCGTCCACGTCGGCACGGAGCCCATCGAAAACGGCGCGCGGATCTGCGCCGCGCACATCGACTCCCCCCGCCTCGATCTGAAACAGCACCCGCTCTATGAGAACGACGGATTCGCGTACATCAAAACGCATTATTACGGCGGCGTGCGCAAGTATCAGTGGGTCACCATCCCGCTCGCGCTGCACGGCGTCGTCGTGAAGAAAAACGGCGAAGTCACAGACGTGAAGATCGGCGACGAACCCGGCGATCCGGTGTTCTGCATCTCCGACCTGCTCCCCCACCTTGCGAAGGATCAGAACGGCAGACCCCTCGGTCAGGCGTTCACCGGCGAGGGACTGAACGTCATTCTCGGCACCTCCCCCTTCTTTGAAGAGGACGGGACCCTCACGCCCGCCGACGAAAAGGCGAAGCTGAACGTGATGATCATGCTGAACGAAAAGTACGGCATCACCGAGGCGGACTTCATGAGCGCGGAGCTTTCCATCGTTCCCGCGCAGAACAGCGTCGACGTGGGGCTTGACCGCTGGCTCATCGGCTCCTACGGCCATGACGACCGCGTCTGCGCGTATCCCGCGCTCACCGCTCTGCTTGAGGCGGAGACTGCTGAAAGAACCTGCATCGCCGTGCTCGCCGACAAGGAAGAGATCGGCAGCGACGGCGTGAGCGGCATGCAGTGCGTCCTGCTCGCGGATATCCTCGACGAGCTCGCGAAGAACCTCGGCGGCAACCCGAACGTCGTCCGCGCGCATTCGATGTGCCTCTCCGCGGACGTGACGGCGGGCTACGATCCGAACTATCCCGAGGTCTATGAAAAGCGCAATTCCTCCCTCATTCACGCGGGCGTCGGTCTCTCGAAGTACACGGGATCGGGCGGAAAGGGCGGCACCAACGACGCCTCCGCCGAAGTCGTCGCCTGCGTGCGCGAGATCTTTGACGAAGCGGGCGTCGTCTGGCAGACGGCGGAACTCGGCAAGGTCGACCAGGGCGGCGGCGGCACGGTCGCGAAATATATCGCCAACCACAACATCGAAACGGTCGACATCGGCGTCCCGGTGCTTTCCATGCACGCGCCGTTCGAGCTGATTTCCAAATCCGACCTCTACGAAGCGCACCGCGCGTTCGCGGCGTTCTGCAAATAAGCGAAAGGAATCGTGCTCCGGCGCGCGCGCAGGCGGCGCCCCCGCCGGAGACCTGTTTGACGAGACATCATGCTTTGCCCAGAAAAATGCGTTGATCTGCTCGCCCTCACAAAAATCGTTCCGGTGATCACCCCGCGCGACCCGGCCGACGCGCCCGCGCTCGCCCGCGCCCTCGCTGCGGGGGGACTTCGCGCGGCGGAGATCACGTTCCGCTCGGACGCCGCGGCGGACACGATCGCCGCGATGCGTGAGGCGGAGCCGGAGCTGCTCGTCGGAGCCGGGACCGTGCTCACCGAGAGCGCGCTCGAGGCGGCTGCCTCGGCGGGCGCTCAGTTCATTGTCACCCCGGGACTGAATCCGAGGATCGGGGAAAAGGCGCTCGGACACGATCTGCCGTATTTCCCGGGCGTGATGACGCCCACCGAGATCGAGGCGGCATTGGCGCTCGGTCTGCGGTTTTTGAAATTTTTCCCCGCGGAGGCGGCGGGCGGCGTGAAGATGCTCAAAGCGTTCGCCGGCCCCTATCCGATGGTCCGCTTCATGCCGACGGGGGGGATCACCGCGGCGAACGCGCGGGCTTATCTCGCGCTGCCGAACGTCTTCTGCTGCGGCGGAAGCTTCATCGCGGACGGGGACTGCCTCGCGCGCGGGGACTTTGCCGAGATCGAACGGAGGGCGCGCGCCGTGTCCTCCCTCCTCGCCGCGAACCAAATTTCCCTCTGAAGGAACCGACATGTTAGAGAAACTGAACGAAGCGGAAGAACGCTTTCGCGCCATCGAAGAAGAGCTTTCGAGGCCGGAAACCATGACCGACATCGAGCGGTATGCCGCCCTGATGAAGGAACGCGCCCTGCTCGCCCCGGTCATGGAAACCTTCCGCGCCTACAAAAAGGCCGTCTCCGACGCGGAAGACGCGAGAAAACTGCTCGAGCTCGAAACCGACCCCGAGCTGCTCGAGCTCGCGGACGAGGAACTGAAAACCGCGAAGGCGGACGCCGTGCGGCTGGAGGAGGAGCTCAAAATCAAGCTCCTGCCGAAGGATCCGCTCGACGAGAAAAACGTCGTCGTGGAGATCCGCGCGGGCGCGGGCGGGGACGAGGCGGCGCTCTTCGCCGGGGTGCTCTACCGCATGTACTGTATGTACGCCGATCTCAGACGGTATAAAACCGAGGTCGTGAGCATGAACGAGACCGGGCTGGGCGGCTACCGCGAAATCACCTTCCTCGTGACGGGGACGGGCGCGTACTCCCGCTTCAAATACGAGAGCGGCGTCCATCGGGTCCAGCGGGTGCCGGAAACCGAGTCGTCCGGGCGCATCCATACGTCCACGGCGACCGTGGCGGTCCTGCCGGAGGCGGAGGACGTCGAAGTCGAGATCAATCCCGCGGACCTTGAGATCGAAACGATCAAATCGAGCGGCGCGGGCGGACAGCACGTCAACAAGACCGAGTCCGCGATCCGCCTCCTGCACAAGCCCACCGGCATCGTCGTGGAGTGTCAGGACGAGCGGAGCCAGTACAAGAACCGCGACAAGGCGATGAAGATCCTGCGCGCCAAGCTGTTCGACATCAAGACCCGCGAGCAGAACGAAAAGATCGCGAGCGAACGGCGCTCCCAGGTGGGAACGGGCGACCGGAGCGAACGCATCCGCACTTACAATTTCCCCCAGGGCCGCGTGACGGACCACCGGATCGGCCTGACGCTCTATTCCATCGAAACCCTCTTAAACGGAAACATCGACGGCATCATCGACGCGCTCGCCACGGCGGACACGGCGGAAAAACTGAAAAACGGCGAATTCGCCGATCTTACCCCGAAGGGAGCGCGCACATGAATACGGAATATCAGAAAATCACCGGAAATCCCGCCGAAGACGAGGCGGCGATTTCCCGCGCGGCACAGATCATCCGGGCCGGAGGGCTCGTCGCCATCCCGACCGAAACGGTGTACGGCCTTGCCGGAAGCGCGCTGATCCCCGAATCCGCCCTGAAAATCTACGAGGCGAAGGGCAGACCGGCGGACAATCCGCTGATCGTGCACATCGCCGCCCCCGCGGACGCCGCGAAAATCGCATACCCGAACGCGCTCTATGACCGGCTCGCCGCGCGCTTCATGCCGGGACCGCTCACGGTGATTCTGAAAAAGCGGGACATCATTCCCCCGACCGTGACGGCGGGGCTCGACACGGTCGCGATCCGCTGTCCCTCCAACTCCGTCGCGCATCGGCTCATCGCGGTGTCCGGTCATCCCATTGCCGCGCCAAGCGCAAACCGTTCCGGCGTGCCCTCCCCGACTTCGGCGGAGCACGTGCGCGCGGACATGGACGGGCGCATCGATATGATCCTTGACGGCGGGGAATGCGAGATCGGGCTCGAATCCACGGTGATCCGTCTGGACGGGGACGACGCCTGCACCATTCTGCGGCCGGGCGCGGTGACCGCCGACATGCTCGCTGCGGTCTGCCGGGAAGTGACGGTATCCCCCGCCGCGGTCGAGCCGTCCCTCGCGGACGACGAGCACCCGGAATCCCCGGGCATGAAGTACAAGCACTACGCCCCGAAGGCAAACGTCATCCTGATCGACGCGGACGAAAGCGTGTTCCTGCGCTATGTCCGCGAGCACGGGACGGGGAGGTACGGCGTGCTCGTGCCGAATGAGGACGCCGGGTATTTCCCGGAGGGCGTGCTGCTCCTCACCGGCTCCCGCGGGGACGCGAAGGAATACGCCCGCCGCCTCTTCTCGCTTCTGCGAAGGGCGGACGAGATGAGGCTCGAGACCGTGTTCGCGAAGCTCCCCCCGAAAACGGACGAATACCTTGCCCTGTACAACCGCATCATCCGCGCCGCGGGATGCAGGATCCTCAAAATCAGCGGCTGAGCAAGAAAGAGATTTGAATCACGGAGGATGATATGACGCTCGTTACCGAAAGCATGAAAGCCTATGTCCGGGATATCCAGGAAAAGCTCATCGCCATGGGCCGCCCGAAGATCGCCGAAATGTTCCCCGCGACCTATCTGAATACCATCGAAACCACCGTCAAAACGGACGAGAGGGGCGCGTTCGTCATCACGGGCGACATCCCCGCGATGTGGCTCCGCGACTCCTCCGCGCAGGTGCGGCACTACCTCCCCCTGACAAAGGACGACCCCGACATCCGAAAGCTCGTCACGGAGCTTGTGAAGCGGCAGGCGCTCTGCATCGTGAACGACCCCTACGCCAACGCCTTCAACCGCACGGGCGACGAGATCACCCAGTGGCAGATCCGCGACGACACCGAATTCCGCAATCCGATGGCGTGGGAGCGCAAGTATGAGGTCGACTCCCTGTGCTATCCCATCAATCTCGCGTGGCACCTGTGGAAGGCGTCCGGCAGCGCCGAACACCTCGACGGGGATTTCAAAGCCGCCTGCGAAACGGTCCTCAAAACCTTTGAGACCGAACAGAACCATGCCGAAAACTCGAAGTATTATTTCCGCCGCACGGACTGCCCGCCGACGGACACTTTGAAAAACGACGGCAAGGGCTCGCCCGTCGGGTACACCGGCATGACGTGGTCCGGCTTCCGTCCGAGCGACGACTCGTGCACCTATCACTACCTCATCCCCTCCGAAATGTTCGCCGTCGTGATCCTCGGCTTCATGGCGGAGATCGCCGAAACCGTGTGGAAAGACACGGCTCTCCGGGACCGCGCGGACAAGCTCGCGAATGAAATCAAACGCGGCATCGAGAAGTACGCCCTGATCGACGACCCCGAATTCGGGAAAATCTACGCTTACGAGGTCGACGGACTGGGGAACATGCTCGTCATGGACGACGCGAACGTCCCGAGCCTGCTCTCCCTCCCCTATCTCGGCTGGTGCTCTCCGGACGACGAGATCTATCAGAATACCCGCCGCGCCGTGCTGTCGAAGCGCAATCCCTATTATTTCGAGGGAGAGGCGGCGCGCGGCATCGGCTCCCCGCACACCCCGAAGGATTATATCTGGCACGTCTCCCTCGCGATGCAGGGCCTGACCTCCACGGACGACGACGAGATTTCGTACCTGCTCGATCTCTTCGAGACGACGACGGCAGGCACGGGCCTGATGCACGAGGGCTTCCACAAGGACGACCCGGACCGGTTCACCCGCACCTGGTTCGCGTGGGCGAATTCCATTTTCGCGGAATTCGTGATCCACGCGGCGACGAAATGATCTTAAAAGACGAAACGATCTAAATATTTGATATGGTTCTTTATATCATTCTTTGATTGAGGAAGATATGCCGAGAAAGAAAAAAGAAACCCCGTCCGCCGAGATGCTCGCCCCGGCGGAAATCCGATCCCAGCCGATCACGGACACCATCGAGACGAATTACATGCCCTACGCCATGAGTGTCATCGTGTCCCGCGCCATTCCGGAGATCGACGGCTTCAAGCCCTCCCACCGGAAGCTGCTCTACACGATGTACAAAATGGGCCTCTTGAATTCCTCGGCGCAGCGGACCAAGTGCACCAACATCGTCGGCCGCACCATGACCCTGCATCCCCACGGCGACGCGGCGATCTACGACACTCTCGTCCGCCTGACGCGGGACAACGAGGCGCTGCTCCACCCCTTTATCGACTCGAAGGGCTCCTTCGGCAAGCATTACAGCCGGGACATGGCGCCCGCCGCCGCCCGTTACCCCGAGGCGAAGCTCGAGGCGTTTTCCGCTGAGCTCTTCGGCGGCATCGACAAGGACGCGGTCGAAATGGTCCCGAACTACGACAACACCCAGACCGAGCCCTCCCTGCTGCCGACCTCGTTCCCGAACATCCTCGTGTCGAGCAATATGGGCATCGCGGTCGGGCTCGCGTCCCAGATCTGCTCCTTCAACCTCGGCGAGGTGTGCGACGGCACGATCGCGCTGCTCAAAAACCCGAACACCTCGGTCGACCGCCTGCTCGATCTCATCAAAGCGCCCGATTTCTCCACCGGCGGGAAGCTCATTTACGACCGCGAGCAGATGAAGCAGATCTACGAGACCGGCTCCGGCTCGTTCAAGGTGCGCGCGTCGTGGAATTACGACGCGAAGAACAGCATCATCGAAATCACCGAGATCCCCTATTCCACCGTGTTCGAGGTGATCGTCAAGCGCATCACCGACCTCATCAAGGAAGGGAAGCTCAAAGAGATCACCGACGTGCGCGACGAGATCGGTCTCTCCGGTTTCAAGCTCTCGATCGACGTGCGCCGCGGGACCGATCCGGAGGTTCTGATGCAGAAGCTCTTCCAGCAGACCACGCTGGAGGACAGCTTCGGATGCAATTTCACGGTGCTCATCCACGGCTCCCCGCGCCAGCTCGGTGTAAAGGACATCCTCGCCGAATGGATCACGTTCCGGGTGGAATGCGTGCGCCGCGAGCTCTCGTTCGATCTGGCGAAAAAGAAGGACAAGCTCCACCTCCTCAGAGGACTGGGCAAGATCCTGCTCGACATCGACAAGGCGATCCGCATCGTGCGGGAGACCGCGAAGGAGTCGGAGGTCGTGCCGCGCCTGATGGAGGGCTTCCGCATCGACGAGATCCAGGCGGAATACATCGCCGAGATCAAGCTCCGCCATCTGAACCGCGAATATATCATCGAACGCATCCGCGAGATCGAAGCGCTGCAGAAGGATATCGCCGAGCTCGAGTCCGTGATCGCGGACGAGATCAAGGTCAAGTCCCTCATCGCGAAACAGCTCGCGGCCATCAAGAAAAAGTATGCCCAGCCGCGCAAAACGGAGATCATCTTCGCGCACGAACAGCCCGTGATCCCGGAGGACGACGGCGTGGAGAACTATCCCGTGTTCGTCGCGCTGACGAAGGAGGGGTATTTCAAGAAGATCACCCGTCAGTCCCTGATCCGCGCGGACGAGCAGAAGCTCAAGGACGGCGACGAGATCATCAACGCCGAAGAGACGGAAAACGTCGCCGAGCTCCTCTTCTTCACCGATCACGCGCAGGTCTACAAGGCGAAGGCGGCGGACTTCGAGCCCGTCAAAGCGTCCGCGCTCGGCGAATTCATCGCGGCGCGCCTCGGCTTCGAGGGCGGGGAACGCGCCGTCATGATGAAGGCGGTCACGGAGTACAGGGAAGGGGACAGCTTCATCTTCCTCTTCGAGAACGGCAAGGGCGTCAAGATCCCGGCCGTCGCCTACGAGACGAAGACCAACCGCAAAAAGCTCACGGGCGCGTTCTCGGACGCCTCCCCCATCGCGGCGGTGCTCTTCGAGCGCGAGGACGAGCCGTTTGACATCTATATGGCGAACAGCGCGTCGAAGGGAATCCTCTTCTCCTCCTCCCTCGTCACGAAGAAGACCACCCGCTCCTCCGCGGGCGTCATCCTCTTCACGATGAAGGCGGGGCTGCGGATCACCGAGGTGCGCGCGGGAGAGGGCGCCGCGGACGAAAAGCTCGCGCGGCTTAGAAAGAACAAGCTCCCCGCGACCGGCATTTCGCTTTACAAACCGGGAGAACAGCTCACGATCGGGTGAGGGAAGGGTACGAAAACCGTCCTTTGATTCCGATTTCACGAACGGAATGTAAATTTTGCGGCAAAAACGCGTTATCGCTTGCAATATCCGGCATTTTCGTGTATAATGAAGCACAGCTTTGAAGCTGAAAGGTTCCCGCTATGAAAAAGAGAATCCTGACATGGGCAGCCGTACTGCTTGCCGTCCTCCTTTCCCTCGGCGTGATCGCCGCGGCGGCGGGGTATGACAGCTCGGTTGATCCGATCGTTACGCTCAGTTATCTGACGACGCAGTTCAGAAGCGATATGCTCGCGGAAATCGACAATCGGTTCGAGACGCTTTCCGCCGCGCTGCAGCAGGCACAAACGCCCGCTCCCGTGCCGGAGGAACCCGCACCCGAGCCGGTGGAGCCCGCGCCTCCGATAAGCGAACCCGCCTCCACCGCATTTGAGGTCGTCGAGCTCACCTGGGGCGATACGCTTTACGCCGCGGGCGCGTGCGAGGTCATTCTGCGCGCGGGTTCCGCCTATTGCATCGCGCCGGATCCGACGCAGGGTCTTGCGGACGTGACGGACGGAAATGAAATCTATAACGGTCAGGCGCTGACGAAAAACCATCTGTGCCTGATTCCCCGACCGGACGGGAGAGGCCTCGCCGCCGCGTCCGAATCGGTATTTATTATGGTAAGGGGTGAATACACGCTTGGCAGACTCAACTAACAAAAAGAGAAAAAGAACGCGGGAGGAAAGGAAGAAGCTCACGGTGCGCATCATCGCCATCGTAATGGCGGCGCTGATGATCATCGGCATGGCTTACTACATCATCGTGACCCTCGCAGCTCCTTCCGGCGCATCCGACGTTCCGACCGCAACCGAAGTGATCGACACATCCTCGCTCAAGAACAGCGGGGATGTTCTTGTCAGCGTAGGTCTCATGTACGGCTCGAACATCACCACCGGCTTCGAGTGCGCAACGGAACGCGGCTATGTCGTCGGCGCGCAGGATCTCGACGGCGACCGCTCTTTCACCCCTCTTTGGACCCTTTACGAAACCACGGTCGCGTGCACGGCGGACGCCAATCTGTCCGTGAACGACAGGACCTATACCGTCGCGTATTATCCGGAGGACACGGACGTCGGTGGATATCATGTGGAGATCAACTGCCGGGACTGTGACGAAAGGGAGCTCGCAAACCTGATCGACGAGCGTGCCGCGCGCGCGTCCCGGTACGGCTATACGCTGATCCCGTGCTGGATCGGCGGCGGATATAGGATCCGGATGGGCAGCTTCGCCGATTGGGATGGGGCGTGGGCCGCGGCGGAGGACGCCGCAGATCTTTTCCCGGACCGCCGGATCACCGTGGCGGAGCCCACGGAGACCGCGGTGTCCCTGATCGAGCCGTATGAGAACCGCATCCTCTTCGAGTACGACTGCGGCGGGGAGAGCGAACTCGGCCTCGAAGCGCGCACGGATCAAAACGGCAATACCTACATTCGGACGCCCGCCGGGAACGTCTACGACGGCGTGTTCTGCTTCCGCCGTTATGACAACGGAACGGTGGACGGCGTTTCCCTGATCAACGTCGTGCCGCTCGAGACATACGTCGCCGGGGTGCTTCCGTACGAGCTCGCCCCGTACTGGCCGGTTGAGACGCTGAAGGCGTTCGCGATCACGGTGCGCTCGTTCACGCTGACCAATCCGAAGAAGCACGCCGCGCACCACTTCGATCTTTGCGGCGAGGTGGACTGTCAGGTCTACCGCGGCGCGGGCAGGATCAATCAAAACGTGCTCGACGCGGTGCTCGATACCGCCGGGATCGTGATGACCTACGACGGCAGGATCGTCGCCGCCTACTATTCCTCCAGCGTCGGAGGATGCACCGTGAACGCGATGGACGCGTGGGGCGGCACGACGGACATTCCGTATCTGCAGGCGAAGGAAACCCCGTGGGAAAACTACATGGAGCACGACAACGCCTTCTGGATCAACGAGATCTCCCCGGTCGCGCTGTGCGACCGGCTCAACCGCGCGGGCTTCACCGAGCTTACCGACGCGATCGACAGCGTCGAAGTCCTCGGATATGCGGAGAATTCGACCTACGTGAAGCATATGCGCGTCACGGATATATACGGCACGAGCGTCACCTTCGACACGACCGACGAGGTGCGCGCCGCCCTGACGCCCTACGTCAAGAGCGCAAATTTCGTGATCGGGAAGGGAAGCGCGGCGTACACGGAAACCTACGTGACGGATCCCGGAACGCCGGCTGAGCGCCCGTCGCCCGATGCGGTCGACGCGAACGACACACCCGGCTCGAGCGGCGCTTCAGCGGCTGAGCCTCCGGCGCGGCAGGTCCCGCTCAAAAACTACGACATCGATTACGGCTACACGAATCTCGGCGAGTATCACGTGATCACGTCCGACGCGATCCGGACGGGCGCATTCGACGGATCGGTGCGGCTGATCACCGCGGACGGCGTTCTCGACTGCGAGAGATACAGCGTCTTCACGATCTCGAGCCAGACCGCGGCAGCTTTCCTCGGGGACGAGTACCGCCTCCCGGAGGAGGAAGCCGCACCGGCACAGCAGGAGCCCGTGAGGCAGGAGAATCCCGAATTCACCGCCGCGGCGCCCGAACCCGAACACGCGCAGATCGACGTCGACACGGTCACGACTCAGAAGATCGCCTACGCGGATAATCCGGAGAACTTCATCGTCGTCGGCAAGGGCTGGGGGCACGGCGTGGGCATGAGCCAGTGGGGCGCGTATGATCTCGCGCTTCGCGGCTTCACCGCCACGGAGATCCTCGACGCGTACTTCACCGGGATCCGGTATCGGGATTACAGGGAGCTTGACGGATACCGGTGAGCCGAAGCCGGAACGGTCGCTCAACCGCTCAATGCTCCGGCTTTCCGCAGTCCGCGGCGTCGGTCATGTGCCGCGGCGTCCGAAAACCCGCGGAAGCAGCGCTCTCCCTTCCTGCGGGAGCATATGGGAACTTTGCCCGGAAAACAAAAAAGGCTGCCTCCTTTCGGAGGCAGTTTTTGTTGAGGTGGTGCTTATGGTACCTTACGCGCCCAGCGCCTGATCGATGGCTTTCGCGAGCTGATCGCCGCAGGAGGTATTTTTGTAGCCGCAGGTGTTTCCGCGGAGCAGCGCCGCGATCTCTTCCGCGGGCTTGCCCTCGACGAGTTTTCCGATGGCCTTCAGATTGCCGTTGCAGCCGCCCGTGAAGACGACGTGTGACAGAATGCCTTCGTTGATTTCGAAATCGATCCGGGACGAGCAGGTCCCCTTCGTTTGATAGACGTATTTCATGGGTTTCCTTTCTTTCGGCGTCAGCCGCCGTTTTCCGCTTCCGTCGCGGCGGCAGGAGCCAACGCGGCCTGCGTGTTGCCGTAGATTTCGACGTCCGCCTTGCCGCCCGAGATGATGATGAACGGCAGTCCGGAAGCCGCCAACTTGGTGTACGGACTGTTTTCGTAATTGCCCTCCACGATCAGATGCTGACCGGACGCGAGGATCTCTTCAATGTTGTAGCTGGACAGAAGGGGCTTCTGCATGCCGATGCGGAGGTCGCCCGCTTCGCACGTGAGCTTCATTCCGTTGCCCGTATTGTCCGGCTTGATATGCAGATCCAGGCCCACGGCGTTCACGGTCATTTCGTCCGCGTTGAGGACGAGGGAATCAAAGGCGGATCGGGTCACGGTCAAATCGAGGGACTTCGCCGGCTTGTCCGTATCCTTCGTGAGGTTGTTGACATAGAGGTGGCCGCTTGTTTCCGTGTTCGTCACGGTGAGCTTCAGGCGGTCGGCGGTGATGTCGAAGTCGGCCCCGCTCTCCACATTATCGATCAGGATCTCGCAGTCGCCGGAGGTCCCGATCTTGATGTTGTTGATCTTTTTGACGTGCGAGGTGAGATAGATGTCGATCCTCTTCCCGTCGTCCTCGGTCTCCTCTTTCTTCAGGAATTCCTTGAGCTGATCGGGGTTCAGATAGTAGCGCATGCCCTTGAACGAACCGCCGCTGATCAGGGACTTCGCAAGGGACGTGATGTTCGGCAGGATCTGATCGAAGCTCAGCGTTGTCCCGCCGTATGTCAGGTTGTAGAAATTCTCCTTGAAGTTTATGAATTCGATCCGCGCGGTTTCGCTGTAGTGCGCGGAATCCTCGCTGTCGCAGTTTCCGTAGATGTTGATCTTGACGTTCGACAGATCGATCAGCTCGATCTTTACGGTGTCGTCCTTGAGCGTTTCTTCGACCCGGTAGCTTCCGTCCGGCTGCTTGGAGAAGAGGGACTCGCCGTTATCCCGCGCGATGTTCTGCGCGATGAAGCAGGTCACAAGACCGACGACCATCAAAAGCACCGCGATGATGAGGGAAATGATGGATGCGGGTTTCACAGCTTATAGCACCTCCTTCTGACAACCAGGAACAGTTCTTTCAGCTTGCGCGAGACGAAGACGACGAAGGTTTTGAGCTTTGACATCACCCAAGGTATGAAGCGCAGCGAAAAGTTGTAGACCAGAATGGAGATGAACAGAGCCGCGCCCGCAACCATGATGCCGAGACCGATCT
>JAFYBN010000109.1 GCA_017540175.1 Clostridia bacterium | reverse complement strand
GGGAACGTCGTAGAAGAATGGGTCTCATCAGACGAAGCCCATGAGATCGAAGGTCTGAAAACGGGCGTGGAATACACGCTGAAGGAAACCGTCGCGCCGGACGGATACGCCCTCGCGACGGAGACCACGATCACCATCGACGAGACCGGCAAGGTAACGTCGACGGGCACCTTGGACGAAGACGGCATGATGCTCGTGGAGAACGCGAAGACCGTCGTGAAGATCGGCAAGACCGATATTGCCGACGGATCCGAGCTTGCGGGCGCGACGATCCAGATCCTCGACAAAGACGGAAAAGTTATTGAAGAGTGGACCTCAACCACCGAAGCTCATGAGATCAGAGGTTTGAAGACCGGCACGGAATACACGCTGAAGGAAACCGCCGCGCCCGACGGATACACGATCGCGACGGACACGACCTTCACCATCGATCAAACCGGGAAATTGACCTCGACCGGCACCGTGACCGAAGACAGCGTGATGCTCGTGGAGAACGAGATGACCGTCGTGAAGATCTGCAAGACCGATATCGCCGACGGAACCGAGCTTGACGGAGCGACGCTCCAAATCCTTGACCCCGACGGAAACGTTGTTGACGAATGGACCTCAACCACCGAAGCTCATGAGATCAGAGGTTTGAAGACCGGCACGGAATACACGCTGAAGGAAACCGCCGCGCCCGAAGGATATACCGTCGCGGCGGACACGACCTTCACCATCGATGAAACGGGGAAGATCACCTCTTCTGGTACTGTGACCGAAGACGGAGTTCTGCTCGTGGAGAATAGCCCGGACAAGCACGTCGTCAAGGTATTCGCGAATCCCGCGGCGGGGGGCACGGTCTCCGGCGGCGGCACGTACGCCCACGGTGCCGGCGTCACGGTTACGGCAGTCCCGGAGAGCGGATATGAGTTCGTAAACTGGACGGAAAACGGCAAACCCGTATCGACGGAAGAGACTTATGCGTTCAATGCAAATGCGGAAAGAGATCTGAAGGCGAATTTCCGGCTCAAAACCTTTACGATCACCTTTAAGGACGCATCCGGAAAGACGCTCCTCACAGCCGAATATCCTTACGGCACGAAGCCCGAGGACGTTGCAGCGCCTGACGCCCCGGTAAAATCCGGAACGGCCCAGTACACGTACACCTTCGCCGGGTGGGTACCCGAAATCGGTACGGTGGAAGGGGACGCGGTCTATACTCCCGTCTATACCGCCTCCGTAAACACTTACAGAGTCACCTGGATCATTGACGGAATCTCCGACACGCGGTTTTACGCCTACGGAGAAACACCGTATTACCCGATCCCGGAAAAGCCCGCTCGTCCTTTCACCGTTTTCCTGTTTGAAGGCTGGTCCCCGGAAGTTGTTCCGGTTACGAAGGATGCGACCTATACGGCAGTCTTCCGCGAACTGAGGATTTCGTTCATCCCTCCGAAGCCCGTAATCCCCGGGGCAGGTCAGCAGACCTCCGGCGAGAATAGTCTTCCTTTCGTCGACGTCGATCCGACGACGGATCTCTATAACGCGGTGAAATACGTGTTCGAGCGGAACATCATGAACGGCGTGTCGAAAACGGAATTCGATCCCGTGGGTCCTCTCACCCGCGGCATGATGGTGACGATCCTCCATCGCATGGAGGGCAAACCGTCCGTCGAAGGCATTCAGGTCTTCGCGGACGTTCCGACCGGGAAATGGTATTCCGACGCGGTCGAATGGGCGGCGTCCGTCGGCATCGTCAAGGGCTACGGCGACGGGAACTACGGCCCGGACGACGAGCTGACCCGCGAACAGCTCGCGGCGATTCTGAACCGTTACGCCGAGTACAAAGGCTATAAGCTGATCACGGCGGAGCTTGCACCTTCCGTAACCGACGCTTCGGAGATTTCCGGCTGGGCGGTGGAGAACGTGAAGTGGGCGGTATTTAACGGAATCCTCACACCGGATCGGAGCGGAAAGCTCCGTCCCGCCGAGTCCGCTTCCCGGGCGGAAATCGCCTTTGCGATCCGCGCGTTCCTTGAAAACGTTGCGCCCTGATGCTGGCGGAAAACGTGCTGAGCCGATCCGCACAGAAGTCCCGAAATCGAGTCAGCCGCCCGGAGAAATCCGGGCGGTTTTTTTGCTACTCCTATTGAGAATTTCATAAACTTATGGTACAATAAACTATCTGTACACGCAGTCCCGCTTCGACGAAAGCGCTTTATGCTGCGGGGACTGACGATTCTGACGGGAGTGAAATATCATGTTCAGACCAATGCTCAGAAAGAAGCAGCAGCTGCCGGAGACGGAGTGCGTCGAAATCCTCAAAACACAGCTTCGGGGCGTCCTCTCCGTCATGGGCGACGACGGTTACCCCTACGGAGTGCCGATCAACCATTACTATTGCGAAGAGGACGGGAAGCTCTATTTCCACGGCGGGAAACAAGGACATAAGATCGACGCGATGAAACGCTGCGAAAAGGCGTCCTTCTGCTGCTACGACGAGGGCTTTCGCAGGGAAGGAGAGTGGGCGCTGAACATCAGATCGGTCATTGTTTTCGGACGGATCGAGTTCATAGAAGACCGGGAAACCGTATATCGGATTTCAAAAGAGCTGAGTCTGAAGTTCACGGCGGATGAGGATTACATCGCGGAAGAGATCAGGCGATCCGGTCCGGACACGCTTCTGTTTGCTCTGGTCCCGGAATGCGTCACCGGAAAACTGGTTCGCGAATCATAAGAACCAAATTCCCGTTTGCGGCGGAATCGCTGATACCGCGCGCTCTCAGCGCCGAAGACGGGCGTCCCATCCGGCGCCCATGATCGAAAGACATATCCGCACGGATAAAACAAGGGGGATTTCGATGTGAAAATGGTTTTTCCCGTTTTGGCATACAAAGAAAAAGCGATCGATTACATCAAAGAATTCCACGAATACGGCTCGGAAATCAACGGATCGGGGAGCCTGGACCGTTACCTGAGAGAGCATACCTATGAAGACTGGCTCGTGAAAATCGCGGGCGACATGGATATCGCCAATATCCCGGAATCCAAGGTGCCCGCCCTGACTTATTTTTACGTCCGGGAAGAGGACGACAGGATCGTGGGGATGATCAACATCCGCCTGGCGCTGAACGATTTTCTGCGAAATGAAGGCGGACACATCGGCTACGCGGTCAGACCGACGGAAAGACGAAAGCATTACGCGACGGACATGCTTTCCGCCGCGCTGAAGGTTTGCGAACGGATCGGGATCAAAGAAGTATTGGTGTCCTGCGACAAGGACAACATCGCCTCCGCGGGGGTGATCAAAAACTGCGGCGGCGTTCTGAAGCATGAGCTGTACAGCGAGAAGTATGAAGAGACGCTGCAGATGTATGCGATCAGACGGTGATCCGCACCTACCGTTCCGATGAGGCCGACGCGCAGAGATACGGGACAAATCAAGCGAATGATCCCAAAACAAAGGAACTGAGGGAACCTCGATTCTTCATTCCGGGGCGGGGAACACCGGGCGTCGGAAAGAAGACAACTTCAAATACATGATTCGGGAGACAATTTATGATCCATCTTGAAAAAATCGATTCGAAAAACATCTGGGACATTGTCAATCTGAAGGTTTTTCGGTATCAGAAAAACTTTGTCGCAGAGAACTGGGTCAGCATCGTTCAGGCATACGGAACGCTCGATTCGGACGCGGCCGCGTTTCCTTTCGCCATATACAACGACAAAAAGCCGGTGGGGTTTTTGATGATCGGATACAATGAAGCCTCGCTGTATGAAAACTTTGCTGACGTCGAGACTCCGAAGTCGCTCGTCAACAACTACTCTCTCTGGCGTCTGATGATTGACAAGCGGTATCAGAAACGCGGCTACGGGAGAGAAGCCGTCAAGCTCGCCCTGGATTTCATCCGAACGTGGCCCTGCGGAAAAGCCGAATTATGTTCTCTCTCCTACGAGCCGGAGAACGAAGTCGCAAGAAACTTATACCACTCCTTGGGATTCGTGGAAAACGGCGAGATGGACGGGGATGAAATCGTCGCCGTGCTGAAGCTGTAAATCGCATGCGCTGACGCGGGCTTGGGGATTCGTGGACAGCGGCTTCGACATGCGCATTATCAGCAAACGGACACCAGTTGGCTATCTGCGTCCCGCTCCGCCGTCAGAAGCGCCCGGCTTTCCGACCGACGACAAATAGGACAAGGCGGGGTGGGATCTTTCCGCCGAGCACGTTCCCGCAGATTAGAACACAAAGACGCCGAACGGACGGATCGAGCCGTTCCGAAAATCATAAACAGAACCGCCGGAGGATCGAAAAATGAAAAAAACCGTATGGATCATCGTGTGCTGTCTGCTTCTGCCGCTTTTGTTCGGCTGTCAGGCGGAGGAGCAGGGCGGCGCAGCGGAGCCCGAACCGAAGCCCGAGATCGAATACACAAGAACCGTGACCTTCGTCAACGAGCTGACGGAGGCGGACCTCTGGCTCCTGCCGCAGACGGAGGCAAACCTGAAAACCACTCTGTGGGGAACGGCGTCCGCTGCCAAAGTGAAAACGGGGGAAAGCCGCGAAATCCGGCTGCCCGAGCCCGGAGACGCCGGCTGCTACATCTTCCGGATGATCGACGTCGACCAGTGCTATTATTCCGCGAACGACCTCGTTCTGGAGGACGGCTGGACGCTCAGGATCATGGTGGAGGACGGCGATCTCGAAACCCTGACCGTCGAAGTGAAAGACACGGACGGCGCTGTAAAGGGAACTTACTCCGTATTCGCGGCGATGCTGTGAGAGCGCGAGGACGAACGCACGGAGATAAGATCGGAGATTCAAAATGAACGTTCAAAACGCAATTTCCTTCGCATGGCCCGGATGGAAAGTCGTACGGGAAATCGGAGCCGGAACGCGGAGTTCAGTCTATTTGATAACAAAACAGCTATCCCGACCGGTTCGCTCCGTTTATCGAGCGGTCAGAGTCCTGAAACTTCCCGGAAATGGATCGTTGACGAGAGCCGAGGAAAACCCGCTTCGGGAAGAGGTTCTGATGAAGCGGTATTCCGGTCATCCCAATTTCGTACGGCTCTTTGACTCTTCCGTCGTAAAGGAAAACAGTACGGGAGACCGCTATCTGCTTCTGCAGGAAGAAGCGCTGCTGCCACTGGAGGAGTACCGAGGTTATGATATGCTCAGGCTCGGAGCGGATATCTGCAGCGCTCTGTCCAGTCTCCACAAAGACGGCTGGTATCATCTTGACGTTAAACCGGATAACATTTTCGTCACCGCTGAAGGAACCTTCAAGCTGGGGGATTTCGGAGCGGCGAGAAACCGGGACGAACTGAGTCAAGTCAAGCTTCCCGGGGGTACCAGACATTACGCGGCGCCGGAAATGAAGAAAACGGAAAACAGCGCAAAACTGAACGCCGCCGGAGCCATCAAAGCGGATCTCTTCTCTCTCGGAACCGTTCTCTTTGAGATGACTTTTTGGATGGACTACGGGAGAGGACTCCACGGTTCCGGTGACGAACCTCACGAACGGGAGGAATGGTTCAGCACCCATCTGGTCCGAGCCCAATGGGAGTACAGCTGGCGATTGCCATTCAGGGAGCATCCAAAAGAAATAATTGATGTGATCCGTGGCGCGATAGACTTTGATCCCGTGAAACGATACGGGACTGCCGATGCCATGCGGGCCGCGCTCCTTTCTTTGATCGGAAAAGGAGACGCTCTGCCCAAATTCTGTTTCAATAATCCTGAGCAGTCGACCTCTCCCGAAAAAACCATCCATGAGCCGATGCGTCAATTCCTCGGCAGGGACGTGCGGTCACTTTTGATCCTGGTCTTTCCTGACGGAAGACACCGCCCGATACCCAGTCATGTTTTCACGGAACAGAATAGCCGGAAAGATTACGATCCCCACATATACTTCGGCATTCCGCAGGGTTTTCGGGTGGCGTACTACGGAAAAGATCCTCCCGTGTCCGTTCGTATCAACGGAAAAGAAATCGAGATTAACTCAGATGCAGAAGAAACAGAGATCGTTTTTTCAAAGCTGTACGCGGGCAGGAGTGTCCCTATGGATCTTGATATCGAAGCAACCTATGCGCATCAGCGTAAATACCGATGGTTCCTGACGCAGAAACCGCCCAAACATTGGAGGGATTGGTGGAAGTGTCCCGACTGGACGTGATTTCTGCCGACGGTGCAAAGCAAGAGCTGTGGTTTATCGGAGCAAAAAAGTACCGAAACCGGACATATAAACTCCGGCGTCCGGACGCTTTCTCAAATTGCCGTTTTGTCTGCAGCCGGTTCAGGTTCGTGCTCTACGCGAACTGTACATGAATCATAAAATGCATTCTTCAATTTCCGATAAGGGGGCATATGACAATTGAATCTGGAACTCAGAAACATTGAAAAGTCTTTCGGTGACAAAAAGGTCCTGACCGGGGTTTCCTTCCGTGCGGAGGGGGGAAAGGCTTTTGGTCTGCTGGGACGCAACGGCGCGGGCAAAACGACGTCCATCCGCATCCTGATGGACGTTTTTCCCGCGGACGGAGGCGAGGTGCTCGTCGACGGACACCCGATCGATTACGGGAAAATCGGGATCGGCTATCTTCCCGAGGAGAGGGGCCTCTACCCGAAAAAGATCATCATCGATCAGCTCACCTATTTCGCGCAGCTGAAGGGCATGGAACGCCGGGACGCCGTGCGCTCCATCGATCACTGGCTCGAACGGCTCGGCATGACCGAGTACCGCGGCAAGAGGCTGGACACGCTCTCCAAGGGCAATCAGCAGAAGATCCAGTTGATCACGGCGCTCGCGCACGATCCCGACATCGTGATCCTCGACGAGCCGTTTTCAGGGCTGGACCCCGTGAACGCGATGCTCCTCAAGGACGTGGTGAAGGAGCAGATCGGAAAAGGGAAGATCGTGCTGTTCTCCAGTCATCAGATGAGTTACATCGAGGAGTTCTGCGACAGCATCGCCATCCTGAATAAGGGCGTCGTCGCTTTGCACGGCGATCTGCGCGACATCAAGCGCGACTACCCGCGTGACAGACTTGTCGTCCGTTCGCTCACGCCCGACGCGATCCGGAAGGATTTCGGCTCTTCCTGCTCGGAATCGGAGGACGGCAGTCTGATGATCCGCCTGAGCGATCCCGCGGAAAAAAAAGCGGTCATGACCCGTCTCGCCGAAAACTACGACATTGACGAGGTGAAGGTCTTCGAGCCGTCCCTGAACGACATTTTCGTGGAATACGCGGGCGACGCCCCGAAGGAGGAATGAGCGATGAAACAGTTTGGCACGATCCTCGGATTCGAACTCAAGTATTACTTAAAAAACAAGGTCTTTATCGGCGTCACAATATTTCTGGTGATCCTGATCGCCGGCGTGATGTTCTTCCCGCGCATATCCTCCCTGTTTGAGAAGAACGAAACACCCGACAGCGAAATACCGTCTGATAGCAGCCGTGCTGTCATGCTCATAAAAGAAGAGGATCCGGCGATGGCGGATATGGTGCGTCAGGCCTTTTCGGCATCCTTCATGAACTACGACGTGCGGATCACGGATTCGGACGTCGACGCGATCCGGGACGAGATCACGATCGGCGCCGCGGACTGCGCGTTTGTTCTCAGGGGACTGACCGACTTCACCTATTACGTGAACAATCTTTCGATGTACGACATGAACGCGGCGACAGCGTCGGAAACGTTGCGCCAGCTCAATCAGATGAACGCCATGATCGGCAGCGGCATCTCTCCGGAGGACGCGGCAAGCCTCATGAACCTCGAGATCAAAAGCGAGGTGGAAAGCCTCGGCAAGGATCAGATGCAGAATTTCTTCTACACCTACATCATGATTTTTGCCCTCTATATGGTGATCCTGCTTTACGGTCAGATGGTGGCGACCAATGTTGCGACCGAAAAGAGCTCGAGGGCGATGGAAGTCCTCATCACGAGCGCGAAGCCGACCTCCATGATGTTCGGCAAGGTGATCGCTTCCTGCCTCGCCGGACTCTTGCAGCTCGTCGCCGTATTCGGCTCAGCCCTGCTGTTCTATAACCTCAATAAGCCGTATTGGGGCGGAAACATGATCATCGGGTCGATTTTCAATATCCCGGCCGGACTGCTTCTCTACATGCTCCTGTTCTTCATCCTCGGTTTCCTGATGTACGCGTTCATGTTCGGCGCGGTCGGCTCCACCGCCTCGAAGCTCGAGGACATCAACACCTCCGTCATGCCGATCACCATGCTCTTCATCATCGCCTTCATCGTCGTCATCATGTCCATGACGACGGGCAATGTGGATACCCCTCTGATGAAAGCGTGCTCCTTCATTCCGTTCACGTCGCCGATGTCCATGTTCACGCGGATCGCCATGAGCACCGTGCCATGGTATGAGATCGCCCTCTCCATCGCGATCCTGATCGGCTCTACCGTCGCGGTCGGCGTCCTCGCCGCGAAGATTTACCGCGTCGGCGTTCTGATGTACGGAACGACGCCGAAGATCGGCAATATTCTGAAGGCCGTTTTCCAATCGAAAAATCCGAGCACAGGATCCTGAAAATTCCCCGACAGTGCGCCGACTCCGAAAAAAACCGGAAAAAGTGAAAAATCCCCCTGCGTCAGGGGTTGCATGTGACGCTGCGTCATGTGCTATCATCGGACGCGAAGGAGGTGAAACGCTGTGTCGACCTACACGACGGGGGAGATCGCGAAGCTCTGCGGGGTCACGGTCCGCACGGTCCAGTACTACGATACCCGCGGGATCCTCGTGCCGAGCGGACTCAGCGAGGGAGGCAGACGTCTATATTCCGATGAGGATGTGAAGCGGCTCAAGATCATCTGCTTTCTCCGCGAGCTCGGTCTGCCGATCGATTCCATTTCCCAGCTCCTGTCCGAGGACGATCCCGGAAGCGTCGTCTCTCTTCTGCTCGATCAGCAGGAGGCGGCGCTCAGGAAAGAAATCGGAGAGCGGGAAGCGCAGCTCGAAAAGCTTGAGGATCTGAGGACCGGGCTGAAGAGCATCGAATCGTTTTCCGTCGAATCCATCGGAGACATCGCGCTCATTTTGGAGAACAAAAAGAAACTGAAAAGGCTCCGGGTCTTCATCGTTCTGACGGCCATACCGCTTGCCGTTCTGCAGTTGTCCGCCATTATTCTGTGGATCGCGAAAGGGATCTGGCAGCTGTTCCCGATCTGGCTCATCGTCGCCGTTCCCTATGCCGTTCTGCTCTCGCGCTGGTATTTCCGGAAAATGGCGTACATCTGTCCGGCGTGCCATACGGTATTTCAGCCCAGTTTCCGGGAAAGCTTTTGGGCAAGGCATACGCCCACTGCCCGAAGGCTTACCTGTCCCGGCTGCGGTCATCGCGGATACTGCGTCGAAGTCGCCGCGGAAACGGAGGCGGGGAGCCATGCGTAAAATGCAATTCAACAAGGCACAGGTACTGAAATATCTCGCATGGACCTTCGGGCTCGCGTATCTCGTTCAGATCGGCGCGGCCTATCTGTACAACAACGTGAATGTTCTGCTCGGGCAGATCGTCGTCGCGGCGATGATGTTCGTGCCCGCCCTCGGCGTCCTGCTCTCCGGAGCCGGTTTCCGAGAAATGGGCTGGAAACCCCGGTTCAAACAGAACGTCAAGCCCATTTTGACCGCCTGGTTCGCGCCCGTCGTTCTCACAGCAGCGGGAGCCGCATTGTATTTCCTCGTCTTCCCCGGTCATTTCGATCTGAGCGGGCAGTATATGACAGCGGCCGCGGGGGAGGAAATCCTCGCCCAGATGGAAGAGCAGGGGATCCGCTATCCCGTCTATGCACTGATCATCACAGTCGCGGGAGTCACCTACGCGCCGCTCATCAATACATTCGTCGCGTTGGGGGAAGAGATCGGCTGGAGAGGCTTCCTGTATCCGCAGCTGAAGGCGAAATACGGCGTCAACACGGGACGTGTCCTCGGCGGCGTGATCTGGGGAGCGTGGCATTGGCCGCTCATCTGGCTGATCGGGTACGAATACGGTGCGGCGGCGGCAAACCGCGCGGGATATTTCGGCTTCCCGGCCGTCGGGATGCTGCTATTCTGCGTCATCACCGTCGGATGGGGCATTCTGCACGATTGGCTGTACGAGAGAAGCGGAAGCATCTGGGTCCCGTCCCTCCTGCACGGCACGATCAACGCGGCCGCGACTCTTCCGCTGGCGCTTTGCGTCGTCGACACCGGCTCCGCCCGCCTGCTCGGTCCCGCCCCCATGGGGATCCTCGCGGCTCTGCCGTACCTCGCGTGCGCGGCCGTGCTGTTCATCAAGGCAAAGAAAACGGCTCCGGCATCCGCGGCGTCCGAAACTCCGGAACCGTCTGCAGAAAATGTCCCGGAAAACGCGGAAAGATAAGAAGACTGTCTGTTTGCCGAATAACGTGAACTACTCATCGTTCCTGCCATCTGTCCCCGGTGTTTTTTCGCCGGGGATTGATTTTTTTCGCGCGATGTGCTATACTGATGCAGTCAATCGTCAGTTCTTGACCGTCAATGGATCGACACAAGACTGGGTGAAAAGGAGAACAAGATGGATAAAACACTTTTAGTTCAGCTGCTGAACGCTGTGACCGTCAGCGGCAACGAGGAAGCGGGGCAGGAGATCGCGCTTGAATTCGCAAAAAGCTTTGCACAGAAGCAGTTCACGGACGCCGTCGGAAACGCCGTGTCCATCGTCAACCCGGAGGCAGACTGCCGCGTGCTCCTCTGCGGTCACATGGACGAGATCGGCTTCCGCGTCACATACATCAAGGACGACGGCATGATCCAGGTCCAGAAAGCGGGAGGCGTCCGCCCCGGGCTCTACGTCGGCTCACCCATGCAGATCATACACGAGCACACCGAAAACGGCAGGGTCGTCCGTGAAAAGGTGGTCGGCGTGGTCGCCGTGACGGACGACCTCGTCAAGAAAAGCGACGTGGAAGCCTCGGATCTTCTGATCGATATCGGAGCCAACACGCGCGAGGAAGCCGCCGCCCTCGTTTCCGTCGGCGATTCCGTCTGCGAGGACAGCACGGTACGCGAGCTTCTGAACGGCCGCATCAGCTCCAGAGCGCTCGATGACAAATCCGGCGCGTTCGTGATTCTCGAGGCGGCGAAGAAGGCGGCGGAGCAGGGCGCGTCCTGCGGCATTTACGCAAATACCAGCGTCGGCGAGGAAACCACCGGGCGCGGCTCGTACTTCTCCGGTACCGGGACAGCTCCGACCTGCGCGATCATCGTGGATGTGACATGGGTCAGCGACGCCCCCGGCGGCGAGCCCGGCAAGACCGGAGAGATCAGGCTCGGCGGCGGTCCCGTCCTTTGTATGAGCGGCATCGTGAACAAGAAGATGAACGCGCTCCTCGCTCAGATCGCGAAGGAGAAGAACATCCCCGTGCAGTACGAGGTGGCGGGCGGCGATACCTACACCGACGGCGACGTGATCCTCCGCACCGGCGCGGGCGTTCCCGTCGCGCTCGTCAGCATCCCGCTGCGATACATGCATTCTTCCGTGGAGATCGCCGACTGGAAGGACCTCGAGGCCTCAGTCGACCTGGTCGCGGAGTTTCTCCTCCGCATCGACGCCGGGTTAGAATTTCGTCCCGTCGTACCCGAGCGAGACTGATGGATTACACCTGCCGATATGATTCCCCGCTCGGCGGCATCCTGCTCGCGAGCGACGGGGAAGCGCTGACCGGGTTGTGGTTCGAAGGACAGAGATATTTTGCCGGCGGACTCAGCGAGAAGAGCGAAGAGAGGGTTCTCCCGGTCTTCGAACAAACCGCGGCGTGGCTTGACGCCTATTTCGGCGGCAGGGATCCCGGCTTTACGCCGTCCCTCTCGTTTGTCGGAACGGATTTCCGACAAGCCGTGTGGGAAACGCTGCTGACCGTCCCCTACGGCGAGGTGATTTCCTACGGAGAGCTCGCGCGTCGGATGGGTCTTGAAATAAAGTCTGCGCGCGCGGTCGCGTCCGCCGTCGCGCACAATCCCATCTCGATCATCGTTCCGTGCCACCGCGTCATAGCCGGGGACGGAAACCTCACAGGCTACGCGGGCGGGCTGGAACGAAAAAGAAAGCTCCTTCTCCTTGAAAAAGCGCAGTAAAAAACAGGCGATGAATTCATCGCCCGTTTTTTTATGCGAATTTTTGTCCATTGAGAAAGCCGCGGCCTTCCCGTCGCCCTTACACAAGCGTGACTTCCGTCGCGTCGCCGCAAAAGCCGCCGCCCGATACGATCTGCAAGAGCGAATCGGTCAGATTGCTCACGAAGGGGAAGTGCAGATGTCCCGTGAGAATGACTTTGATGAGCGGTTCGCTCTTGATGTAGTCGATCACGCGCATGGTAGCGTCCGTCGGTCTCTGCTGGACCGCGCGGAACTCGTCATAGGGCAGAAGATGCTCCTCGTCGCATCCCACAAGATAGGTGCATCCGCCGGGCTGACGCCGCATGTGCTCTTCGTAAAGGCTTTTCTCGAAAATCGGATCGTGGAACGCAAGCACCATGGGCAGCCCCTTTTCCGCTTCGCGTTTCAGCCGCCAGAGGTGCCAGTCCTCGAACTGATAATAGCTGTTGTCGATGCCGATCACGTTCACGCCGCCGACCGCGCGGGTATTCCAGAACATCGGAACGCCGAACCCGTAACCCATCTTCATGTAGCTGTTCATGCGGTACGCGTTGTCCTCCCACGCTTCGCCCACATACTGCGAATAATCGTGGTTGCCCGCGATGAAGAAGATTTTCTCGTCCTTTAAAAGCGCCCGCGCCTTCTCGACGTTGGGAACGGATACGAAGTCGATGAGATCCCCCGTGTGAACGAGCAGATCGCAGCTGGCGCGGGCAAAGGCGATTTGTTCATCAAAAACGCTTTCCTTATCCGGATGCCCCATGCGTCCCGCCAGAGCCCGCTTCTTTTCGTCGTCGCGCGCGTCGGCAAAGTCGAGGTGCGTATCCGTGACGTGAAGCAGCTTAACGGGCTTTTCAAGACCGATTTTGACGCTGATTCTTTCGAGTTTCATATTCTGTATATCCTTTCCGGGAAGGCGGGTTTCGTCTGGAAAGCGGGCGCTTTCAGCTTTTCTTGTCAATAACGAGGCTTTGGCACATCTTCTCCGCCGTCTTGTTGACGACCTTTTCATTCTTCTTCAGCGTGGATGCGAGATCGCGGGAGTTGTTGCCGAACATGGAGGAAGCGAATCCGTCGCGGATGTTCGAGCAGAACAGAGTGTCGCCGAGGTCGACTACGCGGTTTTGGAAGATCAGGTCGAGCATGGCGATGCTGTCCGGGTCACGGGAATACTTTTTGAGAGAGATCTCGTAATAAGCGGGCTTGATGTTGTTCATCGCGCGGTAGTTGGCTTCCTCCAGCACCGCGCCGGTCATATCGAGCACGACGTTCGTGATCGGAATTACCGGCGGCATGTAATAGCTCACGCGCGCGCGGTAGTCTGCCTGCGTTTCATCGAATTTCGGATAGGGAATGATGCCGAAGTCCGTTTCCATTTCACGCATCATTCCGACGTAGAACAGAGAGCAGTCCATAAAGAGCGAATGATTGGAGGAGAACATGTTCCGGCATTCGGTCGGAACGTCGAGATCCTCGTAAACTTTGAACCATGCCTCATTGTCATAGGTCATGGCGAAAATCTTCTCGAAGACCGACATGAACCGCTCGTCGTTCATGGCGAGCACCGGAACGCCGTTCTCGTCGTATTCCATCGACTTTTCATCCGCGCCGATCCAGAAGCTCGGGAGGACCATTTTTGTCGCGGCGAGATAGCCGAACACGTCGCCCGCGTCCCGCGTACCGTTGCCGTTCGAGTCCTTCATCGCGGTCTCCATCATGACCTTCATTTTGTCCATCGTCCATTCGCCTTCGCGCACGAGGGAGTAAGGGGATTCGAGACCGTTGTCCGTGATGATCTGGCTTGAGAACAAAAGCACATAGGTCAGATCGTGAAGCGACACCGAAAGGTCGCCGATCGCGGCATAACGGATCCCGGTGAGTTCCATCGAGGCATTGACGCTGGCGTCCCACCACGGCATCGAGAGATCGATATGGGGTACGGCGGAGTAATCGTAAAGATATCCTCTCATCATGAGGGTCGGAGCGTCCACGCAGAAGACGTTCGCAACCTGGATCACGTCGTCCCCCGCCGTGATAAAGGGAATGAGCGCGTTCGCGGCGGGATAACCGTTCGTCAGAACGTATTCGCCGATCTTGACGTCGCGCGCCTGCATGGTTTCCGCAACGGTCGTGTACTGCGCGTCGTTCAGGGCTTCACCGTTGATTTCTTCGATCGCGATGGAGTTGCGGGCGTTGGGGTTGTCTACCACGCCGAAGGTAAAGTCCGCTCCGCCGAAGGTGAGATCGTCGGCGAGGTCGGGCTTCGGGGCCGTTTCCTCCGGTTCGGGTTCGGTCTCTTCCTCGGAACCCGGCGACTGCGTATCGTTCGACGTGGTTGCCGGCGTATCCGTGTTTTCCTTGCTTTCGCCGCACGATGCGAAAAGCGGCAGCAGCAGAAGAGCGGCAAGGATCAGTGAAAGAATCTTTGTTGGTTTCAAAAAAGCACTCCTTTCCGGTATTCTGGTTCCATTCTAACCCAAATGATCGGATTTGTCAAGTGAAAAAGAGATTTTTGAGCGCTCCGCAGTTTTCCGCGCGTCCGATGTTTCCGGTGCACGGGACGGCTTACAACGATCTGTGCGGAAAGAAGCGGGTGACGGAGCCGCCGCGTTTCAAGGAGCTTCTCCGTCATCCGCTTTCCGAATTCTGTCACTGCATCCGGAGGAAATCTCCGCCGATGCTGTCGGGATCGGTTCCGCGCCACTCGAGTTCGCCCGCGTCGTTTACGGAGAAGGAGCCGACCTCGTCCCAGATCTGATCGATGATCCAGTCATAACCGTCTTCGTCGTACTCGGTCACGGTTTCGTACCCGTCTTCGTAAACCAGCGTTCCGTCCTCGCCGAGGACGGCGGTCATGGTCCACTCGTGAACCACCGCCGCGCTGTCGGGCCATCTCGCTTCGACCGTCACGACGTCGGGCGCGAGGGTTTCGGAAATGGTGAGCGTTCCGCGGCCGGCGATCTTTTCATACCAGCTGCCGAGGAAGGCGTCCAGACTGGTGTCGGGAGCTTTGACGCCTGCCGCTTCGGCGACCGCGTAATACCAGCCGCGCGCGGCGGCTGCAGGGGTGAGATTGCCGTAAAGAACGACCTGATAAAGCGTTTCCGTTCCGCCCGAGAACACGCGGACGTAACCGCCCGGCGCGAAGAAGAAGTCAATGCGCACGTCGTCGTCCGGGAAGTTCAGAACCACATATTCGCCGCTCGGCGCTTCCTCGTCCTCCACGTCCCAGAAGAAGCATTCTCTGATGAGATACGAGGCATAAGGCGAGCTGTCCACGCCCGCGAGGGGCAGGGGACCGAATTCCGTCGTGCTGATCGTCGCGTTCACGCCGTCCATCCACGCGGCGCGGGCGAGGTACATGCTGAGGGTAGTGTTGCTGTAGGATACGCTGTCAAAGCCGTTTTGGTCAACGAACTGATACGGAGCGTCTTCCGCCCATTCGCACAGCATTGTCCACTGATCCGCGTCGGCGATCATTTCTTCAACCGTTGCGCGTTCGTAGCGGACGTCCGTGGGATGGTACTTCACGTAATAATTCCCGGCGTCGTCAACAGCGAACACTTCGATGCCGGACATGTCCCAGCACAGCATTTCGCGGAACTTCTCTTCACTGATCCTGCCGATGGAGAAGAGCCAGCCCGCGCCCTCGTGACCGCCCGCCTCAAGAGAAGCGGTCTCGGAAACCGTGAAGAGGATGCCGTCCGGGTCGTTTTGCGGCGTTTCCACGGTCAGCAGATCGTTGTATTTCGGCTGGATCTCCAGCGTAAGGCCGCCGTTTTCGTATTCGCCCCAGATCTGCGGAGGATAAGTGACCGTGACGGGATCGAGAGCGACGCGGTCCACATCGTCCAGATGGTCTCCGGCTTCGGCTTCACGGAAGTTGAAGCACAGGGTCAGGCTTTCAAAGCCTTTCATTTCCCCGATCTCGCCGGAGAAGGACATGGTTCCCGAGCACTTTTTGCCGGGAGCGATCTCCACACCGTAATAAAAATAATCGCAGAACACACCGTCGGCTTCCGCGCTGTCGGCGTACAGACCGATGTAGTTTTCGGTCTTGTTTTCGACAAAGACGCTGATCCGGGGACCGAACCAGTCGTCATAGTCCTGTTCGCCGATGACGATCGTCAGCGTATCGTTGTCGAGCACGACCGTGCCGATGGTCTTGATATCGACCTCATCCGCATCGATGCCGGTTTTGATCGTGACGGGCGCGGAGACGTAATCCCGCCATACGAATTCATCCGGCGCTGTGGTGAAGCAGAATTCGATGGTGTCAAGAACAGCCGAACCCTTTTGGGATATGTAGTAGCTCAGCGCATACCGTTTTTGGCTGTGCGCGGGAAGGAGAAGATCGAAATCGTAGCTCACCGATTCCTCGTTGTAATCCACAAATACAACTTGCTCCATGAAGCCGTTGACTGAGCCGTATGCAAGACCGAGGCAGACCTCTTCGTCCCCCGTGTTTTCGATATCGAGCCAGATGATGGGATTGCCGTCTTCGAAGGCGGGATCGGTATCCATCCCCGCCGTCGTGACCCTGACGCCGTCCTTGTCGAAGATCACGCTTCCGTCTGCCGAAAAAGCTTCCTTGGTTCCGGATGCTTTCCATTCCTCAAAGCAGAGTCCCGCGTCCATGATCTCGTGCGCAGCCGCGGCGTTTCCGACATAGCGGATGTGCCACGGTTCGTAGGAATACCCGGTGAGGTCTTCCTTGCCTTCCGGATAACGAAGGATGAACCCGTAGTCCGCAAGCTTCGCGTGGATCTTTGCCCAGAATTCGGGGTACTGCACCATGTCCTCGTTATAATAGATGTCCTTGCCGTCGATATTCAAATAGAGGTCCAGGGCGAGACCGGTGTGATGCTCGGAGAGCCCCGGGATCGCCACCGTGTTTCTCGCGTATTCCTCGCCGTATTTCTCGGTGAAGTCGTCCATGATCCTCTGCTGTTCTTCCACGCTGCGGAACGCGGAATCGAGGTAGACAAGCACGCCGTCCTCCTCATAGAGGGACTTTTTCAGATTCAGATACGCTTTATATGCCTCGCGCTCGACTTCCACATAGTCGCCAAGGGAGTTGACCGCGCTGACGAGGCTGAGGTTTTCCGTCCAGTCTTCGGGGACGGGACTGTGCTGATTGACAAGCACAAGATAATCCGGAGCGGGACTCTTCGGTATGCTGACCGTGATGACACGGCTGCCCGCGGGGATTTGCGTCAGACGGCACACCGTCCCGTCGATGGCGTAGACCTCATCGTGCGCGTCTTCGATCGTGACGCCGTTTTCGGCATAGCACGGCGCGATGTCAAGAACGTGCGCGTCACCGTAGGTGTCCATCGCGATATAGCTCGGCACGCCGCTGCGCGCGAAGATCTTGATGAGCGGAAGACCGTCCCTATCTACGATTTCGGTCCGCTCCATCGTGGCCATGCCCGCCAGAGTATTCAGAGCGTCGGAATCGGGAATCGTCACCTGATTCCAAAGCGAATAAGCCACATAGACCCGTTCGTTCTTCAAAACGAACGAGGAGAGCACGTCGGAATAGACGACGCCGGTCATATTTCCCGGAGCCTTCAGCGCGACGCCGACGTCATCGAAGGCATACCAAACCTCGTCGATGCCCAGCGGAACGAGCGCTCCGGTCAGCATCGGGATCAGCTCATTCTTCGCAAGGTGCTTCTGCGGCTCGATGCCGTTTTCCATGTCGAGAAGATCGTTCATCACGATCCAGTGGACCGCCCCAAACGCATATTCGGAAACGTCCGCGACGTCGGGCTGCTCTAGGCGGAACATCCACATGCCCGTGAAACCCTTGCCGAGCGTCTCGGCATAGCGATAAAGCATCGCTGCCGCCTGTTCGCGGGTAACGGGATCGTCCGGGCAGAACATACCGCCGCCGACGCCGTTCACGATACCCTTCGACGCGCCCCAGTTGACTGCTGCCGCCGTGCTGCCTTCCTCGGGAACGTCGGTGAAGACGTCCTGCGCCGCATCGGCATGCTCGCCGCTCAGTTCGTACAGCGACGTGAGGAATTCGGCGCGCGTCACTTCGTTCGTGTCGGCAGCCGAAACCGCCGTGCAGAGCAGAAGCGCCAGCGTCAAAACAAGCGCCGACAGGATCACATAACGTTTCGTGTACTTCATTGTGATACTCCTTTGGTGTTCTGTTTTGCGATCCGTCAGCCGAGCTTGCCCTGCGCGGGCGCGTCGGCGTGAAGCAGATCCTTATGTGTTATTATAGCATTTCCGAGCGCGGATTGCAAGAGTTATTTCGACAGGGAAAAGGGAATCCGGGGCATATCCGCCGGAGCAGACACCCGAAACGGTTTTCATACAGGTTCTGTTCGCCGAAAATCTGTTTCGATTTCAAGAGGTTTGCCTCATCCGGCTTTGTTTTATGCGCTTGTTCATCCTCTCAGGCAGCTTGCCCTTCGATTTTTCCTCCTGCTTCCGGAACGCGGACGTGAGGCTTTCCCGCCCGTCCTCCGGCACGCCGCGGAACATGCGGAACGGGGAATTGAGGCATTTGCCGAGCCGAAATCTGACACGGGAGACGCGATGAAATATTAAACATCTTGTAACAATCGCGCAATGTTTTTCCCTTTACACATGGAACGCGGAAACGGTATAATGACGGGGAATAAAGCCCGAAAACCATTCGCGCCGAATGGGTTTCCGGTCCTGACATCGCGGGAGGAAGAAATGAAACTCATCAAAAAGGTTTTCGGCGGCATCGAGCTCACCTGGCCGAAGCTGATCGTTTTCGCGGTCCTCGCGGGGGTCTATACAGCCGTCATGGCGATCATTCCCGCGCTGCATTACACCTCCTTCCACACCATCGTCGTGACATTCGAGGTCTGGATCCTGTTCGGGATCGTCATCATCATGAACAGCAAATCGAACCTCGACGCGGCGCTCAAATGCTTCGTTTTCTTTCTCATCAGCCAGCCCCTCGTCTATCTGATCCAGGTGCCGTTCAGCCGCCTCGGCTGGGCGCTGTTCGGATATTACAGGACGTGGTTCATCTGGACGCTTCTGTGCTTCCCGATGGGATATGTCGGGTACTTCATCAAAAAAGGCAAGTGGTGGGGATATCTCATTCTGTTTCCCATGATCGCGCTGACCGGCTATTCCTATCTGATGTATTTCTCGTATTTCACGTTTTACGCGCCGAAATTCATCCTGATCTGCCTGTTCTGCGCCGCCATGATGCTGCTGTACCCGGTCGCTCTGTTTGAAAACAAAACGATCCGGACGGTGGGTCTGATCATCAGCGGCGTGATCATCGTCGCCGTCACGGTTGTGGGGATACTGAATCCCTATGTGTATCACACACAATTCATGAGCAACAGCGAAGAACATCCCATTGACGATACATACCGCGTATATCTTGAAGACGAGCGGTACGGCGACGCGGGAATCCTGTACGTCGATTCCATAGAGGATTATATGGTGTACGCCGACCTCAAAAAAGCCGGGAAGACCGCGCTGATCGTCGAATCGCCGACCGGTGAGCGGACCGTATACGATCTCACGATCGAAATCGATACCTACGACTGTGTCAAGCGGGAGAACTGACAGAACGAGCTCGAATAAAGACTCTTGAGAACGAACGGAGGAAGGATTCATGCAGGCCGTCAGCATACGGGAAGAACGCGTCACGCCCGAGGAATATGTCGAATTTCTCAAAACGACCGATCTCGGCTCCCAATACCCGAAGGAGCGCTTTGCACAAAGAATTCGGGTCCTTGTGAATTCCGTGCCGCTGAGCCTGACCGCGAGAAACGAGAACGGTGCGCTCGTCGGCATCCTGTTCGGGCTTACGGACTTTGCCTATTGGCTGTTCGTGACCGATCTCGGAGTTTCCCGGGCATACGAAAGGCTCGGTGTGGGGACGAGACTCATGAAAAAAGCGCATGAGCTCGCGGGTGGCGAGCGCGACGTCGCCGTGTATCTCGTCGCGAACGAAAACGCCGTCCCGTTTTATGAAAAGCTCGGCATGGAGCCCGCGGACGACGTGATGCGGTATTCGAAAATCGACTGGACGGATTTTACCGTCGAATGATAAATAGACCGGAACGCAAAGCGGAAAGGACGGATTCCGAATGAAAGAACGAAACCGAAGAATCATTGAAGCCGTGAAGCGGAAAGCCGATCTGTGCTGCGCCCTCCGGTTGATCGGGGTCTACGGCTCCGCTGCCACGGGGGACGAGCACGAAAAATCCGACCTCGATCTGTTGCTTCTCTTCGACGGAGAGGGCGGGGAAGCGCTCACGGACTGCTTCATTCTCGACGACACGGGAGTGGGGTACGATCTTTACGCCACCACGTGGGAATCACTGGAAGAGGACGCCTCCTGTCCCCACGCGCGGCTCGCGAAGCTCATGGACGCCGAGCTTGTCGAGGTCCGCAGTCCCGAAGCGGCACAGCGGCTCGCGAAACTGAGAGAAAAAGCAGCCTCAGTCCTTCGTTCGGACGCCGGACTGAGTCAGGCGCGAAAAGCCCTTGAACGCGCGAAGGCGGCATACGCGGACTCGGTGTTCGCGGACTCGTTCGGAGAAGTTCGGTTTTACGCCGGGCTCGCTGTGACGGAGCTCTGCAACGCGGTCATGCTCGCGAAGGGACGGTATTTCCGACGCGGCGTCAAGCGGACATTCGAGGAGATCGGCGAGCTCGGGCTTCCGTTCGACATGGAAGCGGCGGTCCTGCGCGTGATCCGCGCAAAAGAACCGGACGGTGTGAGGGACGCGCTGCACGCGCTCATCACCGCGGCGATCCCGTGCGTCCCGAGCCCCGAAACGCATGAGGAGCCGAAGCCCGAGAACCTTGTCGGAACCTATGAAGAGATGGTTTCAAACTGGCGGAACAAAATGACCGAGGCGGATGCGAGGGGGGACGTGTTTTCGTCGTTCATGAACCTCGCGAGCCTCGAGGCAATGATGCGGGAGATCCCGCAGACTGCCGGACTGCGGTTCCTCGACCGCTTCGATCCGGACGACCTCGCCGCGAATACGGCGGTATTTGACGAAATCCTCTCAGTAGTCCTCGGAGAGTATGAAAAAGCTGGCGTCAAGCCGCGGCATTTTGCAGATGAAGAGGCGTTCGAGGCGGCATATCTGAATTCATAATCAGAATTATACGCGTTAAATCAATACGCCATGCAGATTCAAGGAGGCAAAAATGAAACCCAAAAACGCATTTCTCTGCGCGGGCTGCGCATTCGCGCTCTTTCTCGCGCTCATCGTCGTTCTGTTCACAGTCGACGTTCAGCCCGCGGGGGCGGGCGGAACCGACATCGGGCTTGCCGCGCTCAACACGTCGTTTCACGACATGACCGGACTCATGGAAGGGTGGTATTCGTTTACCGACGTTCTCGGAATCGTCGCGCTGCTCGCTGTAGGAGCGTTCGGCGTGCTCGGGCTTGTTCAGCTCGTCCGTCGGAAAAGTCTGCTCCGCGTGGACGGGGAAATCCTCGCCCTCGGCGGACTCTACGCCGTGACACTCGCGATTTACGTCCTGTTTGAGAAATTCATCGTGAATTACCGCCCGGTGCTTGAAAAGGGCGCGGAGGCGCCCGAGGCGTCGTTTCCGTCGTCCCACACCATGCTGTTCACGGTCGTCATCGGAAGCGCGGCGCTGATCCTCGCGAAATACGTCCAAAACGCAAAGATCGCGAAAGCCGCCGCGATCGCGTGCTGGGTGCTCGCTGCCGTCGCTGTGATCGGACGCCTGCTTTCCGGCATGCACTGGCTGACGGATATCGTCGGAGGGCTTCTTGTTTCCGCGGCTCTGCTGTTCTGTTACAAAGGCGTTCTCAGCTTCATCGAAGACCGGAGAGATACGGGCAAAGCTGAACAAAAAACGAATGCGGGCGTATAAATACCGCAGCAATTCTCCGGAATTTCTTGACAAGCCCCGGCGGATATGATATAATCGGAGCAGCAATGACGGAGGTTTTCTTATGGCGCAGAAAAACAAAGTGAGCTTTTCCGTTCGCATCGACGACGAGCTTTACCGCAAGATGCTCGTTGTGGCTCAGGCAGAGGGAAGGGATGAAAACAATCATCTGCTCCACCTCATCCGGACGAATGTCGCGTATTACGAACGTATTCACGGCAAAATCGACCTCACCCGAACCCCGCGTCCCGAGAAAGACTCCGATCAGAACTGAAATCGATTAAGGAGGCAGTCATGGCAAAGAAAAGCAAATTCTTCGGCGAATTCAAAACCTTCATATCCCGCGGCAACGTGATGGATATGGCGGTCGGCGTTGTGGTCGGCGGCGCGTTCACGGCGATCGTGAACTCCCTCGTCGGCGACATCATCAACCCGCTGATCGGCAAGCTCTTCGGAGGAGCCGATCTCAAGGAAGCGAAGATCATCCTCACTCCCGCCATTATGGAAGGCGACGCCGTCAAGACCGCTGAAGTCGCCATCCGCTACGGCGCTTTCATCCACGCGATCATCAACTTCCTGATCGTCGCGCTCTGCATCTTCACGGTCGTCCGCACCATCAACAAACTGAAGGAAGCGGCGAAGAAGAAGGAAGAGGAAGAGAAGAAGAAAGAGGAAAAGCCCGCCGAGCCGAGCGAAGATATCCTTCTGCTCCGCGAGATCCGCGACGCGCTCGCCGAAAAGAAGGAAGAATAAGCTTCGAAGAAATGATCCGCGTCCCCGCGCGATCCCTTTGAACCGCATACGTAAAAGAGGAAGCCTCGGCAGAGAGGTTTCCTCTTTTCTTGTGCATTCCGCGCGGCGGACGGATGGCCTGACGCAAAAAGAGGAAGCCCTCGGCGGGTTTCCTCTTTTCGAATGCCGGTATTTCGTATTCCGGAAGGGAGGCGTATTCCGTTCTCAGTTCTGGTTGTTGTCGAGAATAACGTTGATGTGCTGATAGGGAATCTGGATGGAGAACTTGTCGAACGCCTTCTTTACGTCTTCCCACATGTCGAAGTAAACCGTCCAGTAATCCGCGGAATTGAGCCAGATGCGGAGCTTGATGCCCATCGCGGACGCGCCGTGCTGGGAGACGAAGACCTCGGGAGCGGGTTCCTTCAGAACGAGATCGTTGCTCTGCGCCACGGCGAGGAGCACCTTTCTCGCAAGATCGATGTCCGTGACGTAGTCGACGTTGAGATCGAAGTCCACACGGCGGATATCCTTCGCGGAGAGGTTGGTGACGGTCGCGTTGGAGAGACCGCCGTTCGGAACGGTCACGAGAATGTTGTCGGGCGTCAGGACCTTCGTGTAGAACAAGCCGATTTCCTGCACGACGCCGGTCGCTTCGCCGGTGATGATGAAGTCACCGACGTGGAAGGGCTTGCAGATCATGATGACGATGCCGGCGGCGATGTTGGAGAGGCCGCCCTGCAGCGCCAGACCGATGGCGAGACCGGCGGAGCCGAGAATGGCAAGCACGGTCGCCTGCGGCACGCCGAGGATCATGACGACCGTCAGAATGGTGATGACGCGGACGACGGTTTTCACAATGTTGGCGATCAGATTCTGGGTGTTCGGATCGGTCTTGCTGAGTCCCTTGGATTTCGCAATCAGCTTTCCGAGCCATTTCGCGACGGCAAAGCCGACGATCCATACGACGATGGCAAGCAAAAGCTTGGTGCCGTACGGTACGATATAGGTGTTCAGAATGTCGGTAAAGGTCATTGGGTAAATCCTCCTTTATTGAGAAGAAATAAACACTTTGAAAACACCGTCAAAGCTCGTCCGGGTGACGGGCGATCAGGCGGTCGGCTTCGTTGGCGCGTTCGGTGCGCCGCAGAAAGTCGCAGTAGGTTTTGAGCCAGCCGCGCGTGTGGAAGGGTCCGCCCTCGCGCAGCACGGTCTGCATCGGATCGACGGCGGACGGGGATTTCATCATCTGCTCGTCAAACCACTCGAGGAGAAGATGCGCGGCGCGGTCGCAGATTTCGGGATGCTCCGCCGCGACGTTGTGTTCCTCATGCGGGTCGTTTTTCAGATCAAACAGCATCTCGCGCGGGAAATTGTGGTAGCCGTCGTGATAAGTGCGCATCCAAAGCCAGTCGTTCGTCACGACGCTTCTCTGGCATACGTGAGCCATCTGCGAAACCACGAGATAGTCGCGCGGTACGGTTTTTCCTTCGAGGATCGTCGGGGCATAGCTCGTGCCGTCCCAGAAATCGGGCTTTTTGAGGCCGAGCAGATCGGCGACGGTGGGGGCGAGATCGACGTTGTACCGGAGCGTGGAATCGCTCATTTCGCTCATGCCGCCCTTCCATTTCACGATCATGGGAATGCGGCAGGTGATGTCGTCAGCGGTGGAGTGTTCGGCATAGCTGTTCAGTTCTCCGATGTTCTCCCCGTGATCCGCCGAGATGATGAACGAGACGTCGTCGTACACACCCGCGGCGCGGAGCGCGTCGAGGATTCTCCCGATGTGCATGTCCATGTACGCGATGCCGCAGTCATAGCCGTCGATGAGCGTCCGGTAGTCGTCCATGTTCTTCACTTCCATGGGCTGGCGCGGATAATCGGGAAGGGGCGTGTTGTTGTACATGCCGATCTCGCGCACGCCGTGAGGAGACGCTTCGCGGCGCTGACGCGCGATGGTTTCCTCCGTCATCCACGTATGCGCGAAGAAGTCGTCGCCCTCGAAGGGATTGCCGAACTCCGGCGGCGTGCGGTAGGTCGTGTGCGCGTCCCACATGTTCACATGCAGAAACCAGTTGTCCTCTTTGCCGTGGCGTTCGATCCAGTCCACGACGACGGGGGACACCTGGTCCGCGCGCTCGCCGCCGCCCATGCCGACGTTGTAGATTTCATGAAAACCGGCGTAGTACCAGAACGAGCTGTGCCGTTCCGCGAAGGTCGAGACGGATACGGTGTGAAGCCCCGCCTGACGGAACAGCCCGAAGAGGTTCGAGCGGGCAAATCTTGTGCGGAACCCGCGCGGCTCACCTTCGACAAACTGATCCCCGGCGGTTCCGCCGTGTCCGACCGCGCCGTTGTGTATGCCGAAGAGCCCGGACTGAAGCGCGGAGCGGGAAGGGAGGCAGGGCGCGTCCGAGCAGTAATACCGCTCAAAGCGCACGCCGTCCTTCGCGATGGAATCGATGTTCGGGGACGTATTCCGGAAATAGCCGTAGCATCCGAGGTGATCGGGACGCAGGGTGTCGAGGTCGAGGAATACGATTCTGACTGTAATCACCCGCTTTCACAGAGATGGATCATAGTCATATTATACTGTATTCCGCACCGGATTGCAAGATAAAATGGGAGAAATTTCGGAAATTTCTCCCATGTGCGTTGATTTCCCGGATCGGTCTCCCGATCGGCTTTATTCGAGATTTTTGAGTCCGTCGTACAGCTCTTCGAACGATTTCATGCTTCGACACCTGCCGAAGCTCAGCTCCCGGTCCTCTCCGAATTCGAGCAGCCAGCATTTCGCGAGCTCCTCCACGGTCTGCTCGAGCGAGGTCATGAACTGCGTCATGGCGAAGCTCTGCGCCGGGCTGTCTTCCTCGAAGCATTCCGTGATGAGCGTTTCCGTGACCTGATCGAGCGGATACAGCTTCAGATGAAAGAGCTCATGCACCAGTACCTCTTCGAGATTGGCTCCGCGGGGATTTTTGATGTTGAGAAGCACCACGGCTTTCCGGTCGTCGCAGTCGATGCGGATGTCGCCCGTTTTCCGCCAGTTCTCATCGTCAATGAGGTCGAGCGTCACATCCCAGGCGGGCACGACGCGGAGCTTTTCGCACCATTTCTTAAACAGCCGCCTCATTGTTTCTTCCGTCACGGCAAACCTCCGTTCGTTGTCCGGCGGGATCCGAAGAGCCCGTCTTATTTTGTCTCCGCCTGCTTTCTCAGCTCGACCCGGCGGATCTTGCCGCTGATGGTCTTCGGCAGCTCGGACAAAAACTCCACGATGCGCGGGTATTTGTACGGCGCGGTGTGCTCCTTGACGTAGGTCTGGATCTCTTTCACAAGCTCCGGAGAACCCTCCTTGCCCTTCACGAGCACGACCGACGCCTTGACGATCTGACCGCGGATCTCATCCGGAACGGCGGTCACGGCGCATTCAAGCACATAGGGCAGCTCCATGATGACGGACTCGATCTCGAACGGGCCGATGCGGTAGCCGGAGGACTTGATCACGTCGTCGATGCGTCCCACGTACCAGAAATATCCGTCCTCATCCCGCCATGCCGTGTCGCCGGTGTGATAGAAGCCGTCGTGCCACGCCTCGCGGGTCGCCTCCTCGTTGCGGTAATAGCCCTTGAAGAGACCGCAGGGCGTGTTCTTCGTCGTGCGGATGACGATTTCTCCCGTCTCGCCCACGTCACAGGATTTCCCGTCCGGATCCACAATGTCCACGTCGTAGAGCGGGGAAGGATGACCCATGGAGCCGGGCTTGGGCGTGTCGCCGACAAAATTGCCGATCACGAGGGTCGTCTCGGTCTGGCCGAAGCCCTCCATGAGGGAAAGCCCGGTGTATTCCTTGAATTTGTAGAAGACCTCGGGGTTAAGCGCTTCTCCCGCGATGGTCGCGTGCTTCAGGCTCGAAAGATCGTAGTTCTCGATCCCCGCCTTGATGAAGAAGCGGAACATGGTCGGCGGCGCGCAGAAGGTCGTGATGTTGTATTTCTTGAAGAGCGGAAGAATGTCGTCCGCTTCGAACTTGTCGAAATCGTAAGCGAAGACGCAGCTTTCGCAGAGCCACTGACCGTAGAGCTTGCCCCAGAGCGCCTTGCCCCAGCCCGTATCGGAGATCGTGAAGTGAATGCCCTCCGGGTCGGCGTTGTGCCAGTAGCGCGCCGTGATGTAGTGACCGAGCGCATACTTGTAGCTGTGCGCTGCGATCTTCGGATATCCCGTCGTGCCGCTCGTGAAGAGCATGTACATGGTTTCGCTTCCGCACGCGCTCATTCTTCTCTCGAAGGTATCCGGGAAATTCATGAACTCCTCATCGAAGGAGAGCCAGCCGTCCCGCTTGCCGTTCGCGATGATCTTGATGATCGTGGGATCGGTGGTCTCTGCGGCGGCCTCGGCGTGCATGGCGGTCTGTCCGTCTGCGGTGCAGACCACGGCGCGGACGGAGGCGGCGCTGAAACGGTATTCGAAATCGTGCTTTACGAGCATGTGGGTGGCTGGAATGGCGACCGCGCCGAGCTTATGCAGCGCGACGGAAGCGACCCAGAACTGCCAGTGCCGCTTCAGCACGAGCATGACGGTGTCGCCCTGCTTGATGCCGAGGGATTCGAAATAGTTCGCCGCGCGGTTCGAGAGCAGGGAGATATCCCGGTAGGTGAACCGACGCTCGTTTTTGTCGCGGTCAAGGTGGAGCAGGGCGACCTTGTCCGGCGTCTTTGCGGCGACGGCGTCCACGGTGTCGTAAGCGAAATTGTACTGTTCCTCGTTGTGGAAGCGGATCTCCTTCAGCCGTCCGTTTTCCTCGATGCATTCGATGAAGCGCTCGGCGAGGTGATTCGCGGGCATTTTCGAGAGCTGGGCGGAGGCGTCCGGCTCTTTTTCAGGCTCTTCGGGCTGCGTGTCCGGATAATCGTAGGCGGGTGCGCCGGAGGAGATCGTCGTGGCGAGGAAGGTGCAGTCTTCCTCCCAAGCGATCATTCCGTGGGGCTTTGAGCTGTCGTAATAGATCGCGTCGCCGGGTCCGAGGATCTCGGTATGCCCGTCGATCGAGACTTTCAGCTTGCCCGAGAGGATATAGTCGTATTCCTGTCCCTCATGGCTCGCAAGGCGGATGGGCTGGTCCGCCTCCTCGGGCGTCCAGCGAGCCTTCACGACGAAGGGTTCGGCGATCTTGTTCTTGAAGAGCGGCGCGAGGTTTAAGTAGCTGAAGCCCTTTCTGCGCGCGATGGGCAGACCGCCTCCGGCTCTCGTGACGGAATATTCATCCAGCGTCGGACTTGAGCCCGCGAGCAGGTCGGTCGTGTCGACGCCGAGCCGAGCCGCGCATTTATAGATAAAGGTAAACGAAAAATCGGCGCGTCCGGCTTCGAGCTCACGATAAGTTTCGAGCGTGACGCCGGTGCATTTTGCCATCTCCTCCTCGCTGATCTCGCAGATGAGGCGCGTTTCGCGGATCCGTCCCGCGACTTCCTTGATGATGTTTTCCATAAGGCACTCCTTTTCACGGGGGCTGGAAACAAAAAATCCGCCCCAAAATGCTTTGAGACGGATGTTGATCCGCGGTACCACTCAAATTGCATATCGCTATGCCACTCATCGGACTCATGCAAGTCCTGCGCCTGTTACGCTGCGCCTGCGGGGAATTATTACTCGGCAAAAAGCCTTTCCTTTCCCGACTCAGAAGGGATACGCGCCGCTCCGTCCCATCCGCTTCTCACCGCCGCGGACTCTCTGGGGAGACTTGTGACCGGCACGCGTCTTCGTCACAGTCTTTGAACCTTTCGGTTGACGTATTATAGCACGCCGGGCGGCGCTTGTCAAGAAGATTTTTCAAAGTTTTTTTCACAAGAATGACCGCAAACTCGGAAATCAAATCGTGTGAAACATGAATTTGTGAAATCATTGTGAATTTCGTCGAAATCCTCTTGACTTCCGTGAGGGTGTCCCCTAAAATCATATGTTGATAATAAGTACAGAAAGAGGGTGCGGAGGAACATTTTTCGTGATATCCCCGCCAGCCGACCTTCCCGTGGAGAAATGAGAGAATACGGCGAAAGCAACTTTCTCCATCAACTTTGATCCGACCGGAAATCCCGCGGATAAAAAATCCGTTCTCTCGGCGAACACGCCGGGAAAGCGGCGTCCGTCGGGGTGGGACGTGTGACAATATCAGAAAGGCAAAAAAGGAATGGAACAGAACGAAAAACTGAGACTTGAAAACCAGCTTTGTTTTCCCCTGTATGTGTGCTCAAAGGAAATCGTACGCCGCTATACCCCTTTTCTCGAGCCGATCGGTCTGACCTATACCCAGTATCTCGCGATGCTGGCGCTCTGGGAGAGGGAAGTCATGACGGTCAAAGAACTCGGACAGATGATCTATCTCGATTCCGGCACGCTTACCCCGATGCTCAAAAAGCTTGAGGTGAAAGGGTATCTCAAGAGAATGCGCTCCGCTTCGGATGAGCGGAGCGTAGTCCTGACGCTCACGGACGAGGGCAGGGAACTGAAAAAGCAAGCGGCGGATATTCCCGACAAGGCGTCGCTGTGCATGAAGATCGATCCGCAGGACGAAAAGATCCTGCACGAGATCCTGAACCGCATCATCAGCGGGTTCGGGGAAGAAGAGCCGCAGTCGTAAGACCCGACCGGCATTCTCGCGCTGTTTATCGGCTCCCCATGACACTCTCGGAAAGAGGCGGGGAGCTTTTTCGCTGCTGCGGGGATTTTTTCATAAATTTGCTCTTGCACTTTTTCTCCACATAGAGTATAATATCTTAAATATGCAAATCTCAAGGAGCACCCCATGGCGGACCAAAAAGAAATCATCGATACCTCGGACATCAGTCTGCTCTATCCGGACGCGGACAGCCTGCGCAAGCATATGCTCGGAGAGGAATCCGGCCGCCTTTCACAGGACACGGCGGAGCAGCTGGAACTGTATTTCATGATGGATCTGAAGAGCTGTGATTTCGGCTCTTTCTATACCTGTGACCCGGAGGTCATTCTGTATCGTCAGAACACCTTTGAGGACATGACGAACCACCCGGAGCTCGCCCGCATCCTGCTCAAAATGATCCCCCTGCTCAACGATATTACGGAGCTCAGGCGCATGGGCTCGGATTCGGCGCAGTCCACGGAGGCGTATCTGTACAGCATCACGGAGGTTGAACTCTATACCTCTCTGCTCGATCTGCTGCGCGACGAGCTGCTTCCGATTGCTCCCGAGCTGAAAAGCGACGCTTTCCGCCGTTTCGCGGAGCGCATCAACACCCTGACCGGCAGCGATTATTACCGGAATCTCAACGAGGAGCTGAAGGAGCTCACCTCCCGCGTCCGAGAGATCAAGAGCGTGACCATCGGCGTGAATTTCGATTCCCAGCTCCGCGCGGACCGCGCCGGCGTGCTCTCGATCAACAACGAGTATTTCAAATCGGGCGATCTTCTCGACAAGATGCTCCGCCTCGATTTCAGAAACGACGAGAAAACCTGCATCGCCCCCCTCGTGCCCTTCCGCAAGGGTCAGTCCGACAACCAGCAGATGGCGCTGCAGAACGCGTTCAACGGAGCGATCAACGACGTGTTCCGCCAGTCCGTGCGTTCGTGGAAAAAGGTGATCCAGCACTATGTGCTCGAGAATACGGATTTTCTGATCCGCATGATGCCGGAGATCGAATTTGTTACGAAGGCGACCGAACTGCTCGTCAAGCTGAAACAGCGCGGCTGTCCCCTCTGCCATCCGGAGATCCGCCCCATCGCGGAAAAGGCCTTCGATGCAAAGGGGCTCTGCAATCCCATCGTCTCGATGAAGCTCGATACGGCGGTCGTTCCGAACGATTTCGTATTCGATGACGAAGGCATGATCTACGTCCTGACGGGACCGAACCGCGGCGGAAAATCGGTCATCACCTGCGCGGTCGGCATCGCATTCGTCATGGCTCAGCTCGGGCTTCCGGTCTGCGCGGATTCCTGCGTGATCAGCCCCTGCGATGAGATCTTTACCCATTTCCCGACGGGGAGCGAGGACACCATCGACAAAGGGCGGCTCGGCGAGGAATGCAGCCGCATGAGCGCGATTTTCGAGACAGTCACCGAGGATTCCCTCGTTCTGCTCGACGAATCCTTCTCATCCACCGGATCGTATGAGGGCGCGTACATCGCCGCGGAAGTCCTCGAGGGCTTTTCCATGGTGCGGTGCCGCGGCATCTTCTCGACCCACCTGCATGATCTTGCCGCGTCCGTCGACCGGATCAACGAAAGCTGCCGGGAGAAGGGCGGCGTGAAGATCGACAATCTCGTTGCGGCGATCGAAAAAGGCTCCCGCAGCTTTAAGATCCTGCGCGAGCGTCCGGACGGCAAGTCCTACGCGCGGGACATCGCGGACAAATACGGACTTTCCATCGACAAGATCATGGAAAAGATCAAACACTGAATTCATCAGCCCATTCGGAGGAAGATATGAACGAACTCTTAAAGCTGCTTGAGAACGACGCCCGGCTTACCCCCGAGGCGCTCGCGATGATGCTCGACAAGGAAGTCGGCGATATCCGGACGATGATCGACGAATACGAACGGGATGGCGTCATTGTCGGATACCACACCATGATCGACTGGGACAAGACCGACCGCGAATACGTCACCGCCATGATCGAAATCAAGATCACCCCCCAGCGCGGCCGCGGATACGATCACATCGCGCAGAAAATCTATAATTATCCCGAGGTGGAAACGCTCTATCTCATGTCCGGCGGTTTTGATCTCGCCGTCTTCATCAAGGGGCGCACCATGCGCGAGGTTGCCTATTTTGTGGCGCAGAAGCTCGCGACGCTCGAGGACGTGGTGTCGACCGCAACTCATTTCGTGCTCCGCAAATACAAGGACAACAACGTCGTCTACGGCGCCGCCCCGGTCGACGAGAGAGGAAACGAATTCTGATGGATTACGAGAAGATCCTGTCCCGCACGGCGCAGGAAATCAAACCCTCGGGGATTCGAAAATTCTTTGACCTGATCGGCAGCATGAACGATGTGATCGCCCTGACGGTCGGACAACCGGACTTCGTCACACCGTGGCACATCCGCGTCTCCGCCATAGAATCCCTTGAGCGGGGCAATACCTATTATACCTCAAACAGCGGTACGCCGGAGCTGCGCGCGGAGATATCCTCCTATATGAAGCGCCGCTTCGATCTTTCGTACGATCCCGCGTCCGAGATCATCGTGACGGTGGGCGGCAGCGAGGCGATCGACCTTGCCATGCGCGCGCTCGTCAATCCGGGCGACGAGGTCATCGTACCCCAGCCGTCATTTGTCTGCTACGGACCGATCGCGTCCCTCGCTGGCGGCGTGCCTATCGTCCTCGAGACGAAGGAAGAGGACTGCTTCAAGCTTACGCCCGCGGCTCTGAAAGCCGCTTTGACGCCGAAAACCAAGCTGCTTGTGCTGCCTTATCCGAACAATCCCACGGGCGCGATCCTCACCGGCGAGGAGCTCGAGGGCATCGCCGAGGTCCTGCGCGGTACGGATGTCATGGTGCTGTCGGATGAGATCTACGCGGAGTTGACCTACGGACGTGACCATGTGTCCATCGCGTCCCTCCCCGGCATGCGGGAGAGGACCGTCGTCGCGAGCGGATTCTCAAAGAGCTACGCCATGACCGGCTGGCGGCTGGGCTACACCCTTGCTCCGGCGGAAGTGACGAAGCAGATGCTGAAGATCCACCAGTACGCCATCATGTGCGCTCCGACGGCGTCCCAGTTCGCGGCGGTGGAGGCGATGAAGAACGGCGACGCAGATATCGAAATGATGCGCGCGGAATACAACCGCCGCCGCCGCTATCTCGTGGGCGGACTTAGGGGCATGGGGATCGAATGCTTCCAGCCGGAAGGCGCGTTTTACGCGTGGCCGAACATCTCGAAATTCGGCATGCCGTCCGAGGCCTTCTGCCAGAAGCTTCTTTACGAAGGCGGGGTCGTGATCGTTCCCGGAACGGCGTTCGGCGAGTGCGGGGAGGGCTTTGCACGCATCTCCTACGCCTATTCGGTCGAGCACATCGCGAAGGCCCTTGACCGGATCGAGAAATTCATTTCGAAGCTTTCATAAGCGAAAAACGGCGCTTTCTCCAAAAAACTGGAAAAATTATTTCTTGTTTTGGTCAGAAAAAATCGTTTACCCTCTTGATTTTTGAAAAAAAGTGTGTTATAATACCAAATGTTGATTTGTTCAGTATCCATGGATGGAGGTGTATTGAAAATGGCAAAGTGCAGTATCTGCGGCAAGGGCGTGACGTTCGGCCACAACGTTTCCCACTCCAACCGCAAGACCAACAGAACCTGGAAGCCGAATATCAGAAAAGTCAAGGCTGTTGTCAACGGCACGCATACGACCGTGTGCGTCTGCTCCCGCTGCCTGCGTTCCGGCAAGGTTGAGCGCGCGTAAGCTTACATGACTGATTTGATGATACGAAAAACTCTCCTTGTCTGACGAGGGGAGTTTTATCATTTTCCCGAACGGAGAAAGACCATGTTTGAAAAGATTCCGGAAATCATGCGCGAAGCGGGGAAGATCATGCTCGCCGCGCGCGGCGTCGAGAACGAGATGCGCGCGAAAGGAGAGGCGAATTTTGTTACCTCTTATGACGTTGAAGTCGAGAAATACCTCTTTCACGAGCTCGGAGAGCTTCTGCCCTCCGCCGTCCTGCTCGGGGAAGAGGAGGAGGAAAACCATACGGAGCTGATCCGAACGCGCCGCTGTCTGATCGTGGACCCGATCGACGGAACGACGAATTTCATCCACGGGTTCGGCATGAGCGCCGTCTCCGTCGGCGTGTCGGACTGCGGCGTCATGACTTACGGCGCGGTTTACGATCCTTATACCGGCGTGCTGTGCCATGCAGAGCGCGGACACGGGACCTTCCTTCAGGACGCGGACGGAGGTGAGACGCCCGTTCACGTTTCCGATCGCGGACTTGCCGACGCCCTCGCCGGATTCGGTACATGTCCCTATTATAAGGATGAGCTCGGAGAGAAGAGCTTCCGCGCGGTCTACCGGCTCTACCGCAGGGCCCGGGACGTGCGACGGGGCGGCTCCGCCGCGCTCGATCTTTTGATGACGGCGCGCGGCATTCTCGATGTTTTCTTCGAATACCGCTTGTCCCCGTGGGATTACGCGGCGGGCTCGCTTCTTGTCACGGAGGCGGGCGGCGTCATCACGCAGACCGACGGTTCGCCGATCACGCTGGACAAGCCCTGTTCGATCTTCGCGGGGAACCCGCGTGCGTACCGGGAGCTTTTCGAGGCGGGTATCCTCTGAACTTCATTCGAAAACAAAAGCAGCCGCAGGCGCGGCTGTTTTGTTTTAAGATGATATTCGTTTCGGCGTCTCAGTCGAGGAGCAGGTCGTCCCGCGCGAGCAGCGCGGCACAGTCTGTGATGCGCGAGGACGCGAGCTCTACTAGATCTTCGTAATCATCCGGGTCGAGCCTTGCCATCGTGTCTTTCTCATAGACGGCGCAGAACGAGCGGATGTTGTTGTGCGGCTTCTGGAAAAAGACCTCGTCGTTGATGAAGGATCCGATGGAAACGTGTGTCTGCTCGCATACGAACCCCGCATCCGCTTCCAGAAGATTCTGACCGAACATGACGCTTTTGTCATTTGTGATGCCGAGCAGGCAGAGCAGCGTCGGTTCAGCGTCGATATGCCCGGAGGCGAGGGAGAAGGTCTCCGTCCGCCCCGAGCCCGGAATGTGGATCAGAAACGGCACGTTGAACACGTCGAAGATCGTGTAGTCCCGTCCGAGCAGACCGCCCACGCTGTGCTGGATCGCGGTGTCGGTATTCGTAAGAGCGTAATGGTCGCCGTAAATCAGTATGATCGAATTGTCGTAAAGCCCCGCAGCCTTGAGCTCCTCCATGAACTCGCCGATCACGCGGTCCTCGTAATTCGCCGCCTGCAGGTAAAGCCCGAACAGCGTCGCCTCATCCTCGGGCCTGAGGGTGATCTCCCGGTCCTTATCGGGGATCGCGTAGGGCGCGTGGGAGGACAGCGTGATACAGAAGGCGTAGAAGGGCTCCGCCTTTGTTTTCAGGTATTCAGTGGTCTGGCGGAACATCTCGCGGTCCGAAATCCCCATCGGGAACGGATCGATCTGCTCAAAATCCTCGAGCGAGTGAAAATCGTCGAAGCCCTGACCGGGATAAACGGTTTCCCGGTTCCAGAAATCGCCGTAATACCCGTGGAAGACCTCTGCGGTTGTGTAGCCGTGATCCTTGAGAAGCATCGGCAGCGAATAATAGCGCAGGTTCGGGTACTTCACGTAAGCGCCCTCCGCCTCCGATCCGAAGAGGGAATTGTTGACGGCGAATTCCGCGTCCGCGGTATTCGCTCCGCCGATTTGATAATAGTAATGATCGAAATAAAGGGTGTCCTTGTCGATCATGCGGTTGAGGTTCGGTGTGAGCTCCTGACCTTCGTAAGAGCGGCCGATGACGAAATTCTGCAGCGCCTCCACCTGAATGATGATGACGTTCCTCCCCGCCGCCAGCCCGTAGTATTCGCTCGAGGACCAGTCCGGAGAGGTATAGAGGCTTTTGTCGACCGGTCGACTGCTTTCGTCGGCGAGCAGGGTCTTTACGAGATCCGCGCCGTGATAGAGATAAATTTCATTCTCCGCGTATTCCGGACGGAAGCCCGGGGTGAGAAACACGCCGATGACGAGCAAAGCGCACGCGCCGACGCCGGACAGCGAGCCGGCAAGGGGCTTGATTCGGAGGGAGCGGAGCTTATCGAAGAACTCAGCGAAGCGGGAGCGGGAGATCGCGTTGAAGAGAGTCTGGCGATGGAGCGCCCAGATCAGCCAGAGCGGTATGTCGAGGATTAGGAAATAATGCCACGGGCGGATGAGGGTCTGCACGGTGTCCGACACGTTGGCAACCTGACCGGCGACGCCGAGCTGCGCCGCGGATGTGAGCTTTTTGGCGTAGGAAAAATACACGGCGTCGAGCGCCATCACGACGCAGATGAAGATATAGAGTGTGTGCAGAACGATCCGTGCTGCTTTTTTCGAGAGCGGGAGCACAAGAAAAAACGCGAGCAGCAGAACGGCACAGGTCAGAAGCGCGAACCGGTTCTCGTAACCGGTGAGCCCGATGTGCCGGTAGAGCGCACGGGATTTGAAAAATAACAGCAGCACGACGAGGAGCAGATGCCCGACGTCGCCGAGGCCGAGCGAGCGGCGGTCGTTTGTCGTCATAGGTACCTTCCGGGAATGGAATTGGACGTCTGATGGATCAACATGATATTATAGCACATTTTCGGCGGAAAAGCACCCTTTTTCAGAAAGATTTCGGAAAGAAACGGAAAGAAAAACGTGTTTTCCGATGAAAAACCCTCCCGTTGAGGCGAACGGGAGGGGGAAGAAGTCATTCCTGCGGTTCAGTTGATCTTGAAGGATTTCGCGAGACCCGGGAATTTCACGTTTTCGGGCTTGCCGGGGCAGAGCGGGTATTCGCCGAGACAGACGAAGATGAACCAAGCTGCGGTCGTGCCGTTGTCCTCGTCGCCGGGGAAGCCGTCCGCTTCGTCCGAGAAGCTTCCGAGTGCCGCCTTGCGCGCCCAATACGCGGCCTTTTCGGGGTATCCGAAATAGGAGTAGATGAATGGCAGGTGGAACGAGGGTTGGTTGGAGATCGCGAACTGGCCGTAATCGACTGCCGCCATCTCGGTCATCTCGTGGATCTCTCCGCCGTAGCCGTGCACGCGGTAGACTGGGGGCGTCGCGAAGAGGGCGTCGAGCTTTTCGAGCAGCTTGTCAACCCCGCCGTAAAGCTCCGCAAGCCCTTCGAGGTCGTGCGGAACGGCGAAGGTGGACTGCCAGGCGGAGGCCTCGGTGTATTCGCCGCCCCATTTCACGGGATCAAATCCGTCCGCCATGTTTCCGTCGGTGTCGCGTCCGCGCATGAAGCCGGTTTCCGCGTCGAAGAGATTCTGATAGTTTTTCGCGCGGCGCTCGTATTCCGGCACAAGCTCGTTTTGGCCGAGCGCTTTTGCCACCGTCGCGATGCACCAGTCGCCGTACGCGGCGTCAAGGGTGAGGTTGACGGACTCGCCGTGCTCGTTGCGCGGAACATAGCCGTATTTTACATACGACTGCGCGCCGTTGCGGCCGAAGCGCGGAAGGGGTCCGTTGTTGTTCGCGTGGTTGAGCATTCCTTCGAGCGCGTCCTCCCATGTGCTCTTCTTGCCGATGCCGTTCGTCACCGCGGTCGCGATCACGGCGTCGATCAGCGTGGAGGGCATGCAGCCGACTTCGCCGATGGAGATCCAGCGGGGCAGCCAGCCGCATTCGCGGTAATCGTTCACAAAGCCATCGAGCATCTCGGCAAACTCCTCCCGCGCGATCTTCGCGAAGAGGGGATACACCGTGCGGTAGGTGTCCCAGAAGCCGTTGTCCGTGTAGCGCACGCCTTCGCGGACCGTGCCGTCGTAGGGCGCGTAGTGGATCGCTTTTCCCGCGTTGTCCAGCTCGTAGCACTTGTGCGGGAAGAGGAAGGTGCGCCACAGGCAGGTGTAGAAGGTGCGGGTGAGCTTTTCGGTGTCGAACTCCGCGTCGATCCGCCCGAGACGGGATTCCCAGATCGCGTCGTTTTCCGAAAGCACCTCGTCAAAGGAGCGGGCGCCGATTTCCCTCTCGATCACGCCCTCGGCGAACTCAGCGGAAATATACGACGTGCCGACGGAGAACTCGACCTCCCCCGCGTTGAGGAAGACGTGCAGATACCCCTTGTCCGTGCCGTTCGTCGGACTGAGCTTCGTCGCCGCGAAATCCACGTCGCCGGGCTTGAACCGCAAAACAAAGTACATCTTGAAGTCCGTTGCAATGTCGCCGGAATGCCCGTCGGTCGTCCCGATAATCTCGTTCTTTTCGGGGAGGATCGTATAGGAGTAATTTCCCATGACCGGGAGCAGGGAAAGGCAGGAGCGGCGGTCGGTCAGGAAACGGAGGCGTCCCACAGCGCCCCGCTCGGTCGGAGTGATTTCAAAGTCGCACATCGGGCGCAGGAAACGGATCTTCAGCATCGAGGGCGTCATCACGTCGTCCTCGGGACGGTGCCCGCCCCAAGCGCCGCTGCCGCTGGACGCGATCACGTCGTTCTGCGGGGTGAAGAGGACCGTTCCGTAGTCGCTGATCCACGGACTCGGCTGATGCGTCAGACGGATCCCCTCGATGCTGTGGGAGTCCGGATGATAGTACCAGCTTCCGTTACGCTCGGTCTGGGGCGCGAAAGCGGTCATGCCGAACGGACGCTGTACGAGGGGAAGGGTGTTTCCTTGGGAGAACCGGGGCAGGGATTTTGTGCCCTGACGGATGTTGACGAGAGAAATCCTGTTCATTTTGCCCTCCGGGTGGTTTTTCTTTCATTATACCACGCTTTTTGCGCGAGGGCAAGCATTTTCGGCGAAACTCTTGACAAAACCGCGGCGCTCCACTACAATAAGTAGGAGCAAGGGTGTGGGATCAGCGCTCGGGCGCGGCGCGCGCCTCGAGTGCCGCCCCGTCCCGCCAAAGGTGCGTGATCCGTTTTCGTTTCGTCCGCTCGCCTGAGACGGAGAGGGACACGCATAATGTCACCGCGACCGTGCCGTCTTCCTCCATGATTTCCGGCTCGCAGCGGAAGCAGACCCGCCGGGCGTCCGTTTTGACAGCGTCCAGCGCAGCGGCATACAGATGCTTTGCCGCCGTTTCATAGAAGCGGTTCATGCGGCTGACCGTCTCCGGCTGATCCTCATCATCAAAACAGGGCAGCACAAGCTGAAAGCTCCGTCTGCCTTCCCGCTCGATGCGGAATTCGCGCCATACCATCCCATCACCCCCTCGCCGGTTATTATATGTTTCGAATCTGCGCATCCATGCAGGAAAGGCGTTGTATATGATAAAAAACACCCCCCTCGCCGACCGTGCGCGCCCGCGCGATTTTTCCGAAATCGTCGGGCAAAGTCATCTGTTCGGTCAGAACGGCATCCTCCGGAAGATGGTCGATCGCGGCGTCATCCCCTCCATGATCTTCTTCGGCCCTCCCGGGTGCGGAAAGACCACCGCCGCTTCCATCATCGCCGAGCGATGCGGGAAAACGCTTTATAAGCTCAACGCGACGACCGCGAGCCTCTCGGATGTCCGGGACGTGGCGAAGGACACGGGAACCATGCTCGGGGTCGGAGGCGTTCTTCTCTATCTCGATGAGATCCAGTACTTTAACAAAAAGCAGCAGCAGTCCCTGCTCGAATACCTCGAGGACGGCCGCATCACGCTCATCGCCTCCACGACGGAGAATCCGTATTACTACATCTACGACGCGCTCCTTTCCCGCTGTTCCGTCTTTGAATTCAAGCACGTCAGAGCCGAGGACATCGAAACGAGACTGCGTGCGGTAGCCGGGCGGGAATACCCGGACGCCCTGATCTCCGACGGTGCGTTCCGGCTGCTGGCCGACGCGGGAGCCGGGGACGTGCGCCGCTCGCTCACCATGCTCGAAGTCGCCCTCGGCGCGGCGGATACGGATGAAAACGGCAAACTCGCGGTCGGAGAAGAACTCGTCGACGACCTGACCTCGTCCGTCAGCCAGGGCAATTTCGACCGGGACGGCGACGTGCATTACGATCTTCTCTCCTGCCTCCAGAAGTCGATCCGCGGCTCCGATCCTTCCGCGGCGGTCTTTTATCTCGCACGCCTGCTCGAGGGCGGGGATCTCATCTCGCCGTGCCGCCGCCTCATGGTGATCGCGAGCGAGGATATCGGCGCGGCATATCCCATGGCGAGCGTGATCGTCAAGGCCTGCGTGGATTCGGCGCGTGAGCTCGGGCTGCCGGAGGCGCGCATCCCGCTCGCCAACGCCGCCGTGATGCTCGCGACCGCGCCGAAATCAAATTCCGCCTACAAGGCGTTCGACGCCGCGGCAGCAGAGATCCACGCGGGGAAGGGAACGGAGATCCCGCTCCATCTCAGAAGCCCGAAGTTCAAAGGCTACAAATATCCGCACGACTATCCCGGTCATTGGGTCGCGCAGCAGTACCTGCCCGACGATCTCAGGGATATGATCTTTTACGAGTACGGCGAGAACAAGACCGAACAGACCGCGAAGGCGTATTGGGAGAAGATCAAAGAAGGAAAAGGATGAGCTCCCGAGCCGCAGATCGTCTCCTGTTCCCGAAATTCGCGATTTTTTCAAAAAACTTTTCAAAAACACTTGACATCGACTTTTTCATGTGGTATAATTCTCTTGTTGTTGAACCAAAGACAGCAGGTTACAGTAAAAGCGAATCCGCCACCCTGCCGAGGAGAGACTGACTGAATGGAAGTATTCAAGGTCTTTTTTCGCGCGGACGCGGAAAAGGACCTTTTTTGTACCTCTGACAGCCTATAAGGAGGAAACAAAATGCCCAGCGAGAAAATTTTAGAGCAGAAGAAAGCAGTCGTTGAAGGTCTTGCGGATAAGATGAGCAAAGCGGCTTCCGCCGTGCTTGTCAAGTACGAAGGCATCACCGTCGCGCAGGATACGGCTCTCCGTAAATCGCTCCGCGAGGCCGGCGTCGAATATGCCGTCATCAAGAACACCCTGATCGGCAAGGCGGCGGATATTGCGGGCTTCGGAGATCTCAAGTCCGAGCTCAACGGAATGAACGCGTTCGCCATCAGCTTCGAAGATCCGATCGCTCCCGCGAAGATCCTCAAAGAATACGCGGACAAGATCGAAACCTTCGAGATCCGCGGCGGTCTTCTGGACGGCGCCGTCGTCAACGCGGCCACCGTCAACGAGCTTGCCGACATCCCGAACAAGGAAACCCTCATCGCGAAGTTCCTCGGCTCCATCCAGAGCCCGCTTTACAAGTTTGCATACGTTCTTCAGGCGATCATCGACAAAGAGAACGAAGGCAAGGAAGAAGCCGCTCCCGAAGCCGCCGAAGCTCCCGCAGCCGAATAATCGGCAACGAAATCCGAAAACAATAACTATACCATATAACGGAGGAATTAAAAATGGCTACTGAAAAGTCTCTTCAGATCCTTGAATCCATCAAGTCCCTTACCATCCTCGAACTGGCTGACCTCGTGAAGGCTGTCGAAGAAGAGTTCGGCGTTTCCGCCGCTGCTCCCGTGGCTGTTGCCGGCGCCGGCGCTGCCGCTCCCGCTGTCGAAGAGAAGACCGAATTCGACGTCGTTCTGAAGTCCTTCGGCGCGAAGAAGCTCGACGTTATCAAGGTTATCCGCGAGATCACCGGTCTCGGCCTGAAGGAAGCGAAGGACCTCGTCGAATCCGCTCCGAAGACCATCAAGGAAGGCATCTCCAAGGAAGATGCGGAAGCTCTCAAGGCGAAGATCGCTGCCACCGGCGCGGAAGTCGAAGTCAAATAAGAGAGACGAATCATCTGAAGCGTTCAATAACCGGAGAACAGACGTCCCATGGGCGTCTGTTTTTTGCTGTGTAAACCGCGGGATCCGCCTTTCATTCAAGCCGAAACAAGACAACTGCCGACCCGCATATGAGCGGGTCGGCAGCGTTTTTGTGAGGCATCGTATGACGCGAGCATTACGCTTCGTAGAATTCCTTCATCTTCAGAACATCGTCCTTTGTGAACGCGCCGTTCACGAGGATGAAATCGTCAAAAACCGCGGTGAGAGGCGCATAGGTCTTTGTCGCGTCCTGACCGAACCAGACTTCTTCGCCCTCGGAGAAATCCGCGTCAGCGAAGCGTTCCGGGATCTTCAGCGTCACGAAATCACGGAAGTCGGTTGAGAAGCGGACCTCGCCGGCCTCGCGGTCAACGGCGAGAGCGACGTGCACCCAGCCGCCGACGTAATCGAGCGGGAGCTCAAATCCTGCGTCCATGCGGTCCTTTCCGTCGCCGTAATTTACGATCACGGACGCGCCGCTGAGGGCCACGACGAAGCCGGGATTCGAGCCGCTGTGCCAGTTCTTGTTCGTGAGCACGGCGGGATCGGAGCTCTGTCCGTCGGACTTCATCCAGAACGCGAGGGAGAAGCTGTTTTTGCCCGGCTTCCACGGCAGGGTGAGATACCCGTCGTCGATCCGGATGCCGCGGTCGTTCCAGCCGTCGATGAAATAGAGCTTGCCAGTCGGTACGGCCTTCGGTTCGCCGTTCTCGTTATCGACGTTTCCGTCGAAGGGGAAGTAGAACGCGACGCGGTCTCTGCCGAGCGCGGCGGAAAGCGCCGCGTCGCCTGTCGGGGTCACGCCCGGCTGTTTGGTGCGGTACGCGAATTCATACGAGACCGTGTAAACGGGACGCTCGCCCGCCGTGACGTTCTCAAAGAGTCCCGAGGGAACGCGGGCGGTCCATGTTGCGGGCTGTTTGTCCGCGAGCCCGAGCGCGTAGAGAACGACCGACGCCATGTCGCGCACGCCCATCTCTCCGATCGTGCCCTTGACCACGCCGGGACCGGTGGCCGCGAACATGATGTATTTCTCTCCGTCCGTCCATCCGCCGTGACCGTGGTCATTGCCGCCATGGTCCGCCGTGACGAGGAAGAGCGTATCGTCGAGCCAGCCGCGGGCTTCATACGCTTCCCAGATCCTCTGGATGAGAGCGTCCGCCGCCGCGATCTGATTGAGGTGGCCTTCCGTACCGTAGCCGTAGTGGTGGCCTGCGCCGTCCACCTCGTCGAACTGAACGAAGACGAAGTCGGCGTTGTGGTTCGCCACATAATCACAGACCTGATTCGTGACAGCCTCGTCGTTGCCGGTTCCCTCGGTCACGCCGAGGTTGTTTTCCACGATGCCGAAATTAATAGGGTTCCAGTTGCAGAACGAGCCTAGCTCCGCGTCGGGCATGTTCTCGCGGATCACGCGGAAGACGGAGGGGAAGAGCGAATCCGTCGGATAGGGGCGTGAGCTGACGATGCCGTTCGTGAGACGGTGGATTTCGGGCAGCACGCCGGTGAGCATGGAGCCCCAGCACTGCCCGCTGATCGTCGGGTTCGAGGTCAGCACGTCGTAGCTGACCGCTCCGTCTTTGAAAATGCGGTCGATGCTCGGGGTGGACGCCTGACGGAAGAACGTGCCCGCTCCGTCCACGCCGATGAGAATGACATGGGAAATCTTCATAAGTTCGTCTCCTTTTCGGTCTTAAACCGTTTGTTGTCAATCCAGGTTGTTTTCGATTTCTTTCATGGTTTTCGAGGCGGCTTTCTTGAAGGCGGATTCGATTTTTTTCGCGGTGGACGCGTATTTGCCGTTGCTTTGGATACACATTTTATAACTCTCGAGAATGCTCGGGAAGCTGAAACTCTGGCCGATATCGAAGCTGCGGTTCGTCATCATGAGACGCACCATTTCGGCGGATTTCTGATCGCGCATGCCCTTGCCGATGACCGCGCTGTTGATGTAAACGTCGAGGGTCTCGTCATAGGTGTACGCGCCGACCGCCTGAAGGAAGAGGCCGATCTCGTCGAAGTCCATCTCGCCGTCCCGGTTGTCGTCCCCGACGGAAATGGGGAGATAAAGCGTCGTCGGGTTCTGGACGAAGTAGGAAGAATCGGAGCCGTCCTCGTAGGAATACCGCGGGAAGGCGATCACGCCGTAATCGTCCTCGACTTCGCGGAGCTGGCGGAAGTCGCCGAGCAGACGGGAATAGTAGAGCGCTCTGCCGTCGGAGAACGCGCGCCGTCCCGCGTCGTAGTCGCTGTAATTGACCATGTCCTTGTTTGTGACGTTGTAGATGCTCGAAATCGCTTCGGATACGGTGATGAAGCGTTCGTCGGCGAGATTGAGCGTGAAGGTCTTTTCTTCACTGTCCCACGAAATGAGGCTCACGCCGGACGCGTATCCGATCGGCTGGTACTGGTACTCTCTGCCCACAAGACCGTACATGTCCTGCGTCAGGGTGAATTTGCCGTCCGCATTCAGGTCGGTCGAGACCGCCTCGATCTGCTCGAGCATTTTCGCGACCGTCCATTCTTCATTGTCGAAGAGTTCGAGCGGGTCCTCCAATTGATAATTCGCGAAGATCACGCCGTTGTAGAAAAGGACGGTCATGGAATCGTAGTGGTCGAAGCCGAAGTCGAGATAACCGTGATACACCTGACCGAGGATCGCGAGCTGTTTTTGAGCGCCCTGATCCCAATACGGCTGCGTCATGTCCGCGGTCTCAAGCTTGTTGAACGGCATGAGAAAACCGCGCGTAATGAGCCCGCCGGCCTGGGTCATCAGCTCGTAGCAGAGATCGACGTCCCCGGTTCCCGCCGTCACGCTCTGAATGAGGCGGTTCGCGGGACTGCCGTTGTATTCGATTGCAAGCGTGCAGTTGAGCGTGGCTTCCATCAGGCGGTTGCGGTTGTACATCGCGTCTGCCAGACCCTCGCCGGTGATTTCGTCCCAATCAAGCACGTTGTAATAATTCGAAGTGAAGTTGTCGGAGAGCGCATTGATGGAAATTCCGCCGAGGTCCGGTTTGCCTACTGCGTCCCAATGCGGGGTGAGGGATTCGGTTTCTTCCTCGGTTTCGGTCGCCGCCGTCGGATCGGTCGTCGCGGAGGGGGGCGCCGTCTCCTCCGTGTTTTCTTTGCTTTCACTGCAGGCGGCGAGGAGAGGCAGGAAGAGAATCAGAACAAGCAGGAGGGAAATGGTTCTCAGTTTCATGGTTCGGTTCCTTTCTGTTTCGCGGGTGGCGTATGGGCGGAGCCGGGAAGAGGATCAGTTCCCGGATTGGTAAACGGATTTGAGCGCGGCGAGATCCTCATCGGTCAGAATGCCGTCGACCAGCAGCACTTCGTCCAGCTCGGCGGTCAGCGGCTGACCGTATTTACCGGTGCCGTCCTGTCCGATGTTGAGGGTCGACAGCCCCGTGAAGCTCGCATTCTTCAGGGTCGATGGGATCGCGTAGGAGCCGAAAGCGCCGAAGTCGTAGGACATGCGTATCTCTTTCGCCTCGCGGTCGACGACGAGCACGACGTAGATCCAGCCGTCGATGTAGTCGATCGGAAGCGGGTTCTCGTAATCCATGCGGTTCGATCCGTCGCCGGCATTGAACTTGATGTCGCCCGCACGCAGGGAGAGGACCCATCCTTTGTTTTTGCCGCTGTCCCAGTTCTTATTCGAGATGATGGACGGATCGGAGCCAACGCCGGAGGTCTTCAGCCAGAACGCAACGGAGAAATTTGACATCTCGGGCTTGTAGTTCGGGATCGAGATGTATCCGTCGTCGAACTGGATCGCCTGTCCGAAGTAGCCGTCTACGTAATAGAGCTTGCCGGTCGTCGTCGTCTCAGTCTTGCCGAGCGCGTCGCCCGGATCGCCGTCGAGCGGGAAGTAGGCGATCACACGGTCTTCCCCGAGCGCGGCTGTGACGCTTGCGTCTCCGGTCGGCGTGGGGGAGGATTCGTGCGTGCGGTGCTCAAACGCGTAGGTGATCGTGTATTCCGGACGCGGAGCGGCTTCCACACCCTCGAATACGCCGGACGGCACGCGGGAGGTCCAGGTTTCGGGCTGCTTGTCCGCGAGTCCGAGCGCATATAGTACAATGGAAGAGATGTCGCGCACGCCCATGTCGCCGACTTGACCTTTTACGACACCGGGACCGGTCGCAGCGAACATGATGTATTTCTCCGCGTCCGTCCATCCGCCGTGACCGCCGGAAGAGCCGTTGTTCGTGCCGCCGTGGTCGGCGGTCACGATGAACAGGGTCGAATCCAGATAGCCCGCCTCTTTGTAGGCGTCGTAGATCTTTTTGATGTAGGTGTCGGTCGTATGGAGCTGCTTCAGGTGGACCTTTGAGCCGTACCCGTTGCCGTGTCCCGCACCGTCAACTTCGTCGAACTGGACGAAAACAAGGGTCGGGTCGTGGGATTTCACATACTTGCAGACGAGGTCGGTGACCTGCGCGTCGCTGCCCTTCGTGCCTTTTTCAACGCCGATGCCGTCCTCGATGATGCCGACGTTGATCGGATTCCAGTTGCAGAACGAAGCAAGCTCCGCGTCCGGCATGTTCTCGCGGATCACGCGGAAGACGGACGGGAAGAGGCTGTCGTTCGGATACGGGCGTTCGGAAACCAGCCCGTTCGACAGACCGTGGATTTCGGGCGTCACGCCGTGGAGCATTGAGCCCCAGGACTGCGCGCTGATCGTCGGATTGGAGGTCAGACAGTCATAGGTGACGGCGCCGTTTTCCATGATCGCGTCGAGGTTCGGCATGTCCGCGTCGCGGAAGAAATTGCCGCCGCCGTCCACCCCGACGATGACGACGTGCTTGATGCCGAGATCAACGGGTTCGGGCTCCGGCTCTGTTTCGGGTTCCGGCTCCGTCTCGGGTTCGGGCTCCGTTTCAGCCGGATCGGTTTCATTGTCTCCGGGTTCTGTCACGGCCCCTTCTCCGGAAGGCGTCGACGGCTCGGGTGCGTTCGTCTCCTGTTCGGGGTCCTTCGCGCATGAGGCGAAAAAGAGACCGGCGCAGAGCAGAACGGCAAGGAAAAATGAGAGAATTCTGGCAGGATGCTTCATTGTCAATTGAGATTGTGAAAACGCGGGTGTCCGCAGTTTTCACATTTCTGTCCTCCTGTAACAGATTTATGCGGAATTATCGCATATCTGCCGACTATTATACACAATTCCGATAAAAAAGTCAACGACGGAATCATAAAAAAGTTGAAAACGACGAAAAAACACCGCTTGCCGCGCACGTGAGAAACGAAATTTTTTCCGGTTTTTCCGAATCTCCCTTGAAAAACAACCGGCATTGTGCTATACTGAAAAAAACTGCGGCTCGGCATACTGCTCTGTCCGCAGGAGAAAAAGGCTGGTGAAAAACCTTGTCCCTTGTCAACATGCGCGATCTGCTCCGGGACGCTGACGCGGGAGGTTATGCGGTCGGCGCGTTCAGCGTCGCGAACATGGAGTGCATCCGCGGCGTGCTTCGCGCGGCGGAAGAAAACCGTTCTCCCGTCATCATGCAGATTGCCGAATCGCGGCTGCCTCATTCTCCCCTGTACCTCATCGCGCCCATGATGCTCGCGGCGGCACGGGGCGCTTCCGTTCCGATCGCGGTGCATCTCGATCACGGCAAGACCCTCGGATGCGTGAAGGAAGCCCTCTCCCTCGGCTTCACCTCCGTCATGTGCGACGGCTCCGATCTGCCGATCGAAGGCAATCTCGCCCTGACGGCCGAAGTCGTCCGGCTTGCGAAGGAAACCGGAGCCGCGGTGGAAGCGGAAGTCGGACGGGTCGGCAAAAGCGAGGAAGGCGGCGAGGCGGAAGAGAAGATCGCCACACTCGACGACTGTGTCCGGATGGATGAGCTCGGCATCGACGCGCTCGCCGTCGGTATCGGCAACGCGCACGGGCTGTACGCCGCCGCGCCGAAGCTCCGCTACGACGTGCTCGAGCAGCTGCACGGCAGGCTGAACGCGCTCCCCGTCCTGCACGGGGGAAGCGGACTGACCGACGAACAGTTCCGCCGTCTCATCGAACTCGGCATGCGCAAGGTCAATATCGCGACCGATATCTTCATGGCGCAGGCAGGCGCGTGCGAAGGTACGGATATCTTCAAAAACATCCGCACGTCGACGGAGGCAGTTGCCGGCGTCGTTGGGCGATATATCAGGCTGTTCGGCAGCGAAGGGAAGGCATAATCATGATTAAATTCGATCTCTCAAAGCCCCTGCACATCATCCCCGTCGGGCGCGTCGCCATCGATTTCAATCCTACGGATTACTACAAGCCCCTGAACGAAAGCGCCAATTTCAACAAATATCTCGGCGGCTCTCCCGCGAACATCGCCGTGGGCATGGCGCGTCTGGGCAGCCGAGTCGGTTTCCTCGGGCGCGTCTCGGACGACCAGTTCGGCACGTTCGTCACCGATTTCTTCAAAAACGAGGGGATCGACACCTCCCACATCTTCCGGTGCGAGCACGGTGAGAAGCTCGGGCTGACGTTCACGGAAATGCTCTCTCCCTCCCAGTCCTCCATCCTCATGTACCGTGAGGGTGTGGCCGACCTGATGCTGTCTCCCGAAGACGTGGATGAGGAATACATTGCTTCCTCCGCCTGCCTGCTCATCTCCGGCACAGCTTTGTGCACCTCCCCGACACGCGAGGCCTCCTTTAAGGCGCTTACCTATGCTCTGAAGAACAACGTGCCCGTCGTGTTCGACGCGGATTACCGCGCCTATACCTGGAAGAGCGACGACGAGATCGCGATCTATACCTCCCTCGTCGCGGAAAAGGCGGACATCATTCTCGGCAGCCGCGAGGAATTCGACCGCATGGAACGCCTTCTCGGGCTGGACGGCACGGACAAGACCTCCTCCGCCTACTGGCTCGGAAAGAGAGCGTCGATCTGCGTCATCAAGCACGGCAAGGAAGGCTCGTACGCGTACAGCAGAGAAGGGAATTACAAGGTCGGCACGTTCCCCGTCAGCAAGCTCAAGGGCTTCGGCGGCGGCGACGGCTACGCGAGCGCATTCCTCCGCGGACTCATGCGCGGGGACAGCCTGCCGGACGCGCTTGAACAGGGCACCGCGTCCGCGTCCATGCTCGTCGCGAGCCACGCGTGCAGCCGCGACATGCCGAACGAAGAAAGCCTCTTCGCCTTCATCCGCGAGAAGAAAGCCGAGTGCGGCAGCGTCGTAACTGCGCTTTGATCAGGGAAGCACTTTGGCTGGAAAATAATCCTTCATCAATTACTAAAGTTACATAAAGGAGACAGATCCCATGGCTGACGTCAATGTGATGAAGCCCTTCATCAATGGGGAATTCATCGAAAGCAAGTCCGAAAAGTTCAACACCATTTACGATCCCTCCACCGGACACGAGATCGCGAAGGTCCCGTGCTGCACGAAGGAAGAGGTCGAATCTGCCATAGCCGCGGCGAAGGCCGCTTTCCCGGCATGGCGCGACACTCCCGTCCGCAAGAGAGCTTCGATCATGATGAAGCTCCGCAACCTCATCGAGGCAAACATGGACGAGCTGACTCTGCTCTGCGCGACCGAGAACGGCAAGTGCTGGAGCGAGGCGGCGGGTGACGTCGGCAAGGCGCTTGAGATGACCGAGCTCGCCTGCTCCGCGCCGTCCCTGCTCATGGGCGAGAGCCTGATGAACACCTCCACCGGCTACGACACCACCCTCTACCGCGAGCCCATCGGCGTTTTCGCCGGCATCGCTCCGTGGAATTTCCCCGCCATGATCCCGGTGGGCTGGATGGCTCCCCTCTGCATCGTCTGCGGCAACGCGTTCGTGCTCAAGCCCGCTTCCACCACCCCGATGACCTCCCTCCGCTTTGCCGAGCTTTATAAGGAAGCCGGCGTTCCGGACGGCATCTTCAACGTTGTGCCGTGCTCCCGCAACGAGGCGGAACTCTTCCTCACCCATGAGGACGTCCGCGGCGTCACCTTCGTCGGCTCCACCTCCGTCGGCAAGCATGTCTACGCGACCGCCGCGGCGAACGGCAAGCGCGTGCAGTGCCTGTGCGAAGCGAAGAACCACGCGCTCGTGCTGAGCGACGCCCCGATCACCCGCACCGCCGCCGGCATCATGAACTCCTCCTTCGGATGCGCGGGCGAGCGCTGCATGGCTCTCCCGGTCGTCGTGGCGGAAGAATCCATTGCCGACCAGCTCGTCGCCGAAATCGTTCGTCTGTGCAAAGAACAGAAGGTCGGTCCCGCGTACGACAAGACCTCCAAGCTCGGACCCGTGGGCTCAAAGTCCCATCAGAAATTCGTGCTCGACTGGATCGAAAAGGGCATCGAAGAAGGAGCAGAGCTCGTTCTCGACGGCAGAGACGTCAAGGTCGAGGGATACGAGGACGGTTACTACATCGGCCACACGATCTTCGACCACGTGACCGAGGAAATGACCATCGGCACGCGCGAGGTCTTCGGTCCCGTGCTCTGCATCAAGAGAGTGAAGGATTTCGAAGAAGGTCTCGCCCTCATGAACCGCAATCCCTTCGCGAACGGCTCCGTCATCTTCACCCAAAGCGGCTATTACGCCCGTGAATTCGCGCGGCGCACCGACGGCGGCATGGTCGGCGTGAACGTCGGCATCCCGGTTCCGATCGGCATCTTCCCGTTCAGCGGACACAAGCAGTCCTTCTTCGGCGATCTCCACTGCCACGGCAAGGATGCCTTCCGCTTCTACACCGAATCGAAGAACGTCACCGTCCGCTGGTTCGACGAGGAAGAAATGAAGAAGGAACACGTCTCCACCTGGGACGGCTCGCTCTGATCCAGCGCTTCGGCACGAGCAATAACTCTCAAAAATATAATTATTGAAATAATCGAAGGAGATCAACTGCCATGAACAAGCTGAAAATCGGCATCGTGGGCGCGGGACGCATCGGAAACGTCCACGCCGAGTCCATCACCTACCACATTCCCGAAGCGGAAGTCGTCATGGTCACGGACGTGATCGAATCGAACGCGAAAAAGCTCGCGGAGCGCTTCGGCGTCCCGGCTTATTCCGCCGATTACATGGACATCGTGAACAACCCCGCGATCGACGCGGTGCTTGTCTGCTCCCCCACCCCCACGCACGCGGATATCACCATCGCCGCGCTGAACGCGGGCAAGCATGTTTTCTGCGAAAAGCCCGTACATACCTCGCTTGAGAAAATCAAGGAAGTTGCCGAAGTCGCCGCAAAGACCGGCAAAAAACTCCAAATCGGCTTCAACCGCCGCTTCGACCACAACCACCGCCATGTGCAGCAGCTCGCGGCGGACGGGACTCTCGGCAATATCGAGATCATCAAGATAACCTCGCGCGACCCCGAGCCGCCGTCCCCGGAATACGCGGCTTCCTCCGGCGGGCTCTACATCGATATGATGATCCATGACTTCGACATGGCGATGTTCCTTGCCGGATGCGACGTGAAGGAAGTCTACGCGATGGGCACGAGCCTTGTGGACAAGCGCATCGGCGAAGCGGGCGACGTGGACACCGCGATCGTGACCCTCACCTTCGAAAACGGCGCGCTCGGCGTGATCGACAACAGCCGCCGCGCAGCCTACGGCTACGACCAGAGAGTGGAAGTCTTCGGCTCCCTCGGCATGGCGGCGGATGAAAACGACGGCGACAGCACCGTGAAGGTCTCCACCGCCTCCGGCGTCGTCGGCGACAAGCCGCAGTTCTTCTTCCTTGAGAGATATATGGCGTCCTTCACCGAGGAAATGCGCCAGTTCATCCGCGCCATCCGCGAAGACACCGAGGTTCCCGTCGGCATCCATGCCGGACTGATGAGCGTCGTCCTCGCGAAGGCAGCGAAGAAGTCCCTCGACGAGCATCGTCCCGTGAAGATCAGCGAGATCTGCGAGGCTTGAGGAATATGGAAGAGAAAATCATCAAAGCGCGCGGCGCGCATCCCTTCGGGCTGAAATGGCTCGCAGAAATGAACGGCGCGCACGCGGATATGCTGATGGATTTCGGCGTTTACCGCATGAAGAAGGGCGACGTGTACGAAGAGGATGCCGCGCTTGAGAAAGCGGTCCTGCTTGTGTACGGCGAAGTGAAGTTCGAATGGGCAGAGAAGACCCATACCGAATTCCGCGAAAACTGCTTCGACGTGCCCCCGACCGCGCTCCATGCCGACCGCGCGACCGCGATCCGCGTGACCTGCCTCTCCGACGAAGCGGAGCTGAACATCATGCGCACGGACAACGAGCGTGAATTCGGCTCGAAGCTCTATCTTCCCGCCGATACCCCGGACGAGTTCCGCGGCGCGGGGCTGATGCGCGAGACGAGCACCCGCATCGTCCGCACGATCTTCGACTATTCGAACGCCCCTTACGCGAACCTCGTTCTCGGTGAGGTCATCGGCTTCCCGGGCAAATGGAGCAGCTATCCGCCGCACCACCATCCCCAGCCGGAAATCTATTATTATAAGACCAATCCGTCAAACGGCTTCGGCTACGGCGAGCTCGGGGACGACGTCGTGAAGGTGCAGAACAACGACACCGTGTTCATCGCGCCGGGACTGACGCATCCTCACTGCACCGCGCCGGGATACGCCCTCTGGTATCTCTGGGCGATCCGCCACCTTGACGGATGCCCGTACAAGCAGCCCGATTATCCCGTCTTCCTCGACGAGCATCTCTGGGTCATGAAGCCGGAGAGTAAATACTGGGGAGACAAGAAATAAGCCGAAAGGAGCTTCAGGCATGGAAACAATCCGTTTGACGATGGCGCAGGCCCTCGTCCGCTTCCTTGACGCGCAGTACGTGGAGCTCGACGGCAGGGAAAGCAGATTTGTCAACAACATCTTCGGCGTATTCGGTCACGGATGCGTCGTCGGCGTCGGTCAGGCGCTGCAGCAGGGTGGGCATTCCATCCGCTTCCTGCAGGGCAAGAACGAGCAGAACATGGCTCTTGCCGCGACGGCGTTTGCCAAACAGAAGAACCGTCTTGAGATCATCCCCTGCGTGTCCTCCATCGGACCGGGCGCGATGAACATGGTCACAGCGGCAGGCTGTGCGACGGCGAACCGCATTCCCCTCCTGCTCCTGCCCGGCGACACCTTCGCGTGCCGCCAGCCCGACCCGGTGCTCCAGCAGGCGGAATTCTTCCATTCGTTCGGTCAGACCGTCACAGACGCTTTCCGCGGCGTCTGCCATTATTTCGACCGCATCGAGCGTCCCGAGCAGCTCATGACCGCGGCGATCCACGCCATGCGGGTGCTGACCGATCCCGCCGACACCGGCGCTGTCTGCCTTGCCATGCCCCAGGACGTGGAGGGCGAGGCGTACGATTATCCCGTCTCCTTCCTGAGAAAGCGCGTGTGGCACCTCGACCGCAGGATCCCGACCGCGGCACAGACCGAGCGCGCGGCGGAGATCATCCGCGGTGCGAAGAACCCGCTCCTCATCTGCGGCGGCGGCGTCCGGTATTCCTACGCGGGAGACGCGCTCGCAGAGTTCATTGAAAAGACCGGCATTCCGTTCTCCGAAACGCAGGCGGGCAAGGGGACCCTCCCGTGGACCCATCCGCTCAACCTCGGCGGCATCGGCGTGACCGGCACGCAGTCCGCGAACCGCATCGCGAAGGACGCCGACGTCATCGTGGCGGTCGGCACCCGTCTAACCGATTTCACCACGAGCTCGAAGTGGCTCTTCGGAGAGAACACGAAGGTCGTTTCTCTCAACATCTGCCCGTTCGACGCCGTGAAGATGGACGCCGAGCCGATGATCTGCGACGCGCGGGAAGGGCTGACCGCTCTCACCGCCGCGCTCGACGGTTACCGCGCCGGGAATATTCCGGCAGCCGAAAAGGAGCGCGCCGAGTGGCTCGCGATCGCGGACGACTGGTATCACAAGGAAGACCCCCGCGGGCTCACCCAGACGCGCGCGCTCGGGATCATCAACGAATTCATGAAGCCGTCCGACGTCGCCGTCGGCAGCGCGGGAAGTCTCCCCGGGGATATGCAGCGTCTGTTCCGTCCCGGCGACCGGGATACCTACCACATGGAATACGGTTTCTCGAACATGGGATACGAAACCAACGGCGCGCTCGGCGTGAAGCTCGCCTGCCCGGACAGCGAGGTCTATACCTTCTTCGGCGACGGCACTTATCTCATGGCGCATTCCGAGCTCGTCACCTGTCTGCAGGAGGGACTCCGCGTCCACTTCTGCCTCTTCGACAACTCCGGCTGGGGATGCATTGAAAATCTCCAGAACAACCAGGGGGGCGATACCTTCGGTACGGTGTTCCGCTTTCGTGATCCGAAGACCGGGGAACTGGACGGCGCGATCATGCCCCTCGATTTTGCGAAGAACGCGGAGGGCTACGGGCTGAAGGCGTATTCCATCCATACGGAAGAGGAACTGAAGGCAGCGCTCGTGGACGCGCTCAAGCAGGACAAACCCGTACTCTACGACATCAAGGTGCTTCCCGGTTCGATGACGCCCGGTTACGAAAGCTGGTGGCGCGTCGGCGTAGCGGAAGTATCCGAACAGCCGCGCGTGCGCGAGGCGTACGATTCCCTCGTCGATCATGTGAAGGACACCCGCAAATTCTGACAGAAGACATAAAGGAGATACGACTCATGCTTGATCCCAAGAAAGTTAAGCTCGCCATCGCCCCGATCGGCTGGACGAACGACGACATGCCCGATCTCGGCGGGGAGAACACCTTTGAGCAGTGCGTGAGCGAAATGGCGCTCGCGGGCTTCAAGGGCAGCGAGATCGGCAACAAATATCCGAAGGACACCGCGGTACTGAAGCACAAACTCGACGTGCGCGGGCTGACGATCTGCAACGCGTGGTTCTCGACCCTCTTCATTTCCGAGCCCTTTGAGGTGACGAAGAAGAACTTCATCGAACACCGCGACCGTTTGTACGCGCTCGGTGCGCGGGTCATCGGCGCCTCCGAACAGGGCGATTCCATTCAGGGCAAAAACGTCAGCATTTTCGGCGATCAGAAGCCCCGCTGGACGGACGAGCAGTGGAAGCGAGTCACCGAGGGCTATAACGAACTCGGCAAGCTCGCGAAAGAAAAGGGCATGACCCTCACCTGCCATCATCACATGGGCACGGGCGTGCAGACCGCGGAGGAAATCGACCGCTTCATGGACATGGTCGATCCCGAGCTCGTCTATCTGCTTTTTGACAGCGGGCACCTCACCTTCGCCGGGATCGATCCGCTCCCGATTTTGAAGAAGTACATTTCCCGCATCCGTCACATCCACTTAAAGGACGTCCGTCTTCCCATCCGCGATCAGGCGATGAAGGAAGGCTGGAGCTTCCTCACCGCGGTCCGCGCCGGCGTCTTCACCGTGCCGGGCGACGGTGACGTGGATTTCGCACCCATCTTCGACGTCATCGAGGAAAGCGGCTATGAGGGCTGGGTCGTCGTCGAGGCGGAACAAGACCCCGCGAAGGCCAATCCCTTCGAATACGCGAAAACCGCGCGCGCCTACATCCGCGAGAAGACCGGACTCTGAGCGCCGGCTCTTCATCCGCATCAACATCAAAACGGGTACGCTTTTCCTTTGGGAGAGCGCACCCGTTTTTCATGCCGCGCAGGAGCAGAACCGGTCGTGATCCCGGCGAGCGGGATAAAAATGGGGATTCTTGAAAATTTTTGATCGAAAACAGGTAAAAAAATCGAACAATGTCTTGACTTGCCGCCCGTAGGGGATTATGATATAGGGGTATCGGGCCGCGCCGCGGCTCGCCGATGAAATTCTCGCGCCATCTATACCATCGAACGGGATACCCCGGAGAAACGAAAAGGATATACGGAATGAAAGCTCGACATCTCAGAAGACTGATTGCCCTCGCCGCCGCGCTCTGCCTGATTTTCTGTGCCTGCGGCACTAAGGAAGCCCCCGCCGTGGAGGAGCCCGTGACGGATGCGCCCGAAACACAGGCGACGGAAGTTCCCGCGGAAACGGATCCCGCTCCGGACGTCCCTTCGGAAACACAAGCCGAGACTGTGAAGCAGGAAACCGAGAAGCCCGAGACTGAGAAACCCGAGACTGAGAAACCCGAGACCGAGAAACCCGAGACCGAGAAGACAGAAACCGAAAAGCCGGAGACGGAAAAAACTGAAACGGAAAAGCCGGAAACCGAAAAGCCGGATGAAGAGGACAAGGACGGCAAAACCGATACGGGTGATAAAGAAAAAGACAACAAAGAAAAAGAGGACAAAGACAACAAGGACGACAAGGACAAAGACGACAAGGACAAAGACGACAAGGACAAAGACGACAAGGACAGCAAGGACGATAAGGACGATACGGACAAGGATAAAAAGGAAGAAGAGCCCCGCATTTATAACTATCTGAACGGCGAGACCTGCACGCTTGCCGAGCAGCAGAGACGTCCCGTCGCGATCATGCTGAACAATCTGAAGCTCCAGCTTCCCCAGTACAGCCTCGACTACGGTCAAATCTATTACGAATGCGTGACGGAGGGGCAGATTCCGCGCCTCATGATGCTGGTCGACGATTACGAGAACATCGGCACGGTCGGCTCGATCCGCTCGTCCCGCGACTATTTCGCGACCTGGGTGAACGACTACGACGCGATCTACGTTCACGCCGGCGGCAGTCCGCAGGCGTATGAGACCATCGCAGCGCTCGGACTCTCGAACCTCGACGGAGCGAATATGTACCTGCCTTCGACCTATTTCCGCGATACCTGGCGCATGAACAACATCGGATCCGAGCACAGCCTCATGACCAACGGCGCGGGCATCGTCTCCGGCATCAAGTTCAAGGGCTACCGAACGAAGCTGAAAGACGGATACGAGCCCATCTTCCTGTTCAACGAGGAGGATACGAAGCCCGCGGGTTCCGCCGCCACCCATGTGAGAATGTATTCGACATCGATCCAGACCGTGGATTTCGTCTATGACTCCACGACCAAGGAATATCTCCGCTATCAGTACAACGGCATCGCCCACGTGGACGGCCTGACGTCAAACCAGATCTCGGTGAAGAACGTCATCATCCTCTTCACCGACATCAACCCGATCCCGGGCGACCCTGCCGCGCGTGTTTCCGTCGTCAAGGTCGGGAGCGGAACGGGTTATTACATCACGGACGGCAGACGAACCTCCATCAACTGGTCCCGCGAGAACGAAAGCGCTCCCCTGAAGCTGACCACCGCGAAGGGCGAGCCGCTTGCGCTGAACATCGGCAAGACCTTTATCAACGTAGTCGACGACAGCGTCGAAAAATCCATCAATTTCAACTATAAATGGTAAATATGAGAAACGCCTCTTTCAAATGACGGAAGGGGCGTTTTTTTCGCCGCCGGCCCTGAGAAAACCGCGCGAATCCGTAAATTATTTTTGTGGAATCATTGATTTCATCTTATCTCTGTGATAGAATAGAATCAAATGAATTTAGTGCAGGCAGAATGCGCGGAAAAATAAGCGCGGTGCTTAGGCAGCAAGATTTAGTCTGAGCCGTGTCGCTTCCGTTCCGCATGGCGGTATTCAGGCTCTTCTGCCCAAAAACCGCGAACAATTTTGTTTTTTAAAAGGAGGAATGAAACATGCAGACAGGTCCGATCATTGAAGCCCCTCTCGGCACATACTGCTGGAGCTATGAAATGAGTCTCTTCAAAAACCCGAACATCTTTCTGCTTCTCTGTAAGGTCTTCGGCGGCGTCATCCTCGGCATGGGGATTCTCATCATGCTGCCCATCGCGCTGGCGGAAAACGGTTTCCACGCAAAAACCTTTGCCGATTGGGGAACGACAATCGGCATCATCCTCGGGATTTTCGCGGTGCTCCTCATTCTCGGCTATCTGCTTTACGCTGCCATCATGGGAGGGAAGTACGCTGTCGATTTCACGATGGACGACAAGGGCTTCGTGCATTCCCAGTCCGCGGCACAGGCGAAAAAGGCGCAGAAGCTCGGTGAGATCACAGCGGTCGCGGGCGCGCTTTCGGGACGCCCGGGAGCGGCAGGCGCGGGACTGAACGCGACGCGGACCGTCTCGACGACCGAGTGGAGCCGCGTGAAAAAGGTTATCGTAAAACCGCGCATCTCCGTCATCAAGGTGCACGGCGGCGGCGCAAACGAGCTTTACGCGGACGGGCAGGATTTCGAGTTTGTCAAAGCCTTCGTCCGCGCCCATATTCCGGAGAGCGCAAAGTGGAAGGAATAAGCTGGCGGCTCTCCGGTGCGCCGAAAAAACGGGGGAAATGACGAAAAACCCTTGCATTTCCATAAGCGGCATGCTATAATATTCACAGCAAGACCAAAACTAAATTTAACATAGGAGTGAAATCATGGCGGAAAAGAAAAACACGGCTGCCGAAGAGGCGGCGAAGAAAGCCCTTGAAGCGGCACAGGCGAAAAAAGCCGCCGGAAAGGTCCAGCACACCTACACGCAGGTCGGACAGCAGAGCGCGAGCAAGGAAGAACTGCTTGCCGTGACCAGAAAGAACGCGCTGCCCTACCGCATCGCCGCGATCATCCTCTGGGTGCTTGCGATTTGCTTCGAGATTTTCGCGATCCTCTTGTTCGTCCATAAGATCGAATTCGGCTTCACGGTCGAGAATCCCGGCTGGACGATCTCGTGGATCGTCTGCATCGTCCTCGATCTTGTCTGCGTCATCATCGGCTCGAACCTCTGGAAGAAGAGCAACCACCTTGACCCCGCTTCCGCGAAGAGCCCATTCCGCTTCTGGCTGCACAACAATCTAGGCGTCGTCATGGCGATCCTCGCGTTCGTCCCGTTCATTATCGTTGTGCTGACCGACAAGAACTCGAACAAGCAGTCGAAAACCATCGCGGTGATCGTCGCCGTCGTCGCGCTCCTGATCGGCGGGTTGACGAGCTATGATTACAACCCCATTTCTCAGGAAGAGCTTCTTGAAAACGCTGATATCGATACCGTTTACTGGACGGCAAGCGGCACGGTTTTCCACGCATATGACGACTGCTCGCATCTGAGCAACACCGTCGAGCTCCTCACCGGTACGTCCGCGTCCGCCATCGAAAACGGCAAGACCAGACTCTGCAAGACCTGCGAAGCCAGAGCTATGAAGGAAGGCGGAGAAGCTGTCTCGTCCGGTGCCGAAAAGGCGGAGGAAGCCGTTGAAGACACGCTTGTCGAAAATGCCGCAGAAGCGGCCGCAGAAGACGCCGCAGCATAAAGCTCTCGTCTCAGTCCCGCATCGAACCGCTCAGCCGCCCGTCCCGCGCAAGGGAAGGGCGGCTTTTTCGAGTTCCGCAGAGTCTTTGTCGGAATCACCAAAACTTCAGTCGGTTCTTTGTGAAAACCTACGAAATCGGCACGGGAGAGCAAATTTCAATCCACGCCCCCTTGAAAAAGACGAACGATTCGTCTATGATAATCATGGACAGGTATGAAAGCCTTTCCGAAAAATCCGAAATCTTTTAATCCGGAGGTTACGAAACATGAGCGCAAACGACACCATCCGCATCGGCATTATCGGCTGCGGCGGCATCGCGAACGGCAAGCATATGCCTTCTCTCAAGAAGGTGAAAGGCGTCGAGATGGTCGCTTTCTGCGACATCATCATCGAGCGCGCCGAAAAAGCAGCGAAGCAGTACGGCACGCCGGACGCCAAGGTCTATGAGGACTACAAGGAACTCCTCGAGGACAAGACCATCGACGTCGTCCACGTCTGCACCCCGAACCGCGCGCACAGCTTCATCACCGTCGACGCCCTCGAAGCGGGGAAGCACGTCATGTGCGAAAAGCCCATGGCGATCAACTCCGTCGAAGCGAAGAAAATGCTTGACGCCGCGAACAGAACCGGCAAGCTGCTCACCATCGGCTATCAGAACCGTCAGACCTCCGAAGCGCTCTTTTTGAAGGAAGAGGCCGACAGAGGCACCTTCGGCGACATTTACTTCGCCCGCGCGTTCGCCGTTCGCCGCCGCGCCGTTCCGACCTGGGGCGTGTTTCTCAACGAATACGAGCAGGGCGGCGGTCCCCTGATCGACATCGGCACGCACGCGCTTGACCTCACCCTCTGGATGATGAACAACTACAAGCCGAAGTTCTGCGTCGGCACCACCTACCACGCTCTCAACAACGACACCGAGCAGGGCAACGCGTGGGGTCAGTGGGATCCCGCGAAGTTCACCGTCGAAGACTCCGCGTTCGGCTTCGTCGTCATGGAAAACGGCGCGACCGTGTCCCTCGACGCGGCGTGGGCGCTGAATACCCTCGAAGTCCGCGAAGCGTGCACCATGCTCTGCGGCACCAAGGGCGGCGGCGACATGCTCGACGGCGTGCGCATCAACGGCATCCGTCAGAACCGTCAGTTCACCTTCCGTCCGAGCTTCTCGGCGGGCGGCGCCGCGTTCTACGAAGGCGCGTCCGACGGCGACGCTTCCACCAAGGACATGGTCCAGTGGATCAAGACCGTCCGCGGCGAAAAGGCGGCTCCGACCGTTCTGCCCGAGCAGGCGTACACCGTTACCCGCATTCTCGAAGGTATTTACACCTCCGCGAGAACGGGCGACCTTTACAGATTCTGATTTCAAACATCCGGGGAAAGGGGACGCCCGTCCTCACTTTCCACGCTTCATGAAGGAAGGGATACCATATGAAAATCTGTGTATGCGAAAACCTCAACGCGAAAAAGCCTCTCGCTCAGTCCCTTGCCGAGCTGAAGGCCGTCGGCATCGAAGCGGTTGAGATCGGCTGCGGCGGCTATCCGGGCAAGGATCACGCCGATCCCGATATTCTCCTAAACGATCAGGTCGCGTTCGACGTATGGATGAAGACCATTCAGGACAGCGGGCTCGAGCTCGCCGCGCTCTCCGTTCACGGCAACTGCGTTCACCCCGATCCCGCCGTCGCCGCCGAATTTGAGAAAGACTTCGAAAACTGCGTTCTCCTCGCCGAAAAGGCGGGCGTCGATACCATCATCACCTTCTCCGGCTGCCCGGGCGACCATCCCGGCGCGAAATACCCGAACTGGGTCACCTGCCCCTGGCCGGACGACTTCCTTAAGATCCTCGATTACCAGTGGAACGAAGTCCTCATCCCGTACTGGAAGAAGGCGGCCGCCTTCGCGAACGCCCACGGCGTCAAAAAGATCGCTCTCGAGATGCACCCCGGCTTTTGCGTCTACAATACCGAAACGCTCCTCAAGCTCCGTGCGGCGGTCGGCGAGACCATCGGCGCGAACTTTGATCCGTCCCACCTTGTATGGCAGGGCATGGAGCCTGCCGCGGCGATCCGGGAACTGAAAGGCGCGATCTACCACGTCCACGCGAAGGACACGAAGGTCGATCCCATCAACACCGCCCGCATCGGCGTGCTTGACACGAAGCACTATGGCGACGAAATCAACAGAGCGTGGGTCTTCCGCGCCCTCGGCTACGGTCACGACGTCGCATGGTGGAAGGATCTCGTCTCGAACCTCCGCCTTTGCGGCTACGATGGCGTGCTTTCCATCGAACACGAGGACAGCCTCATGACGACGGACGAAGGTCTTAAAAAGGCCGTCGCCGTTCTGAAGGAAGCGATCATGCGCGAACCGAAGCCTACCTCGATGTCCTGGGCGTGAACGGGAGCTGACTCCGATTTACTTAGCTGAGAAAAATTTTCACAAAGAAAGCGATCAAAGTTCACGGAGAGACTTGCATTTTGCTCGGAACTATGATATAATTGACCCGTGGACTCAAAAAGGGATAAGAAATTATCCCGCAAATCCGACGGTTCATCCGTCATCATCTCTCAAGGAGGCAAACATGAAAAAAGCATTAACCCTGCTTCTCGTGTGCTCGCTGGTTCTTGGCCTTGCGGTCAGCGCTTATGCGACCGAAGACGCCGGAATTCCGGACAACAAGAACTTCGCGCCCATCGAGGAACTCGCACCCGACGCTCTTGCCGATATGTTCGGCGACTCCTATCCTTACTCGGTCGACTACGACTGGCCGGAAGTCAAGGACGGCGAAATCATCAAAGGCACCGTCGTCTCCTCTTACAGCGAGACCGGTGAACACTGCTGGAACAACGGCACGGACAACGCGTCCTGCGCGTTCGACGGCGATACCACCACGTTCTTTGACCCCTATATCGGCGGCAACGGCGAGCATACCTTCTCCTGGTGCGGCCTGCTCCTCGATCAGCCCTACGAGCTGACCGAAGTCCGTATCTGCAACCGTTCCGGTCAGGAAAAGCGTATCAGCGGCGCGGCGATCCAGGGCTCCAATGACAACGGTGAAACCTGGCACAACGTCGTTTACGTCGACCCGAAGGTCTACGGCAAGACCGGTCTTCTGACGAACGACTACCACGTCTTCACGCCCGAACCGGTTCAGGAATACATCGACGCGAACCTCGAGTACATGGATGAAAGCCAGGCTGACTTCTCCGTTTACTGGATGGGCACCGGCTCCTACTCCCTCTACCGCTACGTCGCGATCGAATCCGAACACGGCGACTGCGCTGAGATCGAGCTTTACGGTCATCCGAAGGCTGCTTACGTCGGCGACGAAAAGGAAATCGTCACCCAGGAGAAGAGCAGCGCCAACCGTTTCGTCGATCCGATCGAATACGTCGGCGAAGACAACGCGGGTGAAGGCGACTTCATCAAGGGTAAGGTTATCGGCGGCGGCGGCGCGTGGTCCGACAGCGCTTCCTATGCCTGCGCGTGGGACAACGACGGCGGCACCTACTACGACCCTGCTTCCGCGGGTCCGGCTTGCTTCACCGGTATCCTTGCCGACAAGGCTTATACGCTGACCGAAGTGCGGATCAAACCGCGTGTTGACTGGAACGACAGAACCGCAGGCGCTGCGATCCAGGGCTCCAACAACGGTGTCGATTGGACGACGCTTGCTTTCGTCGACAGACCGGAAGCTCTCCCGTCCGACGCGGAACAGCAGTGGATCACCAAGACCGTTGAAGGTGCTGCAGCATACTGGATGTTCCGGTATGTTTCCATCGGCTTTGAAGCCGGCACCCTTGCGGACGGTACGGAATACTCCGCTGAAATCAAGCACGGCGACGTCGGCGACGTGATGCTCTTCGGTACGCCCGGCGAAGCGACCCTCGAATGGATCATCCCCGGCGCTTCCGTTGCGAACAACGGCGAACAGTATGACGAAGCGGCTGCCGCCGCATCGGCTGTCGGTCTGAATCCCGTTACAGGTTATGACTTCGCGGACGGTTCCGCCGGTTTCGGCAACGAAGGTCCGGAGAACCTCTGGGACGACGACGTCACCACGAAGTTCTGCGGCAACGAATTCCCGGCTTACTCCGTGGTCAACACGGGCAGCGCTTACTCCATCAGCGGCCTTGCCATCGCGACAGCGAACGACAACGCCGACTACAACGGCAGAAACCCGAACAAGTGGCAGCTCCTCGGCTCGAACGACGGCGGCAGCACTTGGGAATCCATTGCTGAAGGCGACGACACCTTCTTTGAAGAAGTGAACTTCACTTACTTCGTCACCTCGTTTGACGCTTCTCCCGCGTACTCCACCTTCAAGTTCAACATGGACGGCTGCTCGTCCGGCACGTTCCAGGTTTCCGAAGTCGTGCTTCTGACTGCCGACGCGGCTGGCGCTCCCGCCGCCTCCGGCGACAAGACCGAGCCCATCACCGAGACCTTTGACGACAGCGCCGTCGAAGTCCGCGGCGCGTACCGCTTCTACGAAGAGCAGCCCGACTTCAAGGGCGACTGCCTCGTGGACGTCAGATCCGACCTCGATGAGATCTCCGGCTACAACGCTCTGGGCGACATCGGCACCTACCTGCACAACCTCACCTCCGGCGGCAACGGCTACTGCTGCAAGATGGATACCTGCGTCTGGTACGACTTTGAAGCTCCCGCCGACGGCACGTACACGTTCATGATCGAGTACGTTGCGAGAAACGGCGCGGAACGCGGCGTTGACTGGGCTCTCGACGATCCGAACGGCACGGCGAGAAACTACATCGACCTGTGGGAAACCGACGCGCACGGCTTCGTCGTCTCCTCCTTCAAGACCACGAAGGGTCCTCACAGCTTCTACATCTACGCGCCTACCGGCATGGATGACAGCACGCTGAAGTCCTGCGACGTCTACTGGGTCTATGTGTACTACACGCCCGACGGACTCCAGAACTCCATCATCACCGCATCCGCCGGCGAAACCCCGGCTGAGACTCCCGCCGAGACTCCTGCTGAAACCCCGGCTGAGACTCCCGCCGAGACTCCTGCTGAAACTCCCGCCGAGACTCCCGCCGAGACTCCTGCTGAAACTCCCGCCGAGACTCCCGCTTCTACCGACACCAAGACCGAAGAGAAGAAGTCCGGATGCGGCTCCTTCATCGGCGGCGGCATCGTCGTGATCCTCTCCGTCCTCGGCTCCGCCTGGATTTCCAAGAGAAAATAATCTCTGACTGATCCAACGGGCTGTCGGATGAAGAATCTGACTGAATGACAAACACACCGGGGAAGGTCCAAACGGCTTTCCCCGGCTGTTTTTGAAGGAGACTCCATGTACCCGAACGAAATTCTTTTCGGCATGTCCCTGTATGAGATCCTGATCGTCGTCGGACTCTTTGCCGGCATGCTCCTGTTCCGCCGCTATTCGACCGAGATCGGGCTGTCCGCGAAAATGCACAATCTCGTGATCGCCTCCGCGGTCATAACCGTGATCGGGGGCTACCTCTCAGGCTATCTGTTTCAGGCAGTCTACGACTGGATCGGGGGCAAACCCTTCCGCCTCGGCACGGAAACCGGCTCGACCTTCCTCGGAGGGTTCATCGGCGGATTTTTGATTCTCATCCTCTCGTACTTCGGCATCGGGCATTTTCTGTTCCCGGACCGGGAGCACATTCGCCGCTTCCCGGATGCACTGAACGGCTTCGCGCCCTGCCTCGCTCTCGGGCACGGCTTCGGTCGGCTCGGCTGTCTGATGGCGGGATGCTGTTACGGCAAGCCCGCCGGATGGGGGATCTATTTCGAAACCTGCCATTGCCGGGCGATCCCGACCCAGCTTTTTGAAGCGCTCTTTCTCTTCGCCCTCTGTCCCGTCCTCTACCGACTCGCGAAGAAAAAACTCGCCGTCGCCGGGTATTTCATCGGCTACGGCGTCTGGCGGTTTTTGATCGAATTCCTGCGGGGCGACGACCGGGGCAAAACCGTCGTTGACTTTCTCTCGCCCTCCCAGCTTGTGTCCGTCCTGCTTGTCATCGCCGGCGCGATCCTTCTGCTCATTCAGCTGAAGAAGAAGGAGAAGACCGCATGAAGCAAAAGGACCGCATCTGGCTCCTGAGTGTGATCGGCGTGCTTCTGATCCTCGAGGTATTCGGACGGACGCTCAAAATCCCTTATTTTGAAGAGTTCTCAACGATTCTCACGCGCGTCATCAGCTCGGTTGTGCTCGTCGTGTTCATACGCCGCATGGGCTATCGTGTTTTCCGCTTCAAACCGGGAAAATACGCGGCGCTGACCGTTCTGTTCGCCTCGCTTGTGGCGGTGAACAATTTCCCGTTTTATACCTATTGGACGGGAAATGTGCACGTCACGGAGGGTGCGCTCCGGGTACTGCTCTTTGCTCTCGAGTGCGCCGCTGTCGGATGCTTCGAAGAACTCGCCTTCCGCGGATTTCTGCTTCCGTATATCGCCGAAAAACTGAAGGGAAGGCCCCACGCTCCCTTCTTTGCCGCTCTCATTTCCTCGGCTGTTTTCGCCGTCGTCCATCTCGTGAATCTCTTGGTGAGTCCGGGAGCCGCCGGTGCGGTGATTCAGCAGATCGGATATTCCTTCCTGATCGGCGGCATGTGCGCCTGCGTCCTTTACGCGACCCGTTCCATCTGGCTCTGCGCGGCGATCCACTCGGTGTATAATTTCTTCGGACAGGTACTGTCGCGCCTCGGCGATCGGACAGGATGGGATATGCCGACGATCCTCATCACCGTTTTCCTCGGTCTTTCCGCCGCCGCGGTTCTGATCACGGGACTGCTCAAACAAAAGGAAATCGACTGGACAAAAGAATAACCGGGTCCCGCTTTGAACCGCCCCCTGTCAAGTAGACAGTGAAAAAACAAAAGAAATGTTTCATGAATTCCACCCTGCTTTCCGGTAGGGTGGAGTTTTTTACACGGCAGCACGATGAAATTCCATCGGCGTCATGCATTTGAGCCTGAGCTGG
>JAFYBN010000013.1 GCA_017540175.1 Clostridia bacterium | reverse complement strand
GCGGGCGTTCCAGTCGGCGCGGGAGAGGATCACGACCTTGTCAAGAACGACCTTCTTGCCCATATCCATGCCGCAGTAGCCGTCGCCCTGTCCGAGCGGGTCGAAGAACGTGGCGGGGTTGCCGTCAAACGCGGCGGCAGCGCCGGCGTCAGCGTTTCCGCCCCAGCCGGTCTCGTTGCCGATCACGGTGCCGACGAGCGCGTTTCCGGATTCACCGGAAGCGGGGTAAGTATAGGTGGGTTCGGCGGGAGCTTCGGGTTCGGCGGGCTTCTCTTCAGCCGGTTTCGCGGAACCGCCGGAGAGGACGATGTTCGAGCCGAAGCTGCCCGGGTTGCACCAGGCGAGGTCGGCGGCGTTGCCGAGGAATGCCTGGGAGTCGCGGGAACCGAAGCCGAACACGTCGTCTACGATCTGGACCTCAAAGCCGATCTCGTCGCCCGTGCCGTACGTGCGGTCGTAGTTCGCGTAGTTGTACGCGAGCTCGACGGCGTAACCGTCGGACCATTTCTCGCCGAGGAGCTTGACCGCCAGCTCGAAGTCGTCGTCGCAGGCGTTCGGAACGGGATTGTTGTTGTTCTGACCGTTGTAGCTCAGCGGGTTCTCCCAGATGGAGCCTTCGGAGTCGTACGCGGCGATCACGCGGACGCGGAAGTCGTCTTCCAGATAATCGCCCGCCTTGTCGTTGTCGAGGTCGAGGAAGAATTCAGGACCGTCGTTTTTCCAGTCGGTCGTGGAGACCGCGAAGGGCTCGTTGTTGTCGTACACTTCGCAGTAGAAGTAAAGCTTGCTGTCGTCCCACGTCACGGCGACCTTGCCGGTGGTGAGGTCAAGACCCTGCGTGGACGCGACGCCGAACTGCTCGACGGAGTAGAGCGGACCGTAGCTGTCGTCAAGCACGCCGTCGACCGCGGGCGTGCTGTACGGAGCGTCGATCGTGAAGCGGTCGGAACCGTCGTTCGCATTGATGGCGCCTTCCGGGTGAGCCGCAGCGGCAGCCGGGGCGGCGCCGTCCGTCAGGACGATGTTCGAGCCGAAGCTGCCCGGGTTGCACCAGGCGAGGTCGGCAGCGTTGCCGAGGAACGCCTGGGAGTCGCGGGAACCGAAACCGAACACGTCGTCGACGATCTGGACCTCAAAGCCGATCTCGTCGCCGGCCGCGTAGGCGCGGTCATAGTTCGTATAATTGTACGCGAGTTCGACGGCGTAACCGTCGGACCATTTCTCGCCGAGGAGCTTGATCGCCAGCGTGAAGTCGTCGTCGCAGGCGTTCGGAACGGGATTGTTGTTGTTCTGCCCGTTGTAGCTCAGCGGGTTCTGCCAGATGGAGCCTTCGGACTCGTACGCGGCGATCACGCGGACGCGGAAGTCGTCTTCGATATAATCGCCCGCCTTGTCGTTGTCGAGGTCGAGGAAGAATTCAGGACCGTCGTTTTTCCAGTCGGTCGTGGAGACCGCGAAGGGCTCGTTGTTGTCGTATACTTCGCAGTAGAAGTAGAGGTTGGTGTCGTCCCACGCCACGGCCACCTTGCCGGTGGTGAGGTCAAGGCCCTGCGTGGACGCGACGCCGAACTGCTCGACGGAGTAGAGCGGGCCGTAGCCGTCTTCGAGCACGCCGTCGACGGCGGGCGTGAACTTCGGAGCCTCAATGGTGAAGCGATCCGTGCCGTCGTTCGCGTTGACAGCGCCTTCCGGGTGAGCCGCGGACGCAGTCAGAGCGAGACAGACGCAGAGGGAGAGAACAAGAACTGCCAGGATAATGCGTTTCATGTTGTTTTCCTTTCTTTATGTTAATTTTGGATTTACCGAAACCGTGCGGGAGCACACGGGATCAGGATCGGATTCATTCAGCCCGGACGCGCACCGTCACGGCGGAGAAGGCGGGGACGGTCACGGAGCCGTCGAAGGTCTTCGTTTCCCTCGTCAGATGCACCTTGTCGGGCTCTTCATAGGTATTGTGGGCATGGGGATCGTCGGCGGTGAACGTGATGTACTCCGCTTCCGGCGCAGCTTCGAGGCAGGACAGGTTCAGCTTCACGTCGGCCGCCTCGGTCACGGAGAGGTTCGCGAGGGTCAGCGTCAGGACGCCGTCCTTCTTCGAAGCGCTGACGGAGAGGTTCGGGACGGAATAGTTCCTTCTCCGGTCCTCCTGCTCGCGCGTGATCTCGCCGAGGTCGCCGGAGATGCGGAGCGCGTCGCCGCCCATGTGATCCTTCATCATATCGAAAACGTGGTAGGTCGGCGTCGTGATGCAGTACGGTCCGCCCGCAAGGAAGAGGCAGTGCAGATTGTTCACAAGCTGGGCGACCGTCGCCATTTTGATCTTTTCCGCGTGGTTGTTGAACATGTTGAGGGTCGCCGCCGCCACGATGCCGTCCCGCATGGTGGACTGCTGCTCGAAGAGGTTCTGCACCCCCTCCGGGTTGTTCGGCGCGGGCTCGATGCCGTAATCCTTCATGTGCGAGGAGGGTCCCGATCCGCCCGGATGCCAGCAGCCCCACTCGTCGATGACGAGGCGCGCGCGCTTCTCCATGCCGTAGCCGACGACGAAGCCCCAGTTCCGCTGGATCGCCCTCTCGATATCGAGGGCTTGGCGGAGCTGCTTATACCATTCCTCTTCGCTGAACGCAAGGGGATCGCCCGCCGCGCCGCAGTAGAAGTGGAGGGAGAAGCCGTTCATGATCCGATACGAGGATTCGAGAACGCCGAGAACGTCGTGCGCCCAGCGCCAGTCGTTGTGGTCCGCGCCCGAGCAGATGAGCTGCGCGTGAGGGTCCGCGTTCTCCATGATGACGGCGTACTTGCGGTATTCGTGCGCGTACATCTCGCCCGTCATGTTGCCGCCGCCGCCCCAGGTTTCGTTGCCGACGCCCCAGTATTTGACGTTCAGCGGTTCCCTCGAGCCGTTCTTTTCGCGCTCCCTCGCAAGGGTCGTCGTCCCCGCGGGAGAATTGCAGTAATCCATCCAGTCGCGGATGTCGAGCGGCGTGAGTGACGTGATGTTTGCGGCGATATACGGCTCCGCCCCGACGAGGCGGCAGAAATCCACGAATTCGTGCGTGCCGACGGAGTTCGGCTCGTAGCGGCCGTCGGAGTTGCGCCACCAGTTGATGCGCGTGGGTCTCTCTTCCCGCGGACCGATGCCGTCGCGCCAGTCGTAGGTTTCGGCGAAGCACCCGCCCGGCCAGCGGATCACGGGCGCGCCGATGGCCTTCAGCTTTTCGACAAGCTCCAGCCGCAGGCCGCGGATGTTCGGGATCTTCGAGTCCTCCCCGACCCAGATGCCGTCGTAGAACACGCCGCCGATATGCTCGGAAAAGTGTCCGTACAGATCGGGTTCTATCTTTGCGATCCTGTCGTCGCCGTGAACGGTGATTCTGTACATGATGCCTTACCTCCTCGTTCTTATTCTTCGGGTACCTCGATGCCGAGCACCTCGAACGCCTTGCTCATGTTGGTCTTCATTAATTTGCCCTTCGCGGCGAAAACCCGCGTGCAGCTGTCGATGCCGCCCTCGAGCGTAGAGACGATGCCGCCCCAGTCGAAGATCATGCCGATGTCGTAGCACCGCGTCCCGAAGCAGATATCGAGCATTTTACCGCTTTGCTCGTCGCGGGAGTCACGCGTCTTGATGCAGACGTCGAAATACGCGGGAAGGATCTGTTCGCGCCCCGTCTGACCGAGCACCTCGAGCACCGCGCCGAGCCGGTCGACGTCGTCCGTCGTCTTCGGTGCGATCATCAGGCCGGAACCGGCGGCGACGTAGGTGTGGTAATCCTCCTGATCCTCGTCGTACTTCGGCATGGGGATGACGCCGAAGTCGCGCTCGTTGTCGCGGTAGGCGCGCAGGAAGGCGATGACCTCCGTCGCGAACAGGGTGTAGCCGTCGCGCAGGCCGGAGGAAATGAAGGCGATGCTTTCGTAATAGCAGGAATCCGATTTCATCAGCTTGATGGTCTTATCCCAGACGTTCACGAAGCGTTCCGTCTCGAAGGCCGCGGACGGGATGCCGTTCTGATCGGGACGGACGATGCGTTCGCCCGCCGCCATCCACGACGCCGCGAAGTTTTCGGGATGCGTCAGAAGACCCCAGAGGTCCGTGCGACCCATCTGACCGTCGCCGTCGAGGTCCTGCTTGACGGCGTCCATCAGCTCCATCATCTTGTCCTGCGTCCATTTGCCCGATTCCACGATCTCGTACGGGGATTCGAGCTGCGCGTTCGCGAGGTTCTGCTTATCGAAGTAGATGACCCAGATCGCTTCCTTGTCGGCGATGGAAATATCGCCCGCGACCAGGTAGTTCTTGCCCGCCATCGTGGTGTCCTCGATGCAGTGGTAGTCCCACCACGGATGCGAGAAGTCGATATAGCCGAGCTCATTGAGGTCGAGGCACATATCGTTCATGGCGCAGGACGCGGACTGCTCCTGCCGCATCCATGCCGCGGCGTACGCCCGGTCGCCCGCCGTTACGCTCGTGTTGAAGTACTGCGGCTCCGCCCACGGGTCGGGGATGGCATCCTGCGTGATCTTGATGCCGAGCAGGTTTTCGACTTCAATATTGCGGTTGAAAAACGCGTCGTTCAGGACCTCGCCCTTGAGATCCTCCACGCAGAGCTCGCAGTAGCCCCAGGTCTGGTTCTGGTAAACCAGCGCGTTGAAGTTCCAGCCGTCGAAGTTTGTGTTCTCCGGCACGCCGGTGAGATCCCACACGGTCGGCTCCTCCGGCTCGGGTTCCGTTTCTCCGGGCGTCGACGCCGCCGGATCCGAATTCGTCGTTTTCGGCGCGTCGGCGTTCGGCGCGTCCTCTTCCTTCGGCGCGGTCGAGCACGCGGTCAGAGCTGCCATCAACAAGGCGAGAAGCAAAGCTGTCAGGCGCAAGGCTTTTCCTTTTTTCATCACAGATTCCTTTCTCCCGACCGGTCGGACGGGGATGTTTTCGCTTCATTCTCAGTTTATAGCGGATTTGTTCAAAAAGCAAGCCAAAAAGACACGGATTTGGGACATAAATCACACATGCCGGTCCCGGGACCCCTGCCGCGCATGCCGCCAAACCCCTTCAGAGACACGGGAAACGCCGCCCTGCGCGTCAGTACGAAATCCCGCCCGAGCCGTACGCCGCAAGCTGCTCGCGCAGGACGCCGAGATCGGTGTTTTGAAGCTGTGCGACGCTCCTCTTGCCGAAGGTGCGCTCCATCGCCGCGATCGGCTCGGCGTTGACCGCCGTGATCCAGGGGAGCCACACGCCCCGCACGTCCGCCGTGCGGAAGACGAATTCCGCGAGGTTCGTCGCCTCGGGCATGAAGCTCTCCCGCGCGAAGCCCCACCGGTTCCCGACGTTCATCGTCTGCTTCGTGTTTTTCTCGAGGAAGAGCGCCATGTCCCGCCAGCGGGTCTCCCCCGTGCGGACGTAGAGCTTGAAGAATTCATAATACGCGACGGACATATAGGAATCCGCCGCGCTGTGTCCCGTCGCGATCAGCGAAAGCCCGTCGGAGCACCCCGCGGCGGCAGGGCGGCCCGCCGTCAGACCGTCGGTGTTCGTCACGGCGAAGCGGTACAGATAGACCCACGACATCGCAAAGACCGCCGCCTGCTCCGACGCGCGGAGGTATTTCTCCTCCCCGGTCGCGCCGTACAGGGCGGAATACGCAAAGAGGGCGTACACCCCCGCCTCCTTGTCGACCGTGTTGGGATTGTCCGGCGTGCCGCCCACGTACCGCCCGGTCGGGTACAGCTCGCCGAGCACGTAGTCGCCCGCGCGCACCGCCGCCGTCTTGCAGCGCTCGTCCCCGGTCAGCTCCCACATGCGGATCAGAAAGCGTACCGGCACGGCGGTGTTGACCTTGCTGTCTCCCACCGTCTTGTCGTATTTCTTGCCGCCGATCTCCGCCCAGTCGCCGACGAGGCTGTCGGGGTTGCCGATCTTATAGGCATTGCCGTGATAATCGTAAGCGCGCCAGAAGCTGCCGTCCTCGTTCTGATAGGTCACGAGGAAATCGGCGAATTTCTCGGCCATGCCGAGCCAGAGGTCGGCGTGAAGGTCGTCCCGTCCCGAAGCCCGCGCCGCCATCGCCGCGTCGAGCATCCCCTCCATACCGTCCGACATAATGCGCAGAAACGGCGGATACCGGCGGAAGGTTGTGTCGTCGAACCACACCTTGACGGCGCCGCTGTCCGTTTTGGCGAGCCGCGCCCAGAAGTCGAGGATCGCCGCGCCTTTTTTGACGCTGTCCTCATCGTCGTTTGCCAGCCCCCACCGGATCATGTGGTGCGCAAGGGTCGTCTGCATCCCGATGAAGCCGATCTGGAAGCTGACCGAATGGATCTGTCCGTTGTCGATAAAGACCGCGAACGGCAGCCCCCGTCCGTGCGTCGTCTGGGTGAAAAGGTCCTTCAGATCGCGGACGCAGATATCGTAGATTTGATCCGTGTCCTCGTCGGCGACCGTCACGGGCTGCTCGGCGAAGGCGGCGAGATACGACGCGACCATCGCGCCGTTGTAATCCTCCGCGTCCCGCGCCGAGACGAAAAGACGGTATTCCTGCCGCTCCCCTTCGGAGACGGGATGGAAGCATGCCGCGCTCTGTTCCCTTCCGTCGTATGAGAAGCCGTAAACGCGGGGATACTCGTAAAAGGGGTAGGTATAGGACATCCCCTGCGCCGAACCCCGGCGCCCGACGATGCCGAGCGAACCGTACCGGCAGCCGGTATCCACCCGCCGCGGCGCTCCCGCAGCCTGCGGCGACGCGGTGTCCGCAATCGCGTCCGCGATATGGGACATGGCGGCGCTGAACCCGCTCGCCGGATCGCGCATCATGATCATGGGCAGACCGCAGCGGGTTTCCCGAACGAGATTCTGTTCATAATCGAGGGTCGCGGACGAGAACGCCGCGGTTTCGATGATATCGTCCGAATCCTTGTAGAGGAGGCTCGGGATAAACCACTCCGGGGCGACGCCTTCTTCGGCGCCGAAGCGGAATTCCGTGTCAAAGCCCTTGTCCCCTTCCCCGGCAGTCGCGACCTCGACGGATCGCGAGAGCATTACCCCGCCGTCCGCCGGGCAATAGCGGTCCGTGAAGAGGAAGACGCTGCCGGCATCGGAGACGACCCGTGCGGTCGCCGTGATTTCCCCGTTCTCCTCCCTGATCTCATCATATCCGCGCGCTGCCTCCGCGGGCTGGCCGTATGTTGTCCTGATCACACCGATCCTTGCAGGAACGGAACGAAAGCTCCCGCCCCCTTCCGAGCCGATCTGCAGCGTGTACCCGTCCTTGCCGGACAGAAAATCCAGAAAGCATCCCGCGTCAAGAACAATTCTCACATCGTCTCCTTCCCCGGTCCGCAAACGGACGGCGGAACACGCTTCCGTTTCGACCGATCCCTCTTCTTCCGAAGCCTTCTCAGACTCCGCTTCCTCCTGTCCCGCCGGGACGGTCTCCTCACGTTCCGCGGGGATCGTCTCCTCCCGCTCCGCAAGGATGGTCTCCTCACGTTGTGCCGGGACGTCAGCCGTCTCCTCCCGTTCGAATGCGGCGGGCGGCGCCGGGGAGCATCCCGACGAAAGCACGAAAACTGCCGCGAGCAGCAGCGGGAAAGCGCGTGCCGTTTTTTTACGGATCATCATCCCGTCATCCCTCCGGCACTTCGATGTCGAGGACCTTGAACGCCTTTGCCATCGACGTTTTCATCAGATTGCCCTTTGCCGTGATGATGCGCGTGACATTCTCCACGCCGGTTTTCACCGTCATCACGATGCCGCCCCAGTCGAACATGACGCCGAGGTCATAGCAGCGGGTGTTTAGGCAGATATCGAGCATCCGTCCGCTTTCCACGTCGCGGGAATCCCTTGTCTTCATGTTGATCTCGTAGTATGCCGGAAGGATCTGATCCCGTCCGGTGTACCCGAGGATCTCGAGCGTCCTGCCGAGGCGGTCCACATCGTCGATCGTCTTCGGAACGATCATCAGTGCCGCGCCTTCCGCCACGTACGTATGGTAGGAATCCTGCGCTTCGTCATATTTCGGCAGCGGCAGCACGCCGAAATCGAATTCGTATTCGCGCATATACCGCATGCCGGAAATGACCTCGTTCAGAAACAGCGCGCGTCCCTGCGAGAAGATCCTTCCGTTGACGCCGATCTGACGCCAGTAGCAATAATCGTCGTTCATGGTTTTGAAAATCTTGTTGTAGACGTCGACGAACCGCTCGGATTCAAAGGCCGCGAACGGAATGCCCTCTTCGTCGATCCCGACGAGGCGTTCCCCGCACGCCATCCACGACGCAGCGTAATTCTCCTCGTGGGTCACATAGCCAAAACGGTCTTTGTCCCGGTCCATGACGCCATCACCATCGAGGTCCTTCATCGCCTGCGCCGCCATCTCCCCGAGCTTGTCGAAGGTCCATTTGCCCGCGTCCACAAGCTCATAGGGGTTTTCGAGCATTTCCTCCTCGAGGATTCCCTTGTGGAAATACACGGGCCAGATCGCGTCCTTGTCGGCGATGGTGATATCCGTCGCCACGAGATAGTTCTTCCCGCCCATCGTCGTATCCTGAATCGAATGGAAGTCCCACCACGGATTGCCGAGGTCGAGCGTCAGAAGGTTAAGATCGAGACAGGTCTTGTTCATCGCGCAGCTCGCCGCGTCGCGCTGACGGAGCCACCCGACCGAATAGGCGTTGTCGCCGGACGTCACGGAATTCGTGAAGGTCTGCACCAGACTCTCGTGATGCCGGGCATCCTGCGCAATCGCGATACCGAGCAGATTCTCCACGTACAGATTGCGGTTGAAATAGGCGTCGTTCAGGACCTCGCCCGTCAGCTCCTCCACGCAGAGCTCACCGCGCCCCCACGACTGATTGTTATAAACAAGCGCGTTGAAGGTCCAGCCGTCATAGGCGGTGCCCTCCGGAACGCCCGTCAGCGTCCAGACAGAGGGCTCCGTTTCCTCCGGCTCGGTTTCGGTTTCATTCCCGGAAACGGCGGACGGCTCTGTCTCCGCAGAAGGCTCCGTCCGACCGGGATCGGCCGACTTCTGCGAGCATCCCGCGAAAAGGACGCAGCATAGCAGAAAAGCCGTCATGCGTCCGAAAAGCTTCTTCGGTTCTTTCATGTTCCCCTCCCCAATGATGGTGATCCGCCGGATGCCGGACCGGCACGGATGCCCACCGACATCGTTCTGTATAAATTATAATCCTCGTCCGGAACGCAAAACAAGCATAAAAGCACCCACTTTCGGACAGAAATCACACTCACCGCTTGACAAATCGTGCTATCGTTTGCCATAATGAAATTGAAAATCGGGTTCTGTTTGCGTCAACATCAAAAACGAAGGGAGGAGCGCAGTTGTTGTTTTATCAGACTTTCAACGCCAACGTTCCAAAGCACCACGACATTACGTATTTCGAAAACCTGCGCTTCGACCGGCATCTGCATCAGGACTTTGAGCTCGTGATCCCGACCTACGGCGCGATCAGCGTCATGACGGAGAACAAGAACGAACTGCTCATGCCGGGGCAGTGCGCCCTCATCCTGTCGGATCAGATGCATGCCTACGAAACGCTCGGATCTTCCGGATGTTTCATTCATGTCTTTTCCCCGGATACCGTCGGCAGCTTCGCGAAGGAGACCGCCGGAAAGATCGGCTCAAGCACTCTCTTCTCAGTCCCGCGCACGCTGACCAACTATTACCTCGACACCATCGTCACAAGGAAGGACTTCCGCCCGTTCACGCTCAAGGGCTGTCTGTACGGCTTCCTCGCGGAATATATATCGTCCGTCGAGCTGACCTCGCGCAAAACCACGCAGACGACGCTGCTCTCTTCGATCTTTGCCTATATCAGCGCGCATTTCACGGAAAACATCACACTTGAGGACGTGGCGAAAAGCTGCGGATACGGCCCGCATTACCTGAGCCGGGTATTCTCCTCCGCCGTGGGGATCAATTTCAAGCGCGTCGTGAACAGCTACCGCCTCGATTACGCGCGAACGTTGCTGCAGGAATCCGACCTGTCGATCACGGAGGTTGCGCTTGCAAGCGGCTTCGGCAGCGTGCGCAACTTCAACCGCGCATTCACCGAGGAATACAACGAGAAGCCGATGGAAAGGCGCAAACCGCGCGGCGAAAACAACGAGACGACCTTTTATCTCAGCGTCTACGAATCTCCTCCACACGACCGCGTCACACGCGTCGGCGAAAAGAAGCAAAGCGCCAAAGAGAAATTGTAAGTCCCTGCCGGAGGCCGTGTGCCTGCACATGTTTCCCGTGCAGGCTTGCCGAATGCAGTGGCGTTTGAGCCAAAAATCACACCCCGTCTGGCGAATATGCGGGGAGAGCAAACATGGGGGAGGGGGAGGTTTTGGCGGAAGGAGGGAACATCATGCAGACCGGCGTCGTCTTCGACGTGAAAAGCTTCGCCCTGAACGACGGACCGGGCATCCGCACGACGGCCTTTCTCAAGGGCTGTCCCCTGCGCTGCCGCTGGTGCCACAACCCGGAAGG
>JAFYBN010000108.1 GCA_017540175.1 Clostridia bacterium | reverse complement strand
TCCGGCCCGGACTGAAACCTTAATCACTCAGAGTGATCGTTTTGCTCAATTACTTTTAAGAGCTTCTTTAAATTCAAAAGAATTTTCGGAGTCTTTGTACATCGTTGTTGTTCAATTTTCAATGAGCGCGCCGCCCGCCCCCTCGGGGTGACAGCTTGACTATTTTATCACACCCCTTCTCCTTTGTCAACCCCTTTTTTATCTTTTTTTCGGTTATTTTCCGTGGTTTCGGAAATTTTACGGTGTGATTCCGGATTCTTCCGATCCGCGGTCGATCTGCGGAGAGCCGTTTGCGTGCGCAAGAGCTCCGCGGGTGGCTGCGTTTGACGCCCGATCACGGACAACGGTCTCTTCGCGCGGGGAGCCGAAGACGGTTCTTCCTGCCCTTCCCCGGAGCTCGCGCCGCAAAAAAACTCCCGCTCCGAAAGGAGCGGGAGGCTGGATTGCGATTCGCTTGCCGCGGTGCGCGGCTGTGACGGGATCGACGGGATCAGTGAACGATGTAACGCTCGGTATCCTTGTCGAAGAGGTGGACTCTCGACATATCGAGGGCAACGTTGATGATATCGCCGGCTCTCGCGGTGCTGCGGGCGGAAACTCTCGCGGTGAGGTTGGTTTCCTCGGCGACGAGATACAGATAGATTTCAGCGCCCATAAGCTCGGTGACTTCGACGTCGGTCTCAATGACGGAATCGGGCATCGCGCGGAGGGAAGCTTCGTCGTCGAGAATGGACTCGGGACGGACGCCGGCCACGATTTCCTTGCCGACATACTCTCTCAGCGTCGGGTTCGCCGCCTTCTCGGCGGGGATCTTCAGCGAGTTGGAGCCGAAGGTCATGTAGAGGTCTTCGCCCTTCTTCTCGAGGATGCAGTTGATGAAGTTCATCTGCGGCGTGCCGATGAAGCCCGCGACGAAGAGGTTGACCGGGTAGTCGTAGAGGTTCTGCGGCGTGTCGACCTGCTGGATGAGACCGTCCTTCATAACGACGATACGCGTCGCCATCGTCATAGCCTCAACCTGGTCGTGCGTCACGTAAATGAACGTGGTACCGACTCTCTGGTGGATCTTGGTAAGCTCGGTTCTCATGGAAGCTCTCAGCTTCGCGTCAAGGTTGGAAAGAGGCTCGTCGAGAAGGAAGACGCGCGGATTACGGACGATAGCACGTCCGAGCGCGACACGCTGCTTCTGACCGCCGGACAGAGCCTTCGGCTTTCTGTCGAGCAGGTGGGTGATGTCGAGGATGCGGGCGGCTTCTTCCACGCGGCGCTTGATTTCTTCCTTCGGCGTCTTGCGGAGCTTCAGACCGAACGCCATGTTGTCGAACACGGACATGTGCGGGTACAGAGCGTAGTTCTGGAACACCATCGCGATGTCTCTGTCCTTCGGCGCAACGTCGTTCACGAGCTTGTCGCCGATGAAGAGTTCGCCTTCGGAGATTTCTTCAAGACCCGCGATCATACGCAGGGTAGTCGACTTGCCGCATCCGGACGGGCCGACGAGGATAAGGAATTCCTTGTCCTTGATTTCAAGGCAGAAATCGCTTACGGCAGTGACGCCGCCGGGATATTTCTTGTAAATGTGCTTGAGGGATAAGCTTGCCATGGATGATCCTCCTTGGATTTGTTGTCGGTTCGGGTAGAATTCCGACGCACTTTTAACGATATCTATTATACCAAATTGTGCTTTCAATTTGAAGCGTTTTTTTTACTGAAATTTGCTTTCAGTCTTTGTGCAACATGTATAAGAGCCTTTTGAGAGCCCGGAAAAGCCGCCGGACACGCCTCGACGATTTCTCATAAAATGAGAATCATTTGAGCCCCCTGCGCGTCAGGGCGATCCGTTTGCGCTTCAAATCGACGGATTTGACGCGGACCTCGATCACATCGCCCGCGGAAAGCACCTCGGACGGGTGTTTGATGAAGCGGTCCGCGATTTCGCTGATGTGGAGCAGGCCGTCCTGATGGACCCCGATGTCGACGAACGCGCCGAAATCCACGACGTTCCGCACGGTGCCCTTGAGGACCATGCCCTCTTCGAGATCTTCGAGGTTCAGAACGCGGTCGCGCAGGACCGGTGGGGGCAGTTCGTCGCGGATGTCGCGCCCGGGCTTCTCGAGCTCGCCGAGGATGTCGGAAAGCGTCGCGTCCCCGATGCCGAGCTCGTCCGCGAGCTTTTTCATGCCGTAGCTTTTCGCTTCTTCGCGCAGGGAAATGCCGCCGCGCGCGTCCTTCTTCGTGCGCCCGAAGAGGGCGAGCAGTTTTTCCGCCGCCGCGTACGACTCGGGATGCACCCCGGTGTTGTCGAAAATCTCTTCCCCGCCGGGGATGCGGAGGAATCCCGCCGCCTGCTCGAACGCCTTCGCGCCGAAGCGGGGCACTTTGAGAAGCTCTTTTCTCTTTTTGAACTCCCCGTTTTCCTCGCGGTACTTCACGATGTTCTTCGCCGTCGCCGCGTTGATGCCGGCGATATAGGAAAGCAGCGAATACGACGCCGTGTTCACGTCCACGCCGACCGCGTTCACGCAGTCCTCCACGACCCCGGTCAGCGCTTCGTCCAGGCGGGCGGGCTTCATGTCGTGCTGGTACTGCCCCACGCCGATGGATTTGGGATCGATCTTCACCAGCTCCGCGAGGGGATCCTGCAGCCGTCTCGCGATGGAAACCGCGCTGCGCTCCGTGACGTCGAAATCGGGAAACTCTTCCGCGCCGAGCTCGGAAGCGGAATACACGGACGCACCGGCTTCGGACACCACGGCATATTTGGTGTCGACGCCGAGCGTGCGGATGGTGTCGGCGACGAACATTTCGCTCTCTCCCGACGCCGTTCCGTTGCCGATGGACACCACGTCCACCCCGTATCTGCGGATGAGCCCTTCCATCACCCGGCGTGAACCGGCGATATCCTCCTTCGGTTTCGTCGGGTAGATCACGGCGGTGTCCGCGACCGCGCCCGTGGGACGCACGACGGCGAGCTTGCACCCCGTGCGGTAGCCCGGGTCGAAGCCGAGCACCACCTTGCCCTTGAGGGGCGGCTGCATCAGCAAATGGCGCAGATTGACCGCGAACAGCGAGATCGCCGCCTCGCCCGCGCTGTCGGTCAGTTCACCACGCAGCTCCCGCTCGACGGAGGGCGCGATCAGGCGGTCGTATCCGTCCCGGACCGCCGCTTTGATGTGCGCCGCCGCGGGGCTCGTCCGGTTCGTCAGGACCTTATCGAGCACGGCGCGGACGATGCTCTCCCCGTTCACCTCCACTTTCACGCTGAGCGCGCCTTCCTTTTCGCCGCGGTTCACGGCGAGGACGCGGTGGGACGGGATCTTTTTCAGCGGCTCCGCGTAATCGTAATACTGCTCGAAAACCGGATTTTCTTCCGCTTTTTCCGAGCGGAGCGAACCGCTCTCGAAGGTCAGGCGGCGTATGAGCTTTCTCAGCTCCGCGTCGTCGGAGACGTCCTCGGCGATGATGTCGCGCGCGCCCTGCAGGGCGTCCTCAGCCGTCGGGACGCCGTTTTCTTCATTTATGTATGCCTCCGCCTCGACCTCGAGCGAGGGTTCATAGACGCGCCTCTGTTCCATGATGAGGGCGGCGAGCGGCGCGAGCCCTCTGTCCCTCGCCACGGACGCGCGTGTTTTGCGCTTCGGGCGGAAGGGGCGGTAAATGTCGTCGACCTCCGTGACCGTTTCGGCTTTCGCGACGGCGGCTTCGATTTCCGGGGTCAGCTTATCCTGCGCCGCGATGAGGGAGAGCACCTCTTCCTTGCGTTTTTCAAGCCCTCTCAGCGCGGCGAGCCGTTCGGTGAGTTTTCTGAGCGCGACGTCGTCCAGCCCTCCCGTGACCTCCTTGCGGTAGCGCGCCACAAAGGGGACGGTATTCCCTTCGTCGAGGAGCTTTACCGTCGCCTCGAGTCGGGCAAGCGGGATGTTCAGCTCAGCCGAAAGCCGTTCGTTGATCTCCATCTTATTCTCCTTCAAAATTATTTGAGATAAAGGGGCGGTTTGAAGTTCCTTTTCATTCCGACCCAAGTCCGGCAGCTTCCTCATCGTTCAGAAGCCGCCACTCGCCGCGACGGAGCGCGGGATCGAGGTTCAGCCCGGCGAAGCGCACCCGCTCGAGCGTGAGGATCTCTGAGCCGACCGCCTGAAACATGCGCTTGATCTGGTGGAATTTCCCTTCCGTGACGGTGATCTCCCCATGTTCCCGGTCGTCCGGGGCATCGAGGCGCACCGAGGCCGGCTGCGTTTCGAAATCGCCGAGTTCCACGCCCGCCTCAAGCCGCTCCCTCTGCTCCTCCGTGATCGGCAGGCAGGTGAAGCGATAGGTTTTTTCGCAGTGCTTCTTCGGGGACAGGAGACGGTGCGCCGCCTCGCCGTCGTTCGTCAGGAGCAGAAGCCCCGTCGTATCGACGTCCAGCCTTCCGCACGGAAACAGTCCCATTCTTCGGTATTCGGGGGGCAGGAGCGCGAGCACCGAGCGCGGGTCGGGATCGGTAGTGCTCACCGTTCCCGCGGGCTTGTTGAGCATCACCCATACGACGCGCGCCCACGGGATCTTCTTCCCGTCCGCCGTGACGGAAACAGCGCCCTCGTCCACCTTCGACGACGGGTCGCGGATCACCGCGCCGTCCACCGTCACCGCGCCGCGGCGGATTGCCTTTGACGCCTCGCTTCTCGAATACAGCCCGCTTTGCGCGAGATATCTGTCCAGTCTGATCATGTCACCTCGTCCAGAGCTTCAGCACAACACAGCCGAGAGCGAGCAGGAGAAGGCTGAACGCCGTCCCCACGCCGTATCCGACCGCGAAGCTGCGCAGGAATTTCATAAGCAAATACCGGGTCCGCATACCGCGCCTCCTTTCCGAAAGGGTTCGCGGTAGCTTTCCCCTATGATAGCACATTTATGCGCGGATTGCAAGAAGGGGCGTCCGGGAAACGCAAAAAATCGCGCCGAGGACGCTGTGGGAGAAGAACGGGGATGGATTTCGAAAAATTTTTTCAAAAATATCTCCGCACCCTCTTGAAATGCGGACGGAAATATTATAAAATAGAGCGTATGGTTAAGCATATCAGGAAAACGAAAGGAGTGAGTCCCGGAATTCCGGGGCGGTAAAAAAGAGTATGGTTGTAGCAGGCGATTTCAAAAACGGCATTACGTTCGACATGGACGGTCAGGTCATGCAGGTCATCGAGTTCCAGCATGTAAAGCCCGGCAAGGGCGCGGCGTTCGTCCGCACCAAGCTGAGAAACGTCATCACCGGCGCGGTGGTTGAAAAGACCTTCTCCCCCACCGACAAGTACAACGACGCGAGAATCGACCGCAGGGATATGCAGTATCTCTACAACGACGGCGACCTCTACTACTTCATGGATCAGGAGACCTACGAGCAGGAACCCATTGGCAAGGATCTCATCGGCGACAACTTCAAGTTCGTCAAGGAAGAAATGATCTGCACCATCCGTTCCTATCAGGGCAAGCCCTTCGCGGTCGAGCCCCCGATGTTCGTTGAGCTCGAGATCACCGACTGCGAGCCCGGCGTGCGCGGCGACACGGCGACCGGTTCCTCCAAGGGCGCGACTGTCGAGACCGGCGCGAACATCCGCGTTCCGTTCTTCATCAACACGGGCGACATCGTGAAGATCGACACGAGAACCGGCGAATATCTCGAAAGAGCGTAAGGCAGCCTGATTTACGCACCCGCAAAAAAGAACAGCAAAAACGACATGCCGGCGGCGGATCATCCCCTCCGGCTGTCCGTATGTGAAAGGAGCTCATTATGACATCCAAAGAACAAGCCTCCTATATCAAGGGTCTGATCGACGGCGCGAATCTCGATCTGAGCACGCCCGAAGGCAAGGTCATCGGCGCGCTTGCCGATCTTTGCTCCAAGCTGGCGTCCGAGGTCGATTCCCTCACCGAGCAGCTCGACACCGCGAACGCCTACCTCGACGAGCTGGATCACGATCTCGGCGAGCTTGAGGAATTCGTTTACGACGACGAGGATGACGACGACGAGGACGACGACGATTTCGACGACTTCGACGAAAACGATGACGACGAGGATGAGGACGAGGAAGAGGAAGAAGAAGAATTCTACTGCGCCGAATGCCCGAACTGCGGCGGCAAGGTCTACTTCGACGACACCGTCAATCCGGAAGACGTCATCTGCCCGAACTGCCACAAGCCTCTGATCGAAGACGAGGAAGAGGAAGACGAAAACGTCTGAGAAATGAAAAATCGACTGCCGCGATCTCTCGCGGCAGTTTTTCTATGGGTATGAGAGGCCTGGCACCCCTCTCCGTTTCGGCGTCCGGCGCGCTTCACAATTCCTGAACGCACAGCGGGCGCTTGATCTTCATCGACGCGAACAAAGCGAGCTCCCCGTCCTCTCCGACGCGGAACAGGCAGAAATCGTCCGAAAACGTATTGCACACGGCAAGGACCCGCCCGTCCGCCGTCAGCGTCATCGCCCGGGGGTGCCGCCCGCCGGACGACGTGCGCGAGATGACGCGGAGTCCTTCCCCATCGGTCTCGAGGTGCACGATGCAGTTTGACTCCCCGCGCAGGGAGCAGTAGAGATGAGCGCCTCGCAATACGATCTCCGCGGCGTCGGCGTTTTTCGGGTCGGGGGGATCGAGGCTGACGGTGCCGTCCCGCGCGAGCGTCCCGTCCGCGGCGTTCCACAGAAATTCCGTGACCGAGCCCGCGAGTTCCGAGAGCGCCCAGAGCTTTGTGCCGTCTTCCGAGAATACGGCATGCCGCACCCCGTGCCCCGCGGGGACCTCGGCGGAGGAAACGGGATTCAGGTCCCGATCGTAAACAAAGATCGTATCCAGCCCGAGATCGCACACGAGCACGAACCGCCCGTCCGGCGAGAGCAGGCACTCATGGCAGTGCGCCTTGCTCTGGCGCGCGGGATTTCTCTCCGGCGACTTCTTCCGCGGAGCGGGATGGTCCCGCCGGACCGATTTTTCCCCGTCCCGGATGAGGATCACGCTTCCCGATTCGTAATTCGCGGCGTAAACGTCGCCCTCGCTTTTCGCGAAGTGGCACACCTCGAGCCCCTCGGTCGGTGTAGGTCCGAAAACTCTTTCTCCGCTTGCGCAGTCGTATTCCGCGTAAACCTCGGGCTCGGTCATGAGCGCCGCGCCGAGCCGCATTTCGCCGTGCTGTCCCCGGAACAGCTCCGTCCACATCGGGCGGAACAGCGGGATCCTGCTCTTCTCCGCGAGTATCCCGTCCGCGCCGAGCTCGACGAAGACCGCGCCTCCATCCTCCGCGCAGGACGCGACGCAAAAACGCCGCGTCATTTCTTTTTCCACGATTCTTCCCCGCCTTTCGCCTCTGATCGGTTGCTTTTCACCGATTATACCACGTCCGTCGCCGCTTGGCAAGCGGCGACTCGGATTTTCGGCGAGGTTTTCTTTCGGGATTCCTCCACGGGTTTCTTCCCGGGATTATCCCGGGGTTTCTCCCGATTTCTTTCGTTTTAGGTGATTCCGATTCGCCGCTGTGCCTTGACAACGCCCGCCCGACGCGGTATAATAGAGAATAGGAGATTGTTTTCAAGCGAGGTGTATGAAGTGTCCCAGTTCAAACGCGGAAGACCTCTGCCGATGTCCCCTTACGTCCTGGTCAGTCCCCAGCTCGCCGCCCATTACCTTCTGGAGGGGCGCGTGCTCGTCTGTCTCGTGCGCCACGGTCAGACGGACTGGAACCTGGTCAAGCGCCTGCAAGGACGTGAAAACGTGCCTCTGAACGAGATGGGACACGCGCAGTCCGCCGGGCTTTCCCGCATCATCGAAGGCACGAGGAACAACGGCGTTTCGTTTTCCGCGGTCTGCACATCCCCGCTTGTCCGCGCGTGCGACACCGCGCGCTATATCGCCGACTCCCTCTCTCTGCCCGCGCCCACGGTGCTGGACGGGCTGATCGAGCGGGAATACGGCTCCCTCTCCGGGCTGACCCTCGCGGAACGGAAACAGCTCTTTCCGGGCGGCGAGCGGCAGGCGGGCAACGTGGAGACCGTCCCGGCGGCTGCGGCGCGGCTCGTCTCCGCTCTTGACGACATGCTCGAGGTATCCGGACACCGGACCGTGATCGGCGTCACGCACGGGGGACTGATCAACGCGGCGTTCTCCCGCCTCACCTCCGGGGAGCTCGGCACGGGACGCACCCTGACCGTGAACTGCTCCGTCAGCTGCATCGCGGCGGGGCTGGGCGAGCCGATCCCCCTCGCGTACAACCTCCAGGGCGAGGGCGCGGCGCTGTACATTACGAAGCTTTTGCTCCGCGGGGCGGAGATATAAACCGAAGTCCTAGGGTGCGGCGTTTTACCCGCATACCAAAAAGCGGGTAGGATGCCGCGCCTTTGTCATCCGCCGCGCCCGCATAAAGGAGAAAACACATGGAAGGCAGCGCCCAAAACAAAGCTCTCACAAAGGTCCTGATCGTCTGCGCGGTCCTCTTCGCGCTGAGCCTGACCCTGTTTCTCGCGGACACGGCGGCGGTCCGCGGCGGGAACAAGCCCGTGTTCGCCTGCTGCTTCCGCCGCGCGGACGACGGCTGCTCCGGACGGTATTTCGGGCTCGGATACTGGTTCGACATCAAGGGGCAGTTTCTGCCGGACGTGCCGGAGGGACTTGCCGTTCAAAACGGCGTGCGCGAGGCGAACGGATTTTTCTTCGGGATCCGCCTCGCGCGGCTTGAACCGACGGCCCGGTAAGTCTCAGGCTGCCGCTCATCACACCCGCAAAGCTCCCCGCTCATCGGAGGCACCTGCCGCCGAGGGCGGGAATTTTTTGCCTGACGTAACAAATTATTGACAGTCAGGTCATCAAATCTTTATTGACCCCGGCGGAGGGATTTGTTATAATGGAAAACACAAGAAAACTGTTGCTATCTATTTACTTTTAGTACTGATAATGATTGACATATAGCAATCTATCCGGGAGGCAGACATGGGTTTCAGAATTCTCGGCACAGGCAGCGCGGTCCCGGAGCGGGTCCTCACCAACGACGATCTCAGCACAATGGTGGAGACCTCGGACGAGTGGATCACGACCCGCGTCGGCGTACATGAGCGCCGCGTCGCGGTCACGGAGACCACGGCGTCCCTCGCGGCTGAGGCGTCCCGGCGCGCCCTCGAAATGAGCGGCGTCAGTGCCGAAGAGCTCGACCTCATCCTCTGCGCCACCATCACGGCGGACAATGTCTGCCCCACGGCGGCAGGCGAGGTCCAGCGTCTGCTCGGCGCGCGCTGTCCCGCGTTCGACATCAATTCGGCGTGCAGCGGTTTTTTGTTTGCGCTGGAGACGGCGGCGGGCTTCTTTGCGCGCGGCACGGTGAAAAAGGCGCTGGTGATCGGCGCGGAGCGCATCTCGAAAATCCTCGACTGGACGGACCGCTCCACCTGCGTGATCTTCGGCGACGGCGCGGGCGCGGCGGTGCTGGGGGCATCGGAGGAGGACCACTATCTCGCAAGCGAGCTCGGCACGGCGGGCGGCGCGGACGTCATTCACATCCCCGCATATGAGGGGAACTCTCCGTTCCGTACCCAGCCGGTCAACGAACGTCCTCCCGTGATCTTCATGGCAGGACAGGAGACCTTCCGGTTCGCCGTGGGCGCGATGACCGAACACATCCGCTCGATGGCGGAGAAGATCGGCGTCACCCCCGCCGGGATCGATTTCGTCGTTCCCCATCAGGCGAATCTGCGCATCATCGCGATGGCTTCGAAAAAGCTCGACATCCCGATGGAGCGCTTCATCGTAAACATCGAGAGCACGGGAAACATCTCCTCGGCAAGCGTTCCCGCCGCGCTGGACGAAGCGAACCGCGCGGGGCGGCTCAAACCCGGCGATCTCGTGGCACTCGTCGCGTTCGGCGGCGGTCTCTCGAGCGCGGGCGCGCTGATCCGCTGGTAAGCGCGCGCACCTAAATCATCATCCATAAATACATTTCCATACACGGAGGAATTCATCATGACTTTCGAAAAAATCAGAGACATCATCGCGGACCGTTCCGGTGAGGACGCCGAAAACATCACCCCCGAAACCGAGTATTCCGCGCTCGGCATCGATTCCCTCACGATCGTTGAGATCCTCATGGACATCGAAGATACCTTCGGCGTGACCGTGGAGGCGAACAGCGTCGGCAAGACGGTCGGCGATCTCGCCGCCAAGGTCGAGGAGGCCCAGCAGTGATCCGCACGCCCCTGTGCGCCCTCTGCGGGATCACGTATCCCGTCTTTCAGGGCGGCATGGCGCATATTTCGGACGGCAGGCTCGCCGCCGCCGTTTCCGAAGCGGGGGGACTGGGCATCATCTCAGCCGCGGGAGGCGGGAGCGGCGATCTGAGAGAGGAAATCCGGATCGCGCGGTCCCTGACCAAAGCCCCCGTGGGCGTGAACATCATGCTTCAAAGTCCTTCCGCCCGTGAAGCCGCCGCCATCGTCGCAGAAGAGCGCGTCGAGGTCGTCACAACGGGCGCGGGCAATCCGTCGGAATACATGAAGGCATGGCTCGAGGCGGGCATCGTCGTGATCCCGGTCGTGGCGTCCGCGGCACTCGCGAAGATGATGGAACGCGCGGGCGCGGCTGCCGTGATCGCGGAAGGCGGCGAATCCGGCGGGCACATCGGCGAAGCGGCGACCATGCCCCTCATTCCGCAGGTCGTCGACGCGGTGAAGATCCCCGTCGTCGCGGCAGGCGGCATCGGGGACGGACGCGGACTGGCGGCCTCCCTCATGCTCGGCGCGGCCGGCGTTCAGATGGGCACGCGTTTTCTCGCGGCGAAGGAATGCGGCATTCCGCAGCACTACAAGGACCTCGTGCTGAAGGCTTCCGACACCTCGACCATCGTGACGGGGCGGCGGCTTGGGCACACGGTCCGCTCCCTCAAAACCCCGTACTCCCGGCATTACGCGCAGGTGGAGTACACCGATATTTCGGACGAAGAGCTCGAGGCGCTCGGCACGGGCTCCCTCCGCAAGGCCGCCAAGCTCGGCGACGAAAAGGGCGGCTGTTATCTCGCGGGGCAGATCGCGGGAATGGTAAAAGAGGAACAAACCGCGCGGGAGATCATCGAAGAAGTCGTCCGCGAAGCGGAGGAGGCGCTGAGGGGCGCGTCCCGCCTGATCGCGGATTGACCGTTCACCGCGGAGGAATATAAGAAATGAAGAAAATCGCTTTTGTGTTTTCCGGCCAGGGCGCGCAGTACCCGGGCATGGGCAAGAGTCTCTCTGACACAAGCCCCGCCGCGCGGGAGCTGTATGCTATGGCGGAAGTGCTGCGCCCGGGGATCTCTTCTCTTTCCTTCTCCGGCACGGCGGACGAGCTGAAGCAGACGGTCAACACCCAGCCCGCCCTGTATCTCGTCGATCTCGGTGCGGCGCTCGCCTTGAGAGAGGCGGGGATCGAGCCCGCGGCGGTCGGGGGGTTCTCCCTCGGCGAGCTTCCCGCCCTTGCCTTCGCGGGCGCTTATTCCTGCGAAGAGGGCTTTTCCCTCGTTCTGCGCCGCGCGGCTTTCATGGCGAAGGCGGCGGAGCAGATGCCGGGTGTTCCGGCAATGGCGGCGGTCATGCGGCTGTCTCCGGAACAGATCGAAGAGATCGCCGCGCCGCTCGAAGGCGTATATCCCGCGAATTACAACGCGCCAGAGCAGACAGTAATTTCCGGCACAGCGGACGGGATCGCGGCGTTCAAGGCGGCTTGTACAGAAAAGGGACTCGCGGCGCGGCTCGTCGATCTTCCGGTCAGCGGCGCCTTCCACACCCCTTACATGGCGTCCGCGGCGGAGAAATTCGGCGCGGTTCTGCGTGAAACCGCTTTCAAAAAACCGGAAATCCCCGCCTACGCCAACCTCACGGGCACTCTCTATCCGTCCGATCCGCGTGAGTATGCGTCCATCCTCGCCGAGCAGATCAAGAATCCGGTTCGCTGGGTCGGGGAGGTCCGCGCCATGATCGACACGGGGATCGAAGTTTTTGTGGAATGCGGCGCGGGTAAGACCCTCTCCGGGCTGATCCGCAAAATCGACAAAACCGTCGAGGTCATGAACGTCGAAAACGAAGAAACGCTTGCGCAGGTCTGCGCGGCTTTGAAACAGTAAAGGACTGAACATGGGTATTTTCAGCAAGGATATGCTCGCGGGACAGGTCGCCGCCGTCACGGGCGCCTCCCGCGGGATCGGACGCGCCGTCGCCGAAGCGCTCGCTTCCTGCGGCGCGAACGTCGCGATCGTGGATTACTGCTCCGAGGAGGTCTCGGGCAAAACCGCCGCCGAAATCGCGGAGGCGACGGGCGTCACCGTCAAGGCGTACCGCTGCGACGTCTCGGATTTTCAGGCGTCGGAAGCGATCGTGAAGCAGATCGTCGCAGACTTCGGCTCCCTTGACATCCTCGTCAACAACGCGGGGATCACGGCGGACGGTCTGCTCGCGCAGATGACGGAAGAAAGCTTTTCCCGCGTCGTAGGCATCAACCTCGGCGGCACGTTCAACATGACCCGGCACGCCGCGCGTCTCATGATGCGCAAGCGATACGGCCGGATCGTCAATCTCGCGTCGATCGCGGGGCTGACCGGAAACGCCGGTCAGGTCAATTACGCTTCGTCCAAGGCGGGCGTTATCGGGCTGACGAAATCGGTGGCGAAGGAGCTCGCGTCGCGCGGGGTCACCGCCAACGCCATCGCGCCCGGATTTGTCGAAACGGATATGACGAAGGACATTCCGGACGACGCGCCGCTCAAAAAGCAGATCCCCCTCGGCAGAATGGCGCAGCCCTCGGAAATCGCAGCGCTGGCGGTCTTCCTCTGCTCCCCCGCCGCGGCGTACATCACGGGCGAGGTCATCCGCATCGACGGCGGACTGGCGATGTAAAAACACGGAGAGAACCCGGCTTCTCTGAAAACGGAGCCCAGCACCGGAAGCTGTGCAGCAAGAAACTTTACAAGGAGTCGATATGGAACATCGGGTAGTCGTCACGGGGATGGGAGTCGTCTCTCCCATCGGCTGCGGCGTGGAGCTGTTTGAAAAGAATCTCTTCGCGGGGGTCTGCGGCATCGCGCCCATCACCCGCTTCGACACGACTGATTTCAAGGTCAAGCTCGCTGCGGAGGTAAAGGATTTCGATCCGCTCAAATGGCTCACGAAGATCGAGACAAAGAAAATGGACCGCTTCACGCAGTACGCGGTCGCGGCGGCGTGCGAAGCGGTCGCGCAGTCCGGGATCGAAGGGCAGATCGAATCCGAAAACCTCGGCGTGTATTTCGGCGCGGGGATCGGAGGATTCGAAACCTTCGTGGAGGAGCACAACGCCCTGCTCACCCGCGGACCCGCGCGGGTTTCCCCGATGTTCATTCCCAAGATGATCGGCAACATCGCGGCGGGGCAGATCGCGATCCGCTTTCACGCGACGGGGCCGTGCATCTGCGTCACCACCGCGTGCGCGACGGGCACGGGCGCGATCGGCGAAGCGTACCGCGCGATCCGGCACGGCTATGCCGAGGCGGTCATCGCGGGCGGTGCTGAGGCGACGATCCATCCGCTCGCCGTCGCAGGCTTTTCAAACATGACGGCACTGTCCCAGAACGAGGATCCCTGCCGCGCTTCCATTCCCTTTGACAAGGAGCGGGCGGGATTCGTCATGGGCGAGGGCGCGGGCGCGCTCGTCCTCGAATCGGAGGAACACGCCAAAGCGCGCGGCGTCGTGATCCTCGGCGAAATGGTCGGTTACGGCTCCACCTGCGACGCGCACCACATCACCGCGCCCGATCCCTCCGCCGAGGCGTCCGGCAGGGCGTTCTCCCTCGCGCTGAGGGAGGCGAGCTACACCGCCGCTGAGGCCGATGCGGTTTATGTCAACGCGCACGGCACGGGCACGCCCATGAACGACGTCACTGAGACGAACGCGATCAAGCGCGCGCTCGGCGAGGACGCGTACCGGATCCACGTCGGCTCTACCAAATCCATGACCGGGCACATGCTCGGAGCGGCGGGCGCCGCGGAGGCGATCGCTTCCCTCTGCGCCCTGAACGCCGGGAAGATCCCCCCGACGATCCACTACGAAATCCCCGACCCGGACTGCGATCTCGATTATACCCCGAACGAGACGAAGGACGCGCCGCTCACGCTCGCGCTCAGCTCTTCCCTCGGCTTCGGCGGCCACAACAGCGTGATCGCATTCCGAAGATATCGATAAACAGGAAGAACAGCGATGAACAGAAAAGAACTTGAGAACCTCCTTCCCCACCGGGATTCCATGCTCCTGCTCGACGAAGCGGAGCTCGACGAGAACGGACACGCACGCGGCAAAGTCCTCATCAAAGGAACGGAATGGTTCCTGGACGGTCATTTTCCGTCCCACCCCGTAGTTCCCGGCGTGATTCTGTGCGAAATGATGGCGCAGTCCGCCTGTGTCTGTCTCCGGGATGAAATGAAGGAGGGGATCCTCCCCTTCTATGCCGGGCTCGACAAAGTGAAGTTCCGCCGTCCGGTCGTCCCCGGGGACGTATTCGAAACCGAATGTGAGATCACCCGCGTCTTCAAACCCATCTGGTTCGCGAAGGGCGTCGGGCGGGTGAACGGCGAGGTTGCGGTCACGGCGGAATTCTCCTTTGCGCTGAAGGAAAACACGGGAGCGTGACATGGAACGGATCATGCACAAATGCCGCAAATGCGGGCGGGAAACGCCGGAGGACGTTCTGAAGTCGAACTGGTGGATCTGCCCGGGCTGCGGCGGCTATTTCCGGATGAGCGCGCGGGAACGCATCCGCCTCGTGATCGACGAGGGTTCCCTGCGGGAGCTCGACCCGGCAATCGAGGGCGGCAATCCCCTCGCCTTTCCGGACTACATCGAAAAGCTCGACAAGGCGCGGGACGCGAGCGGGGAGCGCGACGCCGTCATCACCGGAACCGGCGAGATCGGCGGAAGAAAATGCGTGTTCTTCGTGATGGATTCCGGCTTTATGATGGGCAGCATGGGTACGGTCGTGGGCGAGAAGATCACCCGCGCGTTCGAATATGCGAAGGAACATAAGCTGCCCGTGATCGGCTTTGCCTGCTCGGGCGGCGCGCGGATGCAGGAAGGGATCCTCTCCCTCATGCAGATGGCGAAAATCAGCGCGGCTTGCCGCTGGCACAGCGAAGCGGGCCTCTTTTACATGGTCGTCCTCACCGACCCCACGACGGGCGGTGTGACGGCGAGCTTCGCCATGGAGGGCGACGTCATCGCGGCGGAGCCCGGCGCTCTGATCGGCTTTGCCGGACAGCGCGTGATCGAGCAGACGACGGGACAGACCCTGCCCGAGGGCTTCCAGAAAGCGGAATTCCAGCTCGAACACGGCTTTGCGGACATGATCATCGGACGCAGGCGCATGAAGGAGACGATCGCGAATCTGATCGACCTCAACACGGCGCGTCCCCGTCCGGCGGACCGCAAAAAGCCCGTCTGACCGATCCCATCTCAGGAGGAAAGCATGAGCGCATACGACAAGGTTTTAGAAGCCCGCGCCGCGGACCGTCCGCAGGGCGGGTTTTACATCGATCTCATCATTGACCGCTTCATGGAAATGCACGGCGACCGCTCCTTCGGGGACGACGGCGCGATCGTGGGCGGGGTGGGGTATCTCGATCGCCGTCCCGTCACCGTCATCACCATGCACCGCGGAAATACGCTCGAGGAACGGATGAAGCGGAACTTCGGCTGCCCCTCCCCCGAGGGCTACCGCAAGGCGCTGCGTCTCATGAAGCAGGCGGAGAAATTCAAGCGCCCCGTGATCTGGTTCGTCGGCTCCCCCGGCGCTTACTGCGGCATCACCGCGGAGGAAAGAGGACAGGGTCAGGCGATCGCGCAGAATCTTTGGGAAATGGCGGCGCTCAAAACCCCCGTTCTCACGGTCGTAACGGGCGAGGGCGGCTCCGGCGGAGCGCTGGCGCTTAGCGTCTGCGACCGGATGATCGTCTTCGAAAACTCCGTATATTCGGTGGTCTCCCCCGAGGGCTGCGCTACGATCCTCTGGAAGGACGCCTCCCGCGCGAAGGACGCCGCCGAGCTTCTGCGGCTGACCCCCTCCGATCTGCTGCGCTACGGCGCGGCGGACGAGATCCTGCCGGAAAAAGGAAAAACGCCCGAACAGATCGCGAAGGACCTCAAGAAACGGATCAACGCCGCTCTGAAGGAATTCGATCAGATCCACATCGCCCGCCTGCTCGCCCTCCGCTACGAACGCTACCGCAGAATCGGCGCGTTCTGGGGCAGAAGCTGAGCGGCGCGAAAACCCGCGTGAACAGAAAAACTTCCGCCGTCCGCTTCAGCCGCGGACGGTTTTCTTTGCCGTGAATTTCACGAAATACGATAGCATAGTATAGCCTATTTTGAACACAATGTCTCTTGACAAAAACTTCCCAAAAATGCTATACTATTGACAATTCAAATTACTTTCAGATGAGGAAAATATGTCGGATTTATTCAGCGAGCTGAGAATCAGCGACCCCGAGATCGCGGCGGCCTGCGCGGCGGAACTGGATCGCCAGCAGAGAAACATCGAACTCATTGCCTCGGAAAACATTGTCTCCCGCGCGGTTCTTCAGGCGGCGGGCGGCGTCCTCACCAACAAATACGCGGAAGGTTATCCCGGAAAGCGTTATTACGGCGGCTGCGGCTGCGTGGACGTTGTGGAAGAGATCGCGCGGGAACGCGCCAAGAAGCTCTTCGGCGCGGAACACGCCAACGTTCAGCCCCACAGCGGCGCGAACGCGAATCTGGCGGCCTTTTTCGCGCTCTGTGAGCCGGGCGACACCATCCTCGGCATGAATCTCGCGGAGGGCGGGCATCTGTCCCACGGCTCCCCGGTCAATATCTCCGGCAAGTATTTCCACATCGTTCCCTACGGAGTGGATCCCGTCACCGAGCGGATCGACTATGACCGCATGGAAGCGCTTGCCGTAGAGAACAAGCCGAAAATGATCATCGTCGGCGCGAGCGCGTATTCCCGCATCATCGATTTCGCGCGCTGCCGGGAAATCGCGGACAAGGTCGGCGCGTATCTCATGGTCGATATGGCGCACATCGCCGGTCTGATTGCCGCGGGCGAGCATCCCTCCCCCGTTCCGTACGCGGACGTCGTGACGACGACCACGCACAAGACGCTCCGCGGTCCCCGCGGCGGCATGATCCTGTGCCGCGAGGAATACGCGAAGGCGATCGACAAGGCCATTTTCCCCGGCACGCAGGGCGGTCCGCTCATGCACATCATCGCGGCAAAGGCGGTCGCGTTCGGCGAAGCGCTGACGGACGAATTCAAGGCGTACGCGCATCAGATCGTCGTGAACGCGAAGGTTCTCGCGGACGAGCTCACGAAGGAAGGGATCGAGCTGGTTTCCGGCGGCACGGACAACCACCTTATGCTGCTCAAGCTCACCTCTTCGGGCGTCACGGGCAAGGAGCTCGAACGGCGTCTGGACGAAGTGCGCATCACGGCGAACAAAAACACCATCCCCGGCGAGCCGCTCAGCCCGTTTGTCACGAGCGGTCTGCGCATCGGCACCCCCGCCGTCACGACCCGCGGCTTCAAGGAACCCGAAATGAAGCAGATCGCCGGCTGGATCACCGCCGTCATCCGCGACTTCGAGGGCTCGAAGGAACAAGTCGCCGCCGAGGTCGCCGAGCTCTGCGAGCGCTTCCCGATCTACCGCTGAGGGCGGGGCATATCGGAAATGTAATAAACATGACAAAACCGCATCCTTTCTCGTGGTGCGGTTTTTCTTTGTTCTCTTTTCGTCAGTTATGCCGCCGTTTTTCCGAGAAGGTGCGAAGCACCGTCAGCCGTCGCTAGCCGTAATGGCATAACAAAAACCGCACCTCTATGAGATGCGGTCTTTTCTTTGTGTTGGCGCCTGCCGGTTTTCCGAGAAGGTGCGCAGCACCGTCAGCCGTCGCCTGCCGCGATGAAGCATAACAAAAGGGGCTGTTCTGAAAACCCTCAAAGCAGCGTAGGAAAAAAGGCAGAACAAAAGGGCAGGTCTTCAAAAGAAGGCTTGCGGGAAACAGAGTATAAAAGAAACTTAAGACAGAGAGACGGAGAACCCCAGTTTTTGAAGGGA
>JAFYBN010000107.1 GCA_017540175.1 Clostridia bacterium | reverse complement strand
GGTAAGCCAGACGTCGTTGCTGTTCCACTCCTCGCAGGCATAGCCGTAGACATCGTCCACATCCGGCTGGCCGCTGCCGTTCACATCCTCATAGATGCCGGAGACGAGGTCGTAAAAGACATCCCATGTCCATTTTCCCTCGTACACCGACTGATACAGTTCGGACGCCGGGACCCCGTATCGGTCGAGGATCGCCTGATTGAAGAACATCGCGTAGGTGTACTGCATCTGCGTGATGGCGAGAGAGCAGCTCAGATTATAAAGGATGCCGTTGAACGTCGCCGCGCCGTTGGTGATCTGATTGTACCAGGGGGAGTCGAAGGTCATGTGCGGCATGTCGTACCAGTTGACTGCCGCGTGCGCCATGATGGGGACATACGACTGATACGAATTGAGCGCGTAGGTTTCAAACGCATTTTCCCCCGCCTTCACATGCGTCGAAACCTGATTGGCAGGGTCATCGACGACGACCGCGCCGATCCCTGTGTCAAACCGTTCCGCCACAGCGAGATTCCGATTGTAGATCACATCGTTCGTGACCTCTCCGGACACCTCTTCAACAAAGATCTCATATTCCTTCGACGCTTCCACACAGACGCGGAATTCCCGTCCGTCGAATTTGAGCTCCGGGATGCCGTCCGGTATGTTCAATCGATCGTTCTCCGCGCCGTCTCCGTTGTCCGCGGCGACCTCTGGCTCGGTCTCGGGGGATACGGACGGCGACGCCGGCGAATCAGTCGTTCCGGCGCCCTCTCCGCAGGAGGTAAAGACGGAGAGCAGAAGAGACGCTGTCAGGAAGAAAGACAAAAACTGTTTTGCGTTTTTCATGGATGATCCTCCGTTTCTGAATGGATTCATTTGATTGATACGGTTGTTTCAGCGGGGGACAGGTCGTCCGCCACGGCGCGCACGGTGACGCTTCCCTCCCCGCACGATCTGACAACGCACATGAGCCGCCCGTCGTACGCCCGGTGATGGGAACCGCGGTAGGGTTCCTCGCTCTTCGGGTCGGAAGAGCCCACCGCCGCGATCTTCGCCGGACCGCTCACCGCAAAGGAGACCTCCGGATTTGCGTTCGTGACGCGCCGGCCGTTTTCATCGACGATCTCCGCCGTGATATAGCACAGGTCGCCGTCCGCACCGATCACATCCCGGTCGGGAATCAGGCGAAGAGCAACAGGCTTGCCCGCCGTTTTCACTTCGTCCGCATTTCCGTTCGAATCCTCGATCCTCAGCGTTCCTTTCCGATAGGGGACGACAAAGGAGGTTTGGTTTTCACTCAGGCTGTTCGTCCCGATCAGCTCGCCGTTCAGCCGGAGGGAGACCTCAACCGCGGGAGAATACACGTCCACGATCATCGGGGAGCCTTCCGGCACGTCGAAATCCCACCTGTCAACGCTGTCGTGCCAGCCCCAGAGGGAGACGGACTCCGCCTCCGGAGAATCCGCGCTCTGCCGTCTCACAAACAGCTTCGGCTTGTCACAAACGCCCCACAGGATGTCGCGGTAATAGGATTGGGGACGCTTGAACCCGCAGACGTCGATGTCGCCGCAGTTGGCGGTGTGCCACGGATAGTCGGTCATATGCCATTCCGGATGGCGTCGTCCGCTGTTGTCCTTGTACCAGGAGCACCCGAGGGCGACCTCGCCGAGATAGTCGATCGCCGTCCAGACAAAGTCTCCGATGACGAAATCATTGTCAAGCACCGCCTGCCAGGACTTGTAAATCTCCTTCGGGAAGGTCTCGGTGCTCATGATGACGCGTTCGGGATGCTTTTCGTGGATATTCGCGTATTTGTCATAGTAGTAATTATATCCCACGAAATCGAGGTTCCGGATGACGGTGTACACGCCCGCCGTCTGTTCGGGAAAATCGTCGTCGTTCTTTGTCTTGTCGAGGGTAGTCGGGTAGAGTCCCATGGTGATCGGGCGGTCGTCGTACCGATGGACGATGGCACAGAGCTTCTTTGCGGTCTCGGGAGCCGAGGAGCCGCCCCACTGCTCCGGGATCTCGTTGCCGATGCTCCAGAACGCGACGGAAGGGTGGTTCCGGTCGCGAAGGATCATTGCGCTCATGTCCCGCTCGTAATCCGTGTCGAACACCCGGTGATAATCGTACTGGGTCTTTGCGATCCGCCACTGGTCGAAGGCCTCGTCCAGAACGATCATGCCGAGCCGGTCGCAGGCGTCGAGGAAGGCGGGGGCGTGGGGATTGTGCGCCGTTCTGACCGCGTTGTATCCGCACCGCTTCATGAGCTCGACCTTGCGCTCCTCGCTCCGGGGATAGGACTGTGCGCCGAGGAGGCCGTTGTCGTGATGGATGCACCCGCCTTTCAGCTTGACGGGCTTCCCGTTGAGGACGAACCCCTTCTCCGGGGAGAGCGAAACCGTGCGGATGCCGAACACCGTATCGACGGAATCGACTTCTTCTCCGTTCTGCCGCAGCACGGTCGTCAGCCGGTAGAGATGCGGCGCGTCGATGTCCCAGAGCTTCGGATCCCGAACGGTGATCCGGTCTCCGTCCCTGGTGAACGGGATTTCTTTTTCATCCGTGAGGTCGAAGACGGTATGCTTCACTTCAACGTCCGCGGAGTTGCCGGAGGTGAAATTCACTTCGACCTTGAGCACGGCTTCTTTCTCATCCGCCGTCAGCGTTTTGACATACACGCCGCCGAAATCGATATGCGTTTTCTCCGCGACGCACAGCCAGACCGGGCGATAGATACCCGAGCCGGAATACCAGCGGCTGTTCGGCACGGCGGAGTTGTCGACAAAGACCTCGAGCTCGTTCTCCTCACCGTATTTGAGATAAGGATCGAGGCACAGTTGAAACGTCGTATAACCGTAGTTCTGCCGCCCGAGCATGTTGCCGTTCAGCGTCACCTCGGCGTTCATGTACACGCCCTCGAATTCGACATAGACGTTCTTGTCCCGCCACTCCTCCGGAGCCGTGAATTTCTTTGCGTACCAACCGATCCCGCCGGGGTAGTACGCGCCGTCGCGGCGGGTGAGATTCGCCGGATCGCGCTTCGATTCGATCATGAAATCATGGGGCAGATCGACCGGTCTGCTCTCGCCGCGCTTCATCGGGACGGTGCCGGGCGTGAAGGTCCGGCTCCGGTTCCGGTTGATTCGCTTCATACAAAATCCCCCTTTGTCAGTTGAGTCCCGCCACGTCCTTGACCGTCAGCACCCGCTCGTCGGAATACATCTTTTTGAGCTGTTCGTCGGAGGTCTTCGACACCGTATCCATGCCGCGCCAGGTGACGATGTAGCTCCACCACGCCTGTTCCCGCGCGATGTTGTCGATATCCGGCACCCATCCCGTCTCGGAGATGGCGATCAGCTTCATCACGCCGATCTGCTTCATCTCCTCGACCTTTTCGTAGTACCGTCCCTGCAGCGAGCCGTAATCCGCGGTCCCGGCAACGTCGCAGCTCACGATATCCACATATTCCGCGCCCGGGAACCAGTCCGCGCCGTCGCAGTTCCAGACCCAGATCAGATTGTCGAGTCCGTGCACGTTTGTCAGGCGGTCGTACAGGGTCACATAGAGCTTTTTGTAAGCCTCCGGTCCGTAGGCGCCCCACCAGAACCATTTCCCGGACGCCTCGTGCAGAGGCCGCCACAGAACGGGGATCCCCTTGTCCTTCAGCCGCAGAAGCTGTTCGGCGATGGCGTCGATGTCCCGCATCAAAAGATCGTAGCCTTCCTGGTCCTCGCCGTTCATGATCTTTTTGAGATCGAATTTCTTCGCGTCCACCGCCGTCTGATAGAAGCCGCTCCACCAGTCCTGACCGCTCTCGAGCTTTCCCTGTCCCTGATCGATGAGGTAGGGCTCCGGGACGTTCCAGTGCCAGTGGAAGGTGACAAGCCCCTTATGCTTCTTCACCCACGTGAGCGCCTGATCCACCGCGTCGGGGTTCGTGCCGTGCGCACGGCGGGAGGGCGTGTAGTCCATGAAATCAAATCCCATAATGGCGGGATACGTTCCCGTCGCCTTTTTGATCGCGGGCATTTCCGGATCGCTCAGCCGGTCGGAGACCTGGCCGACGAGCACATGGTTTCCGTAATTCTCCGTGAGGAACGCCCAGAGCTTTTTCGCGCTGTCCCCGGCGTTCGGATTCGAAAGCTCCCGGTCAAACGCCAGCGCCGCGGCAAGACGGTCCTCGGACGGCTTGTCAAGGCGGATGTAATCGAGACCGAACCACGTCCACGAGGGCAGCACCGTCACGGTGTTCTCCCCCGCGTTCAGGTAAACCTGCATCTCGACCTCGGAGGGCGTGCTGCCGTTTTTGACGGTGAACTCCCCCTGCTCCTTGCCGTTGACGGAGAGCTTGGCCACTTTCTCGCCCCAGATGCCGATCGAGGCGATATAAAGCTCATACAGTCCCTCTTCCGGGACCGTGACGGTGAATTCCGCCTTGCTGGAGGACGACTCGAACTTTCCGACGTATTTTTTGCCGCTCGTGCCGTTCGCGCCGCTCGTCAGCACATCGTTTGACGTGAGTTTTGCGTCCTCGGCTTCATAGAGCTTCTTCCAGTCTTCGTTTTCCACGGTTTCTTCCTCCTCTTTCGGCTGCTCCGGGGCCTCTTCCCCATTTTTCGGCTCTTCATGGGTTTCTTCCATTCCCTGCTCCGGTTCCGTTTCGGCGGGTGCGGGCGCCTCGGGCGCCTCCGGTTCCGACTCCGGCGCGGGCTCCGCTCCTGCGTTCGGTTCGGTCGCGGCGGACTGCGCCGGTTCCGGCCCGGACTGCGCGGCGTTCTCCGTCTTCGATCCGCAGGAGACGAACAGTAGGAGAAGGGCGAGAAGCAGGGATATGCTTTTGTTCAGATTCTTGCATTTTCTTCCGGTCATTTCGACACCTCTGATGATTGACTTGAATTCCATTCTCATTATATCCTCTTCCGCGTTTCTCTGTCTTGCAGAATCGGAACGAATGATTGCACTATCTTGACATTTCCTCCGGGATGTGATAAAATTTTTCAAAGACGTCCGGAGGAGGATCGCCATGATCACGCTGAGAGAAAAAAAGGAGCACGGTACCCCGTCCGTTCCCGTCGTACCCTACGAGCCGTGGATGGGGAGGGAGCGCGGGCATCACGCGACGGTTGAAACGCACTGGCACGACGAATGGGAGATCTGCTACATCGAAACCGGGCGGATCGAATGCACCCTGAACGGGGAGAGCTTTCCGATGGAAGCGGGCGACGCCGTATTCATCCCCGGCGGGATCCTGCATTCCATGAAGCCGGTGGACGGCTGTCACTGGATCTTTGAATCCGTGGTCTTCAACTCTTCCCTTCTCGAGCTGAATTCCGACATGTTCGGCGAATCGAAATACATCGGAAGGTTTCAGACGGAATCGAACCGGCGCGCCGCGATCTTCCGGGACGCCGCCTTCAACGAGCGGTATCTCCGGATGTACAGCGCTCTGAATGAGAAGGTGCCGTTTTACGAACTGCTCGTGC